>CAVPEX010000049.1:0-9011 GCA_963703585.1 uncultured Solirubrobacterales bacterium | reverse complement strand
GGCCGGACGCTGCTTGGAGCCGAGCTGCTTGTAGAGGGTCACGGTGCGTTCGCTCTTGCATTCGAGGCTGGGGCTCTTGACGAAGCCGAAGAAGCCACCGGACTCGGCCTGGATCAGGACCTTCGTCGGGGCCGGGCCGGCGGCGCTGGCGCTGCCGGCGAGGCCGGAGACGGCGAGGGCCGAGGCGGCGAGGGCGAGGATCAGGCTGCGGATCTTGTGCTTGCGGGTCATTGTCTGTCTCCTTCAAGTCGGTGAGTGCTGCTTGCCCGACCATGTTCAGCGCCAGCGCCCGCGCCGACCAGGACCCCCAGGGGTGAACCTCGCCACCCCTCGCCTATTTGAAAGCGACCTTGTCCACCGCCTCCTTGATCTTGTTGACGATGACATCGGCCAGCTCGGTCCCCTGCTTGCCGTTCAGTTCTAACGTAAGGGGGGCAGCCCGACGAAGCTCGACCTCGACGGCTGTATTAGAGGGGCCTCGACTAGGATCGAGGCGATGAGAGCGCAATTCCTCGTCCTGCTCACCTGCGCGGCCGGTGCCCTCGGCACCTTCGCCCCCCAAGTCGCCGCCTCTCCGGGTGCCTATCGAGTCCTCCTCGCCGAAGCAGCCCCGGACCTGCCGAAACGACTGGCCGGGCAGGTTGCCGCCTTCCCCGACGTCGCGGCGGTCGACCTGGTCAGCACCGGCGAAGGCAAAGGCGGCGCGACGCCGACCGCGGCGCAGCTGGCCGGTTACGACCTCGTCGTCAGCATCGGCGACGGCAACTACATCGACTCGATCGGCTGGGGCAATGCGCTGGCCGACTACGCGGACGGCGGCGGCGTCGTCGTGGCCACCGCCTACGACACCTGGGAGGACAGTGACCCGCTCGGTCGCTTCGCAACCGGCGGCTACCTACCGGTGACCCTCGGGGACAACTCGAACGCCGCCAGGCTGCTCGGCGCCTTCGACCCGGCAAACCCGCTGATGCAGGGCGTCGGATCGCTGTTCAGCAAGACCAACACGACCAATCAACTGGTGCCAGGAGCTTCGCTGGTCGCCACCTGGAATGACGGGACGATCGCCGTCGCCCGCAAGGCTCGGGTCGTCGCGATCACCGGTTACATCGGCGACGCCTATGGGGAGGCATTCTGGAGCGGAAACTACGGTCGCCTGATCGTCAACGCGGTTCGCACGATCGGCAATCAGCTGCTCACCGTTGGCGTCTTCAACCCGGCCGGGGGCACGGTGACGAGCAGCGCCGGCGGCCTCGACTGCGGCTCTACCTGCCAAGCGATCCTGCCGCCCGGCACGCCGGTCACCCTCGGCGCGAAAGCAAAGCAGGGCTTCGCCTTCGGCGGCTACGGCGGCGCCTGCAGCGGCAAGGCCTGCGCGCTGACGATGGAAGGCGGCACCAAGGCGGTGACTGCGACCTTCGTCGCCTTCAATCCGGGCAAGAACGTGAAGCTGAGCAAGGCCCAGGGCACGGGCACGCTGACCGTCAATCTCGGTGCCCCCGGCAATCTCGTCCTCAGCGGCAAGAAGGTCAAGAAGCAGACCAGGTCGCCGAAAACAGCCGGCAGGGTCAAGCTTCCGATCGTCGCCAAGGGCAACGCCCTCGCCCGGCTCGAGAACAGCGGCAAGGCGAGGGTGAAGCTGAAGCTCTCCTACACGCCAACCGGTGGCGTCAAGACGACGCTGACCAAGTCAGTCGTCCTGAAGTTGAACGGCTAACGGCAGCGCCAGCGGTCAGCCCCGGTTCGCAGACGATCACCGTGCGGCCGTCGCTCAGTTCGTAGACGGTGCCGATCGCCTCGCCGCAGCCGACGACCTTCTCGTCGGGCTCGACCTTCACCTGCTTGATCCCTGGCGTCCTTGCGGAGACGACGGTGTCGGCGGCGCGAGTCTGGCTGTCCTTGCCCTGAGCTTTGCCGGTGATCGCCTGGGTCAGGTCGAGCGAGGAGATGGCGGCGAGCAGGAAGGCGACCGAGATGACGATGCCAAGGTCGAAGAGGTTGACGAGGCCGTCGCCCAGCGCCGGTCCCATGCGAACGAGGATCTGGGTGCGCTCGAGCAGGCGAGAGGATATTGCCCGAGTTCGAGACCCAGGCGTAGCCACAGCTGTCGGTAGCGACGCTGAGCGGGCGGCTGAGGCCGCTGACCGTCGCGGTCTGAGTGCCATCGGCGCTTTTCGACGAAGGCGGGATCGATGCTCACCGGTCGGATGTCGGCGGGCGGGCGGTCGTAACTGCGGGAATCTGGCATCGCGCGAGTCTTTCACGCGAGGCGGTTTGGGCGGCAAACGGACTGAGCGCGGGGCGCCTTCCTCCCACCCGTTCGGGAAGAAGGCGCCCCGTTCCTCATTTGAAGGCGACCTTGTCGACGGCCTCCTTGATCTTGTTGACGATCACATCGGCCAGCTCGGTCCCCTGTTTGCCGTTCAGTCTCTAACGTAAGGGGGGCAACCCAATGAAACTCGACGGCTATATCCGCGTTTCGCGCGTCGGAGGTCGCACGGGCGATGCTTTCATCTCGCCCGGAGAGCAAAAGGAGCGTGTCAGGGCGTGGGCGAAGGCACAAGGCCACCGGATCGCCAAATGGCACGAAGACCTCGACCAGCCGGGCTCGAAGGCCAACCGGCCAGGCCTGAACGCCGCGATGGAGAGGATCGAGGCCGGTGCCACGGGTGGCCTTGTCGTCGCTCGCCTTGACCGCTTCGGCCGCTCGGTTCAGGACTCGGCCAACCTCTTGGCCCGCATCCGCGCCGCCGATGGCGTCCTCTGCACGGTGGCCGAGGGGATCGACACGTCGGGCTACATGGGCAAGTTCCTCGCCGACCTCTTCGCCGCGCTCGGCGAGCTGGAGCTGGCCCGCATCCGTGAAAACTGGAACGCGGCCCGTAAGTCGGCAGTGGCGCGGGGCATCCACGTCTCCGGCAAGGTGCCAACCGGCTACCGCCGCAACGAGGACCGCGTGCTCGAACCAGATCCAGAAGTTGGGCCGGTGATTCATGAGCTGTTCCGCCGCCGCGCCACGGGGATTTCCTGGGCGCAGCTCGCGCGCTTTCTGGAGGAGGAAGGGGTCGTGACGCCCTGGGAAAACAGGCACTGGACGGTCGCCAGCGTCGGCACCATCGTCCGCAACCGGGTCTATCTCGGCGAGGCGCGGGCCGGCAAGATCGTCAACCCCGATGCGCACGAGCCAATCGTGACCCTGGCCGAGTGGCAGGCGGCCAACAAGGCGCGTGGCGTCCACCCCGGCCGCTCGGGAAAAGGCACCGGCCTTCTCTCGGGAGTCCTCCGCTGCGGGGGATGCAGCTACGCGATGAAGCCGAAGATGGGCCGGACGCGCCATGGCAAAGATTTCCTCGAATACGGCTGCAAGCCCGACAAGGCCGGTGGGCGCTGCCCGGCACCGGCTTCGGTCAAGGCCAGCGTGATCGAGCCTTTCGTCCTCGGGCATCTCTTTTCGTTCGCCAAGAACGCGACCGCCTACACGCGAGAGGAGGACGGCTCAGACCTCGACGCCGAAATCGCTGCCGCCGAAGCCGAGCGAGACGCCGCCCTGGACGAGCGCCTTGCCAAAGCGCTGGGCGGCCCGGAATCAGAGGTCTACTTGCGTACTGTCGAAGGCCGCCAAGCGCGGGTCGACGCGCTGCTCGAAGAGCGCGCCGAGCGCGATCTAGAGCGACAGCCAGCGCAGATCGAGGCTGACCTAGAGCAAGTCTGGGATGACCTCACCCTCGAAGATCAGCGCCGCGTACTGCACTCGGTCTTTGATTCGGTCTTCGTGTGGCGGACGAGCGACGGCGGGCGCAACGGCAAGATGCCCATCGCCCAGCGGGCGAGGCTATTCCTCGCCGGCGAGGGACCGCCCGTCCCGATCCGAGGGCAGCGGGGCACGATCCGAACCCTCCCACTCGACGGCCCAGCTCCCGCCGAAGCGTCCTGAGAGAACGTCGGCGAAGGTGCGGGCGAATCGCTCCCGCGCCTCCTCCCCGCCGCCAGCCGGTCGCACGGTGCGGCGTCGCTCCTTGGTCGGGCGCGGCGGTATCGGCACCGCGTTCGGCTTGAGCGCCATCGCCTTTCGTTTACTGCCAGCCGTCTTCATCGCAGCCATCCCTGCAGGAGATGAAGACAAGCGACCACGGCTCTCCAATGGCGGGGGCGCACAGGGCTCTCCCCCGCCCTCATTGCTCGACCTCCGCGCCCCCCGCTACCGGCTTCCACTCCGCAAGGTCTCGGCTGCTGCAGAAGTGGCAGCGGAAGGCGACGTCGTAGCTACGGCGTTCGTAGCGCGCCCGCTCAGGATCGGGGTAGGCGATCTCCTCGCAGGTGCGACAGACCCGCAGCGCCTCGCGGTCGATCTCCTCGAGGAAGTCCTCCGGGCCGTGACGAAGGCGAGCGACGATGCGCTGAGCCTTGGCGCGGCGACGCGCCCGGTCCTCGCGCCGTTGAAGGTAATCGCGACGCAGGCGCGCTTGCTGGGCGCTGTTGAGCGACATCCCGCTTGAGCACGAACCCAGCTCTCAGCGTCATTCAGGCTGAGCATCTCTGCTGAGCGCCTGACCCTTGTCTTTGCCTTCGTCCCGGTGGGCGCCCCCGTCGCGGAGCCGACGACGTAGGAGGAGGCGGAGCGACGGGGGCGCGGCCATTTCGTGATGGGAGGCTTACCCCTTCGCTGAAAGAGAAACGGCGAGGAGCCCCAGATTGCCGAGATCAACGGGCCCCTCGCCAACGACAGGTACGTCGCGTGGTGATCGTAGGCGTTCGAGAGTCCGAGGTCGAGTCTGCGCTGGAGGAGGGGATCGGCCCCGAGCTGCCCGCCGGCGCCCGCTGCCCGGCCTGCGGCGGGGAGCTCGGCCGCTGGGGCTCCTACCGGCGCTGGGCGCGGCGGCACGAAGAGACGAGGCGGCTGCGCGTCGCCCGGGCGATCTGCCGCGCCTGCGGTCGCACCCACGCCCTACTGCCCTCCTTCCTCTACGCCCGGCGCATGGATCTCGCCGAGCTGATCCTCGGGGCGCTCGAGCTGGCCGCCGAGGGCCGTGGACACCGGCCCGCCGCGGCCCGCGCCGGGGTCCCCGAGGCGACCGCACGGGGCTGGCTGCGCCGGGCGCGGCACCTCGCCGCGGGTCGCCGCGCCGGCTTCTGTGCCCTGGCCGTCGAGTTGGGCGCGCTCCCGCCCCGTGCGCCACCCGCGGAGGCACCGCTCGCGGCGCTGATCGAGGCGATCGAGGTGGCTGTGTAGCTTCATCGGTGCCTGCTGGGCTCCTGGAGTGCGGTAGGCCGGTGGCCTCCGCAGCGAGCCCGTAGGGCGAGTGGAGGAGGCCACCGGGTCGGGGCGTCCGACGGCCCTTCGAGGGTGTGGACGGCGGCGGGATGACTCGCCAACTGGCTGGCCATCCGGTGCCTTTGTGGGGATCTGTCTCCCGCCGCCGTCCACGGATGCCGCCGTGACTTCATAGAAGCCTGGACATCACTCGACACAGCTCTGTCCGGCGGCCTCCACATCACCCAGGTCAACGAGGATGAGGAGGAAGCAATGATCGCAGTCGGGGTCGACACTCACAAGGAAGCCACTTCGCGGTGGCGCTGGATCAGCTGGGACAGCTGCTCGGGGAGCTCGTGATCGAGGTCGGCGCCGCCGGCTACCGACGAGCTCGAACGCTGGGCAGCCGGTCTCGCGGCGGATGGCCGGCAGCTCGTCTTCGGGATCGAGGGCACGGGCAGCTATGGCGCCGGCCTCTGCGAGCACCTCCAGCGCACGGGCTGCTCGGTCGTGGAGGTGGAGCGCCCGCGCCGCCGCGACCGACGCGCCGGCAAGTCCGACCGGATCGACGCGTTGGCGGCGGCGAAGAAGGTGCTTGCCGGCGAGGGCCTCTCGACGCCGAGGGCAGGCGGCGCGCGGGCTGCGCTCGCGGCGCTGCTGGCCGCCTACCGCTCGTGCGTGAGCGAGCGCACGCGGCTTCTCAACCAGCTGCAGTCGCTGCACGTCACTGCCCCGGTGGCGCTGCGCGAGCGGATCGGCGAGGGCGGCGGCAAGCAGCTCGAGCGGCGCCTCGCGAGGATGCGCACCCGCCAGGACGCGGAGATCGCCGAGCGCGCGGTGCTCGCGGTGATGCGCGACCTCGCGGCCCATTCGCGCGCGCTCGCGGCCGACGCCTCCCGCTATGAGCAGGAGCTCACCGGGCTCGTCCGCTCGCTCGCCCCGACCCTGCTCGAGGAGGCGGGCAGTCGGGCCGATCTCGGCCGCCAAGCTCCTCGTCTGCGACCCGGGTCGGTTCAAGAGCGAGGCGGCCTTCGCGCGCTGCAACGGGACGGCGCCGATCCCGGCCTCGTCGGGCAAGACGGTCCGTCACCGCCTCAACCGCGGCGGCGATCGCCAGGTCAACAACGCGATCCACACGATCGCGCTCAGCCGCTCGCTGCACCACCCCGAGACGCGCGCCTACCTCGACCGCAGGATCGGCGAGGGCAAGACCAAGCGCGAGGCGATGCGATCGCTCAAGCGCCACCTCTCCAGGAACCTCTTCAACCGCCTCGTCGAGGTGCCCTTGACTTCATAGAAGCATCCCACCGGGCCGCGAAGGAGCGCTTCGGGGCGTCCGCGCCCGTCTCCAAGGCCGCCTTTTCGGCCGCAGCGAGCGGGGGCCTTCTGCTCGCCAACACGGATCGCCCCTTCCCGGCCTCGTCGAGCGCCGTGAGGGTGGCGCCGGCAAGCGAGAGCGACCGAAGGGAGAGGACTTGAACGACTGGCGAACCACCGAGGCGCTGTTCCGCTACGCGTTGATCCGCGAGGCGGCCGACGATCGCCTCACCGCGCGCGAGCGGGGCGCCCTGGTGCGCGAGAGCGCGGCGAAGCTGCACGCCCACCCCACCGACGGCCTGCGCCAGGTCGCCCGCGGCACCCTGGACCGCTGGATCCGCGCCTACCGCCGCGGCGGCTTCGAGGCGCTGAAGCCGGCCCTGCGCGAGGTCGGACCGCGCACCGACCCGGCGATCCTCGCCCAGGCCGCGGACCTGCGCCGCGAGGCGCCGCAGCGCACCGGTGCCCAGATCGCCGAGATCCTGCGCCGCCTGCACGGCGAGGCCGTGCCCACCGTGCGCACGGTGCAGCGCCACCTGGCGCGGGAGGGGCTGCGGCGGGGCGAGGCCGGCCCGCAGGTCGGCTTCGGGCGCTTTGAGGCCGAGCGTCCCAACGAGCTGTGGGTCGGCGACGCGCTGCACGGGCCGGTGGTGGCCACCGAGCGCGGCGGGACGGTGCGGCGCAAGGCGATCTGCTTCGCGATCCTCGACGACCACTCGCGACTCTGCGTCGGTGCCTTCTTCGAGCCGGCCGAGACCGAGCTGCGCCTAGAGCGCACCCTGCGGGCGGCGCTGGAGTCCCGCGGCGTGCCCGAGGCCCTCTACGTCGACAACGGCTCGCCGTTTGCCTCCGGCCAGCTGCAGCGCGCCTGCGCGGTGCTCGGCATCCGCCTGATCCACTCCAAGCCCGGGCGCCCGCAGGGGCGGGGCAAGATCGAGCGCTTCTTCCGCACCCTGCGCGAACAGTTCCTGCTCGAGGCGCAGCGCAAAGAGGGGCTCAGCCTGCCCGAGCTCAACCGCCTGCTGCGGGCCTGGCTGGAGCGCTCCTACCACCGCCGCGTCCACACCGAGACCGAAGAGGCGCCGGCGGTCCGCTTCGCCTCGGCCCGCCCCCGCTACGCCGACTCCGAGGAGTTGCGCGAGGCGTTCCTGTGGAGCGTCGCGCGAACGGTGTCAAAGACGGCGACCGTCTCCTTGCACGGCAACCGCTACGAGGTCGACGCCGTCCTTTGCGGGCGCAGCGTCGAGCTGCTCTTCGACCCCTACGCGCTCGGCGCCGTCGAGGTGCGCTGGGGCGGGCGCTCCTTCGGGGAGGCGGTGGCCCACGAGGTCTCCCGCCACGTGCACCCGCGCGCGGAGGCAGACCTGGGCCAAGAGCCCGCCTCGCCGACCGGGATCGACTACCTGGCGCTGCTGGAGACCGAGCACGAACGCGAGCTGCTCGCGCGCAGCGGCGGGATCGAGTTCCGCCGCCTCGAGCGTGAAGACAACGACGACAGCAAGGAGGAATAGATGAGCATCGATCGCATCCAGCCCTACTTCGGCCTCTCGGGCCCGCCCTTCGGGGCGGGCCTGCCGCCGGGCTCCCTGCACCGCTTCGCCTCCCACGCGGAGGCGACCGCGAGGATCTCCTACCTGGTCGACTCGGAGGCGCTCGGCCTGCTCACCGGCGAGGTCGGGGCGGGCAAGACGACGGCGCTGCGCGCCGCCGTCGCGTCACTGGACCCCTCCCGCCACACCGTGATCTACCTCGCCAACCCGGCGATCGGCTCGCGTGGCCTCTACACCGAGATCGTCGCGCGGTTGGGCGGCGAGCCGCGCTTTCACAAGGCGATGCTGATCCCCCAGGCCCAAGACCTCCTGGCGCGCGAGCGCGAGGAGCGCAAGAAGCGCGTCCTCCTGATCGTCGACGAGGCGCATCTGCTCTCCGCCTCCCAGCTCGAGGAGCTGCGGCTCTTGACCAACTCCGAGATGGACTCGGTGCGGCCCTTCGCCGGCATCCTGCTCGGTCAGCCGCAACTGCGGCGCAAGCTGCGGATGGGCTCCTTCGCGGCGCTCGACCAGCGGATCGCGCTGCGCTACGAGCTGGCCGGCATGGACGCCGCCGAATCGGCCGACTACCTCGCCCACCACCTGAAGCTGGCCGGCCGCGAGGACCGGCTCTTCTCCGACGACGCGGTCACGCTGCTGCACGAGCGCTCCCGGGGCATCCCCAGGGCGCTCAACAACCTCGCCACCCAGGCGCTGATCGCCACCTTCGCCGCCGAGAAGTCGATCGTCGACGAGTCCGCCGCCCAGGCGGCGGTGGCGGAGGTGATGGGGGAGTAGCTCCCGCCTTCACCCGAGCGACGCCGATGAGGAGCCCGGCCTTCGGCCGGGCTTTCTCGTGGTCCTACCTGCTCAGGCTGAGTGTCGCCGTCGTGGTCAAAGTGAGTGTCGCCCTACAC
>CAVPEX010000048.1:0-15521 GCA_963703585.1 uncultured Solirubrobacterales bacterium | reverse complement strand
TAGATGAGTAGTTCCACGAATCCCCTCCAGCCGGAGGCGCGCGGGCAGGTGCGCTGAGCAACGCGGTCGAAGTCGGCGGTGCTCAAACCCACCGCCGACCCGAAGGGGCCCCGATGCTCGCCGACCTCGACCTGCTGCTCACCTCTGTGTTCTGCACCGCCGACGATCTCCTGCCCAAAGGCAAGAAGAACGCCAGGAGAAGATTGACCGACGCCGAGGTCGTCACCCTCTGCGTCGCCCAGGCGATCATGGGCATCACCTCAGATGCCCGCTTCGCCCGGATCGCGCCCAAGCGGCTGAGGCACCTGTTCCCCACCCTGACCAAGCGCTCGGGCTTCCACAAGCGCCGCGACCGCCTCGCCGATGCGATCGAGGCGATGATCGCCGCCTTCGCCAGCCAGAGCCCCGGCTGGGACGACGACCTGCTGCTCGTCGACTCCACCCCGGTGGAGTGCGCTCGCTCGCGCGAGACGGTCAAGCGCGGCGGGGCCAGCAGCCTCGGCGGGGCGCTCTCGGACGCCGCCGACTACGGCTACTGCGCCTCCCACAGTCGCTACTTCTGGGGCCTGCGGCTGCACACCCTGATGGCGCCCGATGGCACGCCGCGGGCGATGGCGCTGACCTCGCCCAAGGAAGGCGAGCGCGAGGTCTGCCTGCGGCTGCTGGGGCGGGTCAACCGCTCAGGGCCGCTCACCGTCCTCGGCGACAAGGGATACGCCGGCGCCGACTTCGAAGCCGACGCCGCCGCCCTCGGCGCGACCGTCGTGCGGCCGCGCCGCAGGGACGAGCCCGGCTCGGGGCCACATCTCGCCCCGCTGCGCCAGCGGATCGAGTCGATCTATTGGACCGCCAAGGACATCCTCACCCTCGAGCGCCACGGTGCCCGCACCCTGCGCGGGCTGCGGGCTCGCATCGCCAGCCGCTTTCTCGCGCTCGCCGCGGCAGTCGCGCTCAACCACCAGCTCGGCCGACCCTCGCGGGCGCTGGTCGACTACGTGGCCTGAGTCGTGGAACTACTCATCTAGGTGCGGTGAACCCGTTCAGCTACCAAGGCCCCGTATCGCCTGCACAGCTCATCGACCGCCGCTCCGAGCTCGAAGCGCTCCAGACGGCGGCGGCCAACCGAGTGGCCATCCGCCTCGCGGCTCCGCGCCGATTTGGCAAGAGCAGCCTGCTCGAAGCTCACATCGGCGCCATGCGGGAAGCTGGCCATCGCGCGGTACGGGTCGATCTCTCCAGGGTGTCCACGGTTGGCGATGTGGCAGCTCGTGTCGCTCGCGCATACCGTGAGCTGCCGGAGGAGCCGGGTCGCAGGGTCAGGCGTTGGGCGGGTCGGTTGGGAGTGACCGCTTCGGTAGCCGGCGTGGGCCTCACTGTGGCGCCCCAGGCGCCGCGCTTGGCAGCCGACGAGGCTCGCGCCGCCCTCCTCGAGCTGCTCGATGTACCACGCGCCCTATTCGAACGGGATGGCCAGTTGACCGTCATCTGCTTCGACGAGCTCCAGGATCTGCTGGTCGCGGACGACGCACTCGATGGGCTGTCTCGCTCGGTGACCCAGCACCATGGCGAGGCCGCTGCCTATGTGTTCGCGGGAAGCCAGCCGTCATTGATGCGGGCCCTGTTCGCCGAGTACGAGCGGCCGTTCTATGGTCAGGCTCGGCCGCTTGAGCTCTCCATCCTGCCACTCGCTGAAGCGGCCAACGACATCGAAGCTCCGATCGCGGCCGACGGCCTGAAGCCCGGCAGCGCCATCGACGAGCTTCTCGTCTTCACCGGCGGGCACCCTCAGCGCACGATCCTTCTTGCCCACCGCCTATACGAAGTACTCGACCACGCGGAGAGCGTGGCGAGTCACGCGGCGGCCGCGATCGATTTGGCTCTGACCGAGACGGCGGACGCTCTCCAAGCGCTGTGGGACGGCTTCGACAGGAATGAGCGAGTGGTCCTGATGGCGCTCGGCGATGGTCAAGCTCCAACTGGCAGCCTCGTGGCTGACGAACATCGCACTCCGCGTTCGACGCTGCGGGAGGCGCTCGAGCGGCTCCTCGCGGATCAGCGCCACGTCCAGCGCAACGCCGATAGCCGGCCGTACCTCCTCGATCCCCTCCTGGCCGAGTGGCTGAGACGTCGATGAATACGCAGTCTGTCCGCGCCCGCTCGCCCCGTTGCCATAATCGCCACAGTGTCTGACAGGGAGCAGAGCGCCGTCGAGCTGCTGAGGAGCGTGCCGCTCTTCTCCGATCTCGAGCAGGGAGAGCTGGAGCGCTTCTCCCACGTCGCCGTGCCGCGCTCCTTCCCGGCGGGGACCCGGGTCTTCCACGAGGGCGACAGCTCCGACGCCTGCTACATCGTCAAAGACGGCAGCTTCCGCGTCACCCGCGAGCACTCCGACGGGCGCGCGATCACCCTCGCCACCCTGGGCCCGGGTGAGATCTTCGGCGAGCTGGCGATGCTCGACGGCGACGAGCGCTCGGCCAGCGCCGAGGCGCTGACCGACGGCGAACTGCTGGCCCTGCCGGCGAACGACGTCCGCTCGCTGCTCGCCCGCCACCCGGAGATCGCCCTGAAGCTGGTCGCCGGGCTCGTCCGCCGTCTCCGCGCCGCCAACGTCCGCCTCTCCAAACAGTCCTTCCAGACGGTGCCGAGCCGCGTCGCCGGCATCCTCGCCCAGCTCTCCCGTGAGGCCGAGGGCGGCAACGGCGCCGGCGAAGAGGTGACGATCCGGATGAACCAGACCGACCTCGCCCAGCTCGCCGGCACCTCGCGCGAGTCCGTCAGCCGCTTCCTCGCCGAGCTCGAGCGCGCCGGCGTCGTCCGCTCCGGCCGCGGCCGGGTCACCGTCCTCGACCCGCCGAAACTCCGCAACTACATCTACTGACGGCGTCAGATCCCATGAGGGACTTCGCCGAGCAGCGGGCCAGGATGGTCGAGCGGCAGCTGCGGGGACGGGGGATCCGGGACGAGCGGGTGCTGGCGGCGATGGGCGAGGTGCCGCGGGAGCTGTTCGTGCCGCCGAAGATGCGCCACCGCGCCTACGCCGACTCGGCGCTGCCGATCGCCGAGGAGCAGACGATCTCCCAGCCCTGGATCGTCGCCGCGATCTGCCAGGCGCTGGAGCTGACCGGTCCCGAGCGCGTGCTCGAGGTCGGCACCGGCTCCGGCTACTCGGCGGCGGTGCTCTCGCTGCTCGCGGCCGAGGTGGTCGGCGTCGAGCGTCACGCGGAGCTGGCCCGCGGCGCCCGCGACGCGCTCACCTCGCTGGCGATCGAGAACGTCGAGCTGCTGGTCGGCGACGGCAGCCGCGGCGTGCCGGAGCGGGCGCCGTTCGACGCGATCGCCGTCCACGCCACGGCACCGGCGCCGCCGCCCACCCTGCTCGCCCAGCTCGCCGACGGCGGCCGGCTGGTGGTGCCGATCGCCGGCGAGGAGGCGGATCTCCTCACCGTGCTGCGCCGTCACGGCGAGGAGATCGAGCGCGAGGCGATCGGGCCCTGTCGCTTCGTGCCGCTGATCGGCGAGGAGGGTTTCTAGGGGACGCCGGCTCGGCCGGAGCGGCGGCTCAGCAGCTGGAGCCGCGCGGGTCCTTCGGGTCGCGGACGACTTCGTCGTTGCCGCCACCGCAGCTGATCTGCTTGTCGCGCCTGCCGTCGACGGCGTCGATGAAGTCGGCGCCGCCCCTGGCGATGAAGGTGTCGGCACCGAGGTGGCCGAGGAAGCTGTTGGCGCCGCCGTCGCCGATCAGCACGTCCGGCCCGTCGGAACCCTCGAGGCTCTCGTTGCTGCCGAGCACGCTGTCGCCGTTGCCGCAGCCGGCGGGGGCGCCGCTGCCGCCGAGGGCGACCCGCAGGTTGTCGTCCGAGCGGGCGTAGGAGACGGTGTCCTCGCCGGCGCCGCCGTCGAAGCTGTGGCCCTGGCAGGTGGGGACCGAGTTGACCAGGAGGTCGTTGCCGGAGCCGCCGAGCAGGTCGTCGGCGCCGGGGTCGGCGTAGAGGACGTCGCTGCCGCCGTCGCCTTCGAGGCGGTCGTTGCCGTTGTCGGGGCCGTTGTAGTTCTCGCCCGCTTCCAGCACGTCGTCGTCGGGGCCGCCGACCAGCGTGTCGCTGCCGGCGTTGCCGTTGATCCGGACCTTGGCGCTGGCGGGGATGCTCTGGTCGACGACGATCTGGTCGCCGCCGGCACCGCCGGTCACCACGATCAGCGGCAGCGCGCCCTGGGCCGGGCAGACCACCACGTTCTGGTTGCTCGGCGGGTTGTCGCAGCCTTCGCCGGCGAAGATCGGGATCGCGTCGGAGATCGTCCAGCCGGCCGGGCCGCTGGAGATGCGGATGTCGTCGCCGTCGGGGCTGCCCTGGATGATCAGGCTGGCGCCGTCGAGACCCTGGTTGAGGATCGCGTAGGCGAGGCCGGAGGGGGGCGGGGCTTCCGGGCCGCAGGAGGTCTCGATCGCGAAGCCCTCGCAGGTGTCGGTTCCGGGGCCGCCGAAGGCCTGGCCGCCGCCGTCGCCGCTGATCAGGGTGTCGTCGCCGACGCCGCCGTCGATGCGGTTGTTCTGGCCGTTGCCGACGATCGTGTCGTCCTGGGGCGAGCCGACCACGTCCTCGAAGTCGCTGAGGTCGTCATGGCCGTCGCCTTTGGCCTTGTTGGCTCCCAGGTCGACCTGGATCCCGCCGCGGCTGGCGCTCGCGTAGGAGACGATGTCGTTGGCCCCCTCGCCGCCGGAGAGGACGTCGGTGCCGTTGTCGCCGCGGACGACGTCGCCGTCGCCCGGCCCGCCGTCGGCGTTGTCGATGCCGGCGCCGCCGATCACCTGGTCGGCGTCGGGGCCGCCGACCAGGTGGCCGTCGTCGCCGGGGCCGCCTTCGACCGTGTCCATGCCCGGCCCGCCGTCGATCGAGTCGTTGCCCTTGTCGCCGAGGATGCGATCGTCGCCGCCGGCGCCGTCGATCGAGTCGCTGCCCTGCTGGCCGTCGATGAAGTCGTCGCCGGAGCCGCCGTCGAGCTTGTCCGGTCCCTTGAAGCTCAGCAGCGAGTCCTCGCCGGGGCCGCCGTTGAGGCCGTCGGCCCCTTTCGAGCCGGAGAGGTCGTCGTCGCCACCGCCGCCGTCGAGCATGTCGGAGCCGGTCTCGCCGGAGAGCTTGTCGTTGCCCTCCTCGCCGTAGAGGGAGTCGAAGCCGCGGCCGCCGTCGATCTCGTCGTCACCGGTGCCGCCGCAGATCGTGTCGTTGCCGTTGGGGCCGCCGCTGATCACGTCGTCGCCACCGCCACCGTCGATCACGTCGCTGGCCTTCTTGCCGACGATGTGGTCGTTGCCGGCGGTGCCCTTGATCGTCACGTGCTTGCCGCCGCAGGTCGCTGCCCCCGCCTGGCCGGCGAGGGGGAACAGCAGCAGAATCGCGGCGACGCCGAGAAGCGCCGCCGGCAGGATGCGGAAGTCGGGGGTAGCGAACGTCACGGTCCCTTCATCGGTCCCCGGGCCGGAAAACTCCAATCGAGAGATCCGACAGGCGTCCAGCCAGGCGTGCCGAGGCAGAGAGGAGACACGCGGAGACCGCCAGGATCACGCCCAGGCGCGGTCCTATACGCTCGCTCGCGCATGAGAGGTGGCATCTACGTTCTCAACTTCTACTCGGCGGTCTTCATCGACCAGCTCAAGCGCGGGCGCAAGAGCGCGACGATCCGGCTGGGCGACAAGAGCGGCAAGTACGAGCGCGGCCAGGTCGTCTGGATCACCGTCGGCTTCCGCCACAGCCCGCGCGAGAAGATCTTCACCGCGGTGATCGACGACGTCGAGGTGAAGCGCCTCGGCGACCTCTCCCGGCGCGACATCGAGCACGACAACCCGGAGTTCCGCCGCCTCGAGGAGACCACCAAGTTCCTCGAGCAGATCTACAGCCGGACGATCTCCGAGGACGATCTGGTGACGGTGATCCGCTTCTCGCAGATCGTCGAGCCGCCGCGGGCCCACCTCGGCAATGGCGAGACCCCGCATCACAACTGAACCGCCCCGGTCCGCGGCGCGTGGGTAGGCGCTGATGGCCGAGTACGCCTTCCTCACCACCTGGCTGCTGGACTCCCCCCGCGAGCCGGTCTGGCAGGCGATCCACG
Organism: uncultured Solirubrobacterales bacterium; assembly: GCA_963703585.1. Lineage (GTDB taxonomy): Bacteria > Actinomycetota > Thermoleophilia > Solirubrobacterales > 70-9 > VAYN01. The sequence goes on along the minus strand of CAVPEX010000048.1, from coordinate 9,416 downwards.
ACCAGGAGAACTGGCCGAGCTGGTGGCGCGGGGTGGAGGAGGCGGCGGAGCTGCGGCCCGGCGACGGCGACGGGGTCGGCAGCGTCTCGCGGATGGTCTGGAAGAGCCTGCTGCCCTACCGCGTCTCCTTCGAGGTGACGACGACCCGCGTCGAGCATCCCAACCTGATGGAGGGCCACGCGGTCGGCGAGCTCGAAGGCGTCGGGCGCTGGCGCCTCTACGAGCAGGACGGGGTCACCGCCGTCCTCTACGAGTGGAACGTCTCCACCACGACGCCGTGGATGAACCGGCTGGCGCCGCTGCTGCGGCCGGCCTTCGAGTGGAACCACGACTGGGTGATGGCGCGCGGCGGCGAGGGGATCGCCCGCCTGCTCGGCTGCCGGCTGCTGGCCGCGGACTGAGAATTCGCGCCCATCCCGGAGGCAATTCGCCATCCGGCCTTGACCGACGGCCGGTCATCGCTATCTTTCCCTGTTGTTGGCACTCCGACCCTGAGAGTGCCAAAGACCTGAGGAGCCGCAAACGGCTCTACAGGGGCATTTCCTGACTTTGCACCAGAAACACTCACCCATAACGGAGGTTCACGGATGAAGCTGAAGCCCCTCGGGGACCGGCTGATCGTCAAGCCGATCGAGGAGGAGGAGACGACCGCCAGCGGCATCGTCCTCCCCGACACGGCCAAAGAGAAGCCGCAGAAGGGCAAGGTCGTCGCCGTCGGCGACGGCGCGATCAACGAGGACGGCAGCCGCCGCCCGCTCGACGTCGCGGAGGGGGACGAGGTCCTCTACTCCAAATACGGCGGCACCGAGGTAACGGTCGAGGGCGACGACCTGCTCGTCCTGCGCGAGTCGGACGTCCTCGCCAAGGTCGGCTGACCTTCCCAACCGGACTTAGAACCAAGGAGGACTGAAAACACATGGCTCACAAGGAGCTGAAGTACGCAGAGGAGGCCAGGGGAGCCCTGCAGGCCGGCGTCGATGCCGTCGCCGACGCCGTCAAGGTCACCCTCGGCCCCAAAGGCCGTTACGTCGTGCTCGACAAAAAGTTCGGCGCGCCGACGATCACCAACGACGGCGTCACCATCGCCCGCGAGGTCGAGGTCGAGGACGTCTTCGAGAACCAGGGCGCCCAGCTCGTCCGCGAGGTCGCCACGGCGACCAACGACGTCGCCGGCGACGGCACCACGACGGCGACCCTGCTGGCGCAGATCATCGTCCGCCAGGGGCTGAAGAACGTGGCCGCCGGCGCCAACCCGCTGGCCCTGCGCCGCGGCATCGAGAAGGCCGTCGACGAGGTCGTCGAGAACCTTCGCGAGAAGCAGTCCAAAGAGGTCGCCGGCAAGGACCAGATCGCCCGCGTGGCGGCCATCTCCGCCGCCGACGACGAGATCGGCAACGTCATCGCCGACGCGATCGAGAAAGTCGGCAAAGACGGCGTCGTCAACGTCGAGGAGGGCCAGACCTTCGGCATGGAGCTGGAGTTCACCGAGGGGATGCAGTTCGACAAGGGCTACATCTCCCCGTACATGGTCACCGACCAGGACCGCATGGAGGCGGTGCTGGAGGAGCCCTACATCCTCATCGCCAACCAGAAAATCGGCTCCGTGCGGGACATCCTGCCGGTGCTCGAGCAGGTGATGCAGGGCGGCAAGCCGCTGCTGATCGTGGCCGAGGACGTCGAGGGCGAGTGCCTGGCGACCCTGGTCGTCAACAAGCTCCGCGGCACCTTCACCGGCGTCGCCGTCAAAGCACCCGGCTTCGGCGACCGCCGCAAGCGGATGCTCGAGGACATCGCGATCCTCACCGGCGGTGAGGTGATCACCGAGGAGATGGGCCTGAAACTGGAGAACACCCAGCTCGACCAGCTCGGCAAGGCCCGCCGCGTCGTCGTCTCCAAGGACACGACCACGGTGATCGACGGTGCCGGCTCGGGCGACGACATCAAAGGCCGGATCAAGCAGATCAAACAGGAGATCGAGAACACCGACTCCGATTTCGATCGCGAGAAGCTCCAGGAGCGCCTCGCCAAGCTCGCCGGAGGTGTCGCCGTGGTCAAGGTCGGCGCCGCCACCGAGACCGAGATGAAGGAGAAGAAGCACCGCGTCGAGGACGCGCTGCAGGCGACCCGCGCCGCGCTCGAGGAGGGTGTCGTGCCGGGTGGTGGCGTCGCCCTGCTCAACGCCCAGAGCGACCTGGACCCGGAGAAGATCGTCGAGGACCCCGATGAGGTCACCGGCGCCCGGATCATTCACCGCTCGCTCGAGGAGCCGGTCCGCCAGATCGCCGAGAACTCCGGCCTGGAGGGCTCGGTCGTCGTCAACAAGGTCCGCGACCTGAAGGCCGGCGAAGGCCTCAACGCCGCGACCGGCGAGTACGGCGACCTGAGCAAAGCCGGCGTCATCGACCCGACCATGGTCACCCGCTCGGCGCTGCAGAACGCCGCGTCGATCGCCAAGAACATCCTCGTGACGGAGGCGATCATCGCCGAACCGCCGGAGGAGGGTGGCGCCGGCGGCGGCATGCCCGGTGGCATGCCGGACATGGGCGGCATGATGTAGCCAGCGCGCCACGCGCGTATCCTCGCCCTGACAGGCGAGTGGCTTTCCGAGAGGCCCCGGGAGACCGGGGCCTCTCGCTTGCGCCCGTGCGAGCCGGGCGCTCAGTGGTACTCGTGGACCACGGCGTGCCCTTTGCCGCGGGCGATCGGGTGGCGGTTGGCGAGGAAGGCGAAGGGGTAGGCGACCGCGAAGCCGACGGCGACGCTCGCCATGCCGAGGATCTCGCCGATCGCGCAGCCGGTCAGGCAGTGGGTCGTGGCGCTGACGGCGAGCCGGTTGAGGTCCATGCTCTAGCGGCTGCGGATCAGGCGTCCGACCGCGCCCATCATCTCCTCGGTCATCTCGTCGCGGTCCCCCTCGGCGGCGCCGATCACGCAGTGCCGGGCGTGGTCGTCGAGCAGTTCCAGGGCGACCTTGTCGAGCGCCGCCTGGACGGCGGAGATCTGGGTGAGGATGTCGATGCAGTAGCGCTCCTCGTCGACCATCCGCTCCAGTCCCCCGACCTGGCCGGAGACGCGGCGCAGGCGGTTCAGCACCTTCTCCTTGTTGTCGATGTAGCCGGGGTTGGTGGGGTGGGTCATGGCGTCGTCTTCCTCTCTGGTGGTCGTTTCTCAATGCAGGTCGGTGGGGTTCAGGTTCCCGCGCCCCGACCGGAAGCTCCGCAGCCGCAGCGCGTTGGTGACGACGAAGACGCTCGAGAGGCCCATCGCGGCGCCGGCGATGACCGGGTTCAGGTAGCCGCTGGCGGCCAGCGGCAGGGCGGCGACGTTGTAGGCGAAGGCCCAGAAGAGGTTCTGCCTGATCGTCCCCAGCGTCCGGCGCGAGAGCCGGATCGCGTCGGCGGCGCCACGCAGGTCGCCGGAGACGAGCGTCAGGTCGGAGGCCTCGATCGCGACGTCGGTGCCGGTGCCGATCGCCAGCCCGAGGTCGGCCTGGGCGAGGGCGGGAGCGTCGTTGACGCCGTCGCCGACCATCGCCACCACCCGGCCTTCGCCCTGCAGCCGCTCGACCACGGTCGCCTTGTCGGCGGGCAGGACCTCGGCGATCACCTCGTCGATCCCGACCTCGGCGGCGACGCTCTCGGCCGCGGTCCTGTTGTCGCCGGTGAGCAGCACCGGCCGCAGGCCCAGCGCGCGCAGTCGCGCGACCGCCTCGGCCGAGGTCGGCTTGACCGTGTCGCCGACCGGAAGATCGCCCGGGCGCCGCCGTCCCAGCCGGCGGCGACGGCGGTCTCGCCCGCCTCCTCGGCCTCCCGCGCCGCGGCGGCGAGCCCGGCCGGCAGCGGCAGCCCCCGCTCGCTGAGCAGCGCCGGCCGCCCGGCGACGACCTGGCGGCCGGCGACGAGGCCCTCGACCCCGAGCCCCTCGCGGTTGCGGAACTCCGTGACCGTCGCCGGCGCGCCGAGGCGCTCGCGGGCGGCGGCGCCGATCGCGGCGCCGATCGGGTGCTCGGAGGCGGCCTCGAGCGCCCCCACCGTCGCCAGCGCCTCGTCCTCCTCGGTCCCGTCGGCGACGACGATCCGTCCCAGGCTCATCCTGCCGCTGGTCACGGTGCCGGTCTTGTCGAGCACGATCGTGTCGACCCGCCGCGTCGACTCCAGCACCTCGGGCCCTTGGATCAGCAGCCCCAGCTGGGCGCCGCGGCCGGTGCCGACGAGGAGCGCGGTCGGGGTGGCGAGCCCGAGCGCGCAGGGGCAGGCGACGATCAGCACCGCCACCGCCGCCGTGAACGCGTAGCTGGCCGAGGCGCCGCCGCCCAGCCAGAAGCCGAGCGTCGCCACCGCAAGGCCGATCACGATCGGGACGAAGATTCCGGAGACGCGGTCGGCGAGCCGCTGCACCGGGGCCTTGCCGGACTGCGCCTCGGTCACCAGGCGCGCGATCTGCGCCAGCGCCGTGTCGGCGCCGACCCGGGTCGCGCGGACGACCAGCCGCCCGCCGGAGTTGATCGTCGCCCCCGCGACCTCGTCCCCCGGTCCGACGTCGACCGGGACCGACTCCCCGGTCAGCAGCGACTGGTCGATCGCCGAGTGGCCTTCCAGCACCTCGCCGTCGGTCGCGACCTTCTCGCCGGGCCGGACCACGAAGCGCTGGCCGACGCGCAGCTCCTCGATCGCCAGCTGCCGCTCGCCGCCGTCGTCCTCCAGCACCGTGACCCGCTTCGCGCCCAGGTCCAGCAGCGCCCGCAGCGCCGAGCCGGCGCGGCGCTTGGCGCGCTCCTCGAAGTAGCGGCCGGCGAGGATGAAGGTGGTGACGACGGAGGCGACCTCGAGGTAGATCTCGTCGCTGCCGCCGCCCTGCTGCGGGATCAGCTCGAAGCTCATCCGCATGTCCGGCTCCCCCGCCCCGAGGAAGAAGAGCGCTACCACCGACCACGACCAGGCGGCGAGCGTGCCGAGCGAGATCAGCGTGTCCATCGTCGCGGCGCCGTGCTTGAGGTTCTGCCAGGCGGCGCGGTGGAAGGGCCAGCCGCCCCAGAAGACGACCGGGGTGGCGAGCTGCAGGCTCAGCCACTGCCAGTTGTCGAACTGCAGCGGCGGCACCATCGCCAGCACGAGCACCGGCAGCGAGAGCGCCGCCGAGACCAGGAGCCGGGTGCGCAGCTCGCGAAATTCGCGCGGCTCGCCCTCCTCCTCGCCGCCGTCCGGCGCGCCGGCGGCGCCCCCGGCTCCGGGCGCGGGCGGCAGGGTGGCGGAGTAGCCCGCGGCCTCGACCGCCTCGACCAGCTCCCCCGCCTCGACCGCCCCGGGATCGAAGCTGACCGAGGCCCGCTCGGTGGCGAAGTTGACGGTCGCCTCGACGCCGTCGAGGCCGTTCAGCTTGCGCTCGACCCGGTTGGCGCAGGAGGCGCAGGTCATCCCCTCGATCGGCAGCTCGAGTCGCTCCTGGTCAGTGGCCATGCTCGGCCTCCTCTCGATACACCTAGTGGGTATACACGACGAGGGCAGCCTAACATACCCCCAGGGGGTAATGTCAAGACTCGACTACAGCGCCGCGACTACGGGGTCTTCGGCGGCTTCGGAGGCAGCGGCGGCAGCAGGCCGGCGTTGTAGTCGGCGTAGGCGAGGAAGCTGGCGCGGCGGATCTTCAGGCGCAGGGTGTTGGCGGTGCGGGGGTAGAGGTTGAGGTCGTAGGGGTTGCCCGGGCCGAAGCCGTCGTAGTAGACGAGCATCCGCACCCGCGGCCGCTTCACCGTCCAGGCGACGAGCTGCTTGACGAAGCGCGGGTCGTCGGCGCCGGAGACCGCCCACTCGGTGACCGAGACCGGCTTGCTCTTCCACTGCTTCGCCGTGTAGAAGCGGTTGAGGTCCTTCCAGACGGGATACTGCGAGTAGAAGTCGGTGCCGACCCAGTCGACCCAGCGGCTGCCCGGCCAGTAGTTGCCGGGGAAGTTCCCTTTCACCCGCGGCGAGCCGCCCGGCAGCGGGCTCCAGACGATGCTCACCGGCGCCGCCGGCAGGCTGGTCGGGGGCGGTCCCTTGGCCCGGTTCACCGGCGGCAGGCCGATTTCGGCCAGGGTGGCGTCGATCTGTTCGAGCGTGGCGCCGCCGCGGACGATCGCGACGGTGCGGCGGAAGGCCTGCTTGTACCAGCCGGTGGTGTGTTCGCCGCCTTTCCGGGTGCCGTCGCACCAGACCGCCGACCAGGCGTTGAGGCAGCGGTTGGGCTCGCCCAGCGGCCGGATGTAGGCCGGCAGGCCGTGGCTGGCGAAGAAGTCGTTCAGCTGCAGCAGGTAGTTGTCGCCGCCGCCGAGGGCGATCTGCTGCGGGGTGATCATCTCCGCCAGGGTCTGGTCGTCGGCGGTGGAGATGTGGAGGATCGGCCGCGTGCCGGTTTCGCGCCAGCGTTCGTAGGCCTCGTTGACGCTGTTGCCCCAGGGGTGGAAGGTCTCCAGCAGCGCCGGGTGCTTGCCCATCAGCGCCGCGGTTTCGTTGAACTCGGTCGCGGTCCCGCGGTCGCTGATGCCGAGGAAGACGCTCGGCTTCGGCGGCACCAGGCTGATCGCCGCCGCCGGCGGGGCGAGAAGCGCGGCGAGCACGGCCGCCAGCCCGGTTATGTGCCTAATCGCCTTCCAGTACATCGCTCATCCTTCGCGGTTCGACGCCGAGTGCCTGCGCGTCGGCGGGGCCTCGCTCGCTGACCATCGAGACCTCCATCAGCTCGGCCTCCTCCCAGGTTGCAAACACGGCCTCGCCGAAAACGGAGCGGAGGGCGATCAGGCCGGAGCGAACCAGCGGCAGCGGCAGGTGGACCAGCGGCCGCGGCCGGCCGGCGATGCGGCCGACCAGGTCGGACATGTCGTCGTAGGTGAGCGTCTCCGGCCCGGCCAGCTCGTAGCGCGGCTGCGCCCCCTCGGCGAGCGCCGCGACCACGCAGCGGGCGACGTCGGCAGCCCAGATCGGCTGGAAACGCGCCTGGCCGTCGCCGGAGACAGGCAGCACCGGCAGGAAGGAGAAGCGGCGCAGCAGCGTGATCCAGGGGTCGCTGTGGTCGTAGACGATCGAGGGGGCGAAGACGGTCGTCTGCAGCGGCGAGGAGGCGACCGCGCGCTCGGCCAGCCACTTGGCGCGGAAGAAGCGGGTGCGCTGGGCGGCGTAGGCGTCGAGCGCGCTGAAGAAGACGAAGCGGCGCACGCCGCTGCGCTCGGCCGCCCGCAGCAGCCGCACCGTCGCCAGCCCGTTCAGCTCCTCGATCCGCTTCGGCGGCTGGTCGCGGATCGTCGCCGCCAGGTGGATCACGGTGTCGACCCCGCGCAGCGCCTGCCGCACCAGGTAGGGGTCCGACATCTCGCCGAGGTCGCCGAGGGCGATCTGCACGTCGACCCGGCGCTCGCCGAGCCGGCGCGGCTCGCGCACCAGGCAGCGCACGTCCTCGCCGCTCTCCAGCAGCAGCGGCAGCAGCCGCGACCCGATGCTTCCGGTGGCCCCCGTCAACAGCAGCATGCACCGCGCCGCAGCCCGCTGCCCCGCAATCCCTAAAATGTCCGCTCGCGCTTGGCCGGGAACCCCGGCGGGCACCCGGAAACCCCGACTTAGGAGAACTCTCCGAATGACCTACGTCATCGCCGAGCCCTGCATCGGCCAGAAGGACAACTCGTGCGTCGAGGTATGCCCCGTCGACTGCATCCATCCGACGCCGGATGAGGCCGACTACGACTCGGTCGAGATGCTCTACATCGATCCGGACGAGTGCATCGACTGCGACGCCTGCGTCGAGGCCTGCCCGGTGGACGCCTGCTTCGCCGAGGACCAGCTGCCCGGCCGAGTGGGCCAAATACGCGGAGATCAACGCGAACTACTACAAGTCGAAGGCTGCGTAGTCCCTGGTACTCCCGATCGCTTAGTACCCGGCTGGGTGGCGGGCTACGAAACCTCTGCGGCTGCGCATCTCCTCGTGCCAGCGGGGGCCGGTGCCGCCGGTGCCGGAGGTGTCCCAGCGCAGCCCGGCGATCACCGCGTAGGCGTGGCCGGAGTTGGCGAACACGGTGATCCAGCGACCCAGGCCGGGCCTCTCCCAGGTCGTCATCGGTCCCGACGGCAGCGGGCTGTCGAGCAGCTCGCCGCCGTGCAGGGCGAAGCTGACCGCTCCCGAGCAGTCATAGCCGCGGTCCCACCAGCGACCGTGGCCGCCGCCCCAGACGTAGGGGCGGGTGCGGATCCTGTTTGCTGCCGCGATCACCTTGCGGACAGCCGGCGGCGCGTCCAGCGGCGCCACCGCCCGCCCTCCGACGAGCATCGCGGTGCCGGCCGGTGCCGCGGGTTCTTCCGTGGTTCCCTCCGGTTCGGGAGTGCGTGAGGAGACGCCACCGGGTGCCTCGGCCCACGCCGGGACCCCCGGCAGCGCCGCGATCAGAGCCGTCGCGAGCACGGCTAACGCTGAGCAGAGGGCGGCGTAGGTGGCCGCCCTGCGGACGATCGTCATCCATTCCTCCTTCGTCGGCCGGCGGAGTTAGCTGACGGGCTGGCGCTGAAGGAGCCTGCGCCCCCACCGAAGTGGGCTCGCCCCGAAAACGTGGTTCCCCCGCTCCCCGGAGGAGATCCCGGGGATTAGGCGTTTATGTGCGGTCGCTTATATAACGAAGTTCGGACGCAAATGTTTCGCCCCCACCCGGAATGCCCGGAAACTCGGCTCAGCGGAGGTCGAAGCGGGTGCTGCGGCTGGCGCCGCCGACGACCGCGAGCGTTGCCAGATAGCGGCCGGCGGCCCTTGGCCCGCTTGAGCAGCCGGCGGCGCCCTTGCAGCGGGCGAGGGTCAGCGTCACCTTGGCGGCCGCCGAGAGGGTCCCCATCCACCTTCCGCGCTTCGCCGGCGAAGTCGACACCGAGCGGATCGGCCGGATCGCCGGCGTCGACCAGCGGCGAGGAGGCTTTCAGGCGCAGGATCGGCAGCAGCGAGCTCGGGTTGACGAATTCCGGATCGACATCGAGGGTGCCGGCGCCGAAGGTCGCGGCGCACTCGGGGTCGCCGATGTCCACGCCGTCGGTCACGTCCGAATAGCTGACGCCGAGGGTCGCGGTATGGGGTGCGCTGCCGAGGCAGAGGGCGGCGAGCTGGAAGCCGTCGAGAATCGAGTCGAAGAGGGTGACGGTCGCCGAGTCGGCGTCGGCGCTCACCGTGACGGCGCGTCCCTGCCCGTTTCCGACCCCAAGTCAGCCTCGACGATGGTCTCGCCGCGCCCATCGCCGATGAGGTGGACCGTCTCGGGATCCGTGTAGTCGGGCCTTTTGACGCAGAAGGCGTCGGCGGCCGCGGTCTCTGCGCCGAGCACGAGCGCGGCGAGGAGGAGGAGGAAGAGGGGTGCGAGCAGCTTGGCCGAGCGCATCGGCGCCACTCTACGTACTCCGGTGTTCGTGGGCCTA
>CAVPEX010000047.1:0-54704 GCA_963703585.1 uncultured Solirubrobacterales bacterium | reverse complement strand
TCCCGCCTAGTGGATCATCCTGCAATTTCGCTTCCAGGAGCGGGAGTCCTGCCCGCCGTCGCGAATCGATCGTCGACCGGTTCGGCGACGATGGAGGTAGGCATGCCCACGGCACCCGCGATTGCGTTGAGGCCCGAGCAGCGAGATGAGCTCGAGCGGATCGTCTCGCGCGACGAGCTCGGAGGTGAGGATGGTCGAGCGCGCCCGGATCGTGCTCGCCGCCGCCGAGGGCAAGTCGGTGGCGGAGATCGACGGCCGAGGCTCGGCTGCTCGCACGTGACGATCGCGAAGTGGCGGGGGCGCTACGCCGAGGACGGCCTCGAGGGCCTGCGCGACGCGCCGCGCTCTGGCGCGCCGCTCACCCACGGCCCGGAGGTGCGGGCGCGGCTGATCGCCAAGGCGTGCACGCGCCCGCCCGAGACGCCGGAGGGCGCAGCGGCGCGAGCGCTGGACCTATGAGGAGCTCGGCGCCGAGGTCGGGATGTCGGGCTCGCAGGCGCACGCGATCCTTCGGCGCGGCCGACATCAAGCCGCACCGCACCGACTACTGGGTGATGAGCGACTTCACCGACCCCGAGTTCGACGAGCGCCTCGACGAGGTCTGCGGCCTCTACGTCGATCCGCCCGAGAACGTGCTCGTCGTCTCGATCGACGAGAAGACCGGGATCCAGGCCAAGGCGCCGATCAAGCCGGACACCCCGCCGGCGCCCGGCAAGCCGGCCCGCCGCGAGCACGAGTACGTGCGCAACGGCACCCAGTGCCTGTTCGCCGCGCCTGAACGTCGAGCAGGGCGACGTGCTGGCGATGCCCTCGAAGACCCGCAACCGCTACGACCTGATCCGCTTCCTCGACCGCTGTCGACGAGGAGATCCCGGTGGTCGAGGGCCAGCGGATCGTCGCGATCACCGACAACCTCTCGACCCGCAGCACCGACGAGGTGCAGGAGTGGCTCAAGCGCCACCCGCGCTGGAGCTTTCAGTTCACCCCGACCCACGCCTCCTGGCTCAACCAGGTCGAGATCTTCTTCTCGATCCTCTGGCGCCGGCTGCTCAAGCACGGCGCCTTCACCTCCGAGCAGGACCTCGCCGAGCAGATGCTCGGCTTCGTCGAGACCTACAACCAGACCGCCAAGCCGTTCAAGTGGACCTACAGAGCGCCGGGATAAACCGGCATGGAGAAGGAGATGAGAGAGCTCTACATCGAAGGAGTAGCGATCCACGGTGACCCCGAGTCATGCGTTGGCGTCCGTGAGGGCGTCGGCGAAGCGTTGACAGGGGCACGTGCAGGCCGGGCTATTGAGCCGCGAAATCATTGGGGTCGGGGTGCCGACGTCGTTGTAGTAGGCGGAAGGCAACATCGCTGGGAGCGTTATCGCGAGTTGCCAGCGGACCCCGCGCGGTCGAAGAACCATGGCATGTACGGAATCTCCATGCGCGAGAACCGGGAGATCCCACGTTCACCCGTCGCTCAGCGATGGCGGCCCGCTGATCATGGGGTGGGTCGCTCAGGAAAGGCTGAGGCGGTAAGCCTGAGATGCACGAGCGTGGGAAGTCTGACAGCCCCGTAGTACCTGCGAAGCCGCCGAACAAGACCGTGGGAGCGGTGGCGGAGGTGGTGGAGGAAAGGGGGCTGGCCAAGGGGAACACGGCCAGCAAAACGCGTCCCGGACACAGAGCCGGGCGAGGCGCGCCAAGTGCGCTGGATCGTGTGCGTCAAGTCAGCGCAGAAGGACAAGGAAGCACGGTTCACCGCGCTCCTGCACCATGTCGATGTCGATCGCCTGCGGGCGGCGTACTGGGCGCTTCAGCCCGAAGGCTGCGCCGGGGGTGGACGGGGTGACGTGGCACGAGCTACGGGCAGGACCTGGAGGCCAACCTTCGGGACCTGCACGCGCGTGCACAGCGGGGGCTACCGGGCGAAGCCGTCCGGAGGGTGTACATCCCGAAGCCGGACGGGCGGCTGCGGCCGCTCGGTGTCGCCGCGTTGGAGGACAAGATCGTTCAGCGGGCCGTCGTCGAGGTGCTCAACGCCATCTACGAGGCGGACTTCCTCGGCTTCTCCTACGGGTTCCGGCCGGGGCGCGGCCCGCATGATGCGTTGGATGCGCTCGCGGTCGGGATCGAGCGAAAGCAAGGTGAACTGGGTGCTCGACGCGGACATCCGCGACTTCTTCGCCAGCCTCGATCAGTCGTGGCTGGTGAGGTTCCTCGAGCACCGGATCGCGGACAGGCGGGTCCTGCGGCTGATCCAGAAATGGCTCGGCGCAGGGGTGATCGAGGACGGGCAGTGGCCGAGACCGTGGAGGGGACCGCGCAGGGGGCGTCGGTTTCGCCGCTGCTCGCGAACGTCTACCTGCACTACGTCTTCGACCTGTGGGCCGACCAGTGGCGGCGGCGGCACGCGCACGGCGACGTGATCGTCGTGCGCTTCGCCGACGACTTCATCGTGGGCTTCGAGCACCGTGAGGACGCCGAGCGGTTCCTGGCCGACCTGCGCGAGCGGTTCGCGAAGTTCGCGTTGGAGCTGCACCCGGAGAAGACGCGGCTGATCGAGTTCGGGCGGTTCGCCGCCGGGACCGAGCAGGCGCGGGGACGGGCGGCCTGAGACGTTCGACTTCCTGGGCTTCACGCACATCTGCGCGAAGACCAGGAACGGGCGGCTTCATGCTGAGGCGCATCACGATCAAGAAGCGGATGCGCGGCCAAGCTGCAGCGAGGTCAAGACCGAGCTGATGCGACGCCGGCACCTGCCCATCCCCGAGCAGGGACGATGGCTGGCCAGCGTGGTGCGAGGGCACCTCGCCTACTACGCCGTGCCCGGCAACATCGACGCGGTGGTGGCCTTCCGCACCAGGCGACCCGGCACTGGTACCGGGCGCTACGGCGTCGCAGCCAGCGCACGCGCCTGAACTGGGAGCGGATGAACCGCCTCGTCGATCCGATGGCTCCCACCGCGCCCGCATCCTGCATCCCTGGCCCGACGCGCGCTTCGACGCCAAGACCCAAGGCAGGAGCCCAGTGCGCTAGCAGTGCACGCTGGGATCTGCGCGGGGGGCCGCCAGAAATGGCGGTCCCTACCGCGAACCATTACTTCTTCGTCATTTAGACGCGGCCCCTAAGCGGCGGGCGCTACTGGACGACCGGGAGCGGCGTGCCGCTGACCGGCGGCGCTTCGGCGGCGTTCGGGGCCGCCTGCAGCACCGGCAGCTCGGTCGGCGTCGCCGCGACGATGCCGCGGGCCGCCTGGCGGATCGCCTGCGAGGCCGGCGCGTCGGGCTCGGCGGTGACCAGCGGCGAGCCGTCGTCGGCGTGCTCGCGCAGTGGCTCCGACAGCGGCACCTTGCCCAGCAGCGGCACGTCGAGCTCGTCGGCCAGGAGCTGCCCGCCGCCCTCGCCGAAGATCGTGAAGCGCTCGCCGTCGGGGGTCGTGAAGCCGGACATGTTCTCGATCACGCCGAGGATCTCGAGGTCGAATTTCTTCGCCATCTCGGCGCCGCGGCGGGCGACCGACTGGGCGGCCGGCTGCGGCGTGGTGACGACGACGAACTTGGCCTGCGGCAGCAGCTGGGCGAGCGTCATCGAGACGTCGCCGGTGCCGGGCGGCAGGTCGAGCAGCAGGTACTCGAGCTCGTCCCAGGCGACGTCCTCGAGGAACTGCTGGATCGCCTTGTGCAGCATCGGGCCACGCCAGACGACCGCCGCGTTCTCCTCGACGAAGAAGCCGATCGACATCACCTTGACCCCGCTGGGCGCGTCGAGCGGCAGGATCTTGCGCTCGCCGTTGACTTCGGGCTTGGCGTTGACGCCGAGCATGCGCGGGATCGAGTAGCCGTAGACGTCGCAGTCGAGGGCGCCCGAGGGGTGGCCTTCGGCGGTCAGCGCGGCCGCCAGGTTGGCGGTCAGGGTCGACTTGCCGACGCCGCCCTTGCCGGAGGAGACGCAGATCACGTTCTTCACTTTCGCCAGCGCTCCCTGCGGCAGCTTGCTGCGCCCCAGCGTTTTCTGCAGGTCGCCCTTCTCCTGGTCGGAGAGGACGTCGAAGCCGACCCCGCACGCGGTCACCCCGTCGAGATCGGTGACCGCTTTGGCGACGGCCTGTTCGAAGTGGGAGCGGATCGGGCAGCCGGCGGTGGTCAGCGAGACGACGACGTCGACGCGGCCATCCTCGCGGACGTCGATCGAGCGGATCATGCCCAGCTCGACGATCGAGCGGCGCAGCTCCGGATCGATGACCGCGCGCAGCGCCTCGGTGATCTGATCCTTGGTCGGAAGTGCCATCGCGGCCATTCTCGCAAAGCCGAGCCGGCGGCACGGATCTGCGCCGCCGGGGGAGATTCTCCGCCGCCACCCCCTTGAGCCCCGAACGCAAGCGAACGCGAAAGGGGCGGGATGTCGGGCACGCGCGGTGGAGTGGGACGGATCTCGGCGATGGGGATCGGGTTGGCGGTGGCGCTGCTGCTGTTGGCGGCCGACGAGGCGCGAGCGGGCAAGTACGCGGTCGCCCAGTGCGGCTGGTACGTCGGCGCCGACGCGGCCTGGTCGGACACCACCGGCGGCGCGAAGTTCCGCCCCGACGCCTACTGCGTGCCGCCGCCCGGCGCCGACCCCTTCGACGGCGCCCACGTCAAGAGCCTCACCCGCAACGGCCAGGGCACGGTCTCGGGCACCCGCTTCGCCGGCTGGCGCTGGACGCCGCCGCCGGGAAACTGGATCACCCAGGTCCGCGGCACCTGGTGGCACGCGCTGCATGACGGCATGGAGCAGCGGATCGGCGCGATCAACTGGGCCGGCGGCTTCGAGCCCCAGTTCACCGCCGCTGCCACCGACGTCACCCCGCGCGAGTTCACCCGGGGCTTCTCCGTGCCCGTCGCGGCGATCGAAGACCGGCTGCTGTGCGCGCGGGCCGAGAGCAAATGGTGCTCCCTCGACGCCGGGTCCTGGTCGGCGCTGCGGGCGCTGACGATCACGGTCGAAGACCCGATCGGGCCGGGCGCCTGGATCACCGGCGGCGATCTTGCCGCCGGTGGCTGGCGCCGCGGCGCCCAGTCGCTCGCCTTCAGCGCCTCCGACGCCGGCTCGGGCATCCGCTTCAGCGAGGTCAACCTCGACGGCGGCCGGGTCGGCCTCGTCGAGTACCCCTGCGAGAAGGTCTCAATCGGTGGTGAATGGCGGGCGGCGCGGATGCAGCCCTGCCTGACCACGGTCTCCTCCGCGCAGACGGTCGCGACGACGAGCTTCAGCGACGGCCCGCATTCGCTCTCCCATTGCGCCACCGACTTCGGCGGCAACGTCGGCTGCACGCCGGCCCGCACGGTGCTGATCGACAACAACCCGCCGGCCCATCCGCGCTCGCCGCTGCTGGCCGGGGGCGAGGGCTGGCGGCGGGTCGACGACTTCGACCTCTCCTGGTCCAACCCCGACCAGGGCCCGGCGAGCCCGATCTGGGGTGCCTTCTACCGGGTCACCGGCCCCGCCGGTTACGACTCGGGAGTCCAGTTCGTTCCCGGCCGCGACGTCGCCCAGCTGCCGAACCGCTCGGTTCCGGCGGCCGGCGCCTACACGCTGCACCTCTGGCTGCGCGACGAAGCCGGCAACGAGTCGGCGGCGACCGCGACCGACCTGCCGCTGCGCTTCGACGACGTCGCCCCGAGCCTCTCCTTCGCCGTCGATGACCCGGCCGCCGTCCCGGCGCAGCTCCGCGCCGGCGTCGCCGACCCGCTCTCCGGCCCCGCCGCCGGGACGATCTCCTACCGCCGCGCCGACTCCTCCGAGTGGACCGAGCTGCCGACCAGGCTCCGGCCCGAGGCGGCGGCGGGGACGGCGAGCCTGGTCGCGCCGATGCCCGCCCTCGGGCCCGGCGTCTACGTCTTCCGCGCCGAGGCCGCCGACGGCGCCGGCAACCTCGCCAGCACGACGCTGCGCGCCGACGGCACCCAGATGGCGATCCGGGTCAGGTCCGCAGCCGTCGAGGAGGCCCGGGCCCTGCTGAGGGCCCGGTCCCGCCTCTTCGCCCGGCTGCGCGGCGGCCACGGCCGCGGCGACTCGCTGACGGTGCCCTTCGGCGCCCCCGCCCTGCTCAGCGGCCGGCTCACCCGCGCCGACGGCGCCGGGATCGCGGGACGCGAGCTGCAGGTCGTCGCCCGGCCCTCGCGCGGCGCCCTCGTCGCCAACACCATCGCGGCCGCGGTCACCGGCGAGCGCGGCGGCTTCGAGCTGAAGCTGGCGCCCGGCCCGTCGCGGCGGATCGCCGTCGTCTTCCCCGGCGACGCCGGCCTCGAGCCGGCCAGCCGCGCGCCGCTGGAGCTGCGCGTGCGCTCCGGCGTCTCCCTGCGGGCGGCGCCGCTGTCGCTGCGGACGGGGGAGGTCGTGCGGCTCAGCGGCCGCGTCCGCGGCCGCGGCGCCGCGATTCCGCGCCGCGGCAAGCTGGTCGCGATCCAGTACCTGGAGGCGGCGACCCACCGCTGGCGGCCGGTGCTCGTCACCCGCTCCGACCACGGCGGCCGCTTCCACGCCCGCTACCGCTTCCGCTACGTCGAGGGCGCGGCGGCGATCCGCCTCCGCGCCACGGCCCTTGCCGAGGAGCGCTGGCCGTACGCGCCCGGGTCCTCCGCCCCGGTCACCGTCCACGTCAGCGGCCCGGCCGGTGTCGGCGGCGAACCGGCCGGCGCCAGCCGCTAGGGTTCAGCCCGATGTCGAAGGCCACCCTTCACACCAGCGCCGGGGCGATCGTGCTCGAGCTGCACGACGACGACGCGCCGAAGACCGTCGAGAACTTCCGCAAGCTCGCGGCCGACGGCTTCTATGACCAGCTGGTCTTCCACCGGGTGATCCCGGACTTCATGATCCAGGGCGGCTGCCCGGAGGGGACCGGTCGCGGCGGGCCGGGCTACACCTTCGAGGACGAGTTCAACGACAACAAGGTCGTGCGCGGGGCGCTGGCGATGGCGAACGCCGGCCCCAACACCAACGGCTCCCAGTTCTTCATCGTCACCACCGCGGCGGCGCCCTGGCTCGACGGGAAGCACACCGTCTTCGGCACGGTCACCGACGGCATCGACGTCGTCGACGCGATCGAGTCGAGCGAAACCGACGCATCCGATCGTCCGGTCGAGGACCAGACGATCGAACGCGTCGAGCTCGAGGACTGAGGGGCCAACCCGCCGCGGCTCAGCTGTGCGCGGTCGAGGCTGCCGGCTTCGAAACCGCCACCGGCTCGGCCCCCCCGCCGCCGTGTCCGAAGTGGACGTCGGGGAGCACCCGGTCCAGCCAGGACGGCATGTACCAGGCGGCGCGCCCCGCCAGCCGCATGAACACGGGCAGCAGCAGCAGCCGGACCAGGAACGCGTCGAGCAGCACGGCGATGCCGAGAATCATCCCCATCTCCTTCGGCGGCAGCGGCCCCGAGAGGGCGAAGGTGAAGAAGATGGCGACCATCACCGCCCCGGCGGCGAGGATGACCCGGCCGGAGTGGGCGAGGCCGCCGACCATCGCCGCCTTGGCGTCGCCCGTCTCTTCCCAGTGCTCGCGCGCCGAGGAGAGCAGGAAGACCGTGTAGTCCATCGCGATCGCGAAGATCATCGCGAAGAAGAAGATCGGTCCCCAGGCGTCGAGGAAGCCCTGCGATTCGAAGCCGAGCAGGCCCGAGAGGTGGCCGTCCTGGAAGATCAGCTTGGCGACGCCGAACGCGGCCGCGGTCGAGAGCAGGTTGGCGAGGACGCCGATCGCCGCCACCAGCGGCGCCTGGAAGGCGACCAGCAGCAGCAGGAAGCCGAGCGCCAGCACGACGCCGATCGCCAGTGGCGTCTTCGCCGACAGGGCCGCTTCGAGGTCGTGGTTTTCGACCGAGGGGCCGCCGATGAGGTAGCCGGTCGGCAGCTCTGCTCGCAACCTGTCGACGGTGTCGCCGACGGCGCTCGTCGAGGGCCCGCTGGTCGGGATCGCCTGGACCATCGACAGGCCGTCGGCGCCGGGGCTCGGCGGCGTCACCGCGGCGATGCCGGGGTCGGCTCGCAGGGCGGCGACGGTTGCCGCCGCTTTCGCCTGCGGGCCGACGACCTGCAGCGTTCCGGATGCGCCGGGGCCGAAGGCGGCGCTGATCTGGCGGTAGCCGACCCGCGAGGAGTCGTCCTTGGGCACCACCTTGATCGACGGCATCCCCGTCTTCAGGTTCAGCACCGGCAGCGCCAGCGCAACCAGGACCACGAGCGCGACGCCGCCGAAGACGATCGGCCGGCGCCAGAGCAGCTCACCCCAGCGGGCGAAGCGGGGCGAGCGGTGCTCGCCGCTGTGCGCCCAGGGGAGGGCGAGCCTGTCGACCCGCGGGCCGAGCCTGCCCAGCACCGCCGGCAGCAGCGTCAGCGTCGCCGCCAGCACGAACAGCACCGAGATCATGATCCCCAGCGACATCGAGCGGAAGGCGGGGCTCGGGACCAGCATCACCGCCGAGAGCGAGATCAGCACGGTCAGGCCGGAGAAGAGGACCGCCTTGCCGGCCGTGTCCATCGTCTCCCCGACCGCCTCGGCGGGCTCGTGGCGCTGCCCGAAGAGGGCGTTGCGGAAGCGCATGACGATGAAGAGGGCGTAGTCGATGCCGAGCGCCAGCGCGAACATCAGCGCGAAGTTCATCGCCCAGATCGAGATCGGCGCCAGCTCGGTGCCGAGGTAGAGGACGCCGGCCGAGGCGATCAGCCCGACGATCGTCAGCATCAGCGGCAGCCCGGCGGCGACCAGCGAGCCGAAGGCGAGCACGAGGATCGCCAGCGTCACCGGCCAGGAGATCAGCTCCGACTTCATCATCGCCTCGCGGTTGGCTTCGTTGAAGTCCGACCACATGCCGGGGGCGCCGGTCAGGTTGGCTTCGACGCCGGGCGCGGCGACGGCCGCGACTTCGGACTTGAGGTCGTCGGCTGCGGCGACCATCTCGTTCGGGCTCTTGGCGGCGGTGCCGGCGACGATCGCCGTGTGGCCGTCGCGGGAGATCGAGCTGCCGGGTCGCGGCGGGACTACCGTCCCGACCGCCGAATCGGCGGCGAGGACGCCCTCGACCCGGCGCACGGTGCGGCGGAAGGCCGGGTCCTCGGCGCTGAGGCTCTGGGAGTGGACGGCGACCTGCAGCGCGTAGGCGCCGGCGCCGCCGAAGCTCTTGTCGGCCTTTTCGCGCACGGCGACCGACTCCGAGCCGTTGGCCTGCCAGCCGGCGCCCGAGAGCGCGGTCTCGACCCGCGGCGCAAGGATGCCGAGGCCGACCGCGATCAGCGCCCAGCTGACGAAGACAATGCGGCGGTGGGTCGCGGCGTAGCGGCCGAGCCGCCCGACCGGGCCGAGCGCGCTCATCGTTCCGCGGCGCGCTTGGCGCCGAAGCCGTGCCGCAGGATCAGCGAGGCGGGACAGTCGCCGACGCTGGCGAAGAGCAGCTGGTTGACGGCGACGAAGCCGGTCAGCAGCAGGAACCAGGGGCTGACGACGGCGCTGAGCACGGCGCTGAGGCCGGTCATCGTCCCGGCCAGGGCGAAGAGGGCCCGCTCCAGCGGCCAGCCGCGCCAGCCGCTCCTGCACTTGTGGCGGGTCGAGGTCGGTACGGTCGTTGCGGGCATCCCATCCTCCTTATGACAAGTCTACAAATTAACAACTTAACAGTTGTAGATGGTACGATAACACAGCGATGCGAAGGACGCCACTCACCCCAGACGCCGCCGAGCTGATCGCCCGCCGCTTCCGCGCCCTCTCCGACCCGACCCGGCTGCGGATCATCGACTTGCTGCGCCGGCAGGAGGAGGCCTCGGTCGGCGAGATCGCCACCGCGGTCGGCGGCTCGCAGCAGAACATCTCCAAGCACCTCGGCGCTCTGCACGCCGAGGGCTTCGTCGCGCGGCGCAAACAGGGGACCAGCTCGCTGTACCGGATCGCCGACCCCGGCGTGCACCAGATCTGCGACGGGATCTCCTCCGGGATCGAGTCCCAGCTGGCGGAGATCGAGGCGGTTCTAGCCGGCTGACTCCGGCGGCGCCGGGGCCTCGGCGGCGCCGGGGCGCCCTTTGCGGCGTTTGCGCAGCCCCTCGCCCGGCCGCCAGAGGCTGACCAGGCCGGCGACCAGGGTGACGAGGAAGATCTGCCCCAGCATCATCTCCAGGCCGGCGATCATCCGCCCCGGCTGGCCGCCGGGGACGAGGTTGCCGTAGCCGGTCGTGGTCAGCGTCGTGTAGCTGAAGAAGAGGAAGTCGCCGCCGGTGGGGTGGGGGTGGCCTTCGAAGAAGGCGCCGCCCTGGATCCGCTCGACCATCCCGTAGAGGAAGGTGAAGAGGATGCCGAGGACGGTGTAGACGCTGATCGCGCCGAGGATCGTGCGCGAGCCGACCTCGGCGGTGGTGACCACGCGCAGCAGGACCGCCCCCATCGCCACCGCCAGCAGCGAGATCTGGATCACCGAGGCGAGGTTGAGGAAGGTCCGCTCGCCGCTTGCTGCGGAGATCGTCGCCAGCCCGATCGTCAGCGCCGAGAGCAGCACCGCCGTCCGCACCAGCCGCGGCCTGGCGTGCGAGCTGGTCAGGGCGATGACCGAGGTGGCGCTGGTCGCCACCGTGAGGATCACCGCCGACCACTCGCGGTTGGAGAGCAGCGAGGTGAGGACGTAGGTCGCCAGCACCAGGAGGAGGACCAGGCCGAACTCGTCCCTGACCCTTTCCGCTCGCAGCACCCAGCGCTCGCGCCGGCGGGCGCGGATGGCGGCTCTGTCCATGTTCGATCGTTCGGCCGGCGGCCCTCGTTTCCTGCCTCCGCGGCCTGCTTTGGCTCGATCAGCTCACCGCGAACGAGCTTTCCCACCTGCCCGGCCATCCGAGGTCGTCGTCGCGGGCCCGGATCGCCTGCTCCATCTCCCCGGTTCGCATCGAGATCGCGCGGACCTTGGTGAAGTAGCGATCGCTCCAGCTGCAGAGGGGGTTGCCGCACCCTCCGTCGGCAAGCAGCGGCAGCTCGCAGACGTCGCACGATCCCGCGGCCGGTGCCTCGGTGTGCTCACTCGCGCAGGAAAAGCAGAAGGCGGCGCTGCCCGTGTCGCGGTATGCGCACTCGGCACATGCCGCGAAGCCGGCCGGGGGACGGTCCAGCTTCGAGAGGTCGACCATTTCGGCCGGTCAGACGAGCTCGAGGGCGAGTTGCGAACGCTGACTCGACTGCATCTCCACCTGCTCGGTGGAGCGCAGCCACTTGAGCACGTCCTGGACCGAGTTGACCTCGATCGCGCCGCGCTTCTCGATGTAGTTCCGGGCCCACTCCTCGCGGGTCGCCAGCGAGGACATGAGGAACGCCCGCTTGCCCTGTTCGAGGGCGATGCGGGCCTGCATCTTCGCGCCCGAGGTGCTGCTGGCCTCGATCACCGCCGTGCCCTGGCTGATCCCCGACATGACCTCGTTGCGCATCGGGAACTGGTACCGGGCTGGTGGCGCCGAGGGCCAGAACTGGGAGGCGATTGCCCCGCGGGAGACGATGTGCTCGGCCAGCTCCGCGTTCTCCTTCGGGTAGACATGCAGGATCCCGGTGCCGATCACCGCGATCGTGCGCCCTGCGGCCTCGACGGCGGCCAGGTGGGCGGCGGTGTCGATCCCTCTGGCTAGCCCCGAGATCACCGTTACCCCCTCCTCGACCAGCAGAGAGGAGAGCTCGGTCGCGCGGTCGATCCCTCCGGGCGAGGCGCTCCGGGTGCCGACGACAGCGACGGAGCGCGCGTCGTCGCGACGGAGCTCGCCGCGGTAGAAGAGGAACGGGGGAAGCTTCGGGATCACCCTCAGGTTTGAGGGGTAGAAGTCGTCGAGGACCGTTACGAGGCGCGCGCCGACCTTCGCGGCGGCATCGATCTCGCCTTCGACTCGCTGCCGGCGCTCGGGCAGGGTCTTGAGCCCTTCCGCGAGAAGCGCGGCCGTCTCACGGCCGTCGCGCGAGTCCTCGCCGACGGTTCCCGCGAGCAGGCGCGCCATCCCTTGCGGGCGCTGAGCTTCCCGGGCCAGGACGTTCCAGTTGGCGCCGCGGATCGTGCAGAGCGCCAGCAGGTCGAGGCTCTCGGCGATAGTCCTATCGCCAGCTGTCATCGATCCCCTTTCTCATCCGAACATACGTTCGACCTGGGCAGAAGTCTCGCAGATCCGCAGGACGGTGGTGCGCCGGGATCCACACATCGACAGGCACCGTTTGCATGCGCATCGCGCAGGATCACAGGCGAGCCGGACCGCTTGCGCGAGCCGTTTCCGCATTGTGGGGAGAAGTCCGTCACTCGTTCCCCTCTCCTTTGCCTGCAAGCCAAATCCGGCCGTGAAAACGGAGGGGGTGGGATTCGAACCCACGAGACGCCTTACGACGCCTAACGGCTTTCAAGGCCGCCGCATTCAACCGCTCTGCCACCCCTCCGGGGTGCCGCGCCGGGCGAATGCTAAACGGGTGCGCGCCCGCTCAGGGTTGCTTGCACTGATTGGATTCAGGCGTGCGCAAGCTGCTCCTCCTCGCCTCGGCGATGATCTTCCTCGACGTCGCCTTCTTCGCGGCGATCGCTCCGCTGCTGCCGGAGTACGTCGACGATCTCGGGCTCAGCAAGGCCCAGGCGGGGATCCTCTCGGCCTCCTACGCGGCGGGCACCCTGTTCGCCTCGCTGCCGGCGGGCTTCGTCGCCAGCCGGGTCGGGCCGCGCAGGACCGTGATCGCGGGCCTGATGCTGCTCGGCTTCGCCAGCCTCATCTTCGGCCTGGTCGAGCAGATCCTGCTGCTCGACGGCGCCCGCTTCATCCAGGGCTGCGCCGGGGCGCTGATCTGGTCGGGGGCGCTGACCTGGCTGATCAGCACCTCGCCGGAGGAGAACCGCGGCTCGGTGATCGGCACGGCGCTGGGGACGGCGGTTGCCGGCGCCCTGCTGGGCCCGGCCCTGGGGGCCGCCGCCGCCTCGATCGGCACCGCGCCGGTCTTCGGCTCGGTGATGATCGTCACCACGCTGCTCGCCATCGGCGCCTCCCGGCTCCCCGAGGTCCGGACACCCGAAAAGCAGACTCTCGGCGAAGTCGTCTCGACGATGCTCAGCCGCCCGGTTCGCGACGCCGCCGCCTTCGTCGCCGTGCCCTCGGTGATGTTCGGCGCGATCGGGGTCCTGGTGCCGCTGCGGATCGACGCGCTCGGCGGCGGCCACGGCGTGATCGCGGCCGGCTTCGTCGTCGGTGCCGCCCTCGAGGCGGTGCTGGCGCCGATCGCCGGTCGCATGTCCGACCGGGTCGGCCGCCGCGCGCCCTACGTCGTCGGCCTCTCGATCTGCGCCGCGGCGATGGTCGCGATCGCCCTCGCGGAGGCGCTCGGCATGGTCATCGGGGCGCTGATCGTCACCTCGCTCGGGGCGGGGCTCTGCTTCGCGCCGGCGATGACGCTGCTCTCCGACATCGCCGAGTCGACCAGCCTGCACCAGGGCTTCGCCGCGGGGCTCTCGGACATGGCCTGGGCCTCGGGCCAGGTGGTCGGCGCCATCGGCGGCGGCGTCGTCGCCAGCCTCACCGGCAACGCCCTGCCCAGCATCGCGATCGCGATGCTGCTGCTGTTCACCGTCGTCTACGCCTTCTACTCGCTGGGGCCGCCCACCGCGGCACCGCGGGCGGCGGAGAGCTAGCCTGGCGGCGATGGCGTCCCGGCGGGGCAAGGGCGAGGGCGGCGGCTGGGTCAACTGGGCCGGCGATCAGTCCTGCCATCCGGCCGAGGTCCTGCGGCCGCGCAGCCGCGACGAGTTGGGGGAGGCGGTCGCCGCCGCCGCCGCGGCGGGCCGCAGGGTCAGCGTCGCCGGCTCCGGCCACTCCTTCACCGAGGCGGCGATGACCGACGGCGCGATGGTGCGGATCGAGGCGCTGCGCGGCGTCCTCGACGCGGACCCGGGCTCGGGGCTGGTCAGGGTCGGCGCCGGCACCGTGCTGGCCGACCTCAACGAGGAACTGGCCGGGCTCGGCCTGGCGATGGAGAACCTCGGCGACATCGACCGGCAGACGATCGCCGGGGCGATCTCGACCGGGACCCACGGGACCGGCGCCCGGCTGCGAAACATCTCCGCCCCGGTCGAGGAGCTGGAGCTGGTCCTCGCCGACGGCAGCGCCCGCCGGCTCAGCGCCGCCACCCACCCCGAGCTGCTGCGGGCGGCGCGGGTCGGGGTCGGGGCGCTGGGGGCGATCTCGGCCGTGACCCTGCGCTGCGTGCCGGTCTTCGCCCTGGAGCGGATCGACACGCCGCGGCCGCGCGAGCGGGTGCTGGACTCCTTCCAGGAGCTGGCCGACGCCAACGACCACTTCGAGCTCTTCACCTTCCCCTACGCCGACAACGCCCTGGTGCTGGAGCGCAACCGCACCGCCTCGCCGCCGCGGCCGCGCGGCCGCCTCGCCGCCCACCTCAACGACGTCGTGCTGGAGAACTGGGCGCTGGCGGCGCTCTCGGCGACCGGCAAGGCCTTCCCGGGCCGGATCCCGGCGCTCTCGCGGCTGGCCGGGCGGCTCGCCTCCGGCAGCCGCACGACCGACCGCAGCGACCGCGTCTTCGCCAACGAGCGCCGCGTCCGCTTCACCGAGATGGAGTACGGGATCCCGCGCGAGCACGGGCCGGAGGCGGCCCGGCGGGCGATCGAGTGGGTGCGCTCGAACCGCTACCCGGTCTTCTTCCCGATCGAGATGCGGGTCGCCGCCGGCGACGACGCCTCGCTCAGCCCCTCGCACGAGCGCGACACCGCCTACATCGCCGTCCACCAGTACCGGGGGATGGAGTGGCGCCCCTACTTCGAGGCGGTCGAGGAGATCATGGACTCCTACGGCGGCCGCCCGCACTGGGGCAAGCGCCACTTCCAGACCGCCGCGACGCTCGCCCCGCGCTACCCCGCCTGGGCCGAGTACCAGCGCGCCCGCGACGAGCTCGACCCGGGCCGCACCTTCACCAACGAGTACGCGGAACGGGTCCTCGGCCCCTGACTCCGTTCGTCTTTCTTAGCCCTCTGGGCGAAAAAGGACGAACGGCTCTCAGAGGAAGGCCTTGCCCTCGCCCCGGTAGGTGGGGACTTCGTCGACGATCTGCTCGCCTTCGACCAGGTGGAGGGTGTTGAAGCGCTCGCAGAGCTCGCCGGCCTTGGCGTGGCGGAGGTAGGCGCGGTCGCCGACCTCGAGCGCGGTGGCGGCCTCGCCGAGCAGCGGCGTCTGCACCTCGCCCGCGCCCTCCTCGGGGTCGAGACGGAGCCCGGACGGCAGCCAGGGGGAGGGGAGGCGGGCGTCGCCGCCGCTGCCGGAGGCGAGGTAGCCGCCGCCGAGCGCGGTCGCGACCCGCGGCGAGGGCTTGCGGACGACCGGCAGCGCGAAGCCCGCCGCCGGCGTCAGGCTGAAGCGGCTGTAGTGGTCGAAGAGGGTCGGCGCGTAGAAGCCGGAGCCGGCGGTGACCTCGGTGACCGCGTCCTCGGCGGCGGTCAGCTCGAGGCTGCCGGTGCCGCCGCCGTTGACGATCTCCAGGTCGCAGAACTCGCCGATCGCGGCGACGATCGCCGCCCGCCGCTGGGCCAGCTCGGCGGCGGAGCGGCGCTGCATGAAGCGGATCGCGCCGCCGCGCAGGCGCCGCCCCGGCGGCCGGTCGCCGACCCCCGCGATCTGCCCCTCGTAGGCCATCAGCGCGTCGAGTTCGATCTTCGGCCGCCGCTCGATCTCCCGCGCCAGCGCCACCGCCTGCTCGACCGTGCGCACCGGCGAGCGCTTCGGCCCCACCTTGACCCGGCCGCCCAGCGCCCACCAGCCGGCGTCGACGTCGATGCAGACGCGGACCGGCGCCGCCCCCGCTCCCAGCACCGACTCGATCATGTCGAGGTGGGCCGGGCAGTCGACCATCACGATCGGCGCCCCCGCGGGGTTCGCCACCGAGCGCAGCGCCAGCTCGCCGAGGGCGCCGACATCGGCCGTCGGGTAGGCGAGCAGCAGGTCCTCGAACCCCAGCTCGGCCAGCCACAGGGTCTCCGGCAGGGTGTAGGTCATCAGCCCGGCGAAGCCCGCGTCGCGAGCGAGGATCCGCTCCAGCACCCCGCGGCAGCGAATCGACTTGGTCGCCACCCGCACCGGCTTGCCGCCCGCCCGCGCCAGCATCGCCTCCGCATTGGCCCACATCGCGTCGAGGTCGACGAAGGCGAACGGCGCCTCGACCTCGGCGAAGATCCGCTCGTAGCGCTGGTGCGACTGGCTGGGTGGACTGGACACCCGCTCCAGCCTATCCCCGCCGTGCCCGGTCAGCTCTTACAATCGGGGGCCAGTGCCCGGAGAGGTGGCCGAGTGGCTGAAGGCACTCGCCTGCTAAGCGAGTAGGGGGCGCAAGCTCTCTCGAGGGTTCGAATCCCTCCCTCTCCGTCTTGTCGTCAGGCGCCGGGGGCGCCCGGCCTGAAGCTCTCGACCAGGCGACGCAGGCCGTCGGCGAAGAGGTCCTCGTCGCGCTGCTCGTCGAGGCCCATCACCTCGTCGAGGGAGCGGTGCGTCTCCTTGCTCGACTTCCTGGCGGTGGGGACGTCGGCCTCGGCGAGGTAGACGCGGCCGTCTTCGCGGTCGCCGTCGAGCTGCTCGTTGGCGACCTTGCGGGCGGCGGCGAAGAGGACCGAGCCGATCATGAAGGAGGCGTAGGTGTGGAAGCAGGCGGCCGCCTCCTCGCCCTCGAGCCCGAGGCGCTCGAAGCGGTTCGCCATCAGCGCCAGGGCGTTGGCGGTGAAGTCGTCGGCCTCGGGCGAGGCGGCCATGTAGGGGGCGAGGTGGGCGTGGCGGTACCAGGTGGGCCGGGTGGCGACGCCGGTGGCGACGAGGACGTCGCCGGGGTCGGCGGCGAACGGCTCGGGGATCAGCTCGAGCAGCTCTCCGGTCGCCTCCCTGCGCGTGTTCGCCGACGCCCCGGTCGCGCCGGGGACGGTGGCGCTGCAAGGCAACGGGACGGCGCTGCCGACCGGGCCGACCGGCGCGCCGGGGCAGACCGGAGCCCAGGGGCCGGCTGGCCCCGCCGGTCCGGTTGGGCCTGCCGGCCGCGACGACAAGGTCAACTGCCGGGTGAAGAAGAAGTCCAAGACCAAGGTCAAGGTGACCTGCGCCGTCAAGCTGACCGTGCTGAGGATTCGCTGACCCCCATCCCAAACGGGGGGTTTTCGCCTCGACTCACGCCACGTTCACGAGTCCTCGCGGCCGCTACCTCTACAGTCACGTCCGTGCCTGTAGACCCGATCAACGAGGTGGCGGCCCACATGGGCCGACGGACCAAGATCGTCGCCACGGTCGGCCCCGCGAGCTGGGAGGCCGGCACCCTCGAGCAGATGATCGGGGCGGGCGCCGACGTCTTCCGGCTCAACTTCTCCCATGCCGGGCCCGATCGCCAGGCGCAGACGATCGAGACGATCCGCGCCGCCGCCGAGCGGGTCGGCCGCGAGGTCGCCGTGCTCGGCGACCTGCCGGGGCCGAAGCTGCGGATCGGCGAGCTGCGCGACGACTTCGCCGAGCTGGAGACGGGGATGCACGTGACCCTGACCCCGCGCGAGGTCGAGGGCGACCGCGAGACGATCCCGGTCTCCTGGCCCGGCGTCACCGCCCTGCGCGAGGACCAGCTCGTCTACCTCGCCGACGGCGCGATCCGCCTGCGCGTGCGCGACCCCGAGGCCGACGGGGTCGACTGCGAGGTCGAGGTCGGCGGCACCCTCTCCTCCCACAAGGGGATGAACATCCCCGGCGGCGCGGCGCTGCCGGCCGCCACCGAAAACGACCTCGGCTGGGTCGAGTTCGCGGCCCGCAACGACGTCGACCTGCTCGCCGTCTCCTTCGTCTCCGCCGCCGCCGACCTCGTCCCGGTCCGCGAGCGGCTGGAGGCGCTCGGCTCCGACATCCCGCTGATCGCCAAGATCGAGCGCCAGCAGGCCGCCGCCAACGTCGAGGAGATCGTCGCCGAGGCGACCAGCGGCATCATGGTCGCCCGCGGCGACCTCGGGATCGAAGTGCCGCTGGCCGAGGTCCCGGTCCTGCAGAAGCGCCTGATCCGCGCCGCCGGGCGGCGCTCCAAGCCGGCGATCACGGCGACCCAGATGCTGGCCTCGATGGTCACCGCGCGGCGCCCGACCCGGGCCGAGGTGACCGACGTCGCCAACGCGATCTACGACGGCACCGACGCGATCATGCTCTCCGAGGAGACCGCGGTCGGCCAGCACCCGGTCGAGGCGGTGCGGGTGATGGACCAGATCGCCCGCGCCACCGAGCCCGACCTCCCCTACGGCGAGTGGCTGTTCTCGCGCACCGACCAGGGCACCCAGGACATCGCCGACTCGGTCGCCCAGAGCGCCGTCGGCGCCGTCTACCGGCTCGGCCTGAAGGCGCTGGTGGTGCCGACGACGAGCGGGCGCACCGCCCGCCTGCTCTCCGCCCACCGGCCCAACGTGCCGGTGCTGGCGATCTCGCCGCGGCCGGAGACCGTGCGACGGCTCAGCCTCCTCTTCGGCGTCACCTGCGTGCTGAACGAACACGAGACCGACGTGCGGAGCCTGCTCAGCGACTGCGCCCGCTTGGCCGCGCACCACGGCGTCGCCAAATCCGGCGACCTGATCGCGATCGTCGCCGGCCTCCCCGACCAGCACCTCGGCACCAACCTCTTCGAGGTGCACCGTGTCCCCTGAGCACGGCAAGGCGGTCCGGGTCGAGCCGGGCGAGAGCGGCTTGGTCGTGCTGACGCTCGACAGCCCGCCGCTCAACCTCTTCGACCAGCGGATGATCGACGACCTCCAGGCAGCGGTCGAGGACCTCGCCGCCTCGCCGCCGCGGGCGGTCCTGATCCGGGCCGAGGGCCGCGCCGTCTCCGGCGGCGTCGACGTCCACGTCTTCCGCGACCTGACGCCGGAGCAGGGCGGCCACCTCTGGGACGAACTGCTGGGGACGATCGACGAGCTGGAGGCGCTGCCGGCGCCGATCGTCTTCGCCGCCCACGCCCTCACCCTGACCGCCGCCTTCGAGATCGCCCTCGCCTGCGACCTGATCGTCGCCGCGCCGCAGGCCAAGTTCGGCCTGGTCGAGAAGGTGGTCGGGCTGACGCCGTCGATGGGCGGGACGCAGCGCCTGGCCGAGCGCGCCGGCAGCGGCCGCGCCCGCGAGCTCGTGATGACCGGCGAGGTCTTCGCCGCCGCGGAGCTGGAGCGCTGGGGCGTCGTCAACCGGATCTTCGAGGCGGAGGAGTTCGACGCCCGGGCGCGGGCGCTGACGGCCGAGCTGGCGGCGGGGCCGACCAGGGCCCACGCGATGACCAAGCACGTGCTGAAGCGCTTCCGCGAGGGTGGGATCCCGGCCGCGGACGAGGCGATCCGCACCGAAGCGGCCGAGCTCTTCGCCAGCGAGGACCTGCAGAACGCGGTCCGCACCTTCCTCGAGAAGGGCGGCCCCGGGCACGCCACTTTCGAGGGTCGCTGAGCGGCGCCTGGCGGTAGGCTTTCGGGATGCCTGGGTTGCCTGGAATGCCGAACGTCGACTTCGACGCGATCGCCAAGGGGATGACGATGGCGGTGCCCTTCGCCGGGCACCTCGGCCTCGAGATCGCCGAGATCTCCGCCGGTGAGGCGACCGTCGTCCTGCCGCGCCGGCCGGAGCTGAACAACCATGTCGGCAGCCAGCACGCCGGCGCCCTCTTCACCGTCGCCGAGACCGCTTCCGGCGCCGCCTTCGTCGGCGCCTTCGCGATTCGCATGGGCGACGTCACCCCGCTCGCCCGCAGTGCCGAGATCGACTACGTGAAGGTCGCCAGCGGCCCGATCACCGCCAGCGCCGAGCTCGGCGTCGACGCGGCCGAGGCCCTTGCCACTCTCGACGCCGAGGGCAAGGTCGAGTTCCCCTGCGAGGTCGAGCTGACCGACGGCGAGGGCAACACGGTGGCGACGGCGACCGTGCACTGGCACGTGCGGCTCAAAGAGCCCGCCGCCTAGCCTCGGGCACCGCGCCCAGTCGATGGATCCCACAGGCCGGCCCGAGCGCTGAGCCGGCGCCGGCGAGCCCGCCCGGGAGAATCGGTCGCCGTGGCCCACATCGAGTTCATCGACCAGACGCTGCGCGACGGCACCCAGAGCCTGTGGGGGATGCGGATGCGCGCCTACCAGGCGACGCCGGCGCTGCCGCACCTCAACCACACCGGCTTCCGCCTCTGCGACCTCACCGGGGCCACCTTCTTCGTCGTCATGCTGCGCGAGTCCGGCGACGACCCCTGGGCGGCGCTCGACCACCTCGTCGCCGGCCTCCCCGACACCTCTACGACATGCCGGTGATGAAGGCAGAGGCGGAAGCGATCCAGCGGGTCGGCGGCGAGGTCGTGCCGGCGATCATGTACGGGCTGATCGACCTCCACACCGACGAGTTCTTCGCCGACCGGGCGCGGGAAATGGCGAGCTGGGAGGGGGTCAACACGATCTACGTCGAGGACGCGCCGGGGGTGCTGACGCCGGAGCGCGCCGCGACCCTGCTGCCGGCCCTGCAGGAGGCGACGCCGGCGGCGTCCGCCTCGAGCTGCACTGCCACAACACCACCGGCCTGGCGCCGCTCGGCTACGTCGAGGGGATGAAGGCGGGGATCGACATCTTCCACACCTGCTCGCTGCCGGTCGCCGAGCACTTCGAGCGCGAAGCGAGGCGGATGGGCTACGCGACGGGCGTCCCCAACGAGTACCGGATGCTGCCCTACCGCCACCAGCTCCCCGGCGGCATGACCGGGACCCTGATCAACCAGCTCGACGAGTACGGGATGCCCGAGCGCTTCCCCGAGGCGATCGACGAGATCGTCCGCGTCCGCGAGGAGCTGGGCCAGCCGATCATGGCGACCCCTTCTCGCAGTTCGTCGGCATCCAGGCGGTGCTGAACGTGGTCCTGCCCGAGCGCTACCAGATGGTCCCCGACGAGGTCCTGCACTACTGCTGCTGCGCTACTTCTGCCCCGAGGAGCGGGTCGACAAGATGCTCGCCGGCCCGCCGCTGCGGACCGAGCCGTCGCCGCCGGCCAGCGGCCTCGGCGAGCAGCTGACGCAGCTGATCGAGGAGGCCAACACGCGGCCGGTCTCCCACATCTCGCTCAGCATGCCCGGCGTCAAGCTCGACCTGCGCCGCAACGGCGCGGGCGATCCGCAGCAGACCCTCGATCACGGCGGCGCCGCAGAGGGGACGTAGGAGGAGGAGTAGCCGCCCTCGTGCGCGGATCTGCTTCTCGACCGTGCGCCGGCCCCAGGAGCCGGCCTTGACGGTGGGGTCGCTGGCGACGACGGCGACGGGGCGGCCCTCGACGGTGCCGGAGCTGGTGATCACCGCGTCGGCGGGGAGCCCCTCGTCGAGCGCGCTCGCCAGCAGGCCGTCCTCGACGAAGGAGCCCGGGTCGAGCAGGAGGTCGAGCCGCTCGCGCACCGGTAGCTTGGTGCCGAGCCCGGAGCGGTCGCCGCCGGCGCGGGCGCGGGCGCTGAGCTCCGGCAGGTCGCTGGTTCGACTCATCGGTCGAATCATAGGCTGCTGCCGCTTCCTGTCAGGGGATATAGACTTATCTTGCGTTCGACCTATTGGTCGAATTACAGACCGCCCCCGGAGAACGAGAGCCATGCCCACGAGCGATCCCCCGTCCCAGAGCCAGTCCCGGCGCCCGATCCGCAGCCTGCTCTTCGCCGGCGCCACCCGTCCCGACCTCGTCGCCAAGATGGACCGCAGCGGCACCGACGCGGTCGCGATCGACCTCGAGGACGCGGTGCCGGCCGCGAGCAAGGACGAGGCGCGGGCGGCGCTACCCGACCTCGTCGCCTCCGTCTCCGGCCCGCTCGTCTTCGTCCGCGTCAACGGCGCCGCGACCGAGTGGTTCGAGCCGGACCTCGCCGCCGCCGCGGCCCTCCCGATCGCCGGCGTAGTCGTCCCGATGACGGAGTCGCCGGACGACCTCGAGCGGGTCCGCGCCGGCCTCGGCGCGGCGAGGTTGCATTCAGCGCCGAATAGCGACGCTCAGGGCAACCTCGACGCCGGGGTGGCCGCGATCGTCGCCGGCATCGAGTCGGCGGGAGGCGTCGCGGCCTGCGAGGCCATCCTCGCCGCCGCTCCCGACCTCGCCTACTTCGGCGCCGAGGACTACATCGCCGACCTCGGCGGCCGCCGCACCGACGGTGGCCAGGAGGTCCTCTTCGCGCGCTCGCGGGTCGCCCTCGCCGCCCGCCTCGCCGGCGTCCCCACGCTCGACCAGGTCGTCGTCGACTTCCGCGACGACGCCGCCTTCGAGCGCGACGCCGAGATGGGCCGCGCGATCGGCTACCGCGGCAAGCTCTGCATCCACCCGGCCCAGGTGCCGATCGCCAATCGGGTCTTCGGCGCCAGCGCCGAGGAGGTCGAGCGGGCGCGGGCGCTGCTGGCGGCGTGGGAGGAGGGGGCGGCGCGCGGCGTCGCCGCCGTCGAGTTCGAGGGCGCCATGGTCGACGGGCCGGCCCTGGCGATGGCCCGCGACACGATCGCCCGAGGGGAGGCCTGATGTTGTTCGACCTCGATGACGACCACCGCGACTTCCAGGAGGTCTGCCGCGCCTTCGTCAGCAAGGAGATGCTGCCGCGCGTCCGCGAGGCGGAGGCGGCCGGGACCTTCCCCGCGGATCTCTGGCCGAAGCTGGCGGCGGCGGGCTTGCTGGGCGTCAACCACCCAGAGGAGTACGGCGGCACCGGCGGCGGCGTCCTCGCGCTGACGATCCTCTCCGAGGAGCTCGCGCGCTCCTCCGGTGGCCTCGCGGTCACGCCGCTGGTCAGCTCCTACATGGCGGCGCCGCACCTGGCCCGCTTCGGCAGCGAGGAGCAGAAGGAGCTCTGGCTGCGGCCGGTCCTGGCCGGGGAGGCGGTGGCGGCGATCGCGGTCACCGAGCCCGGCGCCGGCTCCGACGTCGCCGGCATCGCCGCCACGGCCCGCGCCGAGGAGGGCGGCTACCTGCTGCGCGGGACCAAGATGTTCATCACCAACGCCGGCCTCGCCGACGTGATCATCGTCGCCGCCAAGACCGACCCCGCCGCCGGCCACCGCGGCATCACCACCTTCGTCGTCGAGCGCGACGCCGAGGGGATGTCGCTGAGCGCGCCGCTGGAGAAGCTCGGCTGGCACGCCTCCGACACCCGCGAGGTCGTCTTCGACGACTGCTTCGTCGCCGAGGAGCGGGTCCTCGGCGAGGCCGGGCGCGGCTTCCACCAGATCATGGAGGCATTCCAGGTCGAGCGGCTCTCGCTGGCGGGAATGGCCCTCGGGCTCGGCCAGGTGGCGCTCGACGAAGCCGTCGACCACGCCCGCGAGCGCCGCACCTTCGGCGAGCAGCTGAGCCGCCACCAGACGATCCGCCACCGCCTCGCCGCGGCGGCGACCGAGCTGGAATCGGCGCGGGCGCTGACCTACCAGGCGGCGGCGCGCTGGGACGCCGGCCACCCGGAGGCGGCGAGCACGGTGGCGATGGCGAAGCTGCACGCGCCCCGGGTCGCCTCCCGGGTCGTCGACGAGGCGGTCCAGGTCTTCGGCGGCTACGGCTTCATCGAGGAGACGCCGGTGGCGATGCACTACCGCGACGCCCGCATCCTGCGGATCGGCGGCGGCACCGACGAGGTGCAGCTCGAGGTCCTCTCCAAGCGGATGGGGCTGTAGGGGGCGGGGTGAGCCGCGGCCAGGTCCTCGACGAGCGGGTGGCGCTGCGTCAGGAGGCACGCCGGCGCGAGGTGATGGCGGCGGCGGTGCGCGTCTTCTCCGAGCGCGGCTACCGGGCGGCGTCGATGAGCGACATCGCCGAGGAGCTGGGGATGGGCAAGGCCTCCCTCTACCACTACGTCTCCGGCAAGGAGCAGGTGCTGATCGAGCTCTACGAGGAAGTGATCCGCGAGAACGTGATCGCCGCCCGCCGCATCGTCGAGTCCGATCGCACGGCGCTCGAGGCCCTCGCCGAGGTCCTCCGCGACCGCGTCGCCTACACCTGCCACAACTGCGACCTCGTCCGCGTCTTCTTCGAGGAGGAGGCCGAGCTGCCGGCCCGCCGCCAGGCCCGCCTGATCAGCGCCCGCCGCGAGTACGAGCAGACCCTCCTCGACCTCGTCGCCCGCGGCGAGGCCGCCGGCGAGTTCTCCCTTCCCACGACCCCCGCGATCTTCGTCAACACCCTCCTCGGCGCCGCCAACTGGACCTACAAGTGGTTCAACCCCGCCGGCCCCCTCTCCCCCGAGGACCTAGGCACCCAAATCGCCAACCTCCTCCTCGCCGGCCTCCACACCCCCCAAGGCCTCTAGAATCCGCTGCCCCAGCATCGAGGCCGTCCCCAAGCGGCCCGACCCGCCGGGCACGCGCCCGTAGCTCAGCCGGATAGAGCGTCGGTCTACGAAACCGAAGGTCACAGGTTCGAATCCTGTCGGGCGCGTTCTTCTGGATTCCGGGGAGTGCCGGGTTCTTCCGAGCGCAGAGCCAGATCGTCGGCTTCGGGTCGGATCGGCGTTCCGGACGCTGCCGCGCGATTCCGTGGCGTTCCGCGAGTTCGTGGTCGCATCCTGGTCGCATCCGGTGATTTCTTGCGTTCGAACCGTCCGGCTCGGCTTCTACCCTCTCGCCCCAGGCCCCTACGTCCCTTGCAATACGTAGGGGGATCAATGCAAGGAAGGAGGTAAAGCATGGCTCGCAAAACGGTTCACACCGTCCCAAGCGGCAACGGTTGGGCGGTGAAATCCAATGGCCGCACCTTGAGCAACCACCGCGTGAAGCGGACCGCTCAGGCCGCCGGCCGTCGCGTCGCTATCAAGCGGCACGCCGAGCACGTCATCCACGACAAGAGGGGACGTATCGGCGGCTCGAACAGCTATGGAGGCGATCCGTTCCCGCCTCGCGGCTGATTCAGTAGCTAGATGAGACTGCCGTCGCCGTTGCACCGGCGACGGCAGTTTTTTATCGCAGGACTCGGCGGAATGTCCAGCAGGCGTTCACCTGCGTCCAAACGCCGACGGGCGGCGCGGACGACGTAGGGTCCTCTCGATGAGCACCGATCCCAGAGGCACGGCGCGCAAATCCGTTCGCCGTGCGCAGGCTGATTTCGAGAAGGCGCAGGCCAAATTCGAGCAGTTGCGCGAGGCACGCCGCGAGAGCTTCGAGGAGGCGCGGGCCGCCGGCCTCTCAATGCGGGACATCGCCGAGGAGACCGGTCTCCACTTCACCCGCGTCGCCCAGATCCTCCGCAAGAGCTAGCGAAACCGTAGAGAGGGGTCTACGGACCCTGCTACGCTCAGCGCGACAACCGAAAAGTGCCCCCGCGCTGGTGGAACAGCCGGGGGCGTGGCACAGGAGGGGTTAGCTCCCATGCACGACAAGCCTAAGGGCGCGGCGGATGATGACCGCGCCACGACCGCCGCCCTGGATCTCCGCGACCAGGGCGTCGTCCTCATCCACGTCCTCACGCTTCACCCGGCGCATCTGCGGCTTGCTGAGCTGGTGCGCGAGGTGACCGCTGGCTCGGTGGAGTTCGCCGATTCAGACCGCTACGAGCGCGCAGCCCGCGATCTCGTCGGCGTCGGCCTGCTGTTCGTCAACGGCGAGCTGCTCCTGCCGACTCGCGCGGCGCTGCGCTTCAACGAGATCGTCGCGGCAGGGGTCTAGCGATGGGCGACCAGAGCGACCGCCAGATCGTTCTCCAGCGCGTCGCCGCGAACCTGCGCAGCGCGCGGCGACGGCTGGACATAAGCCAGGAGACGCTGGGAATCCTGGCCGGCTTGCACCGCACCGAGATCGGGATGTTGGAGAACGCCGAACGCATCCCGCGGATCGACAGCGTCGTGAAGCTCGCGACCGTCTTGGAAATCCCGGTCGACCAGATCGTCGACGGCTTGACCTGGGAGCCGCCGCGGCGGATCGGCGAGCCCGGTCGGTTCAAGGCAGATCGACCAGAGCCTCAATCCACCTAGATCCAGATGCGACCACATCCCAGATCAGCCACCGACATCACGAGCCCGACACGACCACATCGACACCACTACGCAGAGAGGAGATCGAGAGGGGACCGCAATGGCGGCAGTCAGAGGCGCTTGCCACTCACGAGAGACCTCTCCGCAGGCACCCACCCCGACAGCCGACACACTACGCACCCCCTGGTGCCGTGCCTGGGCCGCCCCTTGTTGATCCGAAACGTCAGCAAGGGGCGGAAGCGTTTCTGCGAGGCCCCGACCGCCCCTCCGGGCGGCCGATTCTGGCACGGCTTCGCCGCGCGACGGCCGCCAGTAGGAGGGGGCGGAAGGGGCTTGACCTTCGTTCGACTTCGGGCGATTTCGGCAAGTCACCCGATGCAAACCGGCGCGAAATCGCACTTAGAAGGTATGGCCCGGAAATCCGCCACGGTCGCGTTCTTCACCGAGCGCCGCCTCGCCGCCTACCTGGCCGTCTCGGACCGGACGATCCGCAACTGGATTCGCAGGGGCGAGTTGCCCAGCTACAAGCTCGGTGCGTCACGTCGCATCGATCCGGCCGACGTTGAGGACTTTCTGGCCCGACGGCGAGACGAGGCCGCATGAGGCGGCGAGAGTCACCCCTCAAACGCCGGAATCCCTCGGGCGAAATCGTCTGGGTTGCTCGATACACCCGCCGCGACGGCAAGCGCCGCGTGGCCACGCCCGCCTGGAACGGCGGCAAGGGAACCTTTACTCGCAAAGCCGACGCTCAGCGCGCAATCGACGAGGCGTACGGCCTCACCGACAAGCCTGACACCCTGGGCGCCTACTTCGAGACCTGGACCGACCGGCACCCGCGATCCGAGCGGACCAACGCCACCAACGAGCACCGGATCAGCCGGGTCACCGAAGTGGAGATCGAGGGCATTCCCCTCAAAGACTGGCCGATGCGCGAGCTGCGCCGCCGCCATGCCCTCGCCCTGGTCGACGCCATGCTCCGCGACCAAGGCCGAGCTACCACGGGAGCCGTCGGCATCCTCCGCTCGCTCTCAGCGATGGCCGAGGACGCGATCACCGATGAAGTTTGCGATCTCAACCCATTCAAGGGAGTGAGGATCAGAGCCAGCGACCCCCGCGCCAAGAAGAAGCCCCGTCCGATCCGCGTCTTCACCTTCGACCAGATGCACGCTTTCGCCAAAGCCGCCGGCGACTACGAGGCAATGATCCGCGTGTTCACCGACACTGGCCTGAGGCTCGGCGAGGTGCTGCCCCTCCGCCCCAAAGATTTCGACGGCGACACCCTCCATGTTCGCCGCACCGCCCACGAGGGAGAGATCCTCGAGGGCACCAAGACCGACCACGGCGAGATCGACGCCGGCCGCACCGTCCCCGTCCCCGCAACTCTCGCCTGGTTCCTCGAAACTCAGATCCGTCTAAACGACCCCGACGCCGACGTCATCTTCACGACCCCAACCGGCCGCATGTGGCGCGAGCGCAACTTCTACCGCGATGTCTGGCGACCGGCCCAGGAGGCATCCGGCCTAGATATCCGCCCCCACGAGTGTCGCCACGGCTACGTAACGCACCTGCGAGCCGCCGGCATCAATGACGCTGACCTAAGTCAAGTAGGCGGGAGTGGTGTAACCGCTCGTCAGTCTCTTCACGCGGCTTGTAGTGCCGGCGCCTCCTCTCGTCCCTCGTCGCCCTGGTCCTGCAGGACCAGGGCGAGCGACTCCTCGGAGAGGTAGCGGCGGGCGACCAGCCACTCGTCGTTCTGCTCGATCAGCAGCGCTCCGACCAAGCGGATCACCGACGCGTCGTCGGGGAAGATCCCGACCACGTCGGAGCGCCGCCCGACCTCGCGGTTGACCCGCTCCAGGGGGTTGGTGCTGCGCAGCTTGGACCAGTGCGGCGCGGGGAAGCGGTAGAAAGCGAGCAGGTCCTCCTCGGCGTCCTCCAGGAGCTCGGCGATCTTGGGCACCGTCGGGGCGAGGCGCTCGATCACCGCCGTGGCGCGCTCGCGGGCCTGCTCATGGCCCTCGGCGTTGAAGACCTCGCGCAGGGCCGCTGAGACCATGCCGCGCTGGGTCGGGCGGCAGTGCTGGTGCATGTCCCTGACGAAGTGGACGTTATGCCGACGTCGGCATAAAGTCCACAAGACGGCGAACGTCCTCGACGCGCTGCCCAAGCGGCTGCAGCCGAGGGCGAAGACACTGCTGCATGAGATGGCCGAAGCCCCGGCCCGCGCTGACGCGAGGGCGGCGCTCAAGCGCTTCCGAGAGGAATTCGACGCCAAGTACCCCAAGGCCGTGGCGAAGCTCGACCGCGACTGGAAGCAGCTGACGGCGTTCTTCGACTTCCCCGCCGAGCACTGGCGTCACCTACGGACGACGAACCCGATCGAGTCCGCCTTCGCGACCGTGAAGCTGCGCACCCGGGTGACGAAGGGTGCCGGCTCCAAGAAGGCAGCGCTGGCGATGGCCTACAAGCTCCTCGACGCCGCCCAGGAGCGCTGGCGGCGCTTCAACGGCCACGAGCTCATCGCCGACGTGCTCGACGGAGTCACCTTCGAGGATGGAGTCAAGGTAGAAACAACGGACAACGAGAAAGAGATCGAGAAGGTCGCCGCCTGACGGATCTCAGGGGCCGTCATCCACAACATTTGACAGTTGCTCGATGCACATGGCGATCGACCGCTACTACGAACGGCTCGGGCCCGACGCGCCGATCAACTCCCTCGCAGAGGAGGTCGCCGACAACGAGGCCAACCCGCACGAGGCGCTGAAGTACGGGGACTTCCGCCACAAAGAGTCCTCCGAAGTCGCCTGGGGGCCGGGCACCATCGGCTCCGAAGAAGTCGAAACCAAACTGCCGGTCCGCAAGCAGGAGGCCTGGGAGGGCGTCGAGCGGATGCTCGAAAACAACACGCCCGCCGACCCGACCGACGACTTCGTCGCGATCCTCGGCTCCTCCAATACCGGCCCCGCCCCGAACGGCCCGCTCGCCGGCTACCCGGCGATCACCGTGCCGCTCGGCTACAGCGCGACCACGCGGCGGGCGGTCGGCGTCTCCTTCAGCGGCGGCGCCTACAGCGAGCGCGACCTGCTCGGGATCGCCTATGTGCTCGAACAGCAGACACTGAAGCACAAGCCGGCGAGCGTGGTCAACCCGAGCATGTACCGCTGCGCGAAGACCGTGCCGGCGCCGGCGTTCGCCGAGCGCGGCGACTGCAACCCCGGCTACGAGACCGCCCTGGCGGCGGCCGGCGGCGAGGTCCCGGAGCTCGACTTCTCGCTGGAGACGACCTCGGCCACCGAACTGCAGGAAATGATGGAAGCCGGCGAGCTGACGGCCACGGAACTGACCAAGGCCTACCTGGCGAAGATCGCGGTGTCGAATGCCGCCGGGCCGGCGATCCAGGCGGTGCGGGAGATCAACCCGAACGCCGTCGCCCAGGCGGAAGCGCTCGACGCCGAGCGGGCCAAATCCGGCCCCCGCGGGCCGCTGCACGGCATCCCGGTCCTGCTCAACGACGGGATCGACGCCAAGGGCCTGCCCAGCGCCGGCGGCTCGATCGCCCTGCAGGGGGCGATGCCCGAGAACGACTCGCGGATCGTCTCCAAGCTCAGGGGCGCCGGGGCGATCGTCCTCGGCACCGCCAACGTCACCGAGCTCGGCAGCATGGTCAGCGACGACATGCCCGACGGCTACAGCTCGCTCGGCGGCCAGGTCCTGATGCCCTCCGACACCGACGACTCCCCCGCCGGCTCCGCGGCCGGCTCGGCGGCCGCGGTGGCGACCGGGATGGCGGCGATGGCCGTCGGCCTGGAGACCTCGGGCGACTCGGCCGAGCTGATCGGCCCGGCCGGCGTCAACGGCGTCGTCGGGTTGAAGCCGACGGTCGGCCGGGTCAGCCGGGCCGGCGTGATGCCGGTCGCCAAATCGCAGGACTCGCCGGGCCCGATCGGCCAGACGGTGACCGACGTCGCCACCCAGCTGCAGGTGATCGCCGGATCCGACTTCAAAGATCCGGCAACCACCGGCGCACCCGCCGTCCCCGACTACCTGGCGGGGCTCGACGAGACCGCCCTCAACGGGGCGACGATCGCCGTCATCGACAACGGCAGCGAATCGGTGAACACCAAAGTGGTCTACGAAACCGCCCTGACCACGGTCGCCGGCCTCGGCGCGACGACCTCGGTCTTCGCGGAACCGACCCCGACGCTGCCCGAGGTCACGATCGAGGAGCTCGGCCGTGACCTCGACGCCTACCTCGCGGGCCTGTCCGGCGGCAACGCCGGCAGCCTCGACGAGATCGTCGAGTACGACAAAGACAACTCGGCCGAGGGCCTGAAATACCAGCAGGGAGACCTGCTCGCGGCGGCCGCCGTCGACCTCTCCGACCCGGCTGAGCTGGGCGCCTACGAAACCGAGCTGGACGAAAGCCGGGAAGGCGCCGCGGCGGCGATCGACGCGATCCTGGACGCCGGCACGCCGGCCGAACCGAGCGACGACCGTGACCTGATCATGGTCCCCTTCGAACGCAAACTCGTCGACCTCGCCGACAAGGCCGGCTACCCGGTGCTCAGCGTGTTCGGCGGCTACGGCATCGAACAGATGGGCCGCAACCCGGTCGGCGTCACCTTCATCGCCGCCCCCTACGAAGAGGCGCAGCTGCTCGCCGCCGGCTTCGCGTTCGAAAGCGCCACCACCGCGCGCTCGGCGCCGAGCTTCACCAACCCGAGCATGTGGCGCTGCGTGCCGCTGAGCGAGTTCTACTCGCCGCACCACTGCCGCCCGGGCACGGTCGACGCGCTGCCGGTCGAGCCGGGCTCGCCGCCGGAGGTGACGCCGCCGGTGGAGAACCCGCCGCTGGCGCGGGCGGCGAAGCTGCGGCTGACGGTGACGCCGAAGAAGCGCACCGTCGGGCCCGGCCGCGACTCGGTGACCTACCGGCTGCGCGTCGCCAACGTCGGCGGCTCGACCAGCGGCAACCTGCAGCTCTGCGCCAGCGCCCCGAAGGCCCGGCTCAAGGTCCTCGGCGAGAAGTGCGACGCGGTCGAGATCCCCGCCGGGGAGTCGCGCGGCCGCACGGTCGAGCTGAAGATCAAGCCGGCGGCCGTCGGCAAGACGACCAAGATCACT
The DNA here is from genome assembly GCA_963703585.1 of uncultured Solirubrobacterales bacterium. Lineage (GTDB taxonomy): Bacteria > Actinomycetota > Thermoleophilia > Solirubrobacterales > 70-9 > VAYN01. The sequence goes on along the minus strand of CAVPEX010000047.1, from coordinate 23,647 downwards.
CTCATGGCCAGGGGCATCGTCGTCGGCAGGAAGCTGACGACCGCCGAGTTGACGGTGGGGGCGAAGTGAGGGGGAGGCCGGTCCGCGCTCAGCGGGCCGGCCTCAGCTCTTTGCTGCGGCGCCGGTCCGACCGCCGCGCCCGCCGCCGCAGCGAGTCCAGCTCGCCCCGCAGCTGCGGCCAGCGCCCCTCGCGGTCGACGATCGGGCGTCCCTCGCCGGCGGCGTCCGCCAGCAGGTGCGGGGCGGCCTCGGCCTCCTCGCGGGTGACGACGTCGACCCGCCGCCCGAGCAGCGCTTCCAGCTTGGCGCCGAGGTCGGCGACCCGGCCGAGCGAGGAGTCCTCCATCTCGACCAGGACGTCGACGTCGCTGCCGGGGGCGCCTTCGCCGCGGGCGGCGGAGCCGAAGAGGACGGCGAGGCGGACGTTGGGCTCGGTGCGGAGCGCCTCGCGCAGCGCCGCCAGCAGGCGCCAGGAGCGGCGAACGTACTGCTTCTCCGCCGCCGAGATGCGCAGGCGCCGCGGCGTCGGCCGCTCCGCCCGCAGCGTCCCTTCGTTCACGGCCCGGCGCAGCGTGCGCTCGTTCACGCCGACCTCACGAGCGAGCATCTGCAGCTCGGTCATGTGTCCATTATGAGAGATCGTGTGTCCGATAATTCAGCCGCCTGCGCGATTTGCTTCAATCGGGTCACCAGAGAAAGGAGGTGGTCCGAATTTTGAGTCACATGCTTGAAGGGACTCTGGAGGTGCAGGGCCGCTAGGCGCCGCACTGGTTCGGGCGCCCGGCGGAATCCACCCCGGGCACCGGCGGGCAGAGGGAGACCGGGCTTTGTCCCACTCGGCCGCTGTTCCCGCGCTCGTTTCCCAGCACCAGCCGCAAGGGCCGCCTCCGGGCGGCCCTTGCGATTTTCAGGGGACTTGTCGCGTCAGCGCCGCCGCCGGTCTGTAGCGGGTGTTGCGGCCGTTGCCGGTCTGCTCGAGGAGGCCGGCGTCGAGGAGGCGGCGGAAGTCGGCGCTGGCGGTGGCGGGGGAGACGGCCGCCTCGCGGGCGTAGAGCGCGCGGTCGCTGCCTCCGGCCAGGCTCTGCTCGAGCGCGATCACCAGGCGGTCCGGCCAGCCCCGCCCGTCGACGATCTCCTCCAGCCGCTGCCAGCGGGCCGCGGCGGCCTCGATCTGGCGCAGCCGCTGCCGGGCCTGCGCGGCGTGGGCCTCGACGCAGAGCTCGACCCATCCCGTCGTGTCGCGCTCGGGGTTGTAGCCGCCGCCCTGGGCCTGGCGCAGGGCGGCGTAGTAGGCGGAGGTGTGGGCGCCGAGGTACTCCTCGATCGAGGCGAACTCGGGCGACATCGATCCCTCCCCGGCGAGGACCAGCGACTGCACGATCCGCGCGATCCGGCCGTTGCCGTCCTCGAAGGGGTGCACCGAGGTCACGTGCAGATGGGCCATCGCGGCGCGGACGACGACGTGCGCGTCGAGGTCGCCGCCCTGGAGCCAGGCGACGACCTCGTCCATCAGGCCCGGGACGTCCGCCGCGTCGGGACCGCGGAACTCGAGCGACCCGTCGGTAGCGGTGACGCCGATCGGTCCCCGGCGCCAGCGGCCGGGCGCCTTGTCGCGCTGGAATTGGCAGGCGTCGAAATGGAGGTCGAGGATGACGCGGTCGAGCCAGCGGAAGGCGGGGTCGCCGGCGAGGACGCCGACGTGGTCCATCGCCCGGGCGTAGCAGGCGATCGCCTGCTGGCTCTCGCCGAGGGGATCCGCTCCGCCGCCCTCCCGCACCAGCTCGACCGCTTCTCCGGGCGTGACGCTGTAGCCCTCGATCGAGGTCGACCCCTCGATCGAGCTGGCTCGGACCGAGCGGCGCAGCGATCCCATCCAGCCGGTCGAGCGGCTCGCCTGGCGGCCGAGGGCGGCGCGCATCGAGTCGAGCTCGTCCAGCCGCCGCTTCAGCTCCGGCGTCATCGGCGGGGTCGAGAAGATCATGACCCAGCATCTTAGACGATTAAACGTTTAGTCGTCTAAACGATTAATCGGCTGAAAGCTCGGATTCGGCGCCGGAGAGCAGCTTGGCGCCGCGCCGCCACCTGCGCTGCAGTTCGCCTTCGATCGAGATCGCCTGGCAGCCGGGGACTTCGACGCAGTCGCTCCAGGCGTTCGCCGCCTCGAGGTAGGTGTTGAACGACCTCTCCGCCGTGGCGGCGGCCCCGCTGAGGCAGCCGGCTCGCAGCTCCTCGATCGGCAGCTTCTCGTAGTAGGACCTGACCGCCTGCAGTTCGCCGATGTACTGGCGGTAGCTGACGCCGACGACGAGCCGCTCGCGCAGCCGGTCCATCGCCGCGAGGAAGCCGCCGAGCTGGGAGCGGCAGCGCTGCGCCGGGGTCGGCCCGTCTTCCCCCCGCTTCGACGTCGCCGACCAGGCGGGCGCCGCCGCCGCGTCTGCGCCGGCGGGCCCGGCCGGGGAGGAGTCGCCGCCGCAGCCGGGCAGCGCCAGCGCCAGCGCCGCCAGCGCCGCGCCGGCCAGCAACCGCGGCCCGGTGCTGTAGAAACCCCGGCGATGGTGCGAAGGCCGGGAACCGTGTGGACGGCGATCGTCGCCGGGCTGGCGGCGCTGGCGCTGCTCGCCCCCGCGGCGCGGGCGGCCGGCCAGGGCGGCGTCCTCGTCGTCGGCGACAGCCTCGAGGAACTCACCTCGCCCTACCTGGAGCGGTACCTGCACGGGGTGCCGGTGACCGTCAACGCCGTCGGCGGCTCCAACAGCTACGAAATCCTGGATCTGTTCGAAGAAAGCTATGACCCGTCCCAATCGGTGATCGTCTTCGACGCGGGGACCAACGACAACCCCAACTATCCGCAGATCCTTGCGGAAAATCTGCAGAAGGTGGAGGCCGCCGTCGGCAACCGCTGCATGGTCGTGCCGACGGTCCACGGCTACACGGTCGAAGGCACCGACAACACCGGCAAGAACCGCGTCGTCGCGGAATTCGCCGCCTCCCGTCCCGGCACCCAGGTCCCGGACTGGGCCGGCGCGATCGCCCAGGACCCCGGCCTGCTGCTGTCCGACGGCCTGCACCCGACCCCGGAGGGCTCCGACTACCGCGCCCAGCTGATCGCCCAGGGGGTGCTGGCCTGCCTCTCCTACGCGGCGACGGTGGTGCCGCCCTCCGCGGCCGCGCCGGAAGTGAAGGTGACGCGGATGGCGCTGGTCAGCCGCGTCGCCGACCGCGAGGCGTCGCTGGGGCGGAAGATCGAGGCGCACGCGATGCGCCGGGCGGCGCGGTTCGCCTTCGCCCGCCTGCCGGTGCTCGGCTGACCCTGGCAGCAGCCGCCACTGTCACACTGCCCGGTCGTGTCGTCCCCCCGGCTTCCGTTCGACCCGATCGAGGAGGCGCGCCGCCACTGGGAGGCGCGCTGGCCCGCCGAGGCCGCCAACGAGATGGTGGCGGTCACCTCGATCATGCGCGTCCACCAGATCCTGATGGCGCGGCTGAACGAGCTGCTGGAGCCGTTCGAGCTCACCTTCCCGCGCTACGAGGCGCTGATGCTGCTGCACTTCTCCAGCCGCGGGGCGCTGCCGCTGGGCAAGATCGGCGAGCGCCTGCAGGTCCACCGGACCAGCGTCACCAACACGATCGACGGCCTCGAGAAGCTGGGCCTCGTGCGCCGCGTTCCCCACGAGACCGACCGGCGGACGGTCCTGGCGGAGATCCTGCCCGAGGGGCGAGGCGTCGCCGAGGCCGCGACCGAGGTGCTGAACGAGGCCGCCTTCGGCACCGACCCCCTCTCCGAGGACGACCTCGCCGACCTCTTCGCCAAGCTGCGGATCCTGCGCGACGGAGCCGGCGACTTCGAGGCCCCGACCGGGGGGTCGGACTTGTGAGCCCGGCAGATACGTGGTATTCCTACTATCTGTGAGTCGCGTATCTGACGACCAGCGCTCGACCCCCGGCGCCGAGGAGTGGAAGGAAAGCTACGAGGCGACGCCCGAGCGCGACGCCGAGTTCTCGACCATCTCCGGTCATCGGATCGAGCCCCTGTACAGCGAGGCGGACCAGGCACCCGATGTCCCCGATCGGGTCGGATACCCGGGTAGCTATCCCTTCACCCGCGGTCCCTACCCCTCGATGTACAGGGGGCGACTCTGGACGATGCGCCAGTTCGCCGGCTTCGGCACCGTCGAGGAGACCAACGAGCGCTTCCACTACCTGCTCGACCAGGGCCAGACCGGGCTCTCGACCGCCTTCGACATGCCGACCCTGATGGGCTACGACTCCGACCACGCGCGCAGCCTCGGCGAGGTCGGCCGCGAGGGCGTCGCCGTCGACACCGTCGCCGACATGGAGAGGCTGTTCGACGGCATCCCGCTCGGGCGGGGTCACCACCTCGATGACGATCAACGCCCCGGCCGCGATCCTGCTCGCCATCTACGTCGCTCGTCGCCGAGAGCCAGGGCGTGCCGCCGGAGAAGCTCGGCGGCACGATCCAGAACGACATCCTCAAGGAGTACATCGCCCAGAAGGAGTGGATCTTCCCGACCGAGCCGTCGATGCGGCTGGTCACCGACATGATCGAGTTCTGCACGCGAGAACATGCCGCGCTGGCACCCGGTCTCGATCTCCGGCTACCACATCCGCGAGGCCGGCTCGACGGCCGCGCAGGAGCTCGCCTTCACGCTCGCCGACGGCATCGCCTACGTCGAGCGGGCGATCGAGCGCGGTCTCGACGTCGACGACTTCGCCCCGCGGCTCTCCTTCTTCTTCAACGTCCACAACGACTTCTTCGAGGAGATCGCCAAGTTCCGCGCGGCGCGCCGGATCTGGGCGCGGATCTGCGCGACAGCTACGGCGCGAAGAAGCAGGAGTCGTGGCGGCTGCGCACCCACGCGCAGACCGCCGGCGTCTCGCTGACCGCGCAGCAGCCGCTCAACAACATCGTGCGCACCGCGACCGAGGCGCTGGCGGCGGTGCTCGGCGGCACCCAGTCCCTGCACACCAACTCCTTCGACGAGACGCTGGCGCTGCCGACCGAGGAGGCGGTGCAGGTCGCGCTGCGCACGCAGCAGATCATCGCCGACGAGACCGGCGTCGCCAACACCGCCGACCCGCTCGGCGGCTCCTGGCTCGTCGAGAAGCTGACCGACGAGATGGAGGAGGCGGCCTACCGCTACTTCGCCCGCATCGACGAGCTCGGCGGCATGGTCGAGGCGATCCGCCGCAACTTCCCCCAGCGCGAGATCGCCGACGCCTCCTTCACCTACCAGCAGGAGCTGAACGAACGGCGGCGGATCGTCGTCGGCGTCAACGACTTCACCCGGGAGGACGAACCGGAGACGCCGATCCTGAAGATCGACCCGGCGCTGGAAAGCAAGCAGGTCGGCCGCCTCGCCGCAACCAAGGCGGCGCGCGACTCGGCCGCCGCCGAGCGGGCGCTGGCCGAGCTGAAGGCCGCCGCCGCCGGCGACGGCAACCTGATGCCGCCGATCGTCGAGGCCGCCCGCGCGCACGCCACCGAGGGCGAGATGATCGCGGCGATGCAGGAGGTCTTCGGCACCTACACCGAGTCCCCCGTCTTCTGAGCGTGGCGGTCTCGATCGAGAGAGTCGCGGTCCTGGGCGGTGGGCTGATGGGCTCGGGGATCGCCGAGTCGGTGGCGAAAGCGGGGCTCCCGGTCACCGTCCGCGACGTCGACGAGGCGGCCGTTGCCGCCGCCGAGAAGCGCATCCGCACCTCGCTGGAACGGGCGGTCTCGGGCGGCAAGATCGACGCCGCCGAGGGGGAGGCGATCCGCGAACGGATCTCGCTGACCGCCGCCGTGCACGACATCGCCGGCGCCGACCTGGTGATCGAGGCGGTGCCGGAGAACGCCGACCTCAAGATCGCGATCCTCGCCGAAGCCGCCGCCGCGGTATCCGAGCGGACGCTGATCGCCTCCAACACGTCCTCGATCCCGATCGCCCAGCTCGCCGCCCAGGTGCCGCAGCCCGAGCGCGTGCTCGGCCTCCACTTCTTCAGCCCGGTGCCGGTGATGAGCCTGGTCGAGATCGTCGTCGCCCTCGACACCTCCGAGGAAACGCTGGCGAGCGCGCGCGAGTTCGCCGAACGGATCGGCAAGCGGCCGATCGAGACCGGCGACCGCTCGGGCTTCATCGTCAACATGCTGCTCGTCCCCTACCTGATGGCCGCGGTGCGGATGTACGAAGAGGGCTTTGCCACGCGCGAGTCGATCGACGAGGGGATGCAGCTCGGCTGCGGGCACCCGATGGGGCCGCTGACGCTCTCGGACTTCATCGGGCTCGACGTCCTCTACGCGATCGGCGACTCCCTCTACGAGGAGTTCAAGCGCGCCGAGTACGCGCCGCCGCCGCTGCTGAAGCGGATGGTGGCCTCGGGGCGGATCGGCCGCAAGTCCGGCCGTGGCTTCTACGAGTACGAACCCTCCCGAAAGAAGGCCCTGGCATGACCACCGCCGCTCCCGCCCGGCGTCGCCTCCGCGTCGTCGTCGCCAAGCCCGGCCTCGACGGCCACGACCGCGGCGCCAAGATCATCGCCCGCGCCCTCCGCGACGCCGGCATGGAGGTGATCTACACCGGCCTGCACCAAACGCCCGAGCAGATCGCCGAGACGGTGATCCAGGAGGACGCCGACGCGGTCGGCCTCTCGATCCTCTCCGGCGCCCACATGACGCTGGTCCCGAAGGTGGTGGAGATCCTCGAGGCTCAGGGCGTCGAGGACGTCCTCGTCACCGTCGGCGGCACGATTCCCGCCGACGACATCCCCGCGCTGAAGAAGCTCGGCGTCGCCGAGGTCTTCACCCCCGGGGCCGGGACCGACGAGATCGTCGACTACATCCGGTCCGGGTCCCGGGCCCTGAACTGACGAACCCAGCCTCGAGGAGGAAGCCAGATGTCGACCAGCGTCGATGACAGCGTCTACGCGATCCCCCAGGACCTGCTCGACTTCCGCGACACGATCCGCCAGATAGTCCGTGAGCGGGTCTGGCCGCGGGCGGCGGAGATCGACGAGAGCGGCGAGTACCCGCAGGACATCCGCGAGCTCTTCGCCGAGCACGACATCCTCGCCCTGCCCTTCGCCGAGGAGCACGGCGGCACCGGCACCGGCACGCTGATGCAGCAGATGGCGGTCGAGGAGATCGCCAAGGCCTGCGCCTCCTCGGCGCTGATGCTGATGGTGCAGGAGCTGGGGACGCTGCCGATCAGCCTCTTCGGCTCCGACGAGCTGAAACGGCGGATCCTGCCCCGCTGCGCCTCCGGCGAGTGGAGCCCGGCCTTCGCGCTGTCGGAGCCCGAAGCCGGCTCGGACCCGGGCTCGATGCGGACCAGCGCCGTCCTCGACGGCGACGAATGGGTGATCGACGGCGCCAAGAACTGGATCTCCAACGCCTCGATCGCCGACTTCTACGTCGTCTTCGCCGTCACCGACCGCGAGCAGCGGCGGATCACCGCCTTCCTCGTCGAGGCCGACCGTCCGGGCTTCGCGGTCGGCAAGCTCGAGCGCAAGCTCGGCATCCACGGCTCGCCCACCGGCTCGCCGACCTTCGACGGCGTCCGCGTGCCGCGGGAGAACGTGATCGGCGAGGTCGGGAAGGGGATGCGGGTGGCTCTCGGCACCCTCGAGCGGACCCGCCTCGGCGCCGCCGCGCAGGCGGTCGGCATCGCCCAGGGGGCGATCGACTACGCCCGCGACTACGCCGCCGAGCGGGTCGCCTTCAAGCAGCCGATCATCGAGTTCCAGAACACCCGGTTCAAGCTCGCCGACATGGAGACGGGAACGGCCGCCGCCCGCGAGCTCCTCTACAAGGCCTGCGCGATGGCCGATAGGAACGACCCCCAGCTCGGCAAGTACTCCTCGATGGCGAAGCTCTTCGCCTCCGACAACGCGATGAAGGTCACGGTCGAGGCGGTGCAGATCCTCGGCGGCTACGGCTACGTCAAGGAGTACCCGCTGGAGCGGATGATGCGCGACGCCAAGATCACCCAGATCTACGAGGGCACCAACGAGATCCAGCGGGTGGTGATCGCGCGCGCGATGGATCCGCGGCGGTGAGCCCGATCGCGGTCGGCTGAGGCCGGATGCCCGCGGCCGCTCCTGCTCCAGGGCCCCGGGCTCCCGCGCGGACGCTGGAGGTGTTCGCGGTCCTGCTGCTGGCCGGGGTCTCGGGCGGCGTCCACCCGCTCGCCTACGCGATCGTGAAGGAGACCTTGCCGGCGGAGAAGGTCGCCACCGGCCTCTCGATGGTGAGCGTCCTGGTCGGCTTCGGCGCCGCCGTCGGCCTGCTCCTCGCCGGGCCGATCGTCGACAACCTGGGGATCTCCCGGCTGTTCTGGACCCCGAAGCGCTTCGTCACCCTCCCGGACCTCCCCAAGAACCCCGCCGGCAAGGTCGAACGCGCCGCCCTCCGCAAGCTCCTGGCCGCCCACCCCCGCTCCGCTTGACCTTTGTCACCCAGAGGGTTACAAAGGTCGAAAGGAGGCTTGTATACTAGTATTCCGAACGCTCGCGACCCGGAGGAGACGCAGTGGCAGAGCCAATCCCCATCAGCAGCGCCCGCGGCGCCGGCGCGGTCGGCCGCAGCGCCCCGGCCCGGCTCCGGGTCTACGCGACGCTGCGCGACGCGATCGTCCGCGCCGAGCTCCCCCCCGGCGCCCAGCTCTCCGAGAACGAGCTGGCCGAGCAGCTCGGGGTCAGCCGCACGCCGATCCGCGAGGCGCTGGGGCGGCTGCGCGACGACCGCCTGGTCACCGTCGTCCCCCAGCTCGGGACCTTCGTCGCCAAGATCAGCACCCAGGCGGTCACAGACGCCCAGTTCATCCGCGAGGCGCTCGAGTGCGCCGCGATCCGCCCGGCGGCCGAGCGCGCCGGCGACGACGACATCGCCGCGCTGGAGGAGAACCTGGGCTCGCAGGAACGCTCGCGCGACAGCGAAGACCTCGACGCCTGGTACCTGCTCGACGACGCCTACCACCGGATGCTCTGCGACCTCAGCGGCCACCCCGCCGTCTGGGGCGTCAGCGAGCGCGCCAAGTCCCACCTCAACCGGCTGCGCCGGATCAGCCTCACCGTGCCGGACTACCTGCCGGAGATGATCGTCGAGCACCGCGAGGTCGCCGACGCGGTCGGCCGCCACGATCCCGACGCCGCCGAGGAGACCCTGCGCCACCACCTGCGGATGGTCCTGCGCGAGGTGCCGCGGATCCGCGAGCAGCACCCCGACTACTTCGAGGAGCCCTGATGCCGGCCGTCGCCGCCCCCACCGAGGTGCTCGAGATGTACGGGACGATGGTCCTGATCCGCCGCTTCGAGGAAGCCGCCGAGCGCCAGTACAAGGCGGCCCGGATCGGCGGCTACTGCCACCTCTCCTCCGGCCAGGAGGCGGCGACGGTGGGCACGGTCGAGGCGATGCGGGCCGAGGACCTGCTGGTCACCGGCTACCGCTGCCACGGCTTCGCCCTGGCGCGCGGCGTCCCGCCGGAGGCGGTGATGGCGGAGCTGTTCGGCCGCCGCGACGGCTGCGCCCACGGCCGCGGCGGCTCGATGCACCTGCTCGACGTCTCGCGCGGCTACTACGGCGGCTGGGGGATCGTCGGCGGCCAGCTGCCGCTCGCCACCGGCATGGCGCTCTCGCTGGTGCGCCGCGGCCAGCCGCAGGCCGTCCTCTGCGAGCTCGGCGACGGCGCCGTCAACATCGGCGCCTGGCACGAGTCGCTGAACCTGGCCGCGGTCTGGCGGCTGCCGGTCGTCTTCCTCGTCGTCAACAACCGCTACGGCATGGGCACCGGCGTCGAGCGCGCCTCGGCCGAGCCCGACATCTTCAAGCGCGCCGCCGCCTACAAGATCAAGGGCGAGCGGGTCGACGGCGACGACCTCGAGGCGGTGATCGAGGTTGCCGGCGGCCTGTTGGAGGAGGCGCGCGCCGAGCGCCGTCCCGCCGTCCTGGAGGCCATCACCTACCGCTACCGCGGTCACTCGGTCGCCGACGCCGGGCTCGCGTACCGCACGCGCGAGGAGATCGAGGAACACAAAAAGCTCGATCCGCTGGAGCGGACCCGGGAGCTTCTGCGCTCTCGCGACGTCGCCGACGCGGAGATCGAGGCCGCCGCCGAGGCGGCAGCCGATGCGGTCGCTCGAGCGGTCGAGTTCGCGGAGTCCAACCCCGCTCCCGAGCTCGACCGGCTCGCGGCCGGCGTCTACGCACCCGGCAGCGAGAGCCAGTTCGAGCGGATGCTGCCGGGCAGCCCCCAGGGCGAGCGGGAGCTCGTCTTCGCCGGAGGGCTGGGCCGGTGAGCGCGGTCGAGACCGCCGCCGAGCCCCACGTTGCCGCGCCGGCGCGGGCCGGCGTCGAGACGATGACCTACCGCGAGGCGCTGCGGCTGGCGATGCGCCAGGAGATGGAGCGCGACGAGCGGGTCTTCGTGATGGGCGAGGAGGTCGGCCTCTTCGACGGCTCCTACAAGGTGACCGCCGGCCTGCTCGACGAGTTCGGGCCCGACCGCGTGCGCGACACGCCGATCTCCGAGGAGGCCTTCGTCGGCGCCGGCGTCGGCGCCGCGATGATGGGCGAGCGGCCGATCGTCGAGGTGATGACGCTGAACTTCCTGCTCGTGGCGATGGACCAGGTCGTCAACCACGCCGCCAAGATCGGGGCGATGTTCGGCGGCGAGGTCCGCTGCCCGCTGGTGATCCGCACCCCCAACGGCGCCGGCAACCAGCTCACCGCCCAGCACTCGCAGTCCTTCGACGGCTGGTTCGCCGGCACCCCCGGCCTCAAGGTCGTGGCACCGGCCAACCCGAACGATGCCAAGGGCCTGCTGAAGGCGGCGGTCCGCGACGACGACCCGGTGCTGGCGATCGAGAACCTGCCGATCTACAAAGAGAAGGGCGAGGTCGAGGTCGACCCGGAGCTGACGACGCCGATCGGCCTCGCCGCGGTCCCCCGCGAGGGCTCTGACCTGACCCTCGTCTCGCACTCCTTCGCGACCGTGCGGGCGCTGCACGTCGCCGAGCGGCTGGCGGCGAGCCACGGCGTCTCGATCGAGGTCGTCGACCTGCGCTCGCTGCGCCCGCTCGACGTCGAGACCGTCGCCGCCTCGGTCGCCAAGACCAACCGCGCCCTCTGCGTCGAGGAGGGCTGGCCCACCTACGGCGTCAGCGCCGAGCTGGCGGCGCGGATCCAGCACGCCTGCTTCGACGACCTCGACGCCCCGGTCGAGCGCGTCGGCATGGCCGAGGTGCCGCTGCCCTACGCGAAGGAGCTGGAGCTGGCGGCGATGCCGACCGAGGACCGCGTCGCCGCGGCCGCCCTGAGGACCCTGGGCCTCGCCCCATGACCGACGTGGTGATGCCGCGCCTCTCCGACTCGATGGAGGAGGGGACGATCCTCACCTGGCTGAAGCAGGTGGGGGACGAGGTGGCGGTCGGCGAGGAGCTGGTGGAGATCGAGACCGACAAGGCGAACATGGCCTATGAGGCAGACGTCGCCGGGACGCTGACCGAGATCCTGGCTCAGGAGGGGGAGACGTTGCCGATCGGCTCGCCTATTGCCGTGATCGGCGGGGACGGCGAGGGACGGGAGCCGTCATCCGCGGGTCCTGTCGCCGCAGGGGACCCCCCACCGGCTGCGGCAGCTAAAGCTTCCTCGCCGGCGGGCCCACCTACGGCGCCACCCATGGATGACGGCTCCGACGCTCGCCGGACGACGGCCGGGCTCGAGGACGGCGGGCGGGTCAAGGCGTCGCCGTTGGCCCGGAGGCTGGCGAAGGAGCGCGGCGTCGAGCTGGGTTCGCTGCAGGGCTCGGGGCCCGGCGGGCGGATCGTCAAGGCAGATGTCGAGCAGGCGGCGCCTGGAGCCGCGGGCCTTGCCACCTCCACCCAGCAAGTCGAGGTGGCAAGGCCCGCGGCTGACGGTGCGCCGCCGTCGGCCGAGACCGCGAAGGGCGAGGTCGCCGTTCAGGAGCTGACGAAGTTGCAGCAGGTCATCGCCAGGCGGATGGCCGAGTCGAAGGCTACGGCGCCGCACTTCTACCTCTCGGTCGGGATCGACATGAGCCGGGCCGTGGAGGCGCGCAAGGCGATCAAGGCTGCTGCGAAGGAAGGGGAGGTGGTGCCCTCCTTCAACGACATGGTGGTGAAGGCCTCTGCGATCGCCTTGCGGGAGTCTCCGAAAGCCAACGGCTCCTACAAGGACGGGCGCTTCGAGCTCTATTCGCGGGTCAACGTCGGGGTGGCGGTGGCGGCCGAGGGGGCGCTGGTGGTTCCCACCGTCTTCGACGCGGATCGCAAGGGGCTGAGGCAGATCGCCTCCGACTCGCGGGCGCTGGCCGGCAGGGTCCGAGACGGCAGCGTCACCCCGCCCGAGCTCGCCGGCGGCACCTTCACCGTCTCCAACCTGGGGATGTTCGGGATCGATGAGTTCAGCGCCGTGATCAACACCGGCCAGGCCGGCATCCTCGCGGTCGGGGCGATCGTGGAGCGCCCGGCGGTCCGCGACGGCGAGATCGTCCCCGCCCAGCTGATGAAGGCCACCCTCTCCTGCGACCACCGCATCCTCTACGGCGCCGAGGGCGCCGAGTTCCTCGCCAGGGTGCGGGCGCTGCTGGAGGAGCCGGTCAGCCTGGCGCTTTGACGCTGCACTCGGCCTCGCGGGCGGGGCGGAGCGGTGGCCCGTTGACGGCGCAGCTGAAGTCCTCGGCGAGGCGCTCGGGAGTGTCGCCGCCGGGCTCGGCCTCGGCGCGCAGGACGCCGGGTTCGATCGTCAGCCAGGCCAGCACGCCGCCGGCGGCGGCAAGCGCGGCGCAGGCGAGCATCGCCATGTGGAAGCCGCTGGTCATCTCCGCCGGGTCGTAGAAGCTGTCGCCGGTGAGGCCGGCGACCACCGGTAGGACGGCGACGGCGAGCGGTCCGCCGACTCGGGCGACGGCGTTGTTGACGCCGGAGGCGATGCCGGAGTGGCGGGTGTCGGCGGCGGCGAGGACGGTCGCGGTGACCGGAGCGACGACCAGGGTGAGGCCGAGGCCGAAGACGGTCACCGGCGGCAGGATCGCGCTGACGTAGGAGTCGATCTGGGCCGGTTGGGCGACGTTGACCACGGTCCCGTCGAGGAAGGCCGTCCCCGAGCCGAGCACGGCGACCGCCAGCAGCCAGCGCCCGGCGCCGCTCTCGAAGGCGACGCCGCTGGACTCCTGGCTCGAGGGCGTCGGGGTCAACGTGACTCTTCTATGTGGGTGCATCGAAGTCCAGATTGCAAGCTCGGATCGGCGACCGAGCCCTGTTACGCTTGTTACAAGTTGTGAGCCGGCATTTCCAGCATCTTGGGGGCGAGACCACGTCAGTTACCCCGGCGACGCCGAGCGCGGCCCTCGGAGCCGCGGGAAGCCAGGCACGGATCCTGGTCGTCTACGGCCGTCCGCAGATGCTGGAGACGATCGACGAGGCCCTGGGGGACCTCTACCTGTGCGAGTTCGTCAGCGATATCGCCGAGGCCCAGGAGAAGTTTGCGGCCGGCAGCTTCGACCTTGCCCTCTGCGACATCCGGGTCAACGGCGAGGGGACCCTGAAGTTCGCCGAAGAGATTCTCCGGGAGCATCCCGGCACCGCCGTGGTCCTGGTCACCGGCGAGGAAGACACCGACATGGCGCGGCGGGCCTTCGGCTTCGGCGTCTACGGCTATCTGGTCGAGCCCCTGCGACCGGGCCAGCTGCTGATCGCGACGATGAACGCGTTGCGGCGCGGCGAGCTGGAGGTCGCGGCCGGCGCCCTCCGTCGCAACCTGGCGGATCAGTTCCAGCAGATCATCGACATGGCGCCGATCCCGATCTACGTCAAGGACGCCTCCCAGCGCTATGTCGTCGCCAACGCCAAAGCCGACGAGCTGACCGGGCACAAGCTCGGCAAGTTGGTGGGCCAGACCGACGAGACGATCACGTCCCCGGCAGGCGCGGTCGAGACCCCCAGCGGCGCCGACCGGCTGATCCTCGAGGGCGGCGAGAGCTACGAGGCCGAAGAAACGATGCTCGTCGACGGCGTCGAGAGGACCTACAAGACGGTCAAGTTCCCGCTGATCGACGAGCAGCGGGAAATATCCGCTGTCTGCGGGATCTCGATCGACATCACCGCCCAGCGGGAGGCGATCGAGCTGCGCCACGAGATGTGGGGCTCCCAGCTGGAGTCGATTGCCGAGCTGCGGCTCTCGCGCCAGGAGACGGTCGAGCGGCTGGCGAAAGCGGTGGACCTGCACGACGCCTCGACCGGGCAGCACGTCGAGAGGATCGGCGCGATCGCGGCCTTCCTCGGGAGCTGGCTGCGGCTCGACCCCGACCGGGTCGAGCTGCTGCGCACCGCGGCGCCGATGCACGACGTCGGCAAGATCGGCACCCCCGACGAGATCCTCCGCAAGCCGGGTCCCCTGACCCTCGAAGAGCGCACCGAGATGGAGCGGCACACGCAGATCGGGTACGAAATCCTCTCCGAATCCCAGAGCGAGCTGTTGCAGCTCGCCGCGACGATCGCCCTCACCCACCACGAGCGCTTCGACGGCAGCGGCTATCCGCAGGGGTTGAAGGGCGAGGAGATCCCGCTGGAGGGACGCATCACCGCGGTCGCCGACGTCTTCGACGCCCTCCTCAGCGATCGCTGCTACCGGGACGCGATGCCGGTGGCCGAGGCGGTGGGACTGATCCGGGACGGGAGGGGGACCCGGTTCGACCCCCAGATCGTCGACGTCCTCCTCGCCCACCTCGAGGAAGCGCTCACCCTGCGGAGCTGATCGCTTCCGCCGGCCGTCCGCCGCCGCGGAGGTGGGCGGTCCTGCCGATCAGCAGCGGCGTTCCGACCGGCATCAGGCGCCAGAGCTCGCGCGCGTCGGCGTTGCGGAGGCGGATGCAGCCGTGGGAGGGCCGGCCGGGGATCAGCACCGGCTCGTTGGTGCCGTGGATGCCGACCACGCCGCCTCCCGGCCATTCGCTGAGGACCGAGTAGTCGCTGCTGCCGAAGGCGACCGGCCCGTAGAGGCTCCCCGAGCCGGGCGTCCTGAACTTCTCGCGGATCCAGAAACGCCCCGGCGGCGTCGGCGTGCTGGGCTTGCCGATGCCGACGGGCGCGCTCCAGACGGGGGCTCCGCGCCGGTAGAGGGTCGCGCGCAGCTTCGGCCGGTCGACGATCAGCGCGGTCCGCACCCGGTAGAGCGGTCCCAGCGCCGAGTGGCGGACCCAGCCGGTGCGCCCGTTGGGCCGCATCGGAATCCGGATCCTGACCCAGCTCTTGCCGCTCGGGTCCCTCCAGCTGCGCAGCGCCACGTAGACCTCGGGGAAGCCGTCCTCGGTGAGGAGGTGGGTGGAGGCGACCCGCCGCGCGCCCGGCGCCGGCTGCCAGCGGATCGGCGCCCGCCGCGCGGGATGCGCCCAGCGCGTCGAGGTCCATTCGTTGGAGAGGCGGACGCTGCTGGTCTCGGCACCGGGGACGTCGGTCTGGGCGCGGAGCGCGGGCGTGGCGCCAGCGCCCGCCGCCGCTGCCGGCAGGGCGAGCGCTGCCGGCAGGGCGAGGGCGACCGCCAGGCGCCGCGGGCTGATCATCGCGTCACCGGGTTCAGCCGGTGAAGCTCGGGCTCGGGACCGCGCGGGCGCAGATCCGGAAGCTCTGGCTCTGCACGTCTCGGCGGCCGTTCCTGTCGACCGCCTGGACCCGGATCGTGCTGCGCCCGGTGCGCAGGCCGTCGACGTCGATCGGGACCGCGAACTCCTTGCGGGTGCTTCGCCTGATCAGCTTGCCGTCGAGGAAGACCTCGACCCGTCGCAACTGCGTCGAGCCGTGGACCCTGACCTTCACGCGGAAGTCCTCACCGACGCAGGGAAGGCGGCCTGCGTCGCGGATGTTCTCTCCGGCGCGGTTGCTGCGGTTGCCCGGGACTCCGTTGAGCTGCACGGTCGGTCGGCGGTTGCCGCTGCCGCTGCCGCTGCCATTGCCATTGCCGCCGTTTCCGTTCCCGCCGCCGGCCTGTCCGCCGCCGCCGCCTTCGCCGCCGCCAGGGCCGGTCGTGCAGGCGGGTCGGGTGACCGTGTCGTTGATCAGGGTGACGGCGCCGTTGCGGGCCAGCAGCCTGCCCCGGACCGCGACTCCGTTGTTGAGCGAGATCGACTGCAGCGCCAGGATGTTGCCGGCGAAGGCCGAGCTCGTCCCGAGCGTCGCCGAGGAGCCGACTTTCCAGTAGACGTTGCACGGCTGGGCGCCGTTGATCAGGTTGACCTGCGAGGCCGAGGCGCTGATCAGCGTGCTGGCCGTCTGGAAGATGAAGACCGCGTTCGGGTTGCCCTGCGCGTTCAGGGTCAGCGCCCCGGTGATGCCGAAGGTCCCGGACTGGGAGTTGTAGACGCCGGGGGTCAGCGATTGACCGCCCAGCTCCGTGGCCAGCAGGTTGGCGGGCCCTTGGCCGGCGGCGTTGTCGTAGGCGGTGGTGAGGTCGCCCTGGGCCGAAGCCGCCGCGGCGTCGGCCTGGTGCGTGGCGCCGTTGACGGTGCCGTTGGGCGCGCCGCCGAAGCCGGTGACGGAGGGGTTGGGAAAGGTGCCGAGGTCGCCGTTGAGGACGCTGGGGCCGGTGTTGGTGACCCCCGAGCCGCCCAGCACGGCGTAGCTGTCAGCGGTTCCAAGGCCGATCGCGGTGGCGGCCTGGGCGCCGCTGGCCCAGACCATCGTCAGCAGCAGGGCAGCGCCCGTCGCGAGGGCGATGACGCGGCGCCTGAAGGCGGTCGGGGAGGGGCGGGGCGAATCGGTCGGTGGTGAGGTCCATCTCATCTGTGACTCCAATTGATTGGCGGGAGGACGTCCGAACAGGGTAACACAAATTCATGAACTAGAATTCCATAACCAAAGATGATGTAATGCAGCTATGAACGGCAGCTGGAATTTCCTCACCAATCACGCCCACGTCCTGCTCTGCGTCGCCAACGACCCCGGCGTGCGCCTGCGCGACATCGCCGAGGCGGTCGGCATCACCGAGCGCGGCGCCCACAAGATCCTCAGCCAGCTGGTGGAGGAGGGCTACGTGCGGCGCGAACGCCAGGGTCGGCGCAACCACTACGAGGTGCTCACCGACCTGCCCCTGCGCCATCCCCTGGTCCAGGAGCGGGAGATCGGCGACCTGCTCGCCGTCCTGACCAGGCAGCGGCGAGGCGAGGACCGTGGCGGTCCCGAGGACCGGACCGACTAGCCGGCGGCCAGGCCCTCGGCGACGGCGGCCACCAGCCGCTCGATCGCGCCGGCGCCCTCCTCGACGTGGGCCGGGTTGAGCTCGGCGATCGTCAGCGCCGCCAGCAGGGGAGAGGCGAGCAGCGGCTGCGGGGCGCGCAGGGCCGTCGCGAAGGGCGGCCCCTCGTCGCGGCCGGTGTTCTCCGAGAGCGGCGTGTCGGTGAAGTCGACGACGTCGACGGCGACGACCCTGTCACTCCGCTCAGCCGCCGAGCTCGGGCGGCAGCGCCCGCGGCCCGTCGGGGTAGAGCTCGGCCAACTGCCCCTCGGTCATCTCCAGCGTGTTCGCGGCTTCCGGCGGCGCTCCCACGACCAGCCAGAGCTGGTCCGCCTCGGTGTCATTGAAGAGCTGGCGCACCGCCGCGGGCTCGACCAGCAGCGTGTCGAGCGGCTCCAGGGTCAGCAGCTCGCCGTCGATTCGCACCCGGCCGCTGCCCTGCAGCAGCACGTAGAGCTCCTCCTGCTCGCGGTGGCGGTGCCGCGTCGAGGCCTGGCCCGGCGCCAGTCGCCACAGCCGCGCCCCCAGCGCGCTCGCCTCGAGCTGCTTGGCGAGGTCGGTGTTCTGGACCGACATCTGGTTCGAAGGCCGCCAGTGCGAGTCGGCGGCCCTGAGCAGGCGGTGGGCCATGGCCCTGATTATCCCGATGCGGCGTCTTCGGCTTCGTAGCGCTGCAGCAGGCGCTTCTCCTCCTCGCCCTTGGGGAAGCAGAAGAAGACGAGGCCGGCGCCGAGGACGACGGCGACGATGCCGGCGGTGTAGGCCCATCTGTCGCCCTGCAGGAAGGAATCCCTGGCGGCGGCGATGATCTGGTCGCTGTAGCGGGGGTATTGCTCGGCGGTGTCGGCGGCGCTGGAGAAGGACTTGGTCAGCTCGTTTTCGACGTTCTCGGTGATCTTCGCCTGCTGCGAGGAGCCGGCGATCGCGGCGCTGGTCGCCGCCGCATAGCCGGCCGTCAGCAGGGCGCCGAGGATCGATTGCATGATCGCGCCGCCGAGGTCGCGCTGGAGGTCGGCGGTGCCGGAGGCCATGCCGGCGCGGGTCACCGGCACCGAGCCGGTCAGCGAGTGCGAGGCCGGGGTGCCGGCGAAGCCGACGCCGATCCCGACCAGGCCGTAGCCGAGCGCGACCTTCCAGTACGGGATGCCGGTCTTCCAGAGCAGCAGCATCGCGAGGAAGCCGAGCAGGCAGAAGACGTAGCCGAGCAGCAGGGTGAAGCGGGCGCCGCGGGCCTCGACCAGCTTCGCCGAGCGCGGGGCGACCAGCACCATCAGCACCGCCGCCGGCAGGATCGCCGCCCCTGAGCCCAGGGTCGAGTAGCCGAGCACGTTCTGGAGGAACTGCTGGCCGACGAACATCGCCGCCATCAGCGAGCCGAAGACGATGATCCCGGCGCAGGCGGCGACCCAGAAGACCCGCCGCCGGGCGATCGCGAGGTCGTAGAGCGGCTCCGGCGCGCGGCGCTGGCGCAGGACGAAGGCGGCGGCGGTCGCCAGGGCGATCACGACCAGGCCGATCGCCAGGGTCAGCTTGCCCGGCGCCGGCGCCAGGCTGATCCCCATCACCAGCGTCGCCACCATCACGATCGAGAGCAGGCCGCCGGGGTTGTCGACCGGCTTGGTCGTCTCGTTGACATGGGAGGGGACGAGGCGCCAGGCCCCGAGCAGGGCGAGGGCGGCGAGCGGGAGCGTGACGAGGAAGACCGAGCCCCAGTCGAAGCGCTCCAGCAGGGCCCCGGAGAGGAGCGGGCCGAGCGCGGCGACGGCGCCGCCGAGGGCCGACCAGAGGGCGATCGATTTCGTTCGCGCCGGGCCCGACCACAGCGCCGTGATCAGCGCCAGCGTGGTCGGGAAAGCCATGCCGGCGGCAACGCCGCCGAGCAGGCGGGCGAGGAAGAGGATCCCGATCGAGGGCGCGAGACCGGCCAGCAGCGAGGCGGGGATCGAGAGCCCCATCCCCAGCAGCAGCATCATCTTGCGCCCGTAGCGGTCGCCGAGGGCGCCGAGGTAGAGGACCGAGGCGGCGAGCCCGAGGGAGTAGCCGACGGCGACCAGGTTGAGCGTCGTCTGACCGGCGTCGAATTCCTGGCCGATCTCCGGCAGGGCGACGTTGGCGACCGCGAGGTTGAGGTTGGCGACGGCGGCGACGAGGATCAGCGAGCCGAGAACCAGCCCGGCTCGCTTGGGGCCGCCGCCTTCCACGCCGGCCCTAGATCTCGATCCAGGTACCGGTCGGGCCGAGGTTGCGGACCGGCGTCGAGCCGACCTCGCTCTCGCAGCCCCACGACTCGTGGATGTGGCCGCAGACGGCGAGCCGCGGGCGCTTCTCCTCGATCGCCCGCAGCAGCGCCGCGCTGCCGAAGTGGGTGCCGTCGCCGCCGCTGTCGCAGTGCCCCCGCGGCGGCGAGTGCAGGACCAGCGCCGCGCCCTCGGGGCAGGCGGCGAGCATCTCGCCGGCCGCCTCGTCGTCGAGGTCGAAGCTCCATTCCCAGGGCGTCACCGGGATCCCCGCGCCGAGGCCGAAGAACTCGACCCCGTCGATCGTCGTGCCCTCGCCGTGCAGCACCGTCGCCGCCGGCCAGCGCTCGACGGCGACGCGCAGGGCGTCGGCGGTCTCGTTGTTGCCGGGGACGAGGACGGTGGGGGTCTCGATCGCCGCCAGCGCCCCGATCGTCTCCTCCAGCCCCTCGTGGACCGAGGCGAAGTCGCCGGCGCCGATCACGACGTCGGCGTCGGCCGACATCTCGGCCAGCTTCGCCGCCTGCCCGAGGTCGCGGTGCAGGTCGCTGAAGGCGAGCAGCTTCACGCCGGGAAGCCTAATTCATCGCCGACCACCCGGCCGAACCGGAGCGGCCGCCACAGCCTCCAGGAGCGGCGCGGCTTCGCCGGCTCGGCCGCTGCCCGCGCCTGCAGGTCGAAGAAGAGCAGCGTCTCGCCGATCGCCACGTAGGGGATCAGCAGGGCGAAGATCAGCGAGCCGACCAGGTTGATCCAGATCAGCGGCAGCGCCGTGAAGATCAGCGCGAAGGAGAGGGCGGGCCCGGTCACGATCGAGACCAGGAAGAGGAAGGCGGCGACGCGGGGCGTGTGCCACCAGCGGCCGCGCACCAGGTCGGAGCTGGCGTGGAAGGCCTCGCGGATCCTGCGGTCCTCGAACAGGACCTCCTGCTTGACGAAGCTCCAGGCGACGTACCCGTAGGCGGCGAAGGGGATGCCGACGATGGTCAGGGCCAGCGCGAAGAGGCCGAGGACGACCAGCATCTGGCCGCCGACGACGCGCCAGAAGCGTTCGCGCATGCCGGCGAAGGCGGCGCGGAAGCCGGGCTCCCCGCCTGCGACCAGGTTGGCGCCGCCGACGATCGGGAACGCGGTCAGCCCGATCGCGGCCATCGGCAACCAGTGGCGTCCCTAGAGCTGGCGGGCGGTACGGACGATCTGGCCGAAGCTGCGGCGTGCCCGCAGCCGCTCCGGGTCCACCGGCCCCCAGCGGGTGAGGCCGACGAAGAGGGAGATCGGCAGGGCGAAGACGGCGACGCTCGCGATCGCCGCCGGGCGCGACTTCGCCTCGAGGTCGATCAGCTCGGAGATCGAGCCGACGACGCCGCAGAAGGCGGCGCTCACCTGCGGGCCGACGATCGAGCCGCCCGGCAGCCGCGGGCTGGTCGTGCGCTGTTCCGACATCCAGGTGAACGGCTCGCGCCAGACCGTCTTCGTCGCCGGGCCGGTCGGCCCGTTGTTGTAGCCCTTTTCGCGTTCGCCCCAGCGCCCCTGGTAGCTGAGCCAGGAGAAGGGGCCCGCGAGCGGCGGCCGCGCCGGCAGCAGCACCGGCCGCGGTCGCAGCTCCCGCACCGGTTCGGAGGTGTTGTCGCAGCCCAGCCCGGGGCCGTTCTGGCCGTTCTAGACGTAGACGGCGGAGTCGTAGAAGGTCGCGTGGGAGCCGGCGGCGGGGAAGACGATCGGGTGGGTGCCCTCCTTCTGCACCCTTGCCCTCGTGCCAGCCGGCGCGCTCGCCGCCCGCGTGCTGGAAGAGGATGATCTCGCTCGGTTCCTCTTCCGCCGCCGGCGCCGCCGCCGGGGTCGCCGACTCGAAGCTGACCTGCATCCCCTCCCAGTCGCTCTCGTGCAGGTCGTTGAACTGGTTGAAGTACCGGAAGAACCAGTACTGGAGGGCGAAGCCGGAGTGGCCGCTCTCGCGGGCGACATGGGCGTAGGTCGTGGGCGGCGCCCGGCCTTCGCGGACCAGCCGGCGGAAGTCGCGCGAGTAGACGCAGGTCTTGCCGAGGACGGTGCCGTCGAGGTTCAGGTAGTAGACGTCGGCGAGGCCGGCGATGTCGGCGCCGCCGGGCGCCCGCTGGACGTCCCGCAGCTCGCCGCCGGGCCCGGCGCGCTGCAGGACCACGTCGGGTTGCCGAGCACGGTGTCGACGCTGGTCGGCTCGTACTGCTCCTCGGCGGTGTCGCAGGGCGGGTTGCGCTGCTCGCGCAGCATCGTGATCGGCGCGAACCGCTCGGCCAGGCGTTCCGCGGGGGACGCCGCCGTCGCCGTGAGGGGGGTCCCCAGGATGATCGTGAGACCCAGGAAGAGGAACCGCGGCCCGGCTTTCACCGCGCCAACGCTACTGCTCGGGCGGCACCTCTTCGACTTTGCCGCTCGGCATTTTCGCCAGGGCGACGACGAAGGCGACCGCCATCACGGCGGCGAAGGCGTAGAAGACCTTCTGGGTCGCCATCGCGAAGTCCTGGGGGATGGCTTCGACGACCTTGCCGACCTTGCCGCCGACGTGCAGGGCGCCTTCTTCGCCGGCGCCGGCGCCCTGGCTGATCGCGTCGGCGATTTCGTCCGCGGTCCCCTTCGAGACGCCGTGTTCGGCGGCCGTCGCCTCGACGTTGGACCTGTTCTGCAGGATCAGCACCGAGCCGAGCACGGCGAGCCCCAGGCTGGAGCCGAAGTTCCGCACCGTCTGGGTGATCCCGGTCGCCTCCCCGTAGCGGCTGCTCGGCACCCGGTTGAGCGCGTCGGTGTTGGCCGGGCTGAGGACGAGCCCGACCCCGGCGCCGGCGAGGACGATGTAGTACCACTGTTCGCTCACCGAGAGGTTGTCCAGCGACTGCCCCCAGAGGTAGAAGCCGACGGCGGCGACGGCGCAGCCGAGCACGACCGAGGGCCGGGCGCCGACTTTGTCGAGGATCCTGCCGCCCCACTGCGAGGCGACGGCGAAGCCGGCGAAGAAGATCAGCAGGTAGAGCCCGGTCTCCGAGGCGCTTTCGCCGAGCGAGATCTGCGCGTACATGCTGGCGAAGAAGAAGAGCGGGACGAAGGGGATCATCAGCAGGAAGAGGATCACGTTGTCGACGCTGAAGGCGCGGTCGCGGAAGACCTCGAGCCGCAGCAGCGGGTTCTCGATCCGCAGCTCGTAGAGGACGAAGGCGGCGAGGATCGCGAGGCCGGCGACGATGCAGGCCCAGGTGGCGCCGCCGCCCCAGCCCCAGACCGCGGACTGCTGCAGGCCCAGCACCAGCAGGCCCATGCCGCCGGTGATCAGCACCGTGCCGCGGTAGTCGATCGGCGCCGGGTGCTTCTCGTTGGCCGGCTGCGCTTTCCAGGTGAGGAAGAGGGCGATCAGCGCCACCGGGATGTTGACCCAGAAGATCGCCCGCCAGGTCCACTCGGTCAGGTAGCCGCCGGCGATCGGGCCGATCGAGGTGAGGCCGCCGGTGACGGCGAAGAAGATCGCCATCGCGCGGCCGCGCTCGCGCAGCGGGAAGGAGCCGAGGACGATCGCCAGGGCGGCGGGGAACATCATCGCCGCGCCGGCGCCCTGGATGATGCGGAAGACGATCAGCCAGATCTCGTCGAGCGAGCCGCTCGGGGTGGCGCCGCAGAGGGCGGAGGCGGTGGCGAAGACGATCACGCCGATCACGACCATCGTGCGGTGGCCGGCGACGTCGGCGAGGCGGCCGCCGAAGGCGAACAGCGCCGAGAGCGCGAGCAGGTAGCCGTTGATGATCCACTGCACCCCGGTCGAGGAGAGCGAGAGGTCGTCCTGGATGCTCGGGATCGCGATCGCGACGATCGTCTGGTCGATGAACATCATCGCGACGGCGAAGATCATCGCCGCCAGGATCAGCTTGCTGCTCTTGCCCGTGGTCTCGTTCATGGTCGTGCGATTTGACCCCTATCGGCGATCTCCTGCCGGGGTTTAGTTCTGTAGGGTTCCGCCCGTCATGCCTCCCGTCTTCTGGATCGGCCTCGGTATCGCCGGCTTCGCCTTCCTCGTCGGAGTCATCTCCGGCGCCCGCTCGCGCACCGCGAGCCTCGCCAGCGGCGCCGCCATCGGCGCCTTCATGGGCGTGATGTGCGCTTTCCCGCTGCTGGCCCTCGGGCTGGCGACGAGCTAGCGCTC
>CAVPEX010000046.1:0-27576 GCA_963703585.1 uncultured Solirubrobacterales bacterium | reverse complement strand
CTATGGGCACGGCTGGTTTCGAACCAGCGACCTCTCGCGTGTGAAGCGAGCGCTCTCCCACTGAGCTACGCGCCCGGGAGGCGCTGATGATACGACCGCGGCCGAGCCTCGTGCAATTCCGCTAACCGGCCGGCTGCGGCTGGGCGACCGGGCGCGTCCCTTCGGGCGGCCCGGCGCCCGGCGGCCCCGTCTCGCCCTCTTCCGCCTCGACCTCGCGCCGCAGCGCCAGGCCGACGAAGGGGAAGACGAGAGTGGAGAGCATCGCGGCGCCGACAAGCCCCGCCGCGGTCGAGGTCTCCATGTTGCCGGTCTGGGTGGCGATCGTCGTGATCGCCACCACCAGCGGCAGCTCGGTCGCCGAGTAGAAGGCGAGCGCGGCACGGTCGCGGAGGCCGAAGACGCCCCGGTAGAGCAGCAGCGCCGGCGCCCCGCGCACGACCAGGAAGAGGCCGAAGAACATCACCAGCTTGAGCATCGCCCCGACCGATCCCAGCGCCGCGAGGTCGAACGAGATGCCGCTGGCGACGAAGAAGAACGGCACGAAGAAGCCGAACCCGACCGCGGTCAGCTTCGACTCGAACACCGCCAACTCGTGGCCCTGCAGCGCCAGCCGCACGATCATCCCGGCGACGAAGCCGCCGAGCAGGATGTCGAGGCCGAGCTTGCCGGCGAGCAGGACGAGGCCGAAGACGAGGACGACGGTGACCCGCACCGCAAGCTGGCTGCTCGCCTCGAAGGTCCGCTCCAGCGCCGGCCAGCCGCGCCAGGCCCAGCGCACCGAGCCCATCGCCAGGACCAGCGCCAGGGCGACGAAGGCGAGCAGGATCGCCGCCTCGTGCAGCGGGTTGGTGGTCGAGAGGACGAGGGTGACGAGCAGGATCGGGCCGAACTCGCCGGCGCCGCCGGCCGCCAGCAGGTAGGTGCCGAAGCGCGTCTTCAGCTCGCCGTTGTCGCGCAGGATCGGGATCAGGGTGCCGATCGCCGTCGTCGCCATCGCCGAGCCCGTGTAGAGGAAGGAGAGGATGATCCCGGTCGCGGCGAGGATGCCGCCGATCCCGTAGGCGAGGGCGACCGAGAGCACCCACCCCCAGGCGCCGAGCTTCATCGGCCGGCCCTTGATCCGGCCGAAGTCGATCTCGTAGCCGGCGAAGAAGAAGAGCATCCCGAGGCCGAGGTTGGAGAAGAATTCGACGAAGTCGTCGGTATGGGCGATGTCGAAGATTTCGGGACCGACGACGATGCCGAGCAGCAGCTCCAGCACGACCACCGGGGGCGCGAACCGCTTCGGCACCGCCGCCACGGTCACCGCCGCCAGCGCCGCGACGACGACGATCGCGAAGAAGGACTCGGTGTCGACTTCGACGGCGGCGAGCGGGAGGGGCAGGAGGATCAAGGGCGTGATCCTACGGCCGGCAGGGTAGGATCACCACTGGACCGTGCTAGGCGGGGAACCAGCGGTGCCCTGTAACCCGAAATCCGCTTAGCGGGGCCGACTACCGTTCCGAGGAGCTGGCCGTCGGGGTCAGTGCGTCGCGGCGGCGTTGACGGCCGGGTCCTGCGCGACGTGGGCACGCGAATCAGGTCAGGTCCGGAAGGAAGCAGCCTTAAGCGGATGCCGCGGGTGCCGCAGGCGAGCCCGGCTCGAGCCTTAAACGACGGACACGCCCGGTGACCTCGCTTCGAAGGCGGGTGCACGGTCCACTTTTCGCCGCGTTCGTCTCTTTTCGCCCTCTGGGCGAACAACGACGAACGCTCAATCGATCAGGCGCTTGCGCATCTGGTGAATCGCCACGCGCCAGGTGACGAGAGCGAAGGCGAGCAGGAAGGCGAAGCGGGCGAGGTCGACCGGCTCGTAGCCGAAGGCGCCGCCGCGGACCAGCTCGACCAGCTGGTGCAGCGGGTTGAACTGCGCCACGACCTGGACGCCCTCGGGCAGGCCGTCGATCGGGAAGAAGGTGCCGGCGACGAGGAACAGGGGCGTGACGAAGAGCGCGGTCACGTAGTTGAACTGGTCGATCTTGGCCACGGTCGCCGCCATCGCGACGCCGAAGCCGGAGAAGCCGAGGGCGGTGACGAAGGCGAAGATCGGCACCAGCAGCATCCCCGGCTCGGGGTCGAGGCCCCAGAAGAAGGTGACGACCAGCGGCACGCAGCCGTAGACGGCGGAGCGGGCCGCGATCCAGAGCATCTCGGCGCTGACCAGCTCCTCGACGTCGACCGGGGCGGCGAGGATCGCTTCGTAGGTGTTCTGGAAGCGCTGCTTGACGAAGGTGCCGAACATCGAGGGCAGGGCGCTGGAGAAGATCACCGCCGTCGCCACCATGCCGGTGCCGACGAACTGGATGTAGGGGACGCCGTCGACTTCGTCGACCAGGGTCGCGCTCAGGCCCAGCCCGAAGGCGAGCAGGTAGACCAGCGGTTCGAGCACGCTGGAGAAGGTGGTGCCGCGCCAGTAGGTGCGGAAGTTGGCCACCTCGCGGCTCATCACCCCGGCGATCGCCGCCGGTTCCAGCCGCCGCATCGTCCGGCGCGCCGGGGCGGCCCGAGGCTGCGCGTTCACTCCGCCTCCTCCCCGGTCAGCAGCACGAAGACGTCCTCGAGCGTCGCCGCCCGCACCACCGCGTCCTCCGGGATGTGGCCGTCGCGCGCCCGCTCGGAGCCGACGATCGCGATCGCCGGGCCGGCCGGCCGCGCCCGCAGCCCCATCGCCTCGGCCGCGCTGCGCAGCTCGCTCAGCCGCTGCGGCGGCGCGTAGACCTCGGCGGTCTGGCGGCCGGCGTGCTCGGCGATCAGGTCCACCGGGCGGCCGCGGCTGATGATCTTGCCCCGGTGCATCATCGCCACCTCGTCGGCCAGTCGCTCGGCCTCCTCGATGTAGTGGGTGGACATGAGGATCGTCGTGCCGCGGGATTTGAGCTCGCCGATCAGGGTCCAGAGCTCGGTGCGGATCTGCGGGTCGAGCCCGACCGTCGGCTCGTCGAGCAGCACCAGCCGCGGCTCGTGGACGAGCCCGCGCGCCAGCAGCAGGCGCCGGCGCATGCCGCCGGAGAGCTTGTCGACGGCGTCGCGGCGGCGGTCGCGCAGGCGGGCGAGGTCGAGGCAGCGGTCGACCGCGGCGGCGACGTCCCTGACCCGGTAGAGCCGCGCGTAGACGGCGAGGTTGTCTTCGACGGTGACGTCGACGTCGAGGTTGTCGAGCTGGGGGACGACGCCCATTTCGGCCCGCGCCGGCTTCGACTGCGCCGGCAGCTCATAGCCGAGCACGCGCAGCTCGCCGGCGTCGGCGATCGCCTGGCCGGTCAGCAGCCGCATCGTCGTCGACTTGCCGGCGCCGTTGGGGCCGAGCAGGCCGAGGCAGATGCCTTCCGGCACCTCGAGGTCGAGGCCGTCGACGGCCGTGATCGGGCCGAAGCGCTTGACGACGCCGCTGAGTTCGATCGCTGCCACGGGCCGGATGCTTACATGCCGGCTCCGCCGGCCCGCCGCCGCCCCGTCAGACGGAGGCCAGGCGCTCGGCCAGCCAGAGGTCGCAGAGCCAGTCGCTCTGCTCGCCGCCCTGCGGGCGACGAGGATTCCCTCGGGGCCGCCGCTCACCTGCAGCCGTTTCCAGCGGGTCGAGTTGGGGACCGCCCGCAGCGCCGCGGCGATCGCCGCCGGCGCGCTCTTGCCGGCGCACGCGCCCGTCGCGCGCCTTCGCCTCGAACTCCGGGCAGGGACCGCCGACCGTGATCTCGCTGGCGCCGCCGCGCTCCTCGCCGCCGAGCCGCGCCGTCACCGGCCGGCCGTGGCGCTCTCCGCTCAGCACCCGCGCCCCGCGCACCCGCGGGCCCATCCGCGGCGTCGCCGGGTCGCGCATCTCGATGCTCACGATCACCATCCCCAGGCGGATGCTGCGGCGCCCGGCCCCCTTCGGCCACGGCGCGGTTGGTCGCGGAGACGTTGCCGGCGGCGGTCCGCTCGAGGTCGGAGCGCTGCAGGGCGAAGAGGACGACGAAGTAGGCGGCGAGGACGCCGAAGATCAGCCCCAGCGGCAGCTTCGGGCTCGCTTCGCCCTGACCCGTCGTCATCGCGATCACGACGACGAGCGCCGCGACCACGAAGAGACCGGCGATCCCGAAGCGCGAGGAGCGCTTGAACCCTCCAGACACGCGCGGCAGCCCATCCCGGCGCCGCGGCCGCCGCCAGGGTGCGAGACTGCCCGCCGTGCTCGACGAGCGCTGGATCAGATCGCTGCACGTGGAGTCGATGCGGCACGCCGACCTGCACGCCGAGCACGAGCCGCACGTGCTCTTCCAGGCATCGACGATCGGGGCGCTGATCGACGGCGCCTTCGACGGCGACCTCAGCTTCGCCGAGCTGGCCGAGCACGGCGACCTCGGGCTGGGGACGCTGAACGGGCTCGACGGCGAGATGATCGCCCTCGACGGCGAGTTCTTCCGCGCCGACGTCGACGGCGGCGTCCACCCGGTCCCGCCCGAGGCGAAGACGCCGTTCGCGGTGGTGACGCGGTTCGAACCGGAGATCGACTTGCGGATCGAGGAGGCGCCGACCCACGAGGAGCTGCTGGCGCAGCTGGAGGCGCTGCTGCCGGAGGGCGCCTCCTCCTGCGCGATCCGCCTCGACGGCCGCTTCGAGCTCGTCCGCGCCCGCTCGGTCCCGGCCCAGCGCCCGCCCTACCGGTCGCTGACCGAGGTCGTCGCCGAGCAGCACGTCTTCGAGCTCACCGACGTCGAGGGGACGATGCTCGGCTTCCGCTTCGCCGCCTACGTCGAGGGGATCGAGGTCGCCGGCTTCCACCTCCACTTCATCGACGCCGACCGCCGCCGCGGCGGCCACGTCCTCGACTCCCGCTCGCACGGCCTGCGCGCCCGCCTCGACCCCTCCAACGACCTCCACGTCGAGCTGCCGCCGGCGGTCGACCTCGCCGACCCCGACCTCGCCGCCGAGACCCACGCCGCGATCGACGCCGTCGAGCGCGGCTAACAGCGGCGGTAGACCTGCCAGGACTCGTTCTCGTCGACGAGGCGGAAGCCGGGGGGGACCTCGAGCGAGAGGTCGGTCGGGTCGTTGGGATCGAGGATGAAGTTGTGGATGACGAAGGGGGAGGCGGCGGCGACGAAGTAGCCGCGGGCGGGGATCCCTTCCTCGCTGGCGCTGACGATCTCGGTCGGCTCGACGTCGAGGCCGAAGGCGAGGCGGGGGACGGCGCGGTGGTTGGGGACGGCGACCTTGCCGCAGAGCGGCTCGAAGGCGCCGGCGTCGACGAGGTCGGTGAGGTCGGCCTCGATCCGCGCCTGGTTGGTGAGGTCGGTGTCGACGCGGGAGTCGAGGTCCCACTGGTTCGGCGTCCAGACCACGAGCATCGCCAGCACCAGACCGGAGAAGAGCTGCCAGCGGCGGCGCCAGGGGTGCTCCGGCTCGAGCAGGCGCCAGCCGAGCAGCCCGACCGCGGCGAAGATCGCCAGCACCGCGGCGGCGAGCATCGTGTAGCGGGGGAGGATCGCGAGGCCGCCGCAGGCGAGGATCGCGAAGGCGCCGAGCGCGAGCGCGGCGGCGGCGACGCCGAGGGCGGAGCGGCGGCGCATGAACGAGAGGCCGAGCACGACCCCGCCGGCGGCGCCGACCATCCCCGGCCACTGCAGCACCTCGCCGAGGCGGCGCGGGCCGTAGAGGACGAGGTCGACCGGGCCGGTCTGCCGTTCCAGCGTCTCCACCGTTTCGCGGGTGCCGGTGAAGGAGTAGGTCGGGCTGCCGGTGGTGATCCAGTCGAACAGGGCCCAGAGGACCGGCGCCGCGAACGCCAGGCAGATGAGGGTTGGTGGGGGGAGGGAGAAGGCACCCCTCGCCCGGACAAGCGCCGGCCTGGCTGGGCCGGCGCTTTGAGTATCCGCCCGTTCGAGGGGCGCCTTCTCCTTCCGATCGACGCCACGGTCCGCTGCGAGGCGGCCGGCGTGGAGTGAGAGGTAGAGCAGGTAGGCGAAGGAGAAGAGCCAGGCCTCGGGGCGCAGCAGGCCCGCCGGCACCAGCAGCGCCAGCACCGGCCAGCCGGCGCGCGGCCGCTTCGCCTCGATCGCCAGCGCTCCCAGGCAGAAGGCGATGTAGGGGAGGTCGACGTAGGCGCGCAGGCCGTTGGAGAGGTAGGGCGCGCGGGTGAGGACGATCGCGGCGGCGACGGCGCCGATCCAGCGGTCGAACCAGCGGGCGCCGAGCCAGTAGACGAGCCACCCGATCAGGCCCAGCGAGGCGTAGGCGATGACCATGATCACCGTGATCGCGCCGTCGCCGAGCGGCGTCGCCACGAGGCCGATCAGGTCGGTCAGCGGGTGGGGGGTCGGCGGCAACGCGGCGCCGTAGTCCGGGCTCACCCCGTGCGCCAGTTCCCGTCCCCAGACCAGCGCGTAGATCGTGTCGTAGTTGGGGAAGCCGACCGGGAAGAGCAGCAGCAGGGCGGCGGTGACGCCGGCCACCCAGGCGGCGGGCGTCAACCAGTTGCGGGCCGCCTTCGACATCGGCGGCACGGTATCGGTGCCGTGGCGCTTTTGTCCCCGACGGGTGGGATAAAGGCGCCGCGGGGCCCCGCGGGCCCGTGGATACACTGGCCGGAGACCTGATGAGCGCCGAGTCGACCTCCCTCTACCGCCGCCACCGCCCCGGTTCCTTCGACGAGGTGGTGGGCCAGCAGCACGTCGTCCGCACCCTGCGCAACGCGGTCGAGCAGGACAGGGTCAGCCACGCCTACCTCTTCGTCGGCTCGCGCGGGACCGGCAAGACCTCGATGGCGAAGATCCTCGCCCGCTCGCTCAACTGCGAGCGCGGCGGGCCGACGGTGACGCCCTGCGGCGAATGCGAGTCCTGCGTGACGATCGCCGCCGGCACCTCGATCGACGTGATCGAGATGGACGCCGCCTCCAACCGCTCCGTCGACGACGTCCGCGACCTGCGCGAGCGGGTCGCCTACGCCCCCGCCGGCGGCCACTGGAAGGTCTACATCCTCGACGAGGCGCACATGCTGACCAAAGAGGCCTGGAACGCCTTCCTGAAGACGCTGGAGGAGCCGCCGCCGAAGACCGTCTTCGTCCTCGCCACCACCGAGGCGCACAAGGTGATGGCGACGATCGCCGACCGCTGCCAGCGCTTCGACTTCCAGCGGCCCTCGCTGGAGCAGATCTCCGAGGTGCTGAACCGGGTCGCCGCCGCCGAGTCGATCGAGGTCGACGAGGGGGCGGTGGCGATGATCGCCCGCTCGGCCTCCGGCAGCTTCCGCGACGCGCTCGGCACGCTCGACCAGCTCGTGGCCTTCGGCGGCAGCCACGTCGAGCTGAACGACGTGCTGGAGATGCTCGGCGCCGCCGACGCGGAGCTGCTGTTCGAGGCGGTCGACGCGGTCGCCGCCGCCGACCCGAAGGGGGTCCTGCTCGGGGTCGAGAAGATGGCCCGCTCCGGCCGCGACCCCTCGCAGTTCGCCCGCGACCTGCTCGCCCACCTGCGCTTCCTCCTCGTCGCCCAGACGACCGGCGAGGTGCCGCCGTCCTTCGTCGTCACGGCGACCGACGAGGCGCGCCTGCGGGCGCAGGCGAGCGCGGTCGGCCCGGCGACGCTGGTGCGGACGATCGACGAGCTGGCGGATGCGCTGACCGCGGTGCGCGAGGGGGACGATGCGCGGATGGCGGTCGAGATCGCGCTGCTGAAGGCGGCGCGGCCGGATCTGGATCCTTCGACCGAGGGACTGCTGCGGCGGATCGAGCGGTTGGAGAGTCAGCTCGGGACGGGCAACCCTGCCGCGGGATCTTCCGCGGGTCCTGTCGCCGGTGCCACCCCCACGGTGCTCGGCGGCGAAGCCGCCTCCGCGCCGCGGGGGGCCCCCGCACCGGCGCCACCCACGGCAGATCCCGCTACCGAAGCTGAGGATCCCCCGCAGGACGATCCGCCCCCGGCCGAAGAGGAAGAGGCGGAACCAGAGCCGCCGAGCTCAGCTGAGACGGAGCCGGCGTCCCCTGCGGCGACAGCACCCGCGCCCCCCGCGGCCGGCGAGTTTTCCCTTGACGACGTGACCCGGATCTGGCCCTCGGTGCTGGCGAAGCTGGGGAAGACGGCGCCGGCTTTGGCGGCCATCTTCGAGGGGGCGCGGCCGGTCGCCCTCGACGCGGAGGGCCTGCAGGTCGGGTTTCCCGCCGACAAGACCTTCAACAAACGCAAGGCCGAGGCGCCGGAGCGGCGCGACGCGGTCGCGGCGGCCTTCGAGGCGGTGGCCGGCCGGGCGCTGCGCCCCGCCTACGTCCTGCTCGACGGCGGGGAGCCGGAGCCGGAGGCGGCCGAGCAGCCGCAGGCCAAAGCTGATGGGGTTGACGAGGAAGAGCTGCTGCAGCGGCTGAAGAGCGAGTTCGACGCGGAGGAGGTCAGTTAGGTGGCTCGAGGAGGCGGACCCGGGGGCTTTGACGTCAACGCCCTGATGAAACAGGCCCAGGAGATGCAGAACCAGATGCTGCAGGCGCAGGAGCAGCTCAAAGACGAAGTCGTCGAGGCCAGCGCCGGCGGCGGCATGGTCAAGGTGAAGATGGGCGGCGACCTGACCCTGCGCGAGATCTCCATCGACCCCGAGGCGATCGACCCCGAGGAGGCCGAGATGCTGGCCGAGATGGTCCAGGCCGCGGTCAACGAGGGCCTGCGCGCCGCCCAGGAGCTGGCCAGCTCGAAAATGGGCGGGATCACCGGCGGCCTCGGCGGCGGCCCGGGCGGCATCCCAGGCCTGGGCGGTTGAGCGAGGGCCCGGCACCGCTCGCGCGCCTCGTCGCCGAGCTCTCGCGGCTGCCGGGCATCGGCCAGCGGACGGCGCAGCGGCTCGCCTTCCACCTGCTGCGCGCGCCCGACGAAGAGGCCTTCGCGCTCGGCGACGCGATCCGCGAAGTGAAGGAGAAGGTCGGCCTCTGCGAGGAGTGCTTCAACCTCGCCGAGGGGCCGCTGTGCCGGATCTGCGCCGACCAGAACCGCGACCGCTCGACGATCTGCGTGGTCGAGGAGCCCTCCGACGTGATCCCGATCGAGCGCACCCACGAATACCGCGGCCTCTACCACGTGCTCGGCGGCGCGCTGTCGCCGATCGACGGGATCGACGCCGAGGACCTGAAGATCCGCCAGCTGCTGGAGCGGGTCGAGCGCGGCGGCATCGAGGAGGTCGTGCTCGCCACCAACCCGACCACGACCGGCGAGGCGACCGCCCTCCACATCGGCGAATGCCTGCGCGGCCAGGTCAAAGTGACGCGCCTGGCCGCGGGCCTGCCGGTCGGCGCCGACCTCGAGCACGCCGACGAGGTCACGCTCGGCCGCGCCCTCGCCGGTCGCAGAAGCCTCGATTAGTCGGGACTTGGACATTCGTCCTGGACGAGCGTCTATCCGCAAATAGCGGCTTTACGGCGCACCTTCGTCCGCCGGGTCAGGCAAGGTCAGCGCGTGGCGGGCCAGTCGCACACACCAGGTAGGCGGGATGACGGCTCGGCGGCGGGACGCGTTGCCCGGGAGGTCTCCTCTCAGCACGCCTCGTTGCTGCGCAAGCTGCGCGATGAGCTGGGCGACGGCGAGGCGTTCGCCGCGGCGGCCGAGCGGTTGGCGGAGGACTTCGGCGCGGTGACGGCCAGCGCGGTCGAAGCGGTGTCTGGACAAGGCGAGGGAGCTACCGGTCGAGGGCCGACGGACGCCGCGCTGCCGCGGGCGCCTGAGGCGCGGTCAGCGGCTTCCGAGGCGCCGGCGGCGAGCGAGAGCCAGGCGAGGAACGGCGCTGGGCCGGCCCCGGCCGAGGAGCACCACGAGCTCGCCAGCCTCTACCGCCCCGGCCACATGCGCCGCCGGCTCGAGCAGCTGCTGGAGACCAACAAGCGCTACGGCCACCCGTTCGGCCTCGCCGTCTTCGACGCCTCCGGGCCCGACACGCGCAACGACGAGCGCGGCGGCGGGCGGGAGACGGTGCTGGCCACGCTCGGCGC
Organism: uncultured Solirubrobacterales bacterium; assembly: GCA_963703585.1. GTDB lineage: Bacteria > Actinomycetota > Thermoleophilia > Solirubrobacterales > 70-9 > VAYN01. The sequence goes on along the minus strand of CAVPEX010000046.1, from coordinate 17,599 downwards.
GGCGCTGCGCGAGAGCATCCGCATCGTCGACGAAGCCTTCCGGCTGGAGGAGGACGCGATCTGCGTCCTCGCCCCCAACCTGCGCACGGTGGAAGGGGTGCAGATGGCCGAGCGGCTGCTCGGTCAGCTCGACGAGCTGGAGCGGGCGGGGGGGATGCGGATCGCGGTCGCGGCCGGCGTCGTCGCCTGCCCGGACCACGGCGCCGAGGCCGACGAGCTGCTGCACAAGGCCGACGCGGCCCTCTGGCGCGCCCGCGCCGTCGGCCAGCCGGTCGGCGTCGGCGCCCTCGTCCACAACTGAGCCGGGTGTCGATTTTCCTCCGCATAGCGAAAGAAAGTCGACACCCCGCCGGTCGCTGGCCCACCGCCGAACCTGTGCAAGATCCGTCACAGATTCCGGAAATCTGTCCATAACTGCCGTAAACCCGGGATCGCGGTGGGAGAATCCGCACTCACGTCGAATGAGGCGCGCAAGCACCCGTTCGCAAACTCACGCAGACGAAAGCCTCCGCCGATGCCCGGAATCCGCACCAACGCCGCCGCCGAAGTCCTCGGCGTCAGCCCCAACACCCTGCGCAGCTGGGAGCGGCGCTACGGCTACCCGACGCCGAAGCGGACCGTCGGCAACCACCGCAACTACGAGCTGGTCGAGCTGCAGACGCTGCGCGACGCGCTGGCGGAGACCGGCAACATCACCTCGGCGATCGAGCTGGCGCGCCAGCGCCAGGCGGCGCCGGCCAGCGACGGCAGCCTGCTGCACGCCTTCGAGAGCTTCGACGAGTCGGCCGCCGACCGGGCGATCGAGGAGAGCCTGGCGCTGCGGCCGCTGGAGCGCACGGTCGAGGAGCTGCTGCTGCCGGCGATCGACGGCCTCGCCTCCGACCCCGACCGCGAGGCCGAGCTCGAGTTCGCCGTGCGCTGGGCGACCGGCTGGCTGCACGGCGCCCGCCGCCTCGCCGCCGCCGCCTCGCGCCCGGCCGGCATCCTGCTGCTCGACTCCAGCCACGGCCAGGACGCCGAGGAGGTCCACACCCAGGCCCTCGACCTCGCCCTGCGCCGCGCCGGCTTCCGCGTCCTCGTCCTCTCCAACCAGCTCGGCGACGAGCGGCTGGAGCGCGCGCTCGGCGCCCTCGACCCGACCGCGATCGTCATCTGCGGCCCCGGCGCCGACACCCGCGACGCGGTCAATCTGGTCCGCAAGATCCGCGAGCTCGGCTTCGTCGCCCCGCTCTACGGCTTCCGCGCCAGCGGCCTGATCGGCGCCGCCGTCCCCTCCGCCGGCGAGAAGCCGAGCGAGGTCACCGGCATGCTCAACGCCGACCTCCGCCGCCGCGCCGAGCAGGCCTTCGCCTGAGGTCGTCTGACCGGCGCATTTCGGCGTCCTCGGTCGGTCGTGTGCAGAGTCACACTTCCCTCCCTGCATCCTTGAGCTGCCTGCTCAGACGACCTCAGGTGACCCTCCTGTCACCGCCTGGAGACGATTTGGTTACGGGCTGGAAACAGTGATGTAACGACTTCGTAGAAGTTCGGTGAACCCGCTTGACAGAGCCATATCCGGCGCACAAATGTGGCGCCGAAAGGTTCAGTCAATGAAAGGAATCACTCGAATGAGCGACACGACGAGTGCGTCTCTCTGGGGCGTGCGTGCCGTCAGGGCGGGGGTTCTCTCCCTGGCGCTGGCGGCGCTGGCGGCGCTCGGCCTGGCCTCACAGGCGAACGCCGACTTCACGATCCCGCAAATGTGGCGGAACGGACATCGTTGGTCGCGGCGCATCCTTCGCCCGTGACGCTCACACTTGGTTCAACGGGCTCTTCAAAGCGGCCTACTGCCCCCCGGGCACGATCGACGTCGCCTACGACCCGGCCGGCAGCGGCGCGGGCCGGACGTCGGTGAAGGTCCGCAACGACACGCCGCGGTTCGGCATGAGCGACGATCCTCCGACGCCGACCGAGATCGAACAGATGAACAAAGGAACGGGCAGCAATCCGCCCGAATCCGACGCCAACCCGAACGACAACGGAAAAATCCACGTCATTCCTGCCGCCGTAGGGGCGGTCGCGCCGCTGGTCAACTTCCCCAATGGCTGCAACCCCGAATTGCTCAACGACCCGTCGCGGACGGTCACCAAAGCCGAAATCGAAGCGACGCCCGCGAAGAACGCGCTGCTGCGGGTCCGCTTCAACAAGGAGCAGTTCGAGGCGGTCTGGGCCCAGGGAGACGCGGGGGCCCCCTACGTCAACTGGGACGACATATTCGAAGAGCTGACGGGCGTCCCGGCCTGCGAAAAACCGATCATCCGCGTCGTCCGCTTCGACGAGTCGGGTACCTCGTTCGCCTTCAAGGACTACCTGGGGACGATCGAACCCGCTCGCGGCTGGCTGACCAAATACGCGGTCGAAACCGCTGCGCTGACCCGCGCCTGGCCGGGGTCCGAATTCGGCTTCCCGGCCGCGGGCGAAGAAAAAAGCCAGTGCGGCGCCAAAGTCAACGCGCCGGGCGGGAAACAGACCGACGACACCATCGACCACCTGACCAGCGGCTGCGGCAACGGGAACCAGTTCCTGGTGCCGAAACTGGTCGAAGTCGACGGCTCGATCGGCTACTCCGACATCTCGACCGCGCGCAACAACGGCACGACCCTGGCGGTCAACCCGGCCGCGGTCACGACTCCTGACAAGTACTGGACGCAGGTGCAGAACGGCTCCAACGAATTCACCGAGCCGACGCTCGACCCCAACGGCTTCCGCATCGACGGCACCAAGGGTGCGAACTGCAAAACGACCACGTTCAACAACGTGCCGTCCGACCGACGTTCGGCGACTGGTCGACGACCAGTGGTGTCAACTCGCCCTCGGGCTTCGGCATCTGCACGCTGACCTACGGCCTCGTCTTCGACGACAACGCCGCGGTCTTCGGCAACACCGCCCGAAGAGGAAGCGAAAGCCCGCACCGTCAAGGACTACGAGGAAAGCCTCCTCACCGACGGCGGCCCAGGCCCAGCTGCTCGCGGCTGACTACGCGCCGCTTTCACCGGCGCTCCTGACCCTCGCCCGCAACGCGGTCGCCGAAATCGGCTGGAACAAGACCGGCTCCGGCGGCGGCGGTGGTGGCGGCGGCGATGGCGGCGGCACCACCCCGGGCGGCGGCGGTGGCGGCACCACCCCGATCACGATCAGCAACAAGTTCTCGCTGCTGAAGAAGTCGATCTCGTCGAAGACCGGTGGCGCGACCATCTCGGTCAAGCTCCCCGGCGCCGGCAAGCTCGACGTGCTCGGGACCGCCAAGTCCGGCAAGAAGACGATCAAAGCCGGCCACTCGGTCCTCACGGCCGGGAAAGCGGGCACCTACAACGTGACCCTGAAGCCGACCGGCGCGGCGAAGACGCTGCTGAAGAAGAAGGGCAAGCTCAAGGTCTCGCTGAAGCTGACGTTCTCGCCGACCGGCGGGACGCCCAGCAGCTCGAACAGCTCGGTGACCCTGAAGCTGATCAAGAAGAAGTAGGGGACGCCCGCGGGCGACTCCACACCCATTCCGGCGCGACCAGGCGCCCGGGCTCCGAAAGGGCCCGGGCGCCGCGCCGGTGAAAGAGACAGATGAAGAAACTGCCACCAAAAGTGAACCTCGGCGACGCCGCGAAGGCGCTTGGAGAGCGACTCGGCGCGATCGGCCGCTGGTTCCTCAAGGATCCGCTGAACACCCTGCTGATCGTCGCCTCGCTGGTGCTGACGATCCTCTTCTTCACCCTGCTGGGCGACATCCAGCCCGCCTCCAACGGCGAAAAGGTGCCGCTGAGCAAGGTCGTCGAGCTGACCGAAGACAAACAGGTCGACGTGGCGACCATGCTCGACCAGGACTCGCGCGTCGTCATCGAGACCGCCAACGGCCGCACCGTCTACGCGGCCTACCCAAGCTCCGACGCGCAGACCAACGGGCTGATCAAAGCGCTGACCGAAAGCGGCGCGATCGTCACCGTCGACCAGCAGTCCGGCAAGCCGGCGAAGCAGATCGTCGTCCAGTTCCTGATCCCGATCCTGCTGCTGGTCTGCCTCTTCGTCCTCTTCACCCGGATCGGCCAGGACGGCGGCGCCGGCGCCTTCGCCGGCTTCTCCAAGTTCACCGGCAAGGGGCGCAAGCGCGGGGCCGAGGCGCCCGACCGCACCACCTTCGACAACGTCGCCGGCGCCGGCGAAGCGGTGGCCGAGCTGCGCGAGATCCGCGACTACCTCGCCAACCCGGGCAAATACGCCGCGGTCGGGGCGCGGGCGCCGAAGGGCGTGCTCCTGGTCGGGCCGCCGGGGACCGGCAAGACGCTGCTCGCCAAGGCGACCGCCGGCGAGGCCGACGCCGCCTTCTTCTCGCTCTCGGGCTCGGACTTCGTCGAGTCCCTGGTCGGGGTCGGCGCCGCCCGCGTCCGCGACCTCTTCGCCAAGGCGCGGAAGATGGCGCCGGCGCTGATCTTCATCGACGAGCTCGACGCCGCCGGCCGCAAGCGCGGCGCCGGCGTCGGCCAGGGCAACGACGAGCGCGAGCAGACGCTGAACGCGATGCTGGTCGAGATGGACGGCTTCGGCGGCGACGCCGGCGTCGTCGTCCTCGGCGCCACCAACCGCCCGGACATCCTCGACCCGGCGCTGCTGCGGCCGGGTCGCTTCGACCGCCAGGTGACGGTCGACGTCCCCGACGTCCACGGCCGCCTCGACATCCTCACCCTGCACTGCGGCAACCGCCCGCTGGCCCCCGGCACCTCGCTCGAGCACATCGCCAAACTGACCTCCGGCTTCAGCGGCGCCGAGCTCGCCAACGTGATCAACGAGGCGGCGCTGCTGACGGTGCGCGAGGGCCGCACCGAGATGGACGAGGCGACCCTCGAGGAGGCGATCGACCGCGTCGTCGCCGGGCCGGCCCGCAAGAGTCACGCCCTCACCGACGCCGAGCGCTGGGTGATCGCGATCCACGAGTCCGCGCACGCGGTGGTGATCCGCTCCACCGGCCAGAAGACGTCGACGCAGAAGCTCTCGATCGTCGCCCGCGGCCGCCAGATGGGGACCGCGGCGAACATGCTCACCGACCGCGACGCGGTGGTGATGCAGGAACCGGACATGCGCCGGCACCTGATCGCGATCGTCTCCGGCTTCGCCGCCGAGAAGATCGAGTTCGGCGTCGTCTCCACCGGCGTCCACGACGACCTCCACGCCGCCACCGGGCTGGCGCGGCAGATGGTCACCTCCTACGGTATGTCGGAGGCGCTGGGCCCGGTGACGATCGGCGAGAAGCAGGGCGAGGTCTTCCTCGGCGCCTCGCTGCAGGAGCTGGGCTCGGTCGGGCCGGCGACGCTGGAGCTGATCGACCGCGAGGTCGAGCGGATCGTCAAGGAGTCGGTCCGCATCGCCGAAGACGTCCTCCAGGCCAACTGGGGGGCGGTGTATGAGACCGCCAACTCGCTGGTCGAGCACGAGACGCTCTCCGGCCACGCGCTCGACGCCGTCCTCTCCTCGGTGCGGCCGACCCTGCTCGACTTCGGCCAGGCCGGCGAGGAGGGGGAGACGCGCGAGCTCGAGGCGCGGGCCGACGGGCTCGAGGCGCAGCCGGACGGTGAGTAGGCGGGCGACAGCCGGCCTGGTCGCGCTGATGGTCGTCCTCGCCGCCGCGATCGCCACCGCCGACGCCCGCGCCGACGCGCTGCTGTGGCGGCTGGAGCAGCCGCCACCGCCGGCTGGCGTCCCCTTCAAAGTGCCGCTGGGCGCGCCCGGGGACCTCTCGTTCTGGGCGCCGAACCGCGGCCTGCTCACGGTCGAGGGCAACAGCACGATCCCGCGCGGCATCTTCAGCTGGAACGGCCAGAGCTGGCACCAGCTGGCGACCGTCTGCGGCGGCTCCGGCGACACCGCGCGGATCGCCTGGGCGGGGCCGGAGGAGTTCTGGGTCGTCAGCGAACCGAGTCTGCCGCGAGCGGGCTCGGGGCTGGCCCTGTGCAGCTTCAAGGACGGCCAGGTGGCCGGCTCCTGGAGCACCCGGGTCGACGCCGCCGACCCCTTCCGGCTGATGGACTCGGCCACCTGCAACGGGCCGAGCGATTGCTGGTTCGGCGGCATCGGCTCCCAGGACGCGCTGGGCACGCGGATCGGCGCTTTCCACCTGCACTGGAACGGGGCCGACCTGGAAACCGTCTACGGCCCGCAGGGGCGGGCGGTCAGCGACATGCAGTTCCACCAGGCGCCGCTCTTCGAGAGCACCTACGTCGGCCGCGCCCCGGAAAACCGGACCGACCCGGTCGACCTGGCCGCACCTGAGCCAGTGCCGCGGCTGCTCCACTGGGTCAGCGGTCACGCCTTCGCCAACGACCCGTTCCTCCCGCAGCCGCAGGAAAGCGTGCCGGCCGACGGCACCGAGCTGCTCGGGCTCGACAGCGACGGCACCGACCTCTGGGCGGTCGGCGGCGGTGCCGCCTCCGGGCCCTCGGCGCCGCCCGAAGGGGTGGTGGCGCGGCGGCCGCTGGCGGTGCGGCTGATCGGCGGCGAATTCGTCGAGGTGCCGCTGAGCGGGGCGACCTTCGGCCCGACCGACCGCCTCGGCGACGTCGCCGCGATGCCGGGCAGCGAAGTCGCGATCGCGACCGTCGTCCCCTTCGCCGACCGCCACAGCGTCCAACGCCAAGGCGACCGTGGCGGCGATCGCGCCCGACGGGACCACGACGACCACCCGCCTGCCGGCCTCCGGCGCCGGGCGCGGTAGCGCCGCCCGGATCGCCTGCCCGGCGCTGAACGACTGCTGGATGGTGACCTGGGGCGGCTGGCTCTTCCACTACAGCGACGGCACCGCGCTCCCCGTCGACACCGACCCCAACTTCCAGGGCACGATCGACTTCCGCCCCAACGAGGCCGCCGAACAGTTCGTCCCCGACGCGCTCCCCAGCGACGACTCCGAACTGTTCGCGCCGGCGCCGCTGGAAGACGCGAAAGCCGAAGCAAGGCAAGACCCGCAAGCTGCCGCCGCTGCTGAAGGCGATCCGCTCCCAGCTCGACGGCCTGAAGCTGACGGTCAGCTTCACCGTCACCCGCCCGGCCCGGGTGGCGCTGGTCGCCAGGCGCGGTCGCAGCACCGTCGCGCGGACGCCGAAGCGGCGCTTCGGCCGCGGCCGCCATGCCCTCGGCCTGCAGCTCAGCCGCGAGCGCTACCCGACCAAGCTCTCCTTCGAAACCAGGGAACTGAAGAGGTGAGGAGCCCCCGGGTCCAGGCCAACCGCCGGCGTCTGGCGCTGGCGACGCTGACGCTCGCCGCCGCCGTGGTGCTGACGCGAGCGGGAGCGGGCGCGGCGCGCTCCCCGCCACCGGCACCGGGCCGCTGCCGCTGCTGGGGACCGCCGACCCGGCGATGTCCCTGATCGGGGCGGCGCCGGCCGGCCAGCCGGGCGAAGCCTGGGGCTACCGGCAGCTGCCGCTCGCGGTCGGCGCCGTCCGTCGCCGGCTCGCGCCAGGTCCCCTTCGGGCCGCCGCTGGAAGCCGCCAACCCGCGGCCGCAGCTGGCCCTCCTGCGCTACACCGACGGCAGCGGCTGGCAGGTCTACGACACCCCCGTCGACGCCTCCGGCAACCCCTACCGGGGGCCGGTGCCGAACCGGCTCTCGGCGCGGATCACCCGCGACGGCGGCGGCGTCCTGGTCGGCCGCGACGCCACCCGGCCGGCCGCCGAGCAGCTCGTCGTCCTCCACCACGATCCCGGCGGTCCCTGGAAGGCGCTGAAAGCGCCGCCGGCGACGGTGCTCCTCCCGGTCGAAGGCGAACGCCCGGCGGAGGCGCTGGCCGGCGACCTCGGCGGTGGCCAGATCGCCGTCGCCGCCTTCGACGAGGGCGGCCACACCGGCCTCTTCTTCGCCCCGATCGGGCGCTCCGTCGCCGACGGCGTCATCCACTACGACGGCGCGCGAATGGACGCGCGAGCCGGTCAAAGTCCCGGCCGACTCCGAGAAGAGACTTCCACATCCGCGCGATCGACGCCACCGGGCTCGGCAACGCCTGGGCGATCGCCGAAGCCGAGGAAACGCCAGCGCGCTCCGTCGTCCTGCTGCAGCGGACCTCGACGCCGACGGGCCCGCTGTGGGTCGAGACGGCCGCTCGCCGGCACTCCCTTCGCCGACCGCGACAACCCCGGCGGAAAACATCGTCGGGGCCGCACCCCTCGGCGGTGCCGCACAGCCGCTGACCGTGACCAGCGACGGAGTCTGGATCGACCTGCTGGCGAAGATCGCCGGCGTCGAAGAAGACGTCACCCTCTTCTACGGGATAGCCGGCGGCGCCGTCACCGGCTCGTGGTGCGAAGCGGCGGTCTGCGACGAGAGCGCTCGGCGCGAGGCTCTCGCGTCAGGTCGGATACCGCAGCTTCGCCTGGCCGGGCTCGGGCTTCGGCGACCAGGATCGTCACCAACCCGCTCGACGTCGGCGGCGGCGAGGAAAGCAACCGCGGCACCTACCTGCGGCTCAGCGACGGCCGCTTCGGCGGATGCCGGGTGGCGGCGGCAACTTCCGCGCCGGCGGCGCCTTCTACAACGCGACAGCGGCTGGCTCGAGGGCCCGGTCGAGATCTCCGTCGAAGAGCGCGCCCGACTCGCTGCGGCCCTGGCCGATCTGCCTTGCGCGCGCCGCTGACCGACGTCACCGGCGCGCCGGGCGCGGCACCGGGTTCGCTCGACTCGGGGGCGCTCGCGGTCGGCGTCGACGGCGGCGTCGCCCGCTACGTGCCCGGCCGCGGCTGGCAGCGCGAGTTCCTGCTCAGCTCCAGCGGCGCGGTCAACAAGTCGACCCTGCGCGGGGTCGCCTGGCCCGAGCCGGGGCACGCCTACGCGGTCGGTGACCTCGGCGCGATGTGGCAGTGGAACTCCAGCGACGACATCTGGATCGCCGACCCCGGCGATCCCGATCGGCTTCGAGGGCAACCTGCACCGGCGTCGCCTTCGACCCGGCCGATCCCAGCCGCGGCTACGCCGTCGGCAAGAGCGGGGTCCTGCTCCGCTACGGCAAGAGCTGGGACCAGGACCCACTGCCGGCGGGGCTGGAAGGTCGCAGCTTCACCTCGATCGCCTTCGCCGGCAGCGAGGCGATCGTCGCCGCCGGCGAAGACCTGCTGGTCGAGGACGGGGGCGGCTGGCACGTCGACGCAGCCGCCGGCGCCCTCCTGCACAGCGCCCCCGGCGGCCAGCCCTACGTCTACGCGGTCGCCGGCCTCCCCGACGGCGGCGCCGTCGCCGCCGGGCGCGACATCGTGATCGAGCGCGACGGCGGCCCCGGCACGCCGTGGCGCTTCTCCAAGCAGCCGATCCCGGGCTCGACCGCGATCGCCGCCGCGGCGGTGCGCGACGGCGGCGTCCGCGCCGTCGTCTCGGTCATCCCGCAGCTCTCCTTCCCGCCCGCCGACGCGCTGCCGGAACCGGACCCGAACGTGCCGCCACCGGTGCTGCCGCCCTTCACCCTCCCCGGCGACGGCTACCTGCTGCGCGAGACCGCGAACGGCTGGGACGACGAGGAGCGGACGAGCTTCGCCGGCACGGGCTCCGACCGGCCGGTGAAGTCGGACCCGGTGCTGGCGCTGCAGCTCGACTCCTCGGGCGCCGGCTGGGCGGTCGGCGGCTGGAGCGGCTACGCCGACGCCACCGGGCGCGGCACCTCGGCCAGCGGCAGCAGCGCGGGCTCGGTGCGGGCGCGGGTGCGGACGGCGTCGATCGCCCGCTACCGGGACGCCTCGGCGGCGCCACGGGCGGCGTCGAGCCAGCCGGTGCCGATGCCGGCCGGTCCGGTCCGCCTCGCCGTCGCCGGCAACGCCGAGTGCGAGGAAGCCTGCTCCGCCCTCGCCCGGCAGGGGCTCGGCCCCGACCGCACCCTGGAAGCGGCGCTGGCGACGGTCGCCGGGCTCGCCGGCGGCAACGGCCCGCGGGCGCTCCTCTACACCGGCAACCGGGTCGCGACCGGGCTCGGCCCGGGCGACGCCGAACGCTACGCCGCGCTGCTCTCCTCCCAGCCGGGCCTGCCGGTCTACGCGGCGCTGGGCGCCGACGACGCCGCCGGCGGCTCCGGGGTCGGCCCGTTCGTCACCTCCTTCGGCTCCTTCCCGGCGCCGTTCGGCGCCGGCGCCGCTCCGGCCGGGGTCTCGACCGCGGGCATCCCCGGCGCCCCCGCGGGTGCGGGCGCCCGCACCCACTACGCCTTCGACAGCAGCGGCCCCGGGGGGACCGTGCGGGTGGTCGTGATCGACAACTCGCTCGGGTCGCTGGCCGCCAGCGACCCCTACCAGAACCCGCCCGAGGCGCAGCTGCCCTGGCTCGAAGCGGTGCTCGCCGACGCTCGCGCCGAGGGGATCCCGACGGTGGTGATGGGCAACCGCAGCCTCAACCCCAACTTCACGCCGAGGCTGAACGTCGCCAGCGACGGCACCGAGGTGGCGCGGGTGCTGGTCGACGGCGGCGCCTCCGCCTACCTCTTCGATCGCCCCGAAGAGAACCGGGCGATGCGGATCCCGGCCGGGGCCGCGACGACGATCCCGAGCTTCGGGACGGGCACGCTCGGGTACCGCTCCGAGCTCTCCGGCGTGATCGGCCTCGACGCGGCCGACTCGCTGTTCGGCGACAGCGGGGTGATGCTGCTCGAGCTCGACGCCGCCCAGCGCGACCCGGCGACCAACCGGGCGCCGGTGCGGGCGCGGCTGGTTCCGGTGATCCAGGACCTCTCGCTGGAGGCCATCGACGGCACCCTGCTGCGGCGCTCGGTGCCGGCCCTCTTCAGCGGACTCGGCCGGCGGCCGTTCGGCGGCGACCGCTGGGGACCGGCCTCGGCGGGGTCGGGGGTGCCGAGCCCCGCCGGTCTCCACCCCCTACACCGCGTTCCCGCCGGACCAGTGCCTGGTCGCCGGCTGCACCGACCGCGTCTCCCCCGAGTACTCGTTCACCTCCTCGGACCCCGACATCGCCGATTTCGTCCGCCAGGACCCGGCCTCGACCAACCTCCACAAGCCCTACCTGGACGCCAACGACAAGGTCGTCACCGACAACAGCTCCGGCCTGCTCTGCCCCTTCAACGCCGGCACCACGACGGTGACGATCAGCGCCGGCGGCCTCTCCTACTCCGAACAGGTGACGGTCCAGGGCGGGAGCGTCCGCCGCCCCTGCGGCACCCGGCCGCTGCGCCCGGACCGCTTCAAGCGCCCGGTCTCCAGCGCCACCCCGCCGCCCCCGCCGCCGCCCCCGCCCGGCAACAGCCCGCCGCTCGACTTCACGCCGCCCGCGCCCGCGCCCCCGCCGCCCGCGACGACTCCAGCTCCGACGCCGCCGCCGAACCCGGTGCAGGTGATCCCGCCGGCGCCGCTCTCGCCGGCCGTCTTCCTGCCGCCGCTGGCGGCGCTGGCGGCGACGGTCCCGGCGGCGATCCTGCCACCGCCACCGCCGGTGGTGCGGCCGCTGCCGCCCGGCGGCGCCCCCGCCCGTACCTACCAGGTGGAGGAAAAGCGCGAAGAGGAGGCGGCGATCGAGGAGTCGCAGGCGTTCTCGCGCTACGAAGGGCACGAAGAAGGCGGCCTGACGGTGCCGCCCTACCTGCTGGGCCTGGTCCTGATCGCGGCGATCGGGGCCGCCACCGTGCGGGGTGGCCCTGGCGCCAAACGGCGGGTCACGCCGGCCCCGGCCCGGGCGGATGTGGCGAGCCGCCGCCGCTGAGTCGCCGGGGGCTCGGGAGCGACTAGGGCTTGCGCGCCCGCACGATCGCCGAGGCCGCCTTGTCGTGGACGCGGTGGGTCTCGGTCACTTCGACGTCGACCAGGCCGGCGGCGGCGAGGGCGTCCTCGAACTCGCGCCTGGTCAGGGCGCCGCCGATGCAGCCGGTCCACTCGGCCATGTCGGCCCGGGTCGCCGCGTCCATGTCCTCGTCGGCGATCACGTCGGAGACGGCGAACCGGCCGCCCGGCTTGAGGACCCTGGCCGCCTCGGCGAGGACCTTCGGCTTGTCGCCGGAGAGGTTGATCACGCAGTTGGAGATGACGACGTCGACGGTCTCGGCGGGAAGCGGGATCGCCTCGATCTCGCCGCGCAGCCACTCGACGTTCTCGACGCCGGCCTCGCGCTGGTTCTCGCGCGCCAGGGCGAGCATCTCGTCGGTCATGTCGAGCCCGTACGCCTTGCCGGTCGGCCCGACCCGCCGGGCGGAGAGGAGGACGTCGATGCCGCCGCCGGAGCCGAGGTCGAGCACCGTCTCCCCGGCGTTCAACGCCGCCACGGCGGTCGGGTTGCCGCAGCCCAGCGACGCCGTCGTCGCCGTGTCGGGCAGCTCGTCGCGGGCCTCCGCGCCGTAGAGGGAGGCGCCGAACGCCCGCGCCTCCTGGTCGGACAGCACGGCGCTGCCGGGACCGCAGCAGGAGCCGCCGCGGTCGCTCTCGGTCGCCACGCTCTCGGCGGCCGCCGCGTAGCGGGCGCGCACGGCGTCGCGGATCTCGTCGGTCTCGGTCAGTTGGTCAGCCATGCGGAGAGCTCCTTCAGGGCATCGGGGATCACGTAGTAGTAGGCCCACAGGCCCTGGCGCTCGGACTCGACGATGCCGGCCTCGCGGAGGACCTTGAGATGGTGGGAGACGGTGGGCTGGGTGAGGTCGAAGAGGGGCACCAGCTCGCAGACGCAGACCCTGCCGGCGTGCTTGCGCAGGACGTCGACCAGCTGCAGCCGGATCGGGTCGCCCAGCGCCTTTGCCATCGCCGCCATCCGCTGCGCCTGCTCGCGCTGCACGTCCGGGTAGACGACCGGCTCGCAGCAGGGCTTGCCGGCGGGTCGCTTGGTCTTCGGCGAGAGCTCCAGATCGACAGCCATCTATTTACATATATCTATTGAAATCACAAATGTCAATACATAGGATTCGGACCGATGCCGAGCGCGCCGCTGCCACGACGCCTCTTCGCCGAGCTCCTCGGCTCCGCGTTCCTCGCCGCCACGGTGGTCGGCTCCGGGATCGCCGCGGCGCAGCTCTCGCCGGGCGACACCGGCCTGCAGCTGCTGGAGAACGCGGCGGCGACCGCGGCCGGCCTCTTCACCTTCATCCTCATCTTCGGGCCGGTCTCCGGCGCCCATTTCAACCCGGTCGTCTCGCTCGTCGACGCCGCCTTCGGCGGCCTGCGCTGGCGCCACGCGCTCGCCTACATCCCCGCCCAGGTGACAGGTTGCATCGCCGGCGCGATCGCCGCCAACGCGATGTTCGCCCTCGCCGCGGTCAGCATCTCGACCCACCACCGCGCCTCGCCGTCGCACCTCTTCGCCGAGGTCGTCGCCACGCTCGGCCTGCTGCTGGTGATCTTCTCGCTGGCGCGGACGCGCCGCGGCAGCCTCGCCCCGGCCGCGGTCGGCGCCTACATCGGCTCCGCCTACTTCTTCACCAGCTCGACCAGCTTCGCCAACCCGGCGATCAGCGTCGGCCGCATGTTCTCCGACACCTTCGCCGGGATCGCGCCGGCCTCGGTGCCGGCCTTCGTCGTCGTCCAGCTCCTCGGCGGCGCCGTCGCGGTCGCGGTGATCCGCACCCTCTACCCGGACATCACGCCCGAGGAGGCCTCGGAGATCATGCTGCCCCACGGCGAGCAGCCGCCCGAGGGCGCGCCCGCCGTCGCTACTCGATCCGCTCCGGCGTGAAGCGGTAGCCGATGCCGAAGTGGGTGTGGATGTAGCGCCAGTCCGGCGCCGCCGCCTCGAGCTTGCCGCGCACCTTGCGCACGAGGACGTCGACCGAGCGATCGCGCCGCGGCATCTCGCCGCCCCACATCAGCTCGTAGATCTCCGGCCGCTGGACGACGCTGTCGAGGCGCCGGGCGAGCAGGAAGAAGAGCTCGAACTCGCGCACCGTGAAGCCGGCGCGCTTGCCGTCGACGAGGACCTGGAGTTCAGCCGGCCGGATCTCGAGGTTGGCGAGGACGTGGGCTTCTCCGCGCGAGGCGGAGATCGGCGGTTCGGCCAGCATCGGCAGGCAGCCTCGCCGAGGCGCCCGCCGACCCGGTGAAGTGCCTGTGTCGATTTGGAGAAGATTTGGTGAAGAAAGCCCAGCGGCCCAGGCGGAACCGCTCTAGCCCGCGAACTCGGCCGTGGTCGACCCGTGCAGCTTCCTGCCGCCGCCGGCCGGGGTGAAGGTGACCCTGATCCTGGCCCGCAGCTTGCTGCCCTTTCGCAGCGTCCGGCGGAAGGGGTCGGCGGCGCGCATCACCACTTTGAAGCTCCCCTTGCCGCGGGCATGCGTCTTGCGACTGGCGATCGTGCGCGGCTTCGGGGGCTTGCCGGCGCGGGCGGTGGCGACCGCCTGAATGGCGCCGGCGGCGGGGACCGAGATCGTCAGCACGACGACGCCGCCCTTCTTCGTCTTCGCCCGCACGATCACGCGGGGGCCGGCGCGGTCGACCTTGACCGAGCTTTCGCCGCCGTCGCTGCCACCCGGCGGCGGTCCTTCCGCCGCCGGTTCCGGCAGGCGGGTGACGACGAAGGCGTCGGCCCGCTGGTTGGCGTCGCCGTTGAAGAGGTTGCTGGCGAAGGAGCTGAAGGCGAGGCGGCTGCCGTCGGCGGAGATCGTCACCCCGTCCTGGGCCCCGCCGTTGACGTCGCCGCCGGCGATCGAGTGGGTCGCCCGTTCGATCGTGCGGCTCTGCAGGTCGACCACGTAGAGCTCCTGCGGCCCTGGCACGGCGCGGGGGGTGCCGACCAGCTGCAACGCCGGGAGGGCGAACTGGGTGCGGCCGGTGGTGAGGGCCAGGTAGCGACCGCCGGGCGACATCGCGACGCTGCTGAGCGGCAGGTTCGTCGCCAGGTCGCCTGAGAAGGCGTCGCGGGTGAGCTCGACGGTGCCCTGCTTGCGGCTGATTCCCGGCCGCATGTCGGTCACGTAGAGGTCGAGGCCGGGGGCGCTCGAGAGCAGCGGCCGTGGCCCGGCCCCGGAGAGGAAGGCGACCGTGTAGCCGTCGCCGCTCAGCGCCGGCAGCTGCGAGGTGATGTCGGTGCGGTTGCCCTCCTGGTCGGTCAGCGGGCCGAAGCAGGGTCCGGTCGAGCCGGGGTTGAAGACGGTAGTCATGCCGGGGTCTTCTTCTTCCAGCTGCCGGCAGACCGGGTCGTCGGGATCGGAGAGGCCGGTGATCCGCCGCGTCGGGTCGTTGGGGCCGAAGGGCGCGCGCCGCCACAGGTAGTAGTTGAAGCTGGGGTCGGTGTTCTCGCCGGAGAGGAAGCGCGTCTGCGCCGCCGCGTTGCGGCCGGTCCAGGCGACGGTGGTGCCGTCGGCGCTGATCGCCGCGCCGAGCGCGCCGCCCGCCGGTTCGGTGGTCATCGTCCCGGTCCCCGGGTTGCGGTTCGCGCTGAGGAGGGTCGTCGTCTGCGCGGTCAGGTCGCGGACGAAGAGCTGGCCTTCGGGCGTGTCGGTCGCCCCCCCCTCGGGGAGGTTCGACGCCGCCGCGGTGACGAAGGCGACGCGGGTGCCGTCGGCGCTGATCGCCACCCCGGGCGAGTTTTCGGCGCCGGGGTCGGCGCCGGGCAGGGAGACGCCCGGCGGCACGTAGCTGGCGCCGTCGCCGCCGCCGTCGAGGGCGGAGACCAAGGCGTAGGCGCCGGCTTCGGTCGCGGGCTTGCTCATGTCGCGCACGTAGACGTCGACGCTGCCGTTGGCGTCGGCGGGCACCAGCTGCTGGCCAGTGGAGAAGGCGACGAAGCGGCCGTCGGCGCTGATCGACGGGTTGGTGGCGCCGCGCCGGAGGAAGGCGTTGTCGCTTTCGCGGAAGAGGTCGCCGTCAGCGACCTTCTCCAGCGCCCGGGTCTGCAGGTCGAAACGGAAGACGCCGCCGGCGCGGTAGTCGCCGGGCGGGTCGGGGTCGTCGTCGGCGAAGAAGTTGCGGGCGCGGGTCTGGATCGCGACGTAGCGGCCGTCGCTGGAGATCGCCGCGAACTTGGTGGTGTCGTCGCCCTGTTCCAGCCGCGCGTAGTCGGCCGAGACCAGCTCCGCCCCTTCAGCGGCGTCGGCGGCGTTGCCGAAGTAGGCGCCGGCGCCGGCAGGGGCGAGCAGGCAGAGGAGAACCGCGGCGGCGGCGATCAGCGGCGCGAGCAGGCCGGGCGCTCACCCCAGGTGCACCTTGCGCTCGAAGTGGGTGACGTTGCCGGCGCGGTCGCGGGCGCTGACCGTGACCCTGTAGGTGCCGCCCCGCTCGTAGGCGTGGGTGATCTTCTTCACCGCGGCCTTCTTGCTCTTCTTGCCCGGCTTGCGCCCGGCGCTGGAGATCGTCGTGCCCCCGCCACCTCCTCCGTCCCCCTTGCCGCCCCCGCCGCTGCCGTCGCCGAAGCCGACCTTGACGCTCGGCCCCTTGAGACCGGAGTTCTCGCGCTTGGCGCCGTCGGTGAGGGTGACGACGAGGCGCCGGCCGCGGCGGTGCAGCTCGACCCGCGGCGGCCGGCGGTCGACCTTGAGGACGGCACTGTGGGAGCCGGTCTCCTGGCCGGCGGCATCGATCGCGAAGACCTGGATGCGGTGGCGGCCATTGCCGATTCGCTCGGCGCGCAGCCGCGCGAACAGCTTCTTGGTCGGCTTGCCGACCGGCTCGTCATCGACGCTGACCGAGTAGGTGACGCGCCCGATCGCGTTGACGGCGGCGGCCCAGTGGATCGCGACCTTGCCGCGTCGCTGCCAGCTTTCCGGCGTCTGCACGAAGAACGGGTCGGGTGGGGCGTCGACGACCGCGGCCGCCACCTGGACGTTGGCGCCCGTGCCCTGGGTCCAGGTGACGATCGCGTCGCCGAGCCCGGAGCCGCCCATCCGCAGGCTGCCGACGGCGCCGCCGCGCGGGGCGCCGAGGCCGGCGGGGTCGATGACGCCGTCGGAGCGGCGCTCCTGCACCCCGACCAGGCCCGAGGTGCCGCGCAGTTCCTTCCAGGCGGCGACCGAGGCGCCGGTTTCGGCCAGGTCGACGACCGGGTCGCCGGCGACCGCGCTGCCGCCTTCGTCGAGCCGCACGACCGGGTTGACCGTCTCCAGGTCGCCGGAGGCGAGCGCCGTGTCGAGGCCGGCGCCGAAGCCGGCGACGAAGCCGCCGTTCGGTTCGACGCCGACGCTGGGGGCGCCGAGACCGGGGGGCGGGCCGCCGTCGGCCAGGCGCGCGCCCTTGAAGGCGCCGGCGCCGTTGGCGAAGGCGTCGGGCATCTCGTTGACGAACAGTCGCGGCGCGGTCAGCTTGCTCGACTGCCCCGGCTGCTGGCGCAGCGCCACCGCCGCCTGGCCGAAGCCGGCCACGTCGAGGGCGAAGGCGTCGGCGGGACCGCGCAGCGGCGCTCCTTCCCAGCTGGTCGGGCTGACCTGCAGGGGGATGCCGACCGTGCCGCCGAACAGCCGCCGCGCCCAGACGCGGTCGACGAATTCGTCGTCGGGCTCCTGCCAGGCGACGACGGCGTTGCCCTGGACGTCGATGCCGATCTGCGGCCCGCTCGTCTCCGTCGGCTGGCGGATCGGCGCCGCCGGGTTGCGGTTGACCGGGCTGCCGAGGACCGACCAGAGGCGGTTGCTGTAGCGGGCGACCCTGATCGAGGCGCCGACGTAGCCCGGCAGGTTGGCCGGTTCGCTGTTGTAT
>CAVPEX010000045.1:0-20598 GCA_963703585.1 uncultured Solirubrobacterales bacterium | reverse complement strand
TGGTGCCCCTCGACTCGTACGTATTGCTCGAGCCGTAGAGGAAGGCGGTGGTGGCGAAGGCCGCGCGCTCGCTGCGCGCCCTGCCCTGCTCGATCGCCTCGCGGGCGAAGGCGACGCCCTCGGGGAGGAGGCCGGCGAGGAGGATGACGCCGTCGGCGTGCTCGCCCGCCGCGGCCAGGGTCTTCGGCCCGCTGGCGGCCCAGTGCACGGGGACCTCCCCCGGCGGCGCCTGCATGTGAGCGTCATCGAACTCCCAGCGGGAGACCTGACCGTCGAGCGTCTCGCCGGCCCAGAGCCGCCGCATCAGCTCGACCGCCTCGACCAGGGTCGAGACCTTGGCCGGCTTCAGGCCGATCTCCGGCAGCGGCGAGTCGCCGACGCCGATCCCGCAGACGAACCGCCCCGGGGCGAGGCGGGCGAGGGTGCCGGCGGCGTTGGCGGTGATCGCCGGATGGCGGGTGATCGGGTTGGTCACCGCCGTCCCCACCCGCAGCCGCGTCGTCGCCGCCAGGGCCAGGGTCGCGTAGACGTAGACCTCGCCGGCGTGCAGCGAGGAGTCGGTCAGCCAGAGGTCGTCGTAGCCGAGGCCCTCGATCCAGGCCGCCAGCTCGCCGAAGGAGGCCGGGTCGTCGACCCCCTGGAGCGTCACCCCGATCCGCATCGGAGTCACTACGGCACCAGCACGTTGCGGCCGCGGACCTCGCGGGCGCGCAGGCGGGCGATCGCGGTGTCGACCTCGTCCAGCGGGTAGGCGGTGTCGATCGCGACCGAGAGCTTGCCCGCGGCGGCAAGCGCGATCGCGGTCTCGAGGTCGTGGCGGGAGGCCGCGACCGAGGAGACGATCCGCGCCTCGCTGAGGATCAGGTCGATCGGGTGGATGCGCAGCTCGTCCTCGGTGTAGCCGATCAGGACGGCGGTGCCGCGCCGGGCCAGGGCGCGGATGCCGGCCCGCATCGAGGCCTCGGTCCCGACCAGCTCGAAGAAGTAGTCGGCGTCGGCGTCGGCGGTGAGGTCGTGGACGCGCTCGGGCAGGTCCTCGTAGCCGGCGGCGTCCTCGACGAGGATCACGTCGGCGGCGCCCGACTCGATCGCCAGCGCCCGCTTCGATTCGTCGTCGGCGACGGCGAGGACGCGCAGCCCGGCCCCGGCGAGGACCTGGATCACCATCAGCCCGACGCCGCCGACCCCGTCGACGATCGCCGTCTGCCCGAGGGAGGCCCCTGACAGCCGCGCCGCGTGGACCGCGGTCATGCCGCTGCAGCTGAGCACCGCGGCGGCCTCGAAGGAGACCGAGTCGGGCAGCTTCAGCAGGTTGCCCGCCGGCGCCGCCACCTGCTCGGCGAAGCCGCCGTTGGCGGTCCAGCCGAGCTGCGCCTGCGGGTCGGTGCAGATCGACTCGTGGCCGGTGCGGCAGCTGAGGCACTGCCCGCAGCCGACGAAGTTGTAGACGGCGACGCGGTCGCCCGGCGCCACCGCGGAACCGCCCGGGGCGGAGAGGACGACGCCGGCGATCTCGTGCCCGAGCACGAAGTTCTCGAACGGCGCCGGCACCATCCCGTCGAGGAAGTGCAGCTCGCTGCCGCAGACGCCGGCGGCCTTCACCTCGACCACGGCCCAGTCCTCGCGCGCCGGCGCCGGCAGCTCGCCGACCTCCAGCTTCAAGCCCTCGCTCATCACAATCGCCTTCATCAGTCGCTCCTGGTCGTCGTTGGGGTCAAGAGAGGTCGGTCCAGACCGACTTCGTCTGCAGGTAGGGGTCGAGCGCCTCGCGGCCGAGCTCCTTGCCGTAGCCGCTCATCCGGAAGCCGCCGTAGGGCACGGCGACGTCGAAGAAGCCGTAGGTGTTGATCCACACGGTCCCCGCCTGCAGCCGCGCGGCGACCCGGTGCGCCCGCTTGACGTCGCCGGTCCAGATCCCGGCGGCGAGCCCGAACGGGGTGTCGTTGGCGGCGGCGATCACCGCCTCCTCGTCGTCGAAGCGGCTGACCATCCCGACCGGGCCGAAGATCTCCTCCCGCATCACCCGCATCTCCGGGGCGACGTCGGTGAACAGGGCCGGGCGGACGAAGTTGCCGCCGGCCATCTCGCCCTCGAGCTGCGCCGGGCCGCCGCCGGCGAGCTCGGTCGCCCCCTCCTCGAGGGCCGAGCTGATGTAGCCGCTGACCCGCTCGGCCTGCTCGGCGCTGACCAGCGGGCCCATGTCGGTCTCGGCACTGAGGCCGCTGCCGAGCCGCACCGCCTTCAGCCTCGCCAGCAGCTTCTCGACGAAGGCGTCGTGGACGTCCTCGTGCACGTAGACCCGGGCCCCGGCGATGCAGCACTGGCCCTGGTTGAAGTAGACGGCGCCGTAGGTGCCTTCGACGGCGGCGTCGAGGTCGGCGTCGGCGAAGACGACGTTGGGCGACTTGCCGCCGAGCTCGAGCGAGACCCGCTTCAGGTTCCCCTTCGAGGCCTCGAGGATCTTCTGGCCGGTGCCGGTCTCGCCGGTGAAGGTGACCTTGTCGACGCCGGGGTGGGCGGCCAGCGGCGCCCCCGCCGAGGGACCGTCGCCGCTGAGGACGTTGACCACCCCGGGCGGGAAGCCGACCTCGCCGACCAGGTCGGCCAGGCGCAGGGCCGAGAGCGGGGTCTGCTCGGCCGGCTTGATCACGATCGTGTTGCCGGCGGCCAGCGCCGGGCCCGCCTTGTAGGCGCACATCAGCAACGGGAAGTTCCAGGGGACGATCGCGGCGACGACGCCGACCGGCTCGCGGCGGGTGTAGACGTGCTGGGCGAGCCCGCTCGCGGTCGGGATCGTCGCCCCCTCGAGCTTCGTCGCCCAGCCGGCGTAGTAGCGGAAGATTTCGCTGGCCAGGGGGATGTCGACCATCAGCGCGTCGGCCCGGGTCTTGCCGTTGTCGAGCGCCTCCAGCGTCGCCAGCTCCTCCCCCAGCTCGGCGATCCGGGTACCGAGGTCCCAGAGCAGCTCGGCCCGGCGCGCCGGCGCCAGCCCCTGCCAGACCGGCAGCGCCGCGCGGGCGGCGGCGACCGCGGCGTCGACGTCGGCCTCGCCGGCGGCCGGGACCCTGGCCAGCAGCTCGCCGGTCGCCGGGTTGAGCACCTCGAGGCGCTCGCCGGCGGCGGCGTCGACGCGCTCGCCGCCGATCAGCAGTCGCAGCTCGCTGGCGTCGAGCTCGGGCAGGGGCACTTGCGTCACGCTCATCGGGGACCTCCTTGGGCAGGGGCGACGGCGGCGGTCGGGCCGCCGGTGCCGTCGGTTTGGGAGCCGCTCAGCTGGCGGCGGAGAGCTGGGCGAGCACCTCGAGCGAGTCGTGCTCGATCGAGTCGAGGTGCGCGCAGGTCGCCGCCTCGGCGGCGTCGGGCTTGCCGTCGCGGATCGCGTCGAGGATCGCCCGGTGCTCGTCGATCGAGCGGGTGCGGCGACCCGGGGCGGCCTGCGAGATGTTGGCGATCAGCGAGAGCACGTTGCGCATCCGCTCCAGGAGCTCGGCCACGTAGTGGTTGCCCGAGTGCTCGACCAGCAGGTCGGTGAACTCCTCGACCGCGGCCGCCCAGCGGCGCGTGTCCTTGCGCCGCAGCGCTTTGGCGGCCGCGGCGATCGTCGCCTCCAGCTGCTCGACCAGCTCGGCGTCGCCGCTGGAGGCCGCCTCGGCGGCGATCCTCCCCTCGACCCAGCGCCGCAGCTCGCAGGCCTGGCGGACGTCGTCCGCCGAGGGCTGCGCCACGCGGCTGCGCCGGTGGAGCTTCTGGTCGACGAGGCCGTCGCGCGCCAGCCGGATCAGCGCCTCGCGCACCGGCGTCTTCGAGATCCCCATGTCGGCCGAGAGCTGGGCCTCGACGAGGAAGTCGCCGGGGCGCAGCTCGCCAGAGATGATGCTCTCGCGAACCGCCTCGTAGACCTGCTCCTCGAGCGTTCGTGCCTTCACACTGGTCAGCGGAATCGTTCCACTCCTTTCGGCTTGCGGTGAACGATCGTACGTCGGATATGAGATGGAAAAGAGGCATCAGGCGACCGGCGATCCGGCGCCGGCGTCTGATGCCAGGCCGTCGACGAGGTCCCGCTGGTGGGGGGCGAGGAAGGTGAAGCCGGCGCCGGCGAGGAAGGGCGCGAAGGGGTCCTCGCTGAGCGGCGCCGCCGCCAGCACCTCGAGCAGCTTCAGCCAGCAGAAGGGCGAGTAGACGGGGCTGTAGCCGCCCTCCTGCTCGAAGACGAGGCGGCCGCCGCAGTGCCGCTCGGCGGCGGCGACCAGCCGCTCGGCGACCTGGGCGAAGCCGCCGGCGGTCAGCCCCATGGTCGAGAGCGGGTCGTACATCGCGGCGTCGACGCCGGCGACGACGAGCAGCAATTCCGGGCGGAACTCGTCCAGGGCCGGGACCACGAGCCGGTCGAAGGCGTAGAGGTAGCCGGCGTCGCCGGTGCCGGGGGCGAGCGGGACGTTGAGGTTCGCCCCCTCGGCGCCGGCGTCGCCGCGCGCCTCGGCGCCGCCGGTCTCCAGCGGGAACATCCGGTCCTCGTGCAGGGAGACGGTCAGCACCGCGGGGTCCTCGTAGAAGATCGACTCGGTGCCGTTGCCGTGATGGGCGTCGACGTCGACGATCGCCACCCGCTCGACCCCGGCGCGGCGGGCCGCGGCCGCGGCGACGGCGACGTTGTTGAAGATGCAGAAGCCGTAGCCGGTCCCGCGCGAGGCGTGGTGGCCGGAGCGGCGGCCGATCGCGTAGGCGCGGTCGGCCTCGCCGCCGAGCACGCGCTCGACGCAGGTCAGGACCGAGCCGGCGCTGAGCAGCGCCAGCTCGTAGGAGTCGCCGTTCATCGGGGTGAAGCCGCCGCCCGCGTCGCCCCAGCCGGCCTCCGAGACGGCGGCCATCGCGGTGACGTGCTCGGCGCTGTGCACGGCCTCCAGCTCGGCGACCGTCGCCGGCCGGGGGGCGACCACGTCCAGCCGCTCCTCCAGCCCGGTCTTGGCGATCAGCCGCCGCAGTCGCGCCGTGCGCTGCGGGTTGTCGACGTGGAGGTCGGGCTCGACCAGCCCGGTCGGCGGCACGTAGATCGCCCAGTCGCCCATGTCGTGCTGGCCGAAGCGCTCCGACCAGGTCAGCGTCGTCCGCATCAGGCCGCCACCGACTCCAGGTCGGGCACGACCATCCGCCCGACGACGTCGCGGAAGGCCTGGTTGGCCTTCGCCACCACCTCGTCCTCGTCGATGGTGAGGATCCGCCGGCCCTCCATCAGGACCTGGCCGTCGCAGATCGTCGTGTCGACGCAGGAGCCGTTGGCGGCGAACACCAGGTGCGAGAAGGCGTGCTCGGCCGATTCCGGCATCAGCGGCGTGAACATCGTCGAGTTGGTCTCGACCAGGATCACGTCCGCCTTGCAGCCGGCCGTCAGCTGCCCGGTTTCGTGGCCGAGCGCGGCGGCGCCGTTGCGGGTCGCCATCCGCACCACGTCGGGCGCCTGCTGCAGGCCGGCGTCTACCCGCACCGCCCGGTGCAGCAGCGAGGCCCACTTCATCACCTCGAACATGTCGCGGCTGTTGTTGCACTCGGCGGCGTCGTGGCCGAGGCCGATGTTGAGGCCCGCCGCCAGCATCTCCGGCAGCCGCATCACGCCGTTGCCGAGCTTGGCGTTGGAGGACGGGTTGTGGGAGATCTGGGTGCCGGTCTCCCGCATCAGCGCGATCTCGGCGTCGGAGAGCCAGACGCAGTGGGCGGCGATGCAGTCGGGGCCGAGGATGCCCTCTTCGTAGGCCACCTCGGTCGGCCGCCGGCCGAACAGTTTCTTCGAGATCTCGACCTCGCTGAGCGACTCGTTGAGGTGGATGTGGACGCCGGTGCCGAGCTCGTTCGCCAGCGCCCGGGCTTCGCGCAGCAGCTCCCGCGAGGCGAGCGGCAGCCACTCGATCCCGACCCGCACCTCGACCCGGCCGTCGGCGGAGCCGTGCTTGGAGCGGTAGGCGGCGGCGTTGTCGGCGAGCGTGTCGAGGTCGTGCTCGTCGGTGGCGACGTCGTTGCAGAGCACGGCGCGGATGCCGATCGTCTCCGCCGCCCCGGCCAGCGCCTCGAGCTGGCGGTACATGTCGTTGACGGTGGTGACGCCGCAGCGCACCGACTCGGCGTAGCTGGCCAGCGCCGCCCAGTGCGCCTCCTCCGGCTCCAGCGCGCGGATCATCGGGTACCAGCAGGTCTGCAGGTACTCCCACAGCGGCAGGTGGTCGCTCCAGCCCTTGCCGAGAGCCGTGTGGTAGTGGAGGTCGACCAGTCCCGGCATCACGATCTTGCCGGCGGCGTCGATCTCGCGCGCCCCGGCGACCTCGACCGTCTCCCCCGCCGCGGCGACGCGGGCGATGCGGTCGCCGTCGAGGACGACGGTGCCGCCGAAGTGGACCTCGTCACCGTCGTTCAGGGTCAGGACGGTGCCGTTGCGGATGACTATCGGTTCGCTCATTTCAGCTTCTTCCCCTTCAGATCTCGATCGGCCATGCCTCTTGACGCCAGGCGGCGTCCCAGAACATCCACTCCAGGCGGCAGCCCTGGGCGAAGATCGCCCGGATCCGCTGCCGCTCCGCCTCGCCCGCGGCGGCGCCGACGCGGTCGATCACCGCCAGCACGCTCTCGACCGTGGCGGCGAACTCGGGGTCGCCGTAGGTCGCGATCCAGCGCTGGTAGCGCGGGTCGGGAGAGCCCTGCTCGATCAGCACCTTGCCGACCTCGGCGTAGATCCAGAAGCAGGCGAGGACCGCCGCCAGCGCCTCCGAGAACGGGCCGCGGGAGGCGTGGGCGAGGACGGTCTGCACGTAGAGCTCGCCGCTCGGCGAGAGCCGGGCCTCCCCGCTCGCGGCGGGGTCGACGCCGAAGCCCTCGAGCAGCTCGACGTGCATCCCCGCCTCGACCGCGATCGCGGTCGAGGCGGAGCCGGTGAGCAGGGCGACGTCGTCCTCGTGGTGGGCGTGGCCCGCCGCGTAGCTGAGCGCGCGGGCGAACGCCTGCAGGTAGAGGCGGTCCTGCTCGACGAAGTAGACGAACCGCTCCGGCGGCAGCGTGCCGTCAGCGACGCTGACGAGGAACGGGTGGGAGACGATCGCCTCGAAGGTCGGCTCGATCGTCTCCCACAGCTCGGCGCTGTAACCCGTCCGCTTCATCAGCTCGCGCATGCCTCCGGCGCGAACTCGTCCGTGTAGAGCGCTTCGTAGTCCGGCGGGCTCGACAGGGCCTTGCCCTGGGAGTCCACGAGGAGTCCCTGCTCGTAGAGCCACTCCGGGTATTCGGTCCAGCGCTCGGAGGTCTGGCAGCCGAAGTTGCCTTCCTCGTCGGCGTAGTAGTCCTTGGCCAGCATGTCGGCGCTGGTGTAGACCAGCTCTTCGGTCGGGAAGGCGCCCGGGTTGTCGTCGATCAGGATCTTCGCCGAGCCTTTCGGGTCGCTGATCGCGTCTTCGAAGCCCTTCACCGTCGCTTCGATGAAGCCCTTGGCGAGGTCCGGGTTTTCTTCCAGCCAGTCGCCGTTGCAGGCGAGCAGGACGTTGTAGGTGTCCGGCACGCCGTAGTCCTGGACTGGGAATTCGCGCAGTTCGATGCCGCGCTCTTCGGCCTCGATCAGCTCCCAGGTCTTGAACGCCAGCGAGGTGTCGACGTCGCCGTTGTAGACGGCTTCGTAGGCGGCGGCGTTGAGGATGACGTTCTTGATTTCGCCCTTGCCGCCGTCGAATTCGATCATCTGGTTGACGACCGGTTCCTCGAAGGGGAGGCCGAAGCCGCCGTAGGTGGCCCCGGTCAGGTCCTTGGGGGACTTGAAGTCGGAGTCCTTCTTGACGATCAGCGCGTTGACCTGGTGCTGGAGGATCGGCATCACCGAGACCTCGTCGGTCCCCGCCGTCACCGCCACCGGCAGGTTGTCCTGCGAGGTGATGCCGCAGTTGGCCTTGCCGGCGCCGACGATCGTGTCGGCGGCCGCTTCGCTGTAGGGCAGGATTTTCAGCTCGATCCCGTTGTCGGCGTAATAGCCCTTGTCGTCGGCGACGTAGAAGCCGGTGTGGTTGGTGTTCGGCGTCCAGTCGAGCTGGAGGCTGACCTCCTGGGGCTCGCCGCTGCTGGTCGCGTCGGCGGAGCTGCTGGTCGAGTCGGAGTCCCCACCACCGCAGGCGGCGAGGAACAACGGCAGGGCGAGCGCCGCGCAGGCGACGGCGATCCGGCTTCTGATTGGCGATCTCATATGCATTCCTTCATGTCGTGTCCTCTTTGGGGTGGGTGTTGGGGCAAGGTCATGCGGGCGCGGTGGCAACCGCCAGGTCGGGCCACTGCTCGAGCGCGTAGGCCATCTCCCAGAAGCCCAGCTCCAGCCGGGCGCCGGTCCTGAAGGTCTCGCTCAGCTGCGCGAAGCCGGCGCCGTCGCGCCGGGCGAGCGCGTCCAGCTCGCTCTTCATCCGCTCCACCAGCTCGGCGTAGGCGTCGCTGGCGAAGAAGGCGATCCAGGTCCCGTAGACGGGGTGCCCGGCGCCGGCGCCGGGCGGCAGCGCGGCGGCGATCTCGCCGTAGCTCCAGGCGCAGGGCATGATCGCCGTCATCACCTCGAGCGGGCCGCCCTGGAAGGCGGCGGCGATCAGGAAGCTGGTGTAGGCGACGTTGCGCGGCGCCATCCCCAGGGCGCCGCCGCGGTCCTCGGCCCCGAGCGCGACGACCTGCTCCAGGCGCGCTTCGTTCTCGGGGATCTCGGTGGCGACGATGTTCTCGAGGGCGGCGGCGAAGGAGCGCAGCTCCTCGAGGTCGCGCGAGCGGGCGGCGCCGAGGGCGATCGCCCGCGCGTACTCGGGCAGGTACATCAGGTTCTGCTCGAGGTAGAAGCGGAACTTCTCCGCCGGCAGGGTGCCGGCGGCGAGCTCGGCGAGGAAGCGATGGGCGTGGAGCGACTCCCAGACCGGCAGGCAGTCGTCGCGCAGGCGGGCGCAGAGCGAGTCGGTCATCGCACGACCTCCCCCGCGGGTGTCGAGTTGTTCGGCGTATTGCCGAGTAACTCGACACCCGGCGCCTCGATGGCGATCACCCGCACGGCGTTGCCGCCGAGCACCAGCGCCAGCTCCTCCTCGGGGATCTCGCCGCCGAGCTGCTGAGCCGCTCTCGAAATGACCGCGGCCCGGATGAGGTCGAGTGACGTTTGAAGATCGCCCGGGCACGTCTGGCGGCGGCGGACCGCAATCGTGAACTTCCGGCTCCGGCCGCCCTGTCCACAGTGCAGCGGCACGGGTGCCCCGCGCTCGACGGCGGCGACGTCGCAACGCGGGCTGACCGTCGTCGCCGCCAGGTCACAGGAGACGCCGCCCTTCCCGGCGATCGGGGTCGGCCCCTCGTCGTCTACAGGCCCGAAGTTGATCCCGTGGTCCATCGGCGCCGTCACCGAGACGTCGATGCCGGCCTCGTCCATCCGCGCCAGCGCCTTCGAGGCGTCGGGGTCGGGCATCTCGGCCGCCGCCGCGGCGAAGTACTCCGGCGTCGTCTTGGCGCCGCGCCAGCGCACCTCGCGCCACCAGTGGCGCTTGAGGCCGACGCCGAGGTCGGGCGGGAACCAGTCCGGGCCGGGCAGCACGTGCATGTGCCCGTCGACGACCAGGGTCATACGCCCACCGGCCCGGTCGAGGTGTTGTAGGCGTGGCCCGGCGCCGCCGGCAGCTCGGTCCACTTCTCGTAGAACTTGAGCACGTAGGGCTCGATCGCGGCCGGCAGCTCGAGCCCGTGGCGGCGCTCGTCCTCGGCGAAGCGGTAGAGGCGGTTGGCGGCGGCCTCGGCGAACTGCTCGCGGACCCGCCGCTCGTCGACCAGGGTGATCTCGCCGTCGCGCATGATCGGCGTCCCGCGCACGAGCACGGTCTCGAGGTCGGTCTGGTCGGCGCGGTCGACGATCACGTCGAGCGGGTTGGCCGCCGCGTAGCGCTCCCGCGGCCAGAAGACGCGGTCGCGGCGGAGGACGAGCAGGTCGGCGTCGCGGCCGGGGGTCAGCGAGCCGAGCCGGTCCTCGAAGCGGATCGCGCGGGCGCCGCCGCGCGCCGCCGAGCGCAGCAGCGTCGCCGAGGGGATGCGGCCGGAGTCGAGCGCCATCGGGCGGCGCTGCAGGAGGCCGGCCAGGCGCAGCTCGTCGAAGAAGTCCTCGCGGTCGCCGCAGGAGATGCCGTCGGTGCCGAAGCCGACGAGGCCGCCGCGGTCGAGGATGTCGCGGGTGCGGGCGACGCCGGAGCTGAGCCGCAGGTTGGAGCCGGGGTCATTGGAGGCGACGCTGCCGCCGGCGGCGAGCAGGTCGATGTCGGCGTCGGTCGCCCAGACGAAGTGCGCCAGCGAGCAGTCCTCGCCGAGCACGCCGAGCTCCTCCAGCCGCTGCAGCGCCGGCATCCCGTGGTGCTCGAAGTTGAACGACATCTCCGAGCGGGTCTCCAGCGCGTGGGTGGTGATCCCGGTCCCGTGCTCGTCGGCGAGGGCGCGGACGCGGCGGTAGAGGTCGTCGGAGCAGGCCGGCGTCCAGTCGGGGGCGAGGATCGTGCGGATGCGGTCGTCGCGGCCGTCCCACTCGGCGACCAGCCGCTCGTAGGTGGCGAGCACGTCGTCGACCGGCCAGGCGTAGCCGATCGGCGAGCGCGCCAGCTCCTCGGCGAGGTGCGAGGGCAGGCAGCGGCGGAACGCGTCGTCGTCCTGGTGGACGTAGCGGTTGCGGTCGCGCGTGACCAGCCCGAAGGCCACCCGCATCCCGATCTCCTCGTAGGCGCGCAGGGCGACGTCGGCGCCGTAGCCGGGCAGGTTGGGGTTGCCGTAGTACATGTCGACGACCCCGGTCTGGCCGCCGCGGACGGCGGCGATCAGCAGGTTGAGAATCGCCGCCTGCAGGTCCTCCTCCCGCATCCGCGTGAAGGTCGAGTGCATCCAGATGTTGGCCCGCTCGAAGATCAGCTCGTAGACGCCGTGCCCGAGCGAGGCCTCACTGTGGAAGTGGCAGTTGACGAAGCCGGGCATGACGAAGTGGTCGGGGCCGCCGATCACCTCGTCGAAGGTCCCGCCCTCGAAGCGCGAGCGCGGGCCGACGTCGGCGACCTTGCCGTCCTCGACGACGAGCGCGCCGTCGGCGATGAAGTCCTCCTCGCCGAGGTGGACGACCGGGTCGCCGAGGACGAGGGTGCGGCTCACCGCGCCACCTCCTCCTGCTGGCGGTTCTCCTCGCGCAGGGCCTGCAGCAGCTCGGCCTCCAGGGCGGCGAAGCGCGGCGTCGCGATCACCTCGAGCGGGCGCGGGCGCGGCAGGTCGACGGTGACCTCCATCCGCACCCGGGCCGGGCGGGCGGTCATCACGTAGACGCGGTCGGAGAGGTAGATCGCCTCGCGGATGTCGTGGGTGATGAAGACGATCGTGTGGCGGAACTCGTCCCAGACGTCGAGGAGGAATTCCTGCATGTCGGTGCGGGTCAGCGAGTCGAGCGCGCCGAAGGGCTCGTCCAGCAGCATCAGCGGGCGCTCCTGGATCACCGTCCGCATCAGCGCCGCCCGCTGGCGCATGCCGCCGGAGAGGGCGAACGGGTAGGCGTCCTCGAAGCCCTCCAGGCCGAACAGCGGGAACAGCTTCTCCGCCTTCGCCCGCGCCTCCGCCCGGCCGATGCCGGCGACCTCGAGCGGCAGGATCGCGTTGCGGATGACCGAGCGCCAGGGCAGCAACAGGTCCTTCTGCGGCATGTAGGCGACCGGGTGGTCGGCGGGGTCGAGGGGGCGGTCGTTCAGCGTGGTGGTGCCGGCGTCGGCCCGCTCCAGCCCGGCGACCAGCTTGAACAGGGTCGACTTGCCGCAGCCGCTGGGGCCGATCACCGAGACGAACTCGCCGGCCCGGGCGGTGAAGTCGATGTCGCGCAGGACCGGCACCTCGCCGCCGCGGGCCTTGCGGAAGGTCTTGGAGACGCCGCGCATCGCGATCGTCGCCGAGGCGGGCGCGGCGGTCGCGGTCGCGGCCATCCTCAGCTCCGCTTCCCCGCCGCGTAGTACCAGGGCATGACGACGCGGGCGGCGACCGCGATCAGCATGAAGAGGACGACGCTGATCAGCGCGCAGATGCCGATCGCGCCGAAGACGAGGTCGGTGCGGAACGAGCTCTTCGACTGCGACATCCAGATCCCGAGCCCGTGGTAGGCGCCGACGTACTCGGCGAAGATCGCGGCGAGGACGGCGTAGGTGGCGGAGATCCGCAGGCCGGTGAACATATGCGGCAGCGCGCCCGGGAAGCGGACGAGGCGGAAGGTCTGCAGCCGCGAGGCGCCCATCGTCCGCAGCAGGTCCATCGCCTCGCGCTCGGTCGCGGCGAAGCCGTCGAGCAGGGCGACGACGATCGGGAAGAAGGTGACGAGGACGACCAGCAGCACCTTCGGCAGCAGGCCGAAGCCGAACCAGATCACCATCAGCGGCGCGATCGCCACCACCGGGATCGTCTGCGAGGCGATCAGCGTCGGGTAGAGCGCCCGCCGCAGCCAGCCGATCTGGTCCATCACGACGGCGATCGCCAGCGCCACCACGACCGCGGCGGCGAAGCCGAGCGCCATCTCCTTCAGGGTCTGCGCCGTGTGGGTCCAGGCGATGTCGCGTTCCTGGAAGAGCTGGTCGACGATCCGGGTCGGCGTCGGCAGCACCGTCGGGTCGACGTCGGCGGCCGAGCAGTAGAGCTGCCAGATCGCGAGGAGCGCCAGCGGCAGCAGCACCCCCGGCGCCAGCCGGATCAGCTGCCGCAGCCGCTGGCCGCGTTCCCCGGCGCCGGCGGCGTACCCCTCTCCGACGGCGGCCGGGGTGACCGTGGAGACGGCCGACGTCGCGTCAGACATGGGATATGAGATACGAGATTGCCAAGGAAGGCGTGCAGTATGCAGCGCCGATCGCCCCCCGTCAATGGACCCGCGGTCCCGATATCAGAGCCGCGAGGTGGACCGCCGGTCGAATCCCACGGCCAGAGGGCCGGCTCGTTTGGCGGCGGCGTGGACCGGGCCATACTTGAAGTCGTGCGGAACCGGAGGACCGCAGCGCAACGCAGCAAGGTCGGCGCACCCGCCGTTGCCCCGCTGCTCGCCTTCTTGGCGCTGAGCGCCTGCGCCTGGCTCGACGGCGGCGCGCGGGCGGGCGGGGCCTGGCGGCCGCTGCGCGACGCCGGGCTCGAGCGGACCGAGGTGGGCGCGGCGCGGGTCGGGGGCTCGATCTACGTCGTCGGCGGCTTCCTCGAGCCGGCGAGGACGACGGCCGCGGTCGAGCGCTACGACATCCGCCGCGATCGCTGGCGGCGCGGGCGGCCGCCGCCGATCGCCGTCAACCACCCGGCGGTCGCCTCATTTGGCGGCTTCCTCTACGTCTACGGCGGCTTCACCGACTCGACCTTCGGCCGGGTCACCGCGGCGCTGCAGCGCTTCGACCCACGCAGCGGCCGCTGGCAGCGGATGCCCTCCTCGCGGACGCCGCGCGGGGCGGCCGCCCTTGCCGCCTTCGGCGGCAAGCTCTACGCCGTCGGCGGCACCAGCGGCAGCGCGGGCGGCCCGCTGAGGGCGCTCGAGGTCTACGACGTCGCCAGCCGCCGCTGGCAGCGGGCGCCGTCGATGGGCACGGCCCGCGAGCACATCGCCGCGGTGGCGACCGGCGACGGCGTCTACGTGCTCGGCGGGCGCACCGCGGCGGGGGAACTGGACACGGTCGAGCGCTTCGACCCGCGCCACAGCCGCTGGTCGCCGCTCCCGCCGATGCGCACCGCCCGCAGCGGCTTCGCCGCCGTCGCCGTCGACGGCAGGCCGGTCGCCTTCGGCGGCGAGGAGCTGGGAGCAGGCGGCGCCACGATCGCCCCGGTCGAGATCTTCGACCCGGAGGCCCGCCGCTGGGAGTCCCTCCCCCCCATGCGCACCCCCCGCCACGGCCTCGGCGGCGCCGTCATCGGCCGCCGCGTCTACGCGCTCGAGGGCGGCCCGATGCCCGGCTTCGAGTACTCCGCCAAGATCGAGTTCCTCGACGTGCCGGCCGCGGCGCTGCGCTAGATCCCTCCTAGAGCCAGCCGCGCTCCCAGGGGCCGGCGATCGCGAAGGTCTTGCCCGGGTACTGGATGTGGACGAAGAGCCACTGGCCGTCGGGGCTGTAGACCGCGCCCGACCACTCGCTGCGGCCGAAGCTGCCCTTCTCGCCTTCCTCCCACCGCGCCAGGTCCATCGGGGTGTCGTTGCGGGCGACCGTCTCCAGCTCGCCGGCGGGCGAGAGCACGCGGATGTAGTTGTCGCCGCCGGGGTCGCCGCCGTCGCCGTCCTCACAGACGACGATGCCGCCGCGGGGGCTGATCGCGATCGCGTCGGGTTCTTCCAGCCTGGTGTCGCTGCCCGACTCGTAGAGCAGCTCGAGGGTCCCGGCCGCGAGGCCGCGCGGCGAGTAGCGCCAGATCTGGCCCAGTTCTTCGTCGCCACCTTCGCTGGCGACGAAGTAGACGCTGCCGCGCTTCCACTTGGCGCCCTCGAGCCCCATGAACTGGGCGGCGCCCTGCTCGCGGCCCTGCTGGAAGACGGCGTCGGGATGGAGGTCGGCGTGCTCGGGGTCGGGGTCCTCGATCGTCACCCACTCGCAGCGCAGCTTCCGGCCGACCTTCTGGCCGTGGGTGGTGTCGTAGCGGGAGCGGCCCTGGACCGCGAGCATCTGCAGCCTGCCGCCGCGGTGCAGCCGGCGCGGGTCGTCGGGCAGGTAGCGGTAGAAGCCGTCGGCCGGGTCGCCGCAGTCCTCGGTCATGTAGACGATGCCGGTTCGCGGATCGGTGACCGCGGCCTCGTGTTCGAAGCGGCCCATCGCCCTGATCGGCACCGGCTCGATCACGCCCTTGGCGTCGCCGGGGACCTCGAAGACGTAGCCGTGCTCGCGCTCGTACCCCTGCCGCGGGCCGACGGTCGACTCCTCGCAGCTGAGCCAGCTGCCGCGCGGGGTGACGCCGCCGTTGCAGTTGTTGTCGGTCCCGTTGAGGACCAGGTGGCTGGCCAGCACCTTGCCGTTGCGGGTGTCGAAGACGGTGCTGGAGACGCCGCCGCGGGCGACCCGGTCGTAGGCGCGGAAGCTGCCGCCGCGGGCCTTGCCCCGGCCGTAGCCCTCGTGGTTGCGGACCATCCGCACCACCCCGTTGCCGATCTCGAAGACCGCGGTGCCGTCATGGCAGGGCGGCGTGAGGAAGCCGTCGTCCATCTTCGAGTAGGCGTCGCCGAAGCCGACCACGGTGAAGCCGGCCGGGAGCGACATCTCGCCGGTGCGCTGGACCAGCGGCCCGTAGCCGGGCCGCGAGACCCGCCGGGCGGCTTCGCGGACGCCCCTGGCGACCGCCGTCTGCGCCCCGGTCGCCGCCATCACCTGCGCGGCGGCGCCGGCCCCGAGGACGAGCTTGGCGGCGTCGCCGATCGCCTGGCGACGGGAGATCAGCTTCGGATCCGCGCCACGGTCGGATCCAGGGTCGCTTGCAGTCCTCAGCTTTGCCAACCGTCCACCCTTCCGAAGTCGTCGTCGTTCTCTTGCGTACGCGGTTGTACCCGTCGCCGGCGCCGGCGACGTGACCGCGCTGTGAACGGCCCGGCCGAGCGGGGAAGATGGCGAGGTGAGCCAGTCCGCCGACCGGCCCCGCCGCTTCCTCGTCGCGCCCGACTCCTTCAAGGGCACCTTCACGGCGCCCGAGGTGGCGGCGGCGATCGCCGCCGGGATCGCCGAGGCGGGCGGCGAGGCCGACCTCTGCCCGGTCGCCGACGGCGGCGAGGGCACGGCCGAGGCGCTGCGGGCGGCGCTCGGCGGCAGCGTCCGGCACGCGCCCGCCCACGACCCGCTGGGGCGGCCGATCGAGGCCGAGCTCGTCCTCCTGGCCGACGGCGAGACCGCGGTCCTCGACACCGCCGCCGCCTCCGGCCTGCCCCTGGTGGCGCCTGCGGAGCGCGACGCCGAGGCGGCCAGCACCCGCGGCACCGGCGAGCTGATCGCGGCGGCGATCGAGGCCGGCGCCAGCCGGGTGATCCTGGCGGCCGGCGGCAGCGCCACCACCGACGGCGGCCTCGGCGCGATCGGGGCGCTGCGCGAGCATGGCGGCCTCGGCGGCGCCAGGATCGAGGTGCTCTGCGACGTGCGGACCCAGTTCGAGGACGCCGCCCGCGTCTTCGCCCCCCAGAAGGGCGCCGATGAGGCAGCCGTCGCCCGGCTCGGCGAGCGCCTGCAACGGATCGCCGCCGAGCTGCCGCGCGACCCGCGCGGGGTGCCGATGAGCGGCTGCGCCGGCGGCCTCTCCGGCGGCCTCTGGGCCGCCTTCGACGCCGGTCTGCGCCCCGGCGCCGAGCTCGTCCTCGACCTGCTCGAGTTCGACCGCCGCCTGCGCGAAGCCGACGCGGCGATCAGCGGCGAGGGCCGGATCGACTCGCAGAGCCTGGAAGGCAAGATCGTCGGCCAGATCGCCGAGCGCTGCGCCCGCGCCGGCCGCGACCTCCACGTCCTCGTCGGCCGCGACGAGCTCATCCGCACCTCGATCGGCGACCTGCCGATCCGCTCGATCCGCGAGGCCGGAACGCTGGAGGCGCTGCGCGCCGCGGGCCGCGAGCTCGCCCGCTAGGTCAAGCTTCAGCCTCGTCGCCGAGCTCCTCCATGAGGCTCGGCAGCGTGCGACCGGGCACGGTTCTCGTCCCCTCTGTGCCGTAAAGGTTCACCGCGGAGAGCGATCCCGAGTCGGGGTCCTCGGCTCCGTACATCCGCAGCGGCCCGTCCACCGCCGCCAGCGCCGCCTCGTGGAAGCTGAAGCGAGGCTCGGAGCCGGCCTGGGCCAGCGCCTGCTCGCCGAAGACGCTCAGCGGGTCGATGCAGCGCACGTGGGCGCCGTACCGCTCGATCAGGGCGAGGTCGAAGCTGACGTCCGAGCCGGCCCCCACGCAGTAGCAGACCCAGGTTTCGTCAACGACGTCGTCGGGAACGACCCAGCCTCCCCACTCATCGCCCAGCTCGACCAGACGGTAGGGCTCGACCGGCACGCGATCCATCTGCCGCTCGAACCAGCGACGGCGCAGCGCCGAGCGAAGCCGCCTTGGCCGCACCAGCGTTCGCAGGATTCTCGTCGAGCGGGGCATCGCCAGCTTCTACTACATATTGTAGGAGAAGCTGGCTGAAGGCCGCCGCCAATTCGAATGGGCGGTGCGGAACCTAATACCCAGGCGGATGGCGGACCACGAACTTCCCTGAGACGACGGACCTGGTGCTCGAGTACCAGCGTGGGCCGGTCCCTTTTGCCGAGCCAGCCGTGTCCCAGCGCAGGCCCGCGATCACCGCGTAGGTGTGTCCGGCATTGGCGTAGACCGAGATCCACTGCCCCATTTCCGGTTCGCCCCAGGTCATCAGGCCGGTCGAATCCAGCGGGGTCGGGAGGAGGCCAGCGCCTCGCAGCGCGTAGCTCACGGCGCCGGAGCAGTCGTAGCCCTTGTCCCCCCAACGGCCGTGGCCGCCGCCCCAGAGGTAGGGCTTGGTGCGAATCCGGTTAGCCGCCGCGATCGCCTTCTTCACCCCGGGCGGGGCGCTGGCGGGCGCGACTGCCACGCCTTCGACCAACTTGGCTTTCGCGCCGGGGACAACCGGCGGCGCACAGTCGGTGGCGGTGATGCCCCCGTGGGGCCTTCGCAGGCGGCGGCAGGGGCGCCAACCGGGTGGAGCAGGAAAACGAGGCCGGTCAGGCCTACGGCCATAGCCCCGACGAGCGTCCTTCTGAGTGCAAGGCAGCCCTGGAGCAAGGAGGAGCTCGAGGCGAGGTGGGACCTCCTCGGCCGCCGCGCGATCGGCGCTGAGCCGCCACCGCCTAACGCGGGGGCTCAGCTTGGAGCAGCTGCTCGATAGAAGGCGAGTGGAAGAAGGGTCGGGGTCGCCATCGAGGCCGGCGATCTCCGCCTCCGGCGCGCCCTGCTTGGCCATGATCGCGAGCGTCCCGGTCCCGCAGGCGAGGTCGAGGACACGCTCGCCGGGACGTACCTGGCCTCGCTCGCCTCGCCGCCTTCTCGCTCAGTGGGCATGGGCCGCGGTCTCGGCGCCCTGGGCCTGCGCGCCGCGGTAGCGATCGGGGTCAGCCTCGAAGGCGTGCAGGCAGTGCTCGGAGCAGAAGTAGTAGGCCTCGCCGCCGAACTCGCGCTTGATCGCCTTGCCCCGGTCGACCTTCATCCCGCAGACGGGATCGGTGGCGCCGCGGCGCGCGGTGAGGTAGAAGAGCGCGGCGAAGACCAGCAGGGCGACGATGTTCAAGACGAGCTTGTAGTCGAGCTCGACCGAGCCGAAGATGTCGGCGCGGCTCGGCCGCGGCCCGGTCGGGATCAGGTCGGCGGCGCTGAAGATGCCGTCGACGATCAGCGCCGCGATCACCATCGTCACGAACATCAGGGCGGTGATGCGGAGGGCGAAGGCGGTGCCGTAGTACTTGCGGTAGGCGGCGACGATCGGCAGCACGATCAGGTCGGCGAAGATGAACGCCATCACACCCGCGAAGCTGATTCCGCCCGACCACAGCACGGCTGCGAGCGGGATGTTGCCGACCGAGCAGACGAAGCTGAGCACGGCGATGATCGGGCCGACGATCACGTTCTCGACCGCGACGACGAGCGGCGGCGCGTCCTTGATGAAGAGGCCGTTGAAGAAGTCATCGCCGAGCAGGCCGATGAAGCCGGCGAGCAGGAAGCCGGCCGTGATCTCCTTCCAGAGCATCTGCCAGTCGCCGCGGAAGTTGTGGGCGACGTCCGACCAGGCCGAGGCGGAGGTCAGCCGCTGGCGCCAGCTCATCCGCTCCCCCGCCATGTGGTGCTGGTGGCCGGTGTCGGCCTCCTGGGCATGGCGGCGCGCTGCCTCCTCGAGCTTCGGCGAGACGAAGAACCTCAGCAGCAGCGCCATCAAGACGATCATCACGACCCCGCCGACGTACTCGGCCAGGGTGAACTGCCAGCCGATCAGCACCCAGAGGACCAGGCCCAGCTCCCAGACGAGGTTGGTCGAGGCGAACTGGAAGGCGAGCGCGGTCGCCGCCGAGGCGCCCTTCTGGAATAGCGACTTGGCGATCGCGATCGCCGCGTAGGAGCACGAGGAGGAGGCGGCGCCGAGCCCGGTCGCCTTCGCCAGCGGCCCTGGACCGCCGCCCGAGAGGGCTCCCTCGATTCGCTCGCGGGGAACCCAGGCCTGGACGATCGCGGAGATCGCGAAGCCGAGCACCAGCGCCCACCAGACCTCGTAGGCCATCAGGAAGGACTGTTCGAGGCCCTCGCCGATCGTGCTCAAGACGTCGCCCACTCTGTCTCCAAGGAATTGGCCTTGACCACTTAAACCCTACAGGGGTACCCTACAGCCATGAGCAAGAACCCGGGATACACCGCATCCAAGGAGCAGCTGCTGAAGCGGCTCGCCCGCATCGAGGGACAGGTTCGCGGCCTCACCCGCATGGTCGAGGAGGACCGCTACTGCATCGACGTGCTGACTCAGATTCAGGCGGCCGAAGCCGCGCTGCATGGCGTCGCCCTCGGCTTGCTCGACGACCACGTTCGCCACTGCATGAACGGCAGCGCCGCCGAGCGGGCTGAGAAGACCGACGAGCTGATGGGCGCCGTCGGGCGCCTGGGTCGCGGCTAGCCGTCGCCAAGACGGCCGCCGCTAAGCGTGTCCCGGCGCTGGCGGTACTCCTCAGGAGAGAT
This sequence comes from uncultured Solirubrobacterales bacterium, assembly GCA_963703585.1. Classification (GTDB taxonomy): domain Bacteria; phylum Actinomycetota; class Thermoleophilia; order Solirubrobacterales; family 70-9; genus VAYN01. The sequence continues at coordinate 917 of CAVPEX010000045.1, read as the reverse complement.
CTCACCGCTCGCCAACCGGTGATCGAGGACCTCGGTCGCGCTGCGACCGAGGTCGCCGGGATGTCCGCCGGCCAGGGAGCGCACCAGCCAGACGACGCCGAAGATCACCAGGCCCCAGAAGGCGACCATCAGGACCGTCATCAGGATCCACCAGCCGGCGCCCCAGTTGTCCATGTGGTTGCCCCAGCCCATGTCGCCGAGGACGAGAATCGCTGCGGTCATCTTCAGCTCCCACCGAGGAGCCGTCGGCGCTCCTCATACTCCTCGTTGGTCAATTCGCCAGCCGCATAGCGCTGCTCCAGCGTGTCGAGAGGACCGTGGGGGCGGCGCCGGGGGAGGAGGAGCACCGCGACTGCAACCGCCCCGATCAGGACCGCCATCATCCCGACCATCGCGGCCGCGGAGGGGCCGTCGAAGTCATCGTCGTCGGTGCTGGATTCGTTCCAGGAGCCACCCATCATCGAGCCGGATGGGCCGTAGCCACCACCCTGCGCGAGGCCACCCATCATCCCGCCGCCCATCATGCCCATCCCGTTGAAGGCGCCCATCATGCGGCCGAAGCCGGAGGGCAGCTGACCGCCGCCGCAGCCGGTGAAGCGGCGGCCCATCGCTTCGTGCGCCTGGCGCTCGCCGTCGGCCCCGATCATCCGCGACATCACTTCGTCCATCGCTTCGTGACTGGCCGGCGAGCCCAGCATTCGGCCCATCACATAGTCACCGACGCGATCGAAGTCGTCGTCGCTGGCGTCGCCGCACTTCAAGTCCCCGCTTTCGAATTCGTTCAGCACCTTCGCGCCCTCCTGTTCCTCCTGGGCGGTCGAGGCGTTGGCGAGGCCGGGAAGGGCGAGAAGGCTGGCGGTCAGCAGGGCCGCCCACCAGGTTCGCGTCAGCACGCTGCGGCTATTCATGGTGCTCCT
>CAVPEX010000044.1:0-63960 GCA_963703585.1 uncultured Solirubrobacterales bacterium | reverse complement strand
CTGTCGTACCTGGTTCGGTTGGTCTTGCTGATCCGCGAGGCGGCGCCGACGCCGACGGCGGTCGCCCCTTCGACCGTGCCGTAGGAGGCGACGTTGAGGTAGGAGCCGAGGACTTCGCGGCGCCTGTGGCGCTTGGCGTACTCGAGCGCCAGCTCGGCCTCGACGATCTTCCGCTCGAGCGTCCGCTCGGGGTTGCGGATGCAGAGTTTGCGGACCAGCTGCTGGGTGATCGTCGAGCCGCCCTCGACCGCTTCGCCGGCTTCGACGTCCTTCAGCGCGGCGCGGGCGATTCCCTCCAGGTCGAGGCCCTGGTGCTCGTAGAAGCGCTGGTCCTCGATCGCCACCGTCGCCAGCTGCAGGGTCTTGGGGATGCGCTTGATCGAAACCGGCTCGCGCGCCTCGCCGGAGGCGATCGCGCCGAGCTTGGTGCCGTCGGCCGCGTAGACGGTCGAGTTGCCGCCGCGGTCGACCGGTTTGCAGGTCGAGAGGTCGGGGGCGTCGGCGGCGACGTCGAGCACCCAGGAGGTGACGGCGATGACGCCGATCGCGAGCAGCGCGAAGAGCGCGCCGAAGACGAGCAGCAGCTTGCCGCCCAGGCCGGTCCCCCGGCGTCGCTGGCGTCGCCGCGTGCGCTGCGTCATCCCAGCAGAGGGTACTTCGCCGCCGGCGCGCTCCGGGCCGCTCGGCGCGTCTCAGGCCTGGGTGTCTTCGGTCGAGCGGTTGTGGACGATCCCTTCGACCAGCAGCTGGTTCGGGATCACCACCGAGCTGCCGTCGCCGGGGTCGAGGTAGGTGTAGGAGAGGGTGATGTCGGTGACCCGCCCCTCGTTTTCCTCGAAGCTGATCCTGTCGCCGATCCGGATCGGCTGGGAGACCGCGATCTGAATCCCGGCGACCATGTTGGCGATCGTGTGCTGGGCGGCGAAGCCGACGATCGCGACGACCACCGCGGTCGAGGCGAGGACGCCGGTCGCCAGCTCGGTGAGGTCGGTGAACTGGTTCAGCGCGATCGCCGCGACGACGACGAAGATCGTCAGGAAGAGCAGGCGGCGGAGGATCCGCAGTCGCGTCCTGGTCGAGCGGGAGACCTGTGAAACTGCCGGCGGCATGGGCACCAACTTAGCCGCGAGCGCCGTCGAGGAGACGCCAGCGAGGAGGTTCCCCTACTCCAACTGGGGGCCCTGGATCGGCGTCCTCGGCGTGCTGCTGGCCCTTGGGACGGGGGTCGTGCTGTCGATCCCGGTGGCGGAAATCGGCCGCGAAGACGACGGCGACCTGACCACCTTCGGCAACGTCGGCGTGCAGCTGGCGACCGCGATCGGGTTCCTGATGGTGCCGATGGCGATCGCCGCCCAGCGCGGGGCGGCGACGATGCGGGAGGTCTTCGAGCGCCTCGGCCTGCGCCGCTTCCGGCCCTCGGCGCTGAAGTGGATGGCCGCCGCGGTCGGCGCCTACCTGCTGTTCGCGATGTTCTACGCGCTGCTGATCCTCGAACCGAAGCAGGAGGACATCGCCGAGGGCTTCGGGGCGCTGCCGGTGCAGATCCTGCTGATCGCGATCGCGGCGCCGATCAGCGAGGAGGTCTGCTTCCGCGGGATGCTGTTCGGCGGCCTGCGGGAGCGGCTCTCGCGGGTTCCCGCGGCGCTGGTCGCCGGCGCCGTCTTCGGCGCCCTGCACGCGATCACCGGCATCACCGCGGTGCCGCCGCTGATCGTCTTCGGCTTCGTCCTCTGCCTGCTCTACGAGAAGACCGGCTCGATCGTGCCGGGGATCCTGCTGCACATGCTCAACAACTCCGTCGCCCTGCTGGCCCAGTAGACGGCCTCGTCTGTCAGTAGGATTCCGCGCCCGTGATCCGCCGCCTCGCCCCGATCCTCCTCGCGCTCGCGCTGTTGGCGCTCCCCGCCATGGCCGCCGCGGCGCCGAAGAAGCCGGTCGAGCCGGTGCCCGACGCGACGGTGAAGATCAAGCTCGGCAAGCTCGACGGCGGCCGGGCGGAGATCTACAGCACGGTCCCGGTCTTCGGCACGGTCAGCCCCTACGTCCCCGGCCAGAAGGTCGAGGTCACCTTCTACCTCGACGGCCACGAGCTGTTCAGCCGCCAGCTGCCGGTCGGCAAGGGCCGCGGCGACACCGGCAGCTTCCGCTCCAGCGTCCTGGTCAGGGAGAACGGCAAGTACGCGGTCGCGGCCAAGCACGTGGCGACCCCCGAGCTCGGCGCCGACAGCACCGCGCGCAAGAGCTGGAAGGTCAGCTTCCCGGCCCTGCGCCAGGGCCAGTGCGGCGACGTCGTCGTCGGCTTCAAGAAGGCGATCCACCGGATGGGCTACATCGTCAACAGCGGCCGCTGCTTCGGCGGCAAGACCGCCCGCGGCGTCCTCGCCTACCGCAAAGTCAACGACATGGCCCGCAGCTCGCGGGCGGGCGCCGGCCTGGTCAAGGCGGTCTTCTCCGGCAAGGGCGCGTACGAGGTCCGCTACCCGGGCGCCGGCGAACACCTCGAGGCGCCGCTCTCCAAGCAGGTGCTGGTCTTCGCCAAGGGCGACAAGCCGTTCGCGATCTACCCGGTCTCCTCGGGCAAGTCCTCGACGCCGACGGTGACCGGCCACTTCTCCTTCATCCGCCAGGAACCCGGCTACAACTCGCACGGGATGTACTACTCGTTCTACTTCTACGGCGGCTACGCCGTGCACGGCTACGAATCGGTGCCGGACTACCCCGCCAGCCACGGCTGCATCCGCACCTTCATCGCCGACCAGCCCGAGGTCTACGAGCGAATCGACTTCGGCGAGGACATCTTCATCTGGTAGGTGCGGGCGGTGGCGGGTATCGCGCGCCTGCGGCGGTCTGTGGCGCTGCGCATCTCTGCGTCCTCGGTCGCCCGGATAGCTCTGCTATTCGGGCTCCCTGCGTCCTTGATCTGCTTGGCCACAGCCCGCCTCGGCTGCACGCTTCCCGCCACCGACCGCGCCCACCAGATTTGGGATGAGAAATAGGGTTTGGGAATGAAGGTTTTCGTGGCTGGAGCATCGGGAGCGATTGGGCGGCCGCTCGTTCGGCAGCTGGTGGGGGCCGGGCATGAGGTGACGGGGATGACGCGCAGGGAGGAGCGGGCGGAGGAGATCCGGGCCGCGGGGGCGGAGTGCGCGGTCTGCGATGTGTTCGATGTGGGGGCGCTGAACGCGGCGGTCGCGGCAGCGGAGCCGGATGCGGTGATCCACGCGCTGACGGCGCTGCCGCCGAAGTTCAATCCGCGGCGGGACTATCTGGCGCCGACGAATCGGGTGCGGACCGAGGGGACGCGGAATCTGCTGGCGGCCGCGCGGGCGGCGGGGGCGCGGCGGCTGGTTGCGGAGAGCGTCGCCTTCTTCTACCGGCCGGAGGGCGGCTGGGTGAAGGACGAGGAGGCGCCGGCCTACGAGGAGGCGCCCGGCAACTTCCGCGCCGCCGCGGCGGCGGTGCTCGACCTCGAGCGCCAGGTGTTGGGCGCGGAGGGCATGGACGGGATCGTGCTGCGCTGCGGCTGGCTCTACGGGCCGGGGACCTACTACGGCGCCGACGGCTCCTCGGCCGCGGACGTGCGCAAGCGGCGGTTGCCGATCGTCGGCGCCGGCACCGGGACCTTCTCGTTCGTCCACGTCGAGGACGCCGCCGCGGCCTTCGTCGCGGCGCTGGAGCGCGGCGCCCCCGGCGCCTACAACGTCGTCGACGACGAGCCGGCGGCGCTGGCGGAGTGGCTGCCGGTCTACGCGGAAGCGCTCGGCGCCAAGCCGCCGCGGCGCGTCCCGGCCTGGCTGGCGCGGCTCGTCGCCGGGCGGGCGATGGCCGCGGCGGCGCTGACGATGCGCGGCGCCGCCAACGCCAAGGCGAAGCGTGAGCTCGGCTGGCAGCCGGCGCACCCGAGCTGGCGCCAGGGCTTCGCCGCATCCCTGACGGCTGTTCCCTGAAGACTTCTGGCCCCTATCGGGGCCGCAATCCTTCAGAGTCGCGCGCCCGCCTAGGATGCCGGCCGTGACCGATCTCGCCGCCGCCAAGGAGACCCTGCTCGGCGAGCTGCGCGAGCACTCGCTGGTGATCGGCGAAGTGACGCTCTCCAGCGGCGCCAACGCCCAGTACTACGTCGACGCGCGCCGCACCCTGATGCGCCCGGCCGGCTTCCGCGCCGCCGGCGAGCTGATCGCGGCCGTTGCCGGCGAGCTCGGCGCCGCGGCCGTCGGCGGTCCCGCGACCGCCGCGATCCCACCGGCCTGCGCCGCGATCGCCGTCCCCGCCGGGGCCGGCCTGGTCGCCTTCTTCGTCCGCGGCGAGCGCAAGGAGCACGGGCTGCAGCGCTGGGTCGAGGGGCCGGTCGAGCCCGGGCATGAGCTGCCTGGTCGTCGAGGACACGGTGACGACCGGCGGCTCGACCGCGAAGGCGATCGGGCGGATCCGCGAGGAGGGGCTGGAGGTGGCCGGTGTCGTCGCCGTCGTCGACCGCCTCGCCGGCGGCGCCGCCAAGATCGAAGCCGCCGCCGAGGCGCCCTACCGCGCCCTGGTCACGATCGACGAGATCTACCCCGACCGGCCGGACCGCGGCTGAGCCCGTGGAGCCCGATGCCGTCGAGATCCGCGTCCTCGGCTGCCTGATCGAGAAGCAGCGGACGACGCCGGACGCCTACCCGCTCTCGCTGAACGCGCTGCGACTCGCCTGCAACCAGTCGACCAGCCGCGACCCCGTCGTCGACTACGACGAGGAGACGGTCTCCGAGGCGCTGCGGCGGCTCGCCCTGCGCGGCTGGACCCGCCTCGCCAGCGGCGCCGGCAGCCGCGCCCGCAAGTATCGCCACCTGCTGCCCGAGGCGCTCGACCTCGACGAGGCCGAGCTCTCGCTGCTGGCGATGCTGATGCTGCGAGGCCCGCAGACGCCGGGCGAGCTGAAGCAGCGCAGCGAGCGGCTGCACGGCTTCGCCGACCTCGGCGGGGTCCAGGCGACGCTGGAGCGCCTCGCCGAGCGCGGGCAGGTGGCGCGCCTCGGCCGGCGCCCGGGCCAGAAGGAGGATCGCTACGAGCAGTTGCTGGGCGGCGCGGGTGAGGAGGAGCCGGGCGAGGTGCCGGCCGCGGAGGCGCCGTCCGAGCCGGCTTCGGCCACGGGGGGGCCGGTCGCCGACCCCGACCCGCTCGCGGAGCGCATCGCCGAGCTCGAGCGCGAGGTCGGTTCCCTGCGCGCCGAGCTGGAGAGCCTGCGCGAGGCGCTCGGCGAGGGCCCCGCCTGATCCGCGGCGACAGCCCGCTCGATGTCGCACCTGTTTCCGCTATCCGGCAGGAACTGCGACATCAGCCGCCGAGGCCGAGCACCTGCACGCGGCGGCCGCCGGGGATCGCCGCGATCAGCTGCGTGCGCAGCGTGTCCCGCTGCTCCAGGGTCGCCCGTCCCCCGGCGCTGAGCGGGACGACGAAGGCGTGGGAGCTTCCCCCGGTTAGCCGGAAGCCACGCCGGCCGAGCGAGCGCTTCACTACCCGGACCCGCGGCGGCCGGCCGCGACGGTGCTGGGCGACCTTGAAGCGCGTGCGCAGCATCAGCTGGCCCGGGCAGGGGACGCCTTCCGGCCAGGCACAGGCGACCCGGACCCGTACGCCCGCCCTCGTCTCCCGGATGTGGGAGAGGGTGATCGCGACCGGGATCCTCGCCGCCTTGCAGCCGAGCAGGGTGTCGGCGCCGGGCGCGATCCCGAGCGCGTAGACGCAGACCGGCTGCGCCCCGGACTTCACGGTCGGGATCGTGACGTCGAAGCCGTGGCGCCTGCCCGCGTTCGGGTGCCTGGTGCCGACGTCGGCGCGGGAGCGGCTGGCGATGGGTCCGAGCTCGTAGGCGGCGGCGCCGGGCGTCTCCGCCCTGCCGCCGACGTAGACGCGGATCGAGAGCGTCAGCGTCGGCGCGTCGGGGTCGAAGGCCCAGCCCTTGACGCGCACGTGGCCGGGCGCCGGGGCGCCGGTGAGGTCGAGGAAGCCGACCGGGTCGTCTTCGCCGGCCGGCGCCGCCGAGCCGACCGTCGCCGCGTCGACGTAGTCGTTGTCGATGTTGATCGTCACCCCGCCGTAGGTCTCGTTGTGGCCGCCGCGGTACTGGTGGATCCGCTGGTGCTGGGCCCAGGCGTTGCTCGGCACGGCCGGGTCGGAGCTGCTCGCGACGCCGTTCCAGTTGGCGATCCAGAGGTCGTCGGGGAGGTTGTAGCCGCTGCCGATCTGGCCGGCGACGTCCTCGATCCCGGAGGCGCTGCTGCTGTAGACGCCGGAGACGTAGCCGAGCGAGTGCAGCTTTTCGGTCCAGGCCTCGAGGAAGGCGAGCGTCGCGGCGGTGGCGCTCGTGGTCTGCGTGTAGGACTCCATGTCGAAGTAGATCGGGCTGCCGGGGCCCATCGCCACGGCGCTGGCGTCGGCGACCGCGTCGATCGCGGCGGCGTTCCCCTGCGCGGTCGCCTGGCTGGCGCTGATCTTGGCGCAGCTCGAGCAGCTCGAGGTCGGCGCCTGCAGGCCGACGTAGGTGGGGATCAGGTGCCAGCCGGCGGCGGTCTGGGCCTCGACCCAGCTCGCGGTCAGGTTGGGCTGCGTGCAGCCGCGGTTTTCGCCGCCGATGTAGACGCCGATCGCCCGGTAGGGCGAGTCCTCCACCCAGGCCGCCATCGTGCGCGAGGAGGGGGCGGTGCAGGCGTCGAAGCCGAGCCCCGTGAAGACGGCGCCGGAGGAGGCGGAGGCGATTCGCCGCGGCGGCGTCGGCAGCGTCGCCCGGCTGGCGGCGGCGGTGCGCGGTTCGACCAGGATCGCGCGGCGCCTGCCGACCGCGGCCTCGGCCGGGCAGCGCTGGTTGGGCGCCGGCGCCCCCAGGTAGACGGCACGGCGGTCGAGGCGCACGCACATCCTCGGGTGCCGGGAGAGGCGGTAGACCGGCCAGGCGCGCGGCACCGCGACCTGGCGGCCTTCGAAGTGGACGCTGCGCGTCGCGGCCTCGGCGCTCGCCGCCGTCCCCTGCCAGGTCGCGAGCAGGGCGATCGCGCCCAGCGCCGCGGCGAGCAGCGTCGCCAGCGGCCGGGGCTTCGGTCGGCTCCGGTGCCTCATCGACTGCACTCTCGATACAACCGGTCCGGACGGGAAGAAGTTGCACCCTCGCGGGCGAAACCCTGCAGGTCCGCCTCCGGCTGTGGAGGCGCGATAATCGGCTCCCTGCCCCGGTAGCTCAGCTGGATAGAGCGGTCGCCTCCTAAGCGACAGGCCGCCGGTTCGAATCCGGCCCGGGGCGTCGCGAGAGCCGTCGTCCATCCGCAGGGTGCCGCGCTGAAGCCAGCCGGGAGCCCGGACGCGGCTCAGGCATCGTCTTATCGCCGAGACCCGGTCGCAGGCAGCGAACTCGCCGCTACCCTCGCGGAAGTGATTGCTCCGGAATCCTTAATCGGCAGGGGGACCTCGAGGCCGGGGAAGGGGGTGCGCGGCATGCTCCTCGCGCTCGCCGGCGCCTGCTGTGCGCTGGCACTCGCCGTCGCGCTCGCGCTCACCCCGGGCGCCGGCGCCACCGTCGTCTCCGGGAGCGCCGCCTTCCCCTACGAAGGCGGCCAGGCGCGGCAGTTCACGGTCCCCGCCGGCGTCTACTACCTCACCGTCCAGGCCGTCGGCGGCTGGGGCGGCTCGGTGACCGGCAACATCGCGAGCGGCGGCGCGCCGGGGGGCGTTGAAACCGTGCTCCCGGTCGAGCCCGGGGACCAGCTGTCGGTCACGGTCGGCGGATACGGGGGCAACGACGGCGCCCCGGGCTGGGCCTCCGGCGGCGCCCACGGCAAGGCCTGGGGACCGGGCTCCGGCCACACCGGCGCCGGTGGCGGCGGCGCCACCGGGATCGTCACCCTGCACGGCACCGACCAGGAAGTCGACGTCGTCGCCGGTGGCGGCGGCGGGGGAGGCGGCGACGACAAGGAGCAGGCCTGGGGCGGCAAGGGCGGGAACGGCGGCATAGACGCCCAGGCCGGCTTCCCCGGCCACCGGGAAGGAGCGCGCCTCAACACCGAGGGCCGCGCCGGCGGCTGTGGCGGCTGCCGCAGCTCGGCCGCCGGCGCCGGCGGCGAGGGCACCGGCTTCGGCGCGTTCGCCGGCGGCGCCGGCGGCGGGGGCGGCGGCGGCTTCAAGGGAGGGAGCGGTGGCGACAACGGCGTCTATCGCGCCGACCAGGTCGACCCGATCGGCGGCAGCGGCGGCGGCGGGGGCTCCTCCTGGGTCACCGAAGCGGGCCTACTGCCCCGTTATTCGGTCGGCCCCGGTCCCTGCGTGGGCGGCGACCAGTCGGGCTGCAACGGCTCGGTCGGCTTTTCCTGGGGCGCGCCGCCGACCAATCTGCGGATCTCCTCGGGCAACGGCGGCCAGGCGACAGTCACGCAGCAGTTCGGCTCGCTCGCGGTGCTGGTCACCGACGCGCGCGGGATCCCGGTCCCCGGCGTCCCGGTCACCTTCACCCTGCCCTCCACCGGGCCCACCGGCGACTTCCCCGGCGGCGCCCGGACGGCGACCGTGGAAAGCGGCGACCGTGGCATCGCCACGACGCCGGCGCTGAGCGCCGACCGGACCGCCGGCGCCTGGACCGCCGAGGCGCGCGTCGAGGCCGTGCCCACCCCGGTCCAGTTCGCGCTCACCAACCTCCCGGCGGCGACCAGCACCGTGCTGACCACCGCCCCGAACCCGTCCTATTACGGCGAGCCGTTGACGGTCGCCGCTACCGTGGCCTCGGCGCTGCCGACCCTGCCGCCGACCGGCGCGGTCCAGTTCCTGGTCGACGGCAGCCCGGTCGGCGACCCGGTCCCGGTCGGCGCCGATCGCCGCGCCGAACTCCCGGCCGCCGACCTGCCGCAGCTCGGGGTCGGGCTGCACCAGATCGGCGCCACCTACCTCGGCGATTCCGGCCACGCGCGGAGCAGTGGCAGCCGCGCGCAGCAGGTCGAAGCGGTCGCGACCTCCCTTCACCTCGCCTCGACCCCCAACCCGTCGGCGGCCGGTCAGCCGGTGACGGTCACGGCGCAGCTACGGTTCGATCCCTCCTTGGGCGGAGTGCCGTCGGGCACGGTGACCTTGACGACCGCCGGCGGCGATCTGCTCGGCAACGCCGAGATCGACTCGGCCGGCGAGGCGCCGATCGCCATCGAAGCCCTGCCGCTCGGCTCGACCGAGCTGCTCGGCAGCTACTCCGGCGACTCGCACTTCGCCCCGGCACAAGGGTCGCTGACCCAATCGGTCGGCCCGGAGGCGACCGCGACGCAGCTCTCGAGCTCCGTGAACCCCGCGACCTATGGCGCCCTACCGACCTGGACGGCGACGGTGAGGCGCAACGACCAGGGGGCGGCGCTGACCGGGACGATCTCATTCTCGCTCGACGGCGCCACCGTCTGCCCGGCGGCTCCCGTCGACGGCAGCGGCTCGGTCACCTGCCGCCCGGGACAGCCGCCGCCCGCCGGCGGCCACGCGCTGCGGGCCGAATACACGCCACCCGAAGGCTCCGGGGACGAAGCGAGCAGGGGCACCCTCCTGCAGACGATCGTCCCGGCGCGAAGCCTCGCCGCGGCGGCGGCCCAGCCCGAGCCGTCGATCTTCGGTGCCCCGGTCGGCCTCACTGCGACGATCGGCGTCCCCGGTCTGCCCGCCGCGCCCGTGGCCGGAACCGTCCAGTTCTCGGTCGACGGGCGGGCGCTCGGGGCGCCGGTGGCGGTCACCTCCGGCGCGGCTCGCCGCCAGGACACCTGCACGGCCGGCGCCGACGCCTGCCCGTTCGCGGCCGGCCGCCACGCGGCCGAGGCGCAGTTCGCCTCCAGCGACCCGAGCGTCTCGCCCAGCCACGCGATCGTCGTCCATCGCGTCGACGCCGCCCCGAGCCAGGTCTCGCTCTCCTCCAGTGCTGCCCTGCCCGCGGCCGGACGCCCGGTCACCTTCACCGCCGCGGTCGGCACCGCGCCCGGCGCCGGGACGACCTACGGGCAGGTCCAGTTCCTGCTCGACGGGCAGGCACTCGGCGAGCCGGTCGCGCTGCTCGCCGGCCGCGCCACCTCGCTGCCGGTAACGACGATGCTGCGCGGCCGGCACACGGTGCTCGTCCGCTACCTCGGCACGCCGTCCTACGCCCCGGCGGAGGCGACGCTGACCCAGGAGGTCGGCAGACGCGACCGTGACCTCGGCGCCCCGGTGGTCCAGATCGAGGGCGACCGTGCCCGCGTCGACCGCCACGGCCGGCTGCGGATCCGGGCACGCTGCTTCGGCGAGGAAGGTGCCCGCTGCGATGGGCGGATCGTGCTCCGCTCCGCCCGCCCGGTCTGGCTGACCGGACGCGGTGGCCGCGGCCGGGTCGGCGGCCGGGCGGGGATCGCGCTCGGCCTGCGCGACGTCTCGCTGCGGGCCGGCCGGGCGGGGACGGTCACCCTGGCGCTGAACAACCGCGGGATCCGGGTGGTCAACGCGATGAGCAAGGCGCCGCTGGAGGCGCGGCTTCGACCCCAGTCGGGGACGGCGCCGATGGAGCCCCACCGGCTCGGCCTGGCGAAGGCGAGCGCCCCGGCGGTCGCGATCGGCGCCACCCGGCTGGGCGCCGCCGGGAACCCGGCCGTGCGACTGAGCTGCGGTGCGCCGCGCGGGCAGCACTGCCGCGCCCGACTGCGGCTATGGCTCGGCGGGCGGTTGGCCGCCGAGCGTCTCGCCTGGCTGGCCGGCGGCCGCCGTTCGAGCGTGCGGCTGCGCCTGCGGTCGTGGGCGCACCGGGCTCTCGCCGCCCGCCACGACCCGGTGCGGGCGCTCCTGCAAGTTGACTCACGGATCAAGGCAGGAGTGGACCGCAGCTCGCACCGCGTGGTGGAGATCGAGTGAGAGCCCGGATCGCCGCCGCGCTGACCCTTGCGCCCCTGCTCGCGGCAGCCTGTCTCACCATCGCCCTCGCGCCCGGCGCGGCGAGCGCGGCGGGCTGCGCGTCGGCGAGCGGCGCCCTTCACACCTTCCGCTACGTGGGGGACCGGTCGCAGAGCATCGCGGTCCCGGCCGGGGTCCTGAAGGCGCGGCTGACCGTGGTCGGCGGACACGGCGGCGAACAGGGAACCACCGCCCCCGGCGGTCGGGGCGGACTGGTCGAAGCCACCGTCGTCGTCACGCCGGGCGACTGCCTGACCGTCTTCGTGCCCGGCTACGGCGCCGCCGACCGCTGGGGGTTCGCGACCGGCGGCGATCGCGGCACCCAGGACGGACCGGGCAGGAACGGTGCCCCCGGGGGTGGGGCGGCCGCCGTGCAGGTGAACGGCCGGACCGTCGCGATCGCAGGCGGCGGAGGTGGGGGTGGGGGCGACGGCAGCGTCTACTTCAACGGGGGCGCCGGGGGCGACGGGGCGGGCGGCGCCGGACCGGGCACCGCGACCGGCGCGCAGGGCGGCAACGGCCAGGGCGTGCCGGCCGCCAACTATCTGGATCTCGGCGGTCTCGGCGGCGAAGAATCGGGCGGCTCGGGAGGGGGCGGCTACGACGGCACCGCCGACCTCTTCTCGGGGGCCGGCGGCGGCGGTGGCGGCGGCAAGAACGGCGGCGAAGGCGGCAGCAATTGGGCGGGCTTCGGGACGAGCAACGTCACGAAGCCGGTCGGCGGCGGTGGCGGCGGCGGGGGCGACTCGTGGGCGACGCCCACCGCGAGCGAAGCCTCATTCGCCGTCGACGCCTCCGTCTGCCCCGGCGACGGCGATCCCGGCCACTGCCAGGGGCAGGTCACGGTCGAGTGGATCGAGCGCCCCGCCAAGGTCACCGCCTACGGCGGCGACGCCCAGGCGATGCCGATCACCGCGGGCTTCCCGCGGCCGCTGCAGGCGCTCGTGCAGGCGGAAAGCGGCGATCCGGTCCCGGGCGTGCCGGTCACCTTCGTGCTTCCCGTGGGCGGGGCGGGCGCCGACTTCGCCGTCCCGGGTGCCCCGACGAGCGCGACCGCGGTGACCAACCAGCAGGGGCTCGCGACCTCGCCGACGATGGTCGCCGGCCGTGTCGCCGGCAGCTGGAGCGCGAGCGCCGCGGCGCCGGGCGTCGACCAACCGGCCCGCTTCTCGCTCCAGAGCTCGCCGGCGGCGACCGCGACCGCGCTCTACTCCTCGGTGCGACCGTCGGCCTCGGGCGAGCAGGTCCGCTTCACCGCGGTGGTCGGCGCGACCCCGTCGACCGCCGACCCGCCGCAGGGGACGGTCAGCTTCGACGTCGGCGACACGGCGCTCGGCGCCCCGGTCGCGCTCGACCCCGGCGGCGTCGCCGTGTCCGCCCCGATCGCCCTCCCGGCCGGCGGCCACACGGTGACCGCCGGCTTCGACGGCACGACCTCCTACCGGCAGAGCGGTGCCACCCTCACCCAGGAAGTCGACAAGGGCCAGGTCGTGGTGGCGCTCGCCTCCGCCGCGAACCCCTCCCACGACGGCGACGCGGTCGAATTCACCGCCCACGTCGCCGCGGCGGCGCCCGCGATCGGCGCGCCGGAAGGGACGGTGCAGTTCTCGGTCGGCGGGACCGACAGTGGGCCGCCGGCGCCGCTCGCCGCCGGCGCCGCCTCCAGATCGATCGCGCTCCCGGACGGCTCCCACGTCGTCCGCGCCGCCTACTCCGGCGACGGGCACTTCGCGACCGGCGACGGCGCGATCGTGCAGTCGGTGGGCGCCGAGGCGACCGCGACGACGCTGAGCGGCTCGGCCCCGGCTCCGGCCTACGGGCAGCCGTTGACGATCACCGCCACCGTCGCCGGCACCGTCCCCCCGAGCGGCCACGTCACCTTCACCGCCGGCCCGGTCGGCGGCGGTGAGCAGACGACGCTCTGCGCCGGCGTCACGCTGGTGGCGGAGGTCGCCGAATGCACGCCGGCGCCGCCGCTCGGCGCCGGCCGCTACGAGCTGGGCGCCGCGTTCGCGCCGGACCAGCCGGGCATGGAACCGTCGAGCGGCCGCCTCTTCCAGCTGGTCGCGCGGGCGCCGACCGGGACCCAGCTGCTGGCGACCCCGGACCCGCTCGTCTTCGGCCGGGCCTTCGCGATGCACGCCGACGTCGCGCCGCAGGCGGCCGGCGCGGGCGCGCCGAGCGGCGCGGTCGAATTCTCGCTCGACGGGAAGGCGGCGGGCCGGCCCGCGGCGCTCGAACCGACCGGCGCCGACCTGACGAGCGCCGAAACCCCGACGCCGCCGGCCGGGGCGCGGGCGATGCGGGCGAGCTATCCCGGCGACGCCGACTTCGCCCCCTCCGAGACCGCCTCGGTGCTCTCCGTCGACCCGGCCGAAACCGTCACCTCGGTGACCGGCTCCGAAGCGCGGGCGCCGCTCGGGCGGCACCTCACCTTCACCGCCACGGTCGGCCGGGTCGACCCCGGCTCCGGTGCGGTGGAAGGCCAGGTTCAGTTCAGCGTCGACGGTCGTCCCCGCGGCGCGCCGGTGCCGATCTCCGGCGGCGACGCCGCGATCGCGGTCGACGACCTCGACGGCGGCGTCCATGAAGTCCGCGCCTCCTTCGCGGGCGGCGGCGACTTCGCGCCCAGCGAGGGGGCGTTCGAGCAGACCGTGGTCGCGCGGGCGCCGGCGCGGCACGGCATCCTGCCCTGCGGGCGCCGGCAGGTGGCGCTCGCCGCCGTCTATCGCCAGCGCGGCTCGCTGCGGTTCGAGGGAGCGGCGGTCGACCGCCTGGTCGGGGCGCGGGTCAACGTCTTCCCCCTCGGCCACCGCCACGCCCTGCCGGTCTCCAGCGCCACCGTCCGCCCCGACGGAACCTTCTGGGCCGCCGCCCCGCGCCCGGCGATGCGCCACTGGCGCCACCTTCGCTACGTGGCCCGGGTCGAGGGGCACCGATCCGAACCACGTCGGCTCGGCCGCGCGGTCGCGCTCGTCGGCCGCGCGCCGCGGTCGGCGCGCCGCGGCGGCAAGACGACCACGCTGCGCTTCCGCGTCGACGGCGAGGCCGGCCGCCTGGCGCTCGCCCGGCAGGGTGGTTGCCGGCGCTCGAGTGCGAAGCCGATCCGCTCCCTCCACCGCGACCGCCACGGCGTGGTGGCGGTCGCGGTGCGCCGGCCCGCCGCCGGCCGCCCCTTCTCCGTCTATCGCCTGATCGGCGGTGGCGGCAAGGCCTACTCGACCCCGGTCCTGGTCCGCGCCGCGCGCTGAGGCGGCGCGGACCGGCAGCGGCGCTCAGCCGCGGTTCGGCGACCCCGTCACCTTGGCGCCGTCCGGCGGCCAGGTGTCGGTGTCCCAGTGCTGCTCGACCTGCGGCTTCGAGAAGAAGGCGAGGATGCGCAGGTCCTCGGAGCCGGTATTTCGAACGTCGTGCGAGGTGCCCTCGTTCAGCACGAAGACGTCGCCCGATTTGATCGGCCTGGCGCCCTCGGCGAGCAGCAGCTCGCCCTGACCGGAGAGGATGAACTGCGTCTCCTCGGCGGTGTCGACGTGCCTGCCGAGCCGCTCGCTCGGCGGGACCGCGAAATAGAGCGTCGCCGATTGCTCGGCGTCCTTGCCACCGTAGGCGAAGAACCCTCCGGTCCAGGCGACTTCGTCGCTCGCCCCTGACTTCAGCTCGGTCGTCTCCAGATCGGACACGTTGGTCACGTCCATCAATCCCTCCCTGTTCTCGTCCCCGACATCTCGGCATCGGACGGCCGCGATCCTGGCACAGCCGACCCGGCCATGCGAGCCGGCTCGTACACCCGGCCAGCCATGGGCCCGTTCAAAGGAGATGCGCGCGGACCGAGGCAACCCCGTGGTTGCCGGCGAGCGGCCGGTCCCCGCGGCCCTCGGCGCAGCGGGCCTTCCCGCGCGCGGCGTCAGGTGCGACCAGTTTGAGCGATATCGGGCTGCGCGACGATCTTGAGGACCGGCGACGATCATGGCCGCCGACGGCGACGGTCTCCCCGACCAAAGGTTTCCGGGAGGGCTTTGCGGTCGGCGGTTGCCGCCGTCGATCATCTCCGGCGCGCGGAGGATCGGCAGCGTCACGAAACCCGGCGAGTCCACGGATTCCGTGTCCTCCGGGCTTGCCGTTCGGGGTCGGTGCGATTCGGCAGGGTGGGGAATCGGGCTTGGTGTGCGTGCTGACGCATCGCCTCTGCCTTGAGGGGGACGAGGCTGGGAAAGACCCGCGGTCGGGTCGGCGCTACGAGGATCCGCGAGCGGCGTTCTGGCGACCGGTTCGGTAGCGGCCCGGGGTGGTGCCGATGATGTTGGCGAAGGCCGAGATGAAGCTGCTGGGGTCGGCCCATCCGCAGGCGTAGGCGGTCTGGGTGGCCCCACCCTTGGAGCGCGCCGGCCACGCAGTCCACGCCTTGACGCTGACCGGCCTGCGGCCAGACGACCACGAGATTGGCGGTCGCGACCGCCAATCCCGACACCCACGCCGACCACGTGCTGCGGCTCCTCGACAGTGCCGACGATCCGTGCGACGGATTGTGCTCGGCCGGGGGCGCTGACTGCCTGGAGCGCCCGCCGAGCCTTACGGTGGTCGAGCCGCGGGTCGCTCGCCGGCCGCCTCGCCTGGTCGAATTCCCGGGGCGCCAGCGCTGGAGAAGCGACGCCGAGCGGCCTCCATGCCAGAGCGGTATGCCTCCGAAACCCCCGGATCCCACGAGCGAGTGACGAGGAGCGCCTCCTCGCCGTCGGTTGGGCCGAGGCAGTACGGGACGAGCGCCTCGAAGAACTGACGCGGGTCGAAGGCGGCCTCCGGCGGATGGACGCCCCGGGGAACCCGTGTGCGGTCGAGCAGGAGGCCTGCGGCGACGCCCAGCGGCACGCCGGTGAGTGCCCCCATGCTCCTCCCCGGCAGCGCCGCCAGGGTGACGCCCACCGCCGCCGGGCCGTCGCTCCGCCTGCCCTCCGCGAACGCGAGGATCGGTGGCAGCCTCTTGGTCGAGGCGAGCGCGGCGAGCGGCGGCGAGGGCATTCGCCGCTCGGACCAGTCGGCCACACGGGCAGCTTGCCGCGGGGAGAGGGGGCCGTGCTCGCAGAGCCAGGCGAGCGCCACCAGCGGTGCGATGAAGCGGAGGCGGCCGTGAGCGATGTTGACGCTCTCGGCGACGTCGAAGGTACGGTGCAGCGTGACCGGCTCCGGATGCCCGAACGTGCGCCCACGGCGGCGCCCCAGCCCCGGGTAGTCGACCGCGACCCGGCGCAGCGGCCGCTCCGCTCGCTCGCTTTCGTCCCGGACCACCGGGATCGTCCCCGTCGCCTGGGCGATGCCGTGTCCGACCGCGGCGGGACCGCTGCCCGGCTCGGGGGTCGCGCCCTCGCCGTTCCAGCCGGTGATCACCCGCTGGACATCGTCGAGCTCGGACATCGCGACCACCGCGAGCAGGTTGACCAGGCCCGGGCTGGCGCCCACCCCGACCACCCCCCGCACACCGGCCCGCCGGGCGGCCGCCGAAACCTGCGGCCGCCCCGTCCGCAACCGCTTCGCTTGCCTGCGGCGCTTGCGCTCCGCTCCGCCCTCTGACCAAAGAGGTGAAAGGACGGCCGAAGAGCCTGCGGCGCAGCGGCGGCTACCGCCCGACCGGCTCTTGCGCCCGCTCTTCCAGCCCGTTGATCAGCTCGCCGGGCTCGACCTCCAGGCCGTTGGCCAGCCGCAGCTGCGCTCCCGCCACCGCCTCCTGCTCGACCACCTGGAGGCGCTGCTGCGCGCGAGCGGCGGCGGGCGCCTGGGCCTCGCCGAACCGACCGGGCGCGCGGCCGGCACGTCGCCGAATTCATCCGAGCCCTCCGCCGTGGCCGAGCGCAGCGCCCTCGAGCGCGCCTTCGCCCTCACCGCCGCCCGCCTGCGCGAGGGCGGCGGCGGCCCGCTCGCCGAGCTCGCCCCCGAGCTGACCGCGCTGCTCGCCGGTCCCGCCGGCCCGGGGAGCGACCGAGCCCTATGAGCGGCGAGCGGCGCCAGATCTCGCGCCTCTCCGAAGCGCTGGCCTCCGCGGCCGAGGCGCTCGCCGCCGCGGGCTGTGAGCACCCGCGCCAAGACGCCGAAGCGCTGCTCGCGGCGCTTGTGGGGGCGCGGGCGGATGAGCTCGGCGAGCGAGGCGCAGAGGAGCTGGACCCGGCGCTGGCGAGCGCCTTCGAGGAGCGTGTCGCCCGCCGCGCCCGCCGCGAGCCCCTCGCCTACATCCTCGGCTGCGCAACCTTCCGCGGCATCGAGGTGGCGGTCGACGAGCGCGTCCTGATCCCCCGCCGCGAGACCGAGCTCTTGGTCGAGGTCGCCCGCTCAAACGCGGAGCGCCTCGGCCTCGCGCTGGAGGTCTACCGGACCAGGGGGCTGCCGGACGGCCTCGGCGGCGTCGATTTGGCGCTCGCCAACCTCCCCTACCTGAGCGAGGGGGCGCTCGCGCTGCGAGCGCCCGAGGTCCGCCGCGAGCCGCGGATCGCGGTCGGCGCGGACTGCGGCCCCGACGGCCTCGGCGCGATCAGGGGGCTGATCGGCGAAGCACCCTGCGGCCGGCGGCTGGGGCTCGAGCACGACACCCACCACGGCCCGGCGATGCGCGAGATGCTGCGCGAGGCGACCACGCTCCGCGACCACGAGGGCGACGAGCGGGTGACCGCCGGCCTCGCCCCGTAGAGGGCGTTCGTGGCGCTGGGTCTAGCTCGTGCGGTGCGTCTGGTCGACGAGGCGCTTCGCGGCGAAGGGCTGGCTGCCGGGGTCCTTGCGGGGCAGCATCGCCTTGACCAGCACCTTGTCGCCGGTATTGACGTCTTCCAGGTTCCTCTGGCCGTCGCCGTTGGTGTCGGCGACGACGATCCGCGCGCCGCTGAGGTCGAAGCTCACGGTCTGGCCGATCAAGCCGCCCTTGCGCACGCGCGAGTTGCCGGCCTTGACTTCGACCTTTTCTTCGCCGGCGTAGAGGCCCTTGAAGACGTAGGCGACGTCGTGCACCTTGACGTGGCCGTTGGCCTTGCCGTGGCTGTTGTCGGGCTTGGCGATGGCCCCCGCCGGGACGGCGAGGGCGGCGACGCCGAGCGCGACGATCAAGATCGGCTTGAAACCATCCATGCTCGCTGTCCCTCCTCTGCGGCCGACCGCAGTCGGCCTCCGATATGGCTACACAGTCTGAAACACCAACGGGGGCACTTCGTCCTCCTCCTGCGTCCCGTCTCGGGCATCCGCCCTCCTCATCGGTGATGATGGGTGTGGACGTGTCGGACCCGGGTCGCGCTGTGCCTCGTGGCCTTGACGCCGACGTGGATCGGGAGTTCCCGGACGCCTGCCCCCGAGAACAGCCGCAGCCTCACGATCGCCCTCCCCCGACCCCGCTCGCGGAGCGCCCGGCGGGCCCGCCGCGGGAAGACGGCGGTGACCGGGGTCGCGCTTCCTTCGCCGATCATCTTGCGCAGCCTCAGCGCCAGCGGATAGCCGCGCGGTCCCAGTTTCACCTTCCGCTGCTTGATCGCGATCCGGCAGCTTCCCTTCGGACAGGCGATGGAGGCGATCGTCACCGTTCCCGAGGGGGAGACCCGCAGCGGGGCGCCGCCGCCGGCGAGATGGACCTTCGGTGGCGTCGGCCGGCTCGGCGCCGGAGCCGACGGTGAGGGTGGCGGGGACGGCGCCGTGATCCCGACCGTGGTCTTCACGGTCTGGCCGTCGACGGTGGCGTCGACGGTGGCGACGCCGGCGGTCGGCGAGGACAGGGTGGTGGTCGCGACGCCGCCCAGCGTGGCCGTCGTCGCCGGGTCGACCGAGCCGAGGTCGGTCGAGAATGCGACCGGCGTCCCGTTGGGGGCGAAGGCGACCCGGGCGCCGCTCGAATCGGTGTCGATCGCCGCCGTGACGGCGGCCGTGTCACCGGTGGCGAGGGACTTCGGGGCGTCGGCGGTCAGCATCAGCCACGGGGTGCTCCGGACGCCCGCCGATACCGGATCGCAGCCGTTGCCCGCGACCGGCCCGGGGCCCGCGTTGCAGCCCCACCAGTTGTCGGCGGCGTCGAGCGTCCCTTCGACCCCGTTGTCGATCGCAAGATGAGTGCTGCCGACGATGCGGTTGCCGACGACGCGGACCGCGTGTCCTTCCAGGGTCCAGGGGGCTTCGCCTTCCAGGAGCCGCGTGTCGATGCCGTCGAAGGAGTCGGTGATCTCGTTGCCGGTGATCGCGATGGCTTCGATGTCGGGGCTGAGCTGGATCGCGTAATGGGAGCAGCCGTGGAAGCGGTTGTCGGCGACCGTCGCGGCGTGCGAGGGTTCGAGTTCGTACTGGCTGCCGAACAGCTGCAGGCACGCACCGACGCCGTTGCCCTCGAAGTTGTTGCCCTCCACGACCGACCGGTGGAGGTCGATCTGCAGCGCCAGTTCGCCCGCCCCCCGCACTTCGAAGCTGTTGCCGCCGACCACCCCGTCTTCGACGTTGCCGCCGACGTTGCTGGAGCCACGCAGATGGTTGCCGACGAACTGCAGCCCCGGAAACGTCCCTTCGCCGTCGTTGAACACGGCGTAGCCGCTCGAAGGTGCCGGTGATCGAGTTGCCCGCGATCCGGAGGTCGGTGAATTCGCCCCCGGTGGCGACGAGGCTGTAGGCGCCGCCTTCGATCACGTCTCCTTCGACCGTCGCGCCTTTGCCGCCGCCGTCCAGCACGAGACCGCGCGAGGACCCGCGGATGAAGTCGTTCGCGACCCGCAGCCCTTCGACCCCGGTGGCGTTGACGGCGTACACGGATTCGCTGGTGATCGTGAAGCCGTCGACCGAGACACCCGGTGCCGCGGTCGTGACCGCGATCCCGCTGCCGCCCGCGACGACCGCCTCCGGGCCGCGTGAGCCACCGTCCGCGGGGATGCCCGCATTGGGCCCGCGGAGCGCGACTTCCTTTTCGACTTTGACGTCTTCGGCATAGGTGCCGGGGCCGACCTCGACCGTGTCCCCGGCGCTCGCCTGGTCGACCGCGTACTGGATCGTCGCGCAGGCGCCGACGACGCAGCCGCCGCTGTCGGTGCCCCCGGTTTCGACTCTCAACGTCGCCGCGGCGACGGCCGCCGGGTGGGCGACGAGCGCGATGGAGAGCGACGCGAGCGCCGCCGCCGCGACGAGCCAAAGCATCCTCCCGACCCCGCGCGGAGCAGACCGGAACGCGGTCTCTCGAAGCATCTGGTGCTCCTCTCCGTCTGGATTCCTTCTACGACCGGTACCCACGGTTGCCGGCGCGATTCGCGGCGAGGACGGATGTTCGATCACCGCCCACCGCCAACCGCCCGACATCCGCCACGAGGCCCGCGAGACCGGGCCGCGACGACTTCGTCGTCGCGGATCGAGCCGCCGGGCTGGATCGCCGCGGTGACGCCGGCCTGGATGCCGAGCTCCGCCGGGTCGGAGATGCCCTGCCAGTCGTGGCGCGGGGTGTAGGGGCCCTTGAGCGCGGCGACCTCGTCGTCGGTCAGCTCGATCTCCAGCGAGGCGACGGCGTCCTCGATATGTGACGGTTTGCTCGCTCCGACGAGCGGCTGGCGGACCGCCGATGACGATGCTGGTCGGGCGCAGGCGGCGCGAACGCTGGACTTGGTGCTGGCGGGACTGCGGGCGGACTGAGGATCTACCGTCGGCATCCTGGTAGTGAGATTGCTTCGCCGACGATCCGTGCGACGGATTGTGCTCGGCCGGGGGCGCTGACTGCCTGGAGCGCCCGCCGAGCCTTACGGTGGTCGAGCCGCGGGTCGCTCGCCGGCCGCCTCGCCTGGTCGAATTCCCAGGGCGCCAGCGCTGGAGAAGCGACGCCGAGCGGCCTCCATGCCAGAGCGGTATGCCTCCGAAACCCCCGGATCCCACGAGCGAGTGACGAGGAGCGCCTCCTCGCCGTCGGTTGGGCCGAGGCAGTACGGGACGAGCGCCTCGAAGAACTGACGCGGGTCGAAGGCGGCCTCCGGCGGATGGACGCCCCGGGGAACCCGTGTGCGGTCGAGCAGGAGGCCTGCGGCGACGCCCAGCGGCACGCCGGTGAGCGCCCCCATGCTCCTCCCCGGCAGCGCCGCCAGGGTGACGCCCACCGCCGCCGGGCCGTCGCTCCGCCTGCCCTCCGCGAGCGCGAAGATCGGTGGCAGCCTCTTGGTCGAGGCGAGCGCGGCGAGCGGCGGCGAGGGCAGTCGCCGCTCGGACCAGTCGGCCACACGGGCAGCTTGCCGCGGGGAGAGGGGGCCGTGCTCGCAGAGCCAGGCGAGCGCCACCAGCGGTGCGATGAAGCGGAGGCGGCCGTGAGCGATGTTGACGCTCTCGGCGACGTCGAAGGTACGGTGCAGCGTGACCGGCTCCGGATGCCCGAACGTGCGCCCACGGCGGCGCCCCAGCCCCGGGTAGTCGACCGCGACCCGGCGCAGCGGTCGCTCCGCTCGCTCGCTTTCGTCCCGGACCACCGGGATCGTCCCCGTCGCCTGGGCGATGCCGTGTTCGACCGCGGCGGGACCGCTGCCCGGCTCGGGGGTCGCGCCCTCGCCGTTCCAGCCGGTGATCACCCGCTGGACATCGTCGAGCTCGGACATCGCGACCACCGCGAGCAGGTTGACCAGGCCCGGGCTGGCGCCCACCCCGACCACCCCCCGCACACCGGCCCGCCGGGCGGCCGCGGACATCTCGAGCATCGCCACCGTGGGCTCGGGATCGTCACAGAGGTCGAGGTAGTCGCAGCCCTCCTCGATCGCCGCGGCGAGCACCGAAGGGCCGAAGCGAAGATAGGGACCGACCGTGTTCAGCACGACGTCGCTCTCGGCCAGGACGGCTCGCAGGGCGGCCTGGTCGGTGACGTCGAGTGCGAGTGCCTCGGCGCGAGGCCCGCAGGCGTCCGCGACCCGCGCCGCCGCGGCGAGGTCTCGGTCGGCGACCAGCACCCGCGCGACGCAGGCGAGCGTTGCGGCGGTCGCCGCCGCATGGCGACCCATGCCCCCGCCGCCACCGAGGATTGCCACCGTCCGTCCGGCTCGGTCATTTTCCATTCGGTCGTGAACTATACGACCGAACCGGCTCGGGGTTCGATACCTAGCATGCGATGGATGAAGGACTCTTCGATCTCGACCCGCGCCCTGGTCCTCGCGATGGTCGACGCCGACGGCACCCTCCCGCTCGAGTCGCTCGGGGAAACGGCCGCGACGGTCGGTATCGGTGACGAGCAGGTGCGCCTGTGCCTGAGGCGACTGGTCGCCGAGGGCAGCCTTCGTCGCAGCGGTGGCCGCGGCAGGAACGCCCGCTATCGCGCCTCCGGCGACCCTTGGTCCAGCATCCTCCCGGAGTCCTCCCTCTTCGAGTTCGCCTTGCGGCGCGATGCAGGAGAAGAGCCCTGGGACGAACGATGGCGGCTTCTGGCATTCGCCATCCCGGAGTCCACGAGAAGTCGTCGTGACGAGCTGCGTCGGCGACTGCTCTTCCTCGGCGGAGCTCCGATCCACGGCGGCCTGTACGTTTCCGCGAGTCCCTGGGAGGAGTACGTCGACGCCCTGGCTCGCGAGCTCGGGGTCGAGCCGTGGCTGACCTCGGCCACGACCTCAGACCTCGAAGTCGGCGGCGAGTCCTCGCCGAGGCGGATCGCCGAGCGACTGTGGCCATTGGACGCGATCGCCAAGAGCTGGCGGTCGTTCGATGCGGCTACTCGACGGCGGCTCAGACCGCGACCGACGAGTCCGGCGGAGGCGACGGGACGAGCGATCGCGACTCTCCTCGACCTGGTTCGGACGATCGAGCCCGACCCCCTCCTCCCGCCTGAGCTGCTGCCCGCCGACTGGCCGGGTGCGGCCGGCCGGCGGCTGTGCCTCGGTGCGATGGCGGCCTTCGCGGAGCAGGCGGGCGAGCGCTTCCCGGCAAGGATGCGCGAGCTGACGCACCGCGCGCAAGGCGCGTGAGGGCCGCCGGTGGGCGACGCCCCAGGTTGTTCGAGCCGGTCGGGGCTGACGGTCTATCGACGGCCGGGACGCCCGGCGACTCTCACGGTGGCCGAAGGAACGGTGGTACACGGGTGGTACACTTCGTGTTCGATGCCTACCCGCCACGCCCGGATCCAGATCACCGAAGACAGCGAGCTAACCGCAGCGCTGCGTGCTGCTGCTCCGCACCTGCCCGCAGGCTTGCCCCGCTCTCGCCAGGTGCGGGAGTTGGCGATCGCCGGGGCTCGTCATCTCAGTGGCGAGCTGGTCGGGGAGGACAGGCGCCAGGAACTGCTCGAGGAACTGGTCCAGGATTTCGAGGATCCCGAGGCCGCGGGCGTTGACTGGGATCTCTTGCGTGACGGCAAGCCCCGCGCCTGGCCGATCCGGTAGCGGCTCCCCTTGGGGGGCGCTTCCTCTCGTCGTCGACACCTCCGCCTGGGCGCGTGCACACCATCCGCCCGTGCGCGACTCCTGGAAGGAGGCATTGCTGGGTCGTCGCCTGCGCCTTTCCCCCGCCGTGCGCTTCGAGATCCTGTTCAGCGCGCGGGACGGCAGCAGCTTCGACACCCTGGCGGAACGACTTTCAGCCATCCAGGCCGCCCCCCTCAACGCGTCGGTGATTCGATCCGCCGAGCGCGCGATGCGTGCGCTGGCTGCATCGTTCGGCCGGCTCGCAGCGCCTTCCGATCGTCGACTACCTGGTCGCCGCCGCGGCGCTGGAGCTGGGTGCGGCCGTGATCCACTACGACCAGGACTACGACACGCTCGCCGAGTTGATGGGATTTCAATCCGTATGGCTGGCGCCCGCCGGGACGCTTCCCTGATCGCGGTCAGGCGCAGCGACGGTTTCTCAACTCCTGGCTCACGCTGCACAGACTCGTCTTCCTGACGGCATTCGGCCTCCTCGCCTTCACCACGCAGCCGCTGACCGGCTATGAGCCGGAAACCGCCGCCGTCACCGAGGGCCTCGTCCTCGAAGGCCATTTCTGGGACAAGGAAGACTCGGGCTGCCGCTGAAAGCGAACTTCCCGGGCAGGGGCGGTCGCTACTACTCGACCGCCGGCCTGCTGCAGCCGCTGCTGGAGATCCCCTTCTTCGCCGCTGGCCGTACTCGAAGATCGGCATGGAGACGAGCTTCATGGCGGCGACGATGGTCGCCGTGGCGCTGTACCGGGTCTCGTTCGGCGGATCGGCCTGAATCCTCATCTCGGTGCCGATTCGGTGATGAAGTTGGCCCGATGTGCGCACCACGCGTCGGTTCTCGGCCGGCAGGATTCCGTGCATGAGAGGAGCAGAGGTAATCGACATGTCCGCCGCGAGGTCTAATGTGGTGAGCATGTCCAAGATGATTCAGATCAGGAACGTCCCCGACGATATGCACCGGGAGCTGAAGATCCGCGCGGCGGCGGCTGGGATGACCCTGTCCGACTACATCAAGCGGGAGCTCGGCTACGTCACCGGCAAGTCGACGATCGAGGAGATCGGCAGGAGAAACCGGGCGCGCGGCCCCTCGGGCCTGAGAACGAAAACGATCGTCGAGATCATCCGGGAAGGCCGCGGCGAGTAATGGCGGTCGTCGATGCGACGGTGGTGGTGGAGCTGCTGACGGAGGGCGAGCACGCGCGTCCCGCCGAAGAGCGCCTACTGGGCGAGGAACATGCCCTCTGGGCACCGCATCTGCTCGACGCCGAGGTGGGCCACGCGCTGCGGCGCGCGGTCCGCCTCGGCGATCTCGACGCCGACCGGGGCGGCGAGGCGCTCTGGGAGCTGGGGGAGTTGCGGCTGCAACGGGTGTCCCACGAGCTGCTCGTGCACGGCGCCTGGGCCCTGCGCGAGAACGTCAGCTTCTACGACGCCCTCTACGTCGTGCTCGCGGAAATGCTCGGCGAACCGCTGGTCACCTTCGACGGGCGCCTCGCCCGCTCCGGCGTGTCCGCGCAGATCGAGGTGCTGGCACCGCCCGCGTAAGCCGCTGGGAGAGGCTCAGGCGGCGTAGAGGCTCTCGGACGCCAGCTCGAGGCCGCGGCGGCTCCATAACTTGACCTCCATGAAGACGTCGTCGCCGTAGGCCTCGAGGGCGTCGAGGGCGATCAGGGTGAAGCGGTCCTGGGAGATCTCCTCCTGGTCGACCGCCTCGCCGTCGAGCTCGGCGGTGGCGGCGACGGCGCCACGCACCAGCGGTCGTCCCCAGACGAGGGTGACCGCGCCGGCGCGGCCGTTCTCCCCCCGCCAGCGGCCGATCACCTCGTCGTTGAGGTCGATCCGCCACTCCGGATTGTCCTCGGCGAGGATGTCGGTGAAGTCGGCCTTGGCCTGGAAGTCGCTCGGCTCGCCGCCGGGCGGCTGCACGTAGGAGACGTGACCGAACAGCTCCAGCTTTCCCTCGTCGCTGGCGGTGTGGGTCGAGCACGGCACCCAGACCCGCCCGCCCCAGGCGCGCTCAGGGAACCAGTCGACCTCGTCCGGCACCGTGGCGCCGGCCGGCAGGTCGCCGATCTCGTCGCAGGCGGCGGTGAAGCTCTCCCGCAGCCGCTCGGCAAAGCGCCCGTGCGGGATCCCCTCCTGCGTCGTGTCGGCGATGAAGCGGGGGATCGGGCGCGGGTTGGGCGGCACGCCGCCACCCTACCTTCCCGCCCGCGGGCTCAGGCCTCCTGCGGCAGCGGCTCAGAGGCATTCGCGTAGGTCCGAGGCGGCCCGCTCCGGCGGGTAGATGTCGATGTCGACGCCGGTGCCGAGCTCGAAGCCGGCCTTGATCGTCAGCCGCGGGGCGATGTCGACGTGCCAGTGGAACTGGTCGGCGCCGCGGGGGGCGGTGCGGACCCAGAGGTTGAGCTGCGGCGAGCCGTCGAAGCGGGCGGCGAGGACGCGCAGCGCCGTGCGGATCATCTCGGCGCCGCCCTCGTCCTCCTCGAAGCGGGCGGTCTCGCGGCGCGGGACCACCCGCAGCTCGAAGGGCGAGCGCGAGGCCCAGGGGCAGATCAGCGCCGCCTCCTCGTCGATCGCGACCAGCCGCTCCCGGCGGCGCACCTCCTCGACGAGGACGTCGCTGAGCAGGCCCGCCCCGGCGCCGCGTTCGGCGTAGGCGCCCGCCCGCTCGCGCTCCCGCGCCACCGCGGCCGGCACGAACGGCAGCGCGTAGAGCTGGGCGTGGCTGTGCTCGAGCGAGGCGCCCGCGCCGCCACCCTCGTTGACGATCACCTGCACGTAGGAGGCGTCGGAGTGGGCGCGCATCCGCTCGCGCCAGGTGGCGATCGCGGCGGCGAGCTGCTCCTCGCCGAGCTCGACCATCGCGGTGACGTGCTCGGGCGCGTTGATCAGCACCTCGTGGGCACCCGTCGCGGGGCGCGAGGAGAAGAGGTCCGGCTCGCCCGCCTTGCGCGAGGCCAGCAGCGGATCGCCGCTGCTGGCAAAGGCGCCGGCGTCCGCGCCGGGGCTGCTGGCGGGCATCGCGCCCGACGCGGCACCCCCGTTGTCCGCGGGCGTTGCGCTCGGGTCGCCGAGCGCCGGGTAGAGGTTCGGCACGACGCGGGTGGTCCAGCCGGGGGTGTTTGGCTCGCCATCGCCGGGTCGCGTCGCGTACAGCTCAGGCGGCGTGCGGTCCTCGCGGCCCTCGCAGAAGGGGCAGGTGTCGCGCTTGCGCGCGGCCTCCTCCTCGCTGTCGGCGGAGTGGGCCGCGGCGCCGAACTGGTCGGGCCGCTCGGCCCGACCCGGGGCGAGGATCGTCCTCAGCCCGCTCAGCTGGTCGATGCGTATCTGTGGCGAACTCAGGACCGGGAGGGGGGGAGGTCGCCTGGGTCGGGCTCGTCGACCGCGGGGGGAGCCGGCGGCGCCGGCGGCCGGGCCGGCCGCTCGGTTCCCGCCGCTCGGCCCGCTGCGCCCTTGCCGACGAACGGCTCGAGCACGTCCATCGGCAGCGGGAAGACGACCGTGGTGTTCTGGTTGCTGCCGATTTCCAGCAGCGTCTGCAGGTAGCGCAGTTGCAGCGAGGCCGGGTTGGTGCTGATGATGTCGGCGGCGTCGGTGAGCTTCTGGGCGGCCTGGAACTCGCCCTCGGAGTTGATGATCTTGGCCCGCCGCTCGCGCTCGGCCTCGGCCTGGCGCGCCATCGCCCGCTGCATCTGCTCGGGGATCTCGACATCCTTGATCTCGACCGCGGTGACCTTTACGCCCCAGGGCTCGGTCGACTCGTCGATGATCTTCTGCAGCTCTTCGTTGAGGCGCTCGCGGTCGGCCAGCAGCTGGTCGAGCTCGGCCTTTCCCAGTACCGAGCGCAGCGCCGTCTGCGAGATCTGCGAGGTCGCGAGCAGGTAGTTCTCGACCTCGACCACAGCCCGGTTGGGGTCGACGACGCGGAAGTAGGCGACGGCGTTGACCCGGCAGGGGACGTTGTCGCGGGTGATGATCTCCTGCGGCGGGATGTTCAGCGTCACCGTTCGCAGGTCGACCTTGACCATGCGGTCGATCAGCGGGATCAGCAGGATCAGGCCGGGGCCCTTCTGGGCGATCAGACGGCCGAGGCGGAAGATGACGCCGCGCTCGTACTCGCGCAGGACCTTGACCGAGAGGCCGACGGCGATCAGTCCGAAGAAGACGAGGACGACGAGAATCCCGAGCACGACTTCCATCAGCTGCCTCCTGGTCCGGACTGCTCCGCGGCCACCGGCTCCTGGCGCACCACCAGCGTCAGCCCGTCCACCGCCTCGACCCGGACTCTACCCCCCAGCTCGACTGGCCCGCCGCCCTCGGCGAGGCGGGCGCTCCAGAGCGTCCCCTCCAGCCAGACCTGACCCTCGGGGTCGATCCGGCTGCGGGCCTCGGCGACGGCGCCGACCAGCTCCTCGGCGCCGGTCCGCGCCGCGCGGCCCCGGTGCGCGGCGATCACCTTGCGGGCGACGAAGAGGAAGGTGATGGCGGAGAGCACGCCGAGCGTGATCAGCGCCGCCCCCGCCGCATCGGCCGCGGAGCTTTCGGAGTCGAGGGCGATGATGCCGCTCGCGATCAGACCCGCCGCCCCGACCGCCGCCAGAATCCCCCCGGTCGGCAGCACCAACTCGGCGACCAGCAGCCCGAAGGCGACGAGGGCGATGATGACGAAGGCTTCCATTGCCGGATTATCGGCCCTCGCACTGGCGCTGCAGGGCATATGCGCGAATGTCGGCCTCGAGTTCCTCGTCGTCGGAGTACGGCCCCTGCTTGAGGTGGCAGAGGTTGCCGGCGCGGTCGTAGAAGGCGGTGTCGGGAAGCCCGAGCGTGGCGCCGAGCGAATCGGCGATGTCCTCGCCGGGGTCGGTGTAGCTGGGGTAGGGGACCGGCTCCTCCTCGAGGAAGGTGGCGGCGGCGTCGTCGGAGTCCTGCGAGTCGACGCCGATGAAGGCGACCTGTTTGCCATAGCGGGCCGAGAGCCGCTGCAGGGCCGGGAACTCGAAGCGGCAGGGCCCGCACCAGGAGGCCCAGACGTTGGCGACGACCGGGTAGCCGCGCAGGCTCTCGATCCGCTTCTCGTAGGCGTCCTTGCCGCCGGGCAGCAGCTCGTTGGCCTGCCTGTGCAGCGCCGCCAGCGGCGCCGGCGCGCCGGCCAGCGCGCGCGCGTAGTTCGGGTGCGAGCCGCCCGTTTCGCCGCCCCCCGAGGAGCCGCAGCCCGCCACTGCCAGGGCCAAAGCGGCCGACACCGGGGTCAGGAGCCAAAAGGGCGCTCGCCTGCTCATCTGACCGTCGCCCGGGGTGAAGGTCGCCTAGTCATCCGCTCCGTGATTACAATACGTATGTTCGGTTCGCGAGATCGCGGACCGCTGAGAACTCCGGGGGGACGGGAAGGCCGGACCTCCGCAGCCTCGTTCACTTGTCCCAGCCGTATCTCTCGTTCGCGGTGGGGCGGACCCGGAAGCCTTCTATGGCCAAGACCAGCGACGTTGCCGCTGACGCGGCAGTTCCTTCAGGCGCCGACATCGAGCGTGCGTCAGCGTTTGCCCGCGAGCCCTTCCTGCTCGACGGCGAGGGCCCCGAGGCGCTCGCCCCCGGCACCGCCCGCCGCCGTGCCCTCGACGCCGCCCTGAGCGAGATCGACGCCGGCGCCGAGCACCCCTCGATCGAGTGGCGCCGGGACTTTTCGCTGCTGCTGGGGTTGGAGCGCTTCCTCGCCGACGAACCGCCGAAGCTGCGCGACGGCGCCGAGCTCAACCCCCACCAGGTTGACGCGCTCTCCGGCACCCTGGCCGAGCTGATGGCCCAGCAGCAGGTGATCAGCGATGGCGAGCGCCGTAACGGCGGCCTGGCCGACGGCGACTCCGGCGGCGGGGAAGCCTCGGTCGACGAGGGCGAGGCGAGCGCCGAAGCCGGCATCGACGAGGGCGAGGACCTCGACGAGGACGACGCTCTCGAGGAAGACGAGGAGCTCGCCCTCGACGAGGAGCCGCAGGACTGGGAGGAACAGCCCTCCGAGGAGGAAGAGGACGTCGTCGAGGACGCGCCCGAGGACCCCGGCGCCGCCCGCCGCTTCTGGTTCGAGCACGCGACCGGCGCCGGCAAGACCGTCGCCGCCGTCGGCTTCATCGAGGCGACCAAGACCGGCGGCGTGCTGATCCTCACCCACCGCCGCAACCTCGTCGACCAGTTCATCGGCGAGATCGGCGACCGCGGCTACAAGGAGCGGCTGCGCCCGCCGCTGCTCGACGGCCGCGACGACCCCGACGGGGCGATCACGGTCGAGACCTACCAGTGGTTCGTCCGCAACCACAAGAAAGTCTCCGACGCCTACGCGGTCGTCATCTGCGACGAGGCCCACACCGCCCTGGGCGAGAAAACCAGCGCCTGCATCCGCGCCTGGGACGGCCCCGTCTTCATCGGCATGACCGCGACCGGGGCGCTGATCGCCCGCCACGTCGCCGACCTCTTCCCGACCCAGACCTCGCGCTTCGACCTCGCCCAGGCAGCTCGCCGCGGGGTCATCTCGCCGCTGCGCTGCCTCCGCATCCCGCCCGGGCCGGGGGTGCGGACGATCGCCAAGGTGCCGCTGCGAAAAGGCGAGGTCGACCAGGACTTCGACCAGGAGGAGCTGGCCGCGCTGCTCGACCAGGAGCCCTTCAACGTCGCCATCGCCGACCTCTACCGCTCGCGCTTCAGCAAGGTTCCCGGCGTCCTCTACACGGCCGGCGTCCAGCACGCGAAGAACGTCGCCAAAGCCTTCCGCAACGCCGGCATCAACGCCCAGGCCGTGTCCGGCGAGACGCCGAAGCGCGAGCTGGCGGAGATCCTCGCCGGCTTCGAGCGCGGCGACGTCGACGTCCTCTGCAACGCGATGCTCCTGGCCGAGGGCTGGAACTCGCCGCGGGCGACGATCTGCATGCACCTGGCGCCGACCGCCTCGCGGCGGATCTACCAGCAGCGGGTCGGCCGCGTCACCCGGCGGGCGCCGGGCAAGGAGGCGGGCCTGGTGATCGACTTCGTCCACCCGGCCACCACCCACGACGAGACGATCGTCACCCTGCACAGCCTGCTCGACCGCGACGTCTACCGGGGCGGCGCCATCGTCGTCGGCCCGGTGCGGCGCGGGCGCGGGCGCAGGGTGCGGGTCGAGCGGCGGATCGTGCCGGTCTCCGATTCCGAGGAGAAACGGATGGAGGTGCTGGAACGGGAGATCTGGCGGATCGCGGTGGAGAACCTCGACTACCCGGAGCAGCACGCCTGGGCGGCGCTGGCCGGGGCGCGGGTCAACACCCAGGGCTGGCGCCGGGCGCGGGCGATGCTGCAGAACGACCGCACCAAGGAGCTGCGACGCCGCTTCCTGCTGACCTGCGTGCAGCGCAACCGCAACGCGCAGCTGCGGCTGAAAGCGCTGGGGGAGATCGCCGACCTCGGCGACGCCGACGCCTTCGACGACGCGATCGACATCGTCGGCACCTGGAGCCGCGAGGACAAGCGGGCCGGGACGAAGACCCTGCTGCAGGCGCTGGTCGACAAGCGGATCGGCCGGCGTGACCAGGCGCAGGCATGGGTCTGGCGCCTGGCCTCCTACACCCGCGAGCTGCACGAGGAGTATGCGGTGCAGCGCTGGCCGGAGACGAAGCGGCTGCTGGGACTGCTGGTCAACTCCTCCGGCCGGGCGCACGGGCGCAACGCGCGGCGGCTGGTGCACGCGGCCCGCAAACAGGACCGGCGGCTGGCGGTGGCGCTGCTGGCCGCGGCCGTCTCGCACACGCCGGAGGGCGAGGAGGTGCTGCGCGGGGCGCGGATGCGGATGGCGAGGAAACCCTCGGCCGTCGCCCGCGAGCTGCTGCGCAACTTCCCCAAAGGCGGCAAGCGCCGGCGCAAGCGCAAACGCAACGGCGGCCAGGGCGAGAACGGCGGTGCGCCGGAGGCCGCGGCGGCTGAGAACGGCGAGGCGACGAAGCCGAAACGGCGTCGCAAAGCGAGGCCGAAATCAGCTGACGTTGAGGTGGACCTCGCCGGCGCCGACGGCGATGCGGTCGCCCGCGGCGGTGACGACGACGAGGTAGCCCCGGTCGTCGATTCCGTCGGCGACGCCTGAGCCTCCCTCCCAGGAGACCTCCCGCCCGCGCAGCGCATCGCGCTCGCGCCAGGCGGCGAGAACGCTCTCCGGCTTGGCCTCCACCCACTCCCCGAGCCGGCGGTTGAGCGCGGCCGCCGCGGTCTGAGCGTTGTTCGTCGTTCTTCGCCCTGTGGGCGAAAAAGGACGAACGGCGTCCGGGAGGAGGGAAGTGGCGGTCTCTCGGAGGTCGGGGGGGAACTCCTCGGGCGAGATGGTGAGGTTGAGGCCGACGCCGACGACGGCCCAGCCATCCTGGGGGCGGGCTTCGATCAGGACGCCCGCGAGCTTGCGGCCCTCGACCTGGACGTCATTGGGCCACTTGACGCCACACCTGATTCCCGGCGCCAGCTCCTCGGCCGCCTCGCAGACGGCGAGCGGCACCGCCAGCGGCAGCATCACGTGGCGCTCGTCGAGCGGGCGGACGATGGCCGAGTAGAGCAGCGCCTTGCCGGCCGGCGCCGTCCAGCTGCGCCCCTGGCGTCCCCGTCCCTCGGTCTGCTCGGCGGCGGTGACGACGGCCCCGTGCGGCGCCCCCGCCGCGGCCAGCTCGCGGGCACGCGTATTCGTCGAGTCGGTGCGCCGGTAGTGCCTGTGGGGAGCCCCGAACTTCAAATCCGCACCTCCCCTTTGACTTTCTTCGCCCAGAGGGCGAAAAAGGACGAACGGAGCGAGTGGGTCACCGCGTCGCGTCGGCGAGGAGGGCGGCCAGGAGGCCGTCGATGTCGTGGCGCTCGGCTTCGACGTCGACGCTGAGGCCGGCCTCGCGGGCGGCCTCGGTGGTGACGGGGCCGATCGAGACGACGCGGGCGCGGGGCGGGAAGCGATCGCCCAGCGCCGCGGTCAGGTTGGTCACGGTCGAGGAGGAGGTGAAGGTGACGTAGTCGGCGCTCTGGGCGGCCTCGATCGCGGCCTCCTCGGGCGCCTCGCGCACGGTCTCGTAGAGGGCGACGACGTCGACCTCGGCGCCGCGCTCGCGCAGGGCGTCTGGAAGGACGTCCCGGGCCTCGGCGGCGCGGGCGACGAGGACGCGGCGGCCCTCCAACTCGACGCCGGCAAGCGCCTCGACCAGCGCCTCGGCGACGAAGCGCTCGGGGACGACGTCGGCGACGATCCCGTGGGCGGCGAGGGCACGCGCCGTCCCGGGGCCGATCGCCGCCACGGTGGCGCCGGCGACGGCGCGCGCGTCGCGGCGCGCGGAACCGGCGGGGGCATCGGCTGCTCGACCGCCGACCGCGTCGCCGGCGAGCGCCTCGAACAGCAGGTTCGCGCCGTTCGGGCTGGTCAGGCAGATCAGCGAGTACTCGCTGATCTCGGCGACGGCGCGCCGGACCTCCTCGCTCTCGAGCCGCGGCTCGATCCGGATCGCCGGCAGCTCGACCACCTCGGCGCCGAGCTCGCGCAGCGTCGCCGCGAGGCCGCTGGCCTGGGCGCGGGCGCGGGTGACGACGACGCGGCGGCCATGCAGGGGGCGGCGCTCCAGCCAGCCGAGCTGCTCGCGGCGGGCGGCGACCGCGCCGACGACGATCAGCGCCGGCGCCCGCACGGCCTCGCGCTCGACAGCCCCGGCGATCGTCCCCAGCGTCGCGACGACGGTGCGCTGCCCGGCCATCGTCCCTCTTTCGACCGCGGCGGCGGGCTCGTCCGCTGCGCGGCCGGCGGCGATCAGCG
Organism: uncultured Solirubrobacterales bacterium; assembly: GCA_963703585.1. Lineage (GTDB taxonomy): Bacteria > Actinomycetota > Thermoleophilia > Solirubrobacterales > 70-9 > VAYN01. The sequence goes on along the minus strand of CAVPEX010000044.1, from coordinate 30,906 downwards.
CCGCCGCGTTCTCGTCCAGGCGCTTGACGCCCATGTAGAAGACGAGGGTGCCGGGGAAGCGGGCGAGCGCCTCCCAGTCGAGCGCGCTCCCGGCCTTCTCGGGGTCCTCGTGGCCGGTGACGAAGGCGACCGCGGAGGCGTCGTCGCGGTGCGTGACCGGGATCCCGGCGTAGGCGGTGGCGGCGACCCCGGCGGTGACCCCCGGCACGACCTCGAACTCGACCCCGGCCTCGCGCAGCGCTTCGCCCTCCTCGCCGCCGCGGCCGAAGACGAAGGGGTCGCCCCCCTTCAGTCGCACGACGCTGCGGCCGGCCTTCGCCGCCTCGATCAGCCGCGCGCCGATCTCCTCCTGGGGGACCGAGGGGACGCCCGGCTGCTTGCCGACGTAGATCAGCGCGGCGTCGCCGCGGGCGCCGGCCAGCGCGCCCGGCGGAATCAGCCGGTCGTAGAAGATCGTGTCGGCGGCGCCGATCAGCTGCAGCGAGCGCGACGTCATCAGGCCCGGATCGCCAGGCCCGGCCCCGACGAGGTAGACGATTCCAGGGCGGGCGCTCACAGCGCTGTTCCCTTTCCGCGCATGGCGCGGATTTCGCGCACCGCTGTCATCCGATCGCCTCGGCGCGGTCGAGGATCTCGCGGGCGCCGGCGCTGAGCAGCCCCTCGGCCAGCTCGACGCCGGCCGCGGCCGGGTCGGCGGCGTCGGCTTCGATCCGGTCGCGCACCCACTCGCTGCCGTCCGGCAGCCCGACGAAGGCCTCGGCCAGCAGGCGGCCGTCCTCGACGCGGGCGTGGATGCCGATCGGGCTGGCGCAGGTCGCCTCCAGGACGGCGACGGCGGCGCGCTCGGCGGTCAGCTCGTTCAGCGCCCGCTCCTCGCCGATTGCCACCACGGCGGCCGCGGTCTCCGCGTCCCCGCTTCGCACCTGCAGCGCCAGCGAGCCCTGCCCCGCGGCGGGGGTCATCTCCTCGCCGGCGAGGACGAAGCCGGTCTCCCCCTCGCGCCCGAGCCGGCGTAGCCCGGCGGCGGCGAGGACGATCGCGTCGAGGTCGCCCTCGGCCAGCTTGCGCAGGCGGGTGTCGACGTTGCCGTGCAGCTCCTCGACCCGCAGGTCCGGCCGCGCCGCCAGCAGCTGGGCGCGGCGGCGCCGGCTCGCGGTCCCCACCCGCGCCCCCTCGGGGACCTCCTCGAGCGAGGAGCCGGCGCCGATCCAGGCGTCGCGCGGGTCCTCGCGCGGCGGCACCGCGGCGATCTCCAGCCCCTCCGGCATCTCCCCCGGCAGGTCCTTGGCCGAGTGGACGCCGAGCTCGGCCTCCCCCGCCAGCAGCGCCCGCTCGACCCCGCGCACGAACCGCGACTTGTCCCCCGGCTCGCCGCCGGAGGAGACCTCGACCAGCTCCGCCCCGCCGAGCATCTCGGCGACCAGGCGGGCCTGGGTCAGGGCAAGCGCGCTGCCGCGGGTGGCAATCCGAAGCGCCACACGCTCAGTCCTGCTTGCGGCGCAGCTCGGTGACGTTGTCGGCGCCGGCATCGACCTCCGGCTCGGTCTCGACTTCGAGGCCGAACAGCTCCTTCAGCGCGCTGACGTACTGGTAGGCGTCCTCCTCGCCGGCGGAGCGGCGCATGCGCAGGGTCGGCTCGTGCAGCAGCCGCGAGGCGATCGCCTTCGCCATCGCCTCCAGCCGCTCGCGGTCGGCCTCGCTGAGGCTCTCCCAGCGGCTCTCGTTCTCGGCCATCACCCGGCGCACCACCTCGTCGCCGCGTTCGCGCAGCGCGGTGATCGTCGGCACCACCTCCAGCGCCGCCAGCCAGCGCTCGAAGCGGTCCAGCTCGGCCTCGATGATCAGCTCCGCCCGCCGCGCCTCGGCCTCGCGGCCGCTGGTGTTGCGTTCGACGATCTGCTGCACGTCGTCGATGTCGTAGACGCTGACGCCGCCGATCTCACGGCAGTCGGGGGCGAGGTCGCGGGGGACGGCGATGTCGATCGCCAGCAGCGGTCGCCCCTCGCGTCCCCTCATCACCTGTGTGAGGTCGTCGCGCTCGACGATGTGGTGCGGCGAGTTGGTCGCGGAGACGACGATGTCGGCGAGGTCGAGCTGCTCGGGCAGGTGCTCGATGCGGACGGCGCTGCCGTCGAAGCGCTGGGCGAGGCCGATCGCGCGGTCGTAATGGCGGTTGGCGACGAACACGGTGTGGACGCCGCGGGCGACCAGCGCCTTGGCGACCAGCTCGGCGGTCTCGCCGGTGCCGACCATCAGCACCCGCCGGCCGGCGAGGTCGCCCAGGGCGCGCCGCGCCAGCTCGACCGCGACCGAGGGGATCGAGAGCCCCTTCTCGCTGATCCCGGTCTCCTCGCGGGCGCGGCCGCCGGCGGTGAGGGCGGCGCGGAAGAGGCGGTTGAGGATCGGTCCGGTCGCGCCCTCGACCAGCGCCAGCTCGTAGGCGCGTTTGACCTGGCCCTGGATCTCGGCCTCGCCGAGGATCATCGAGTCGAGGCCGGCGGTGACCCGCAGCAGGTGCCGGGCGGCGTCGGAGGAGCGCAGCGAGTAGAGGTGGCCGAGCAGCTCGGTCGGGCGGGTCTCGGCCTGGCGGGTGAGGACGCCCAGCGCCGTCGACTCGGCCTCGACCGGGTCGGAGACGATCAGGTACAGCTCGGTGCGGTTGCAGGTGGAGATCGCCGCCGCCTCGTGGATGCCGGGGGCGTCGGTCAGCTCGCGCAGGGCGCTGACGGCGCGGCCCTCGGTCAGCGAGAGGCGCTCGCGCAGGTCCAGCGGCGCGGTCTTGTGGGAGACACCCAGCGCCAGCAGCTCAGACATCAGACGCGACCTCCTCCGCTCCCGTGAGGAGTCAAGGAATCAGATATGGATGACTCCTCACCCCCGCGTCCGGGGGCGGCTTGGTTCCCTGGGAGATCCTCTGCGTCCCGGCGGCTCTCGGCGAACCCCGCCAGCTCGCGCAGCTCGCGCTCGATCCGCTGCACTTTGATCGCCATGATCGCGACGTAGACGACCAACAGCACGACGAAGACGATGTAGGCGCCGGCGACGTACTTGCCGGCCTCGTCCAGCGGCAGCGCCGGGGCGCCGATCGGGAGCAGCTCGGCCGGCGTCAGCATCTAGCTCACCTCCGGGGCGATCCGCGAGCGCGACCCCGAGGCCGGCGCGTCGAGGGCGCGGCGCAGCCGCTTGATCTGGCCGGAGGCGCTCTTCGCCGCCAGCTCGAACTTGACCAGGGTCACCCAGAGCAGCGCCATCGCCGCCAGGCAGCAGAGGAAGGTGAACATCATCTCCCCCGGCAGGCCGCCCTCGGCGGTGGCGAAGGTGCGCGGGTGGACGAGGCTCTGCGCCATCCGCACCGCCATGAAGTTGAGCGGGACGAAGGCGCCGGCGGTGATCGCGAAGACGGAGGCGTAGCGCGCCTGACGGTCGCGGTCCTCGATCGCGTAGCGGAACGGGTAGTAGGTCGCGTACATGAGGAAGACGATCAGGAAGCTGACCAGCGTCGGCTCGTCCCAGACCCACCAGTGGCCCCAGGAGGCCTTGGCCCAGATCGCGCCGGTGATCAACACGGCGACGCCGAAGATCACCGACATGTGGATCGAGACGTAGGAGTAGGCGTCCCACTTGCGGTCGTCGGTGCGCAGGTGGGCGATCGCGAAGACGCCGCCGACGACGAAGCCGACCAGGGCCACGATCGCCAGCGGCACGTGCAGGTAGAAGATCTTCTGGATGAATCCCTGATCGGCGTCGAGCGGCGCGTAGAAGAAGACCAGGGAAAACGACAGCGCGAGCGTCGCCACGGTGGCGATCGAGAGGGGTCTCAGTCCTTTGCCGTACATGCGCGCGCGGGGTGGGGGCGGGCCGCCCGGTCAGTCCTCGAGGAGGAAGTCGAACACCGCATAGCCGACCAGGGCGAAGATCAGATCGTATAGGCCGAGCACCATCAGCCAGGTCCCGAAGCGGTGGTAGCCGGGACCGCCCGCCGCCAGGACCGGCTCGGTGGCGCCGGTGGCGGCGATCATCAGCGGCACCACCAGCGGCAGCAGGACCAGCGGCACCAGCAGGTCGCGGGCGCGCGAGTTGACCGCCATCGAGGAGATCAGCGTGCCGGTGGCGGCGAGGCCGAGGTCGGCGAGGAGGAGGACCGCGACCAGCGGCCCCAGCGCCGCGGCCGAGTCGAGGAAGAAGATCGCGAAGATCGGCACCGCGACCAGCTCCAGCGCCAGCAGGTAGATCGCCAGCGCCGTCGCCTTGGCGGCGAAGAGGACGCTGCGGTCGATCGGCGCCAGGCGGATCGCGTCGAAGCCGCCCTCCTCGCGCTCGGCGACGAAGAGGCGGTTGATGCCGAGGATCGCCGCGAACAGCAGCGTCGCCCAGAGCACGCCGGCGGCGAGGCTGCCGGAGAGGCTGGTGCGGTCCAGGCCGAAGCGGAAGATGACGAAGGTGGTGACCGAGAACAGCGCCATCGCCGGCAGCGACTGCAGCGTGCGCAGCTCCGAGCGCAGGTCCTTGCCGAGGATCGCCGCGAAGGCGGCGCGCGAGGGGGTCACGAGATCGCCGCCCTCTCGCCGATCCCCAGCCGCAGCACCTGGTCTGCCTCGGGCAGGAAGCGGTCGGGGTCGTGGGTGACGACGACGCGGGCGCGCCCGGCGCCGGGGCCGATCAGCTCGCGGGCCAGCTCGCGGCCCTCGGCGTCGAGGTTGGAGTCGGGCTCGTCGAGCAGCAGCAGCTGCGGCTCATGCAGGACGCAGCGGCAGATCGCCAGTCGCTGCCGCATCCCCGCCGAGAGCTCGAAGACGCGCTCGTCGGCCCGCCGATCCATTTGCGTCGCCTCGAGCAGCTCGGCGATCCGCGCCTCCGCCGCCTCCGCGCCGATCCCCTGCAGGCGGGCGTGGAAGCGGAGGTTCTCGCGGCCGCTGAGGTCGCGGTAGAGCAGCGGCTCGTGGCCGAGGTAGCCGATCCGCCCGCGCAGCTTCCAGGCCTCGCGCGGCAGCGAGCAGCCGAGCACCCGCACCTCGCCGCCGCTCGGCCGCAGCAGCGTCGCGAGGATCCGCAGCAGCGTCGTCTTGCCGGCCCCGTTGGGGCCGAGCACGACCAGCGAGGCCTCCGCCTCGAGCTCGAAGCCGATCCCGTCGAGCGCCGGCCGGTCGCCGTAGTCGCGGCGGAGCGCCGCGACCGAGATCGCGGGCTCGGCCTTCTCCTGTACGGGGGCCATTTGCGGGGATTGTGAAGCGTTGCGGTCATCCGGGCCCGCCGGGCGCCGCCGCACTACGCTCCCGCGCCCCGTCACCACCCCCAGGAGGAACCGCATGTCCAGACTCGCCAAGGCGCTCGCCGCGACGACCGCGATCGCCGTTGCCGCCGGCACGATCTGCGTTTGCCTCGCGGCGAAGTCGCGGGCGGTCGGGGCGAACTCCTGAGCTGAGCCCCGTCGGCGGCGCTTCGCGGGGGCGCCGGCCTATCCCGAGCGGTAGGCCGGCGTTTCCGCGTCGGGGGCTAGGGTGGTCGCAGCGCAGGTCGGCACGAGGCGCGACGGATCCCTACAAGGAGGAATAGATGAGGAAGTGGAATCGGGCCGCGGCCCTTGCCGTGGCGCTGCTCGCCACGCTCGCCGTGGCGGTCCCGGTCGTGATCGCGGCCGGTCCCGGCCAGACGGTCAAGGTGAAGTCGGAGGTGACGATCGGCGCCACGGGCTACCAGGGCAAGGTCAAGGCGGCCAACTCCAACTGCATCGCCGAACGGATCGTCGTCCTCAAGCAGAAGGGCCGCGGCGTGCTCAGCACCGTCGAGTCGAAGGACAACGGCAACTGGAAGGCCGACCTCGACGACCTCAACGCCAACATCAAGCTCCCGGCCAAGGTCTTCGCCGAAGTCAAGCCGATGACCCAGGCCACCGCCGGCCCGATCTACCGGTGCCTCGGCGCCGTCTCCAGGACGGTGGAAATCAGCGGCGGCTGAGCCTGCTCAGCGGCGCTTGCGCAGGGTGCGCCGGCCTACCTTGAGCAGGGGGCCGGCGCCCTTGCGGAGCGCTTCGGTGCGGGTCGCTCCCTTGCCGTAGAGCGCCTTCGCCGAGGCGCGCACCGCTTCGCCCAGGGTGCGGTCGTAGGGGTGCCACCAGAAGTCGCGGGCGAGGCCCGGCTCCCAGGCGTTCATCTTGACGTTCACGCACTCGTAGAAGCCGAATTTGGAGTGCGAGCGGCCGAGGCCGGAGTGCTTGACCCCGCCCCAGGCGCACTGGCAGGCGCCGTGGCTGAAGGAGTGGTCGTTGATCCAGACCATCCCGGACTCGATCCGCCGCGCGATCCGCTCGCCGCGCTGGCGGTCCTTGGTCCAGACCGAGGCGCCGAGGCCGAACTCGGAGTCGTTGGCGAGCTCGATCGCCTCCTGCTCGGAGTCGACGACGACGATCGGCAGCACCGGGCCGAAGATCTCCTCGCGCATGATCCGCATCTCGTGGGTGACGCCGGAGAGGACGGTGGGGGCGACGAACCTGCCGGGGAAGCCGGGCACCTCGGTCGGGCCGCCGCAGAGCTTGGTGGCGCCGCTGGCGACCGCGTCCTCGATCAGGTCGACGACGATCTCGTACTGGCCGTCGGAGGTCATCGGCCCGATTTCGGTCTCCCAGTCCAGCGGGTCGCCGAGCCGCATCTTCGCCGCCTCGGCGGCGACGCGCTCGACGAAGCGGTCGGCGACCTCGCGCAGGACGTAGACGCGCTCGATCCCCGAGCAGGTCTGGCCGGCGTTGGCGAAGCCGCCCCAGACCGCGCCGGAGACGGCGTTGTCGAGGTCGGCGTCGGCGCAGACGATCATCGGGTCCTTGCCGCCCAGCTCGAGCACGCTGCCCTTGAGCTCGGCGGCGCAGATCTCGCCGACGTGGCGGCCGACCTCTACCGAGCCGGTGAAGAAGACCTTGCCGACGCTGGAGCGGGCCAGCGCCTCGCCGACGGCGCCGCCGCCGTGGACGACCCGGACCAGCCCCTCGGGCAGGCCGCCCTTCTCGAAGACGGCGCGGATCCGCTCGCCGAGCAGCGGCGTCAGGCTGGCCGGCTTGAGGACGACGCCGTTGCCCGCCATCAGCGCGATCGCGACCTCGCCGAAGGGGATCGACCAGGGGTAGTTCCAGGGCGCGATGACGCCGACCACGCCGATCGGCTCGTAGGAGAAGTGGGCGCTCTTGGAGAGCGTGAAGGCCTGCGTCATCCGCACCTTCTCGTCGGCCAGCAACTTCTGCCCGGCCTTGGCGCACCAGTGCAGGGCGTCGACCGTCGGCAGCAGCTCCATCGTGTAGGCCTCGACCCGCGGCTTGCCCTGCTCCCTCACCAGCAGCTCGGCGATCTCGTCGATGTCGTCGAGCAGCGCCTCCGCCGCGCGCAGCATGTACCTGCCGCGGTCCTTCAGCGTCAGCTCCGCCCAGGCCGGCTGGATGCGGGCGACGTCCTCGACGATTCCCTGCACCTGCTCGGGCGCGATCGTCGGCACCGTTCCCACCAGCTCCCCGGTGGCTGGGTTGAACGACTCGAGGGTGGACAGGGACGGTTGGACCTGCGTAGCGCTCTCCATGGGTTCGAGTTTACGGGTGTCGGTGGGGTGGGAAGGGGGGAAGTCGGCCGCACCCGCAGCTTGGGTGCGCATCGGCCCAAGCCGATCGAAAACTGCCGGCGCAACCTGGCGTGAGTTCGAGATAAAAGACCTGGCAGTAGCCGACGCGCGCATCCGATGTCGGCGCAGCGAGGCACCCCCGCCGTACTCGTATGCGGTGACGCTCGAGTGGGCGGAGAATGGCGAATGGCACACGGTGAGGCTCTGGGACAATGCCGACGCTCTGGATCAGCACCACGAGCACGCGTACACGCGCAGAGGCGGAAAGCAGGATCCCGGGATCCTCGAGTTCGTTTCGACCAACGAAGCGATGGCCGCTGCGATCGCGGAAGCCAAGAGGAGGGTGGGCCAAATCGTGGAACAATGGATGGCGTCATGAGCCACGCCGACACGCTCGACCTGATCGCCGGGAGGGTGATCGCGGCTATGCAGATGGAGGAGCCCACGGACCGGTATCCGAACCGGTCGTGCTTCCTCCCCGCCGATGGTCCTGACCACAGCAGGTTGGCGAGCGCCGCCCTAGCCGAAGGCCACCCTGTCGTCCTCGTCTTTCCCAGCGGCGACGAGGTCGTGATCGAGCCCGGCGAGAATGGCTCTCCCGCGCGGGTCGAGGTCCGGGACTCGGGCGGCCGGCCGCTCGCCGCCTAACGCGCCACCCACTCCCTCATACTCAGCCGCTGTGGGAGATCAGCTCTTCGATACCGGCGACGCCGCCGCAGCCGGTCCGCAGGCGCCGCCCGCCGACGCGCCGCTGGCGGTGCGGATGCGGCCGCGGACGCTGGACGAGATGCTCGGGCAGGAGCACGTGCTCGGGCCGGGGTCGGCGCTGCGGACGGCGATCGAGGAGGGCAGGCCGCACAGCGCGATCCTCTACGGGCCGCCGGGGGCGGGGAAGACGACGCTGGCGCGGATCGCGGCCGCGGGGGCCGCGGGGGCGTTCGAGGAAGAGTCGGCGGTGAACGCCGGCAAAGCCGAGATCCGCGGCGTGATCGAGCGGGCGCGCGAGCGCCGCAAGGGGTCGGGCCGGCCGACGATCCTCTTCCTCGACGAGATCCACCGCTTCAACAAGGCCCAGCAGGATGCGCTGCTGCCGGCGGTCGAGGACGGCCTGCTGACCCTGATCGGGGCGACCACCGAGAACCCCTACTTCGAGGTCAACTCGGCGCTGCTCTCGCGGGCCCAGGTCTACGAGCTGCGCCCGCTCGACCCCGGCCAGGTCGAAGCAGCTGCTGCGCCGCGCCCTCGCCGATCCCGAGCGCGGCATCGCCGAGCCGCCGCCGGTCGACGACGCGGCGCTGGAGATGCTCGCCACCCGCAGCGGCGGCGACGCCCGGGTCGCCCTCTCGGCCCTGGAGCGCGCGGTCGAGCGCGCGCGCGGCGCGCCGGTCGACGTCGCCGCGATCGAGGACGCGCTACAGCGCAAGGCGCTCGACTACGACCGCCAGGGGGACCGCCACTACGACTTCGTCTCGGCCTGGATCAAGGCCACCCGCGGCTCCGACGTCGATGCCTCGCTCTACTACCTGGCGGTGATGCTGGAGGGCGGCGAGGACCCGCCCTTCATCGCCCGCCGCATGGTCATCCTCGCCTCCGAGGACGTCGGCAACGCCGACCCGCAGGCGCTGCTCGTCGCCGACGCGGCGGCCCGCGCCGTCGACCGCGTCGGCCTGCCCGAGTGCGCGCTGAACCTCGCCCAGGCCACCGTCTACCTCGCCCTCGCCCCGAAGTCGAACGCCTCCTACAAGGCGCTCGGCGCCGCCCGCGCCGAGGTCCGCGCCAACGGCGCCAAGACGCCGCCCGACTACCTGCGCGACGCCCACTACCCCGGCGCCGAGAAGCTCGGGCGCGGCAGCGGCTACCGCTACGCTCACGACGAGCCGGGGGCCGTCTCCGACCAGCCTCTGCTCCCCGAGGGCCTAGAGGATCGCCGCTTCTACGCCCCCACGGAGCACGGCTTCGAGGCCGAGCTGGGCCGCCGGCTGGAGCAGCTGCGCCGCCGTCTCGGCAAGAAGTGAACCGCGACGGGAACCCGGCGCAACTTCATCGGGAACACGGTGTTTTCATGGTCGGCTTTCCAAGCTAAGCCAGGGAGAGCCGAAACCGGCCGGAGGCCTGGACTGGGGGTCTCCGGCCGGCAGATAACAGGGGGGAGAGGGCGCCGAGATGACTGGACTCGGCGCCCTCTGTTTGTGGGGTCAGGAGACGATCGCCTGGACGCCGAGCGAGACGCCGGCGACAAGGAGGATCGCCGCGATCACCCGCAGCAGCGTGTGGTCGTCGAGCCGCCCGGTCAGGTGGGCGCCGAGGTAGGCGCCCGGCACGGCGCCGGCGCAGCCGGCCGCCAGCAGGTCCCAGTCGACGCCGCCGGTGAGGTGGCCGATCAGCCCGCCGAGGCCGACCACGACCCCGGTGGCGGCGTTGGTCCCGACCGCCGCCCTCGGCGTCGTCCCCAGCCAGCGGACCATCGCCGGCAGTCGCAGGGTGCCGAGGATCAGCCCGACCAGGCCGCCGAGCACGCCGACCGCGAAGGCGATCGCGATCGCGGTCCGGCGCCCGCCGGCGCTCGGCTCCCGCGGCACCGGCGAGCGCCCGCGGCGCTCCAGCTCGACCGCGCCGTAGAGGACGACGACGGCGATCGTCGCCAGCAGCAGCCGCTGCGGCAGCAGCCCCGAGACGACGCCGCCGATGATCCCGCCGGCCAGCGACGGCGGCGCCATCAGCCAGAACAGACGCCAGTCGATGCGGCCGCCGCGCCAGTGCGCGACCGAGGCCGTCAGCGCCGAGGCGGCGCTGATCGCCACGTTGGCGCCGGCTCCGGCCGCGGTCGAGGAGGAGAACTGGAGGACGAGCGGCAGCCGCAGGTTGCCGAGGACGAGGCCGGCGACGCCGCCGGCCAGGGCGACGCAGAAGGACCAGAGGGCGACCGCGAGCAGATCCACGCGGCAATGTTGACGAAATCAGTCGTCTATTGCGTCGCCTATCGTGTCGGGATGGCTCCGGCGGCTCGCACCGATCCCCTCCGCCTCGGCGGCATGGCGCTGCGCAACGGCCTGCTGATCCACGGGCCGACCCACTGGGCGGCGGCGGTCCGCGATCGCGACGGCCGGGTCCAGGTCGCCTCCGAGCGCAAGCCCGAGCTGGCCCCGCGCCTCGTCGCCAAAGTGCCCGGGCTGCGCGGCCCGCTGAAACTGGCGGAGGCGATGGCGGTGCTGCCGCTGGCGCGGCGGCGACTGCCGGCGGCGCGGCTGCCCTTCGAGGACTGGCGCGTGGTCGGCGCGGTCGCGGCGACGCTGGCCCTGACCGGGCTGCTGCGGCGGCGGGCCCCGGCGGGGCCCCTGCGCGAGGGCGCCGTGCAGGTGATCGGCGCGGTGCCGGCGGTGGTGGCGCTGATGGACCGCGACCTCGCCGCCTACCACGGCGTCGAGCACAAGGCGATCGCCGCCCACGAGCAGGGGGTCGCGGACGTCGCCTCCGTGCCGAAAGAGCACGACCGCTGCGGCTCCAACCTGATCGTGCCGATGATGCTGCTCTCCGCCGCCGGCACGCTGCTGCTGGAGCGCCTGGTCGAGAAGCCCAGCCCCGCCGCCCGCGCCGCGGTCGGCCTCGGCGGCGCCTCGCTCGCGGTCGAGATGTTCGCCTGGAGCGACCGCCACCACGGCGACCCCCTGGCCGAGGCCTTCCACACCCCGGGCCGCGAGATCCAGCGCCACCTCGCCACCAGGGAGCCGACCCCGGAGCAGCTCGAGGTCGGCCTGGCGGCGATGGCGGAGATCCTCCGGGTCGAGAGCGGCGACGGCGGCGGGGACGAGCTGCCGCCCGCCGCATAGACTGGCCGCCGTGTTCGCGAGGATCGACCACATCGGAGTCGCCGTCGAGGACATCGAGGCCGCCGTCGCCCTCTACGAGGGCAGCTTCGAGATGTCGCTGGCCCACCGCGAGACGGTCGAGTCGCAGGGCGTCGAGGCGGTGCTGCTGGACGTCGGCGCGGGCCACGTCGAGCTGCTGCGCCCGCTCGGCCCGGAGACCCCGGTCGGCAAGTTCATGGCCCGCAACGGCGCCGGGCTGCACCACGTCGCCTACGCCGTCGAGGACATCGACGCGACGCTGCAGCGCCTCGACGCCGCCGGCCTGAAGCTGATCGACCGCGAGCCGCGGATCGGCATCCGCGAAAGCCGCGTCGCCTTCCTTCACCCCCGCTCGACCGGCGGGGTACTGACCGAGATCGTCGAACGAGCGGGAGGGCACTGATGGCCGAGGCACAGCGAGTCGAGATCGGGTTCGAGGGCGGCCAGGTGATCTCCGCCCGCCTGGGCGAGGACGACCTCAAGGACCTGCGCAAGCAGCTCGAGAAGGGCGGCTGGCACGACCTGCACACGGAGGACGGCGTGATCGCCCTCTACCTCGGCAAGGTCGCCTTCGTCCGGATCGAGGCCGGCGAGCACCGCGTCGGCTTCGGCCTCAGCGACTGAGGGCGGGCGGACGGTGAAGCTGAGGCCCCAGCACCTGATCGCCGGGGCCCTGGGGGGCGCCCTGACGGCGGCGCTGTGGTGGCGCAAGAACCCCTCCGCCTGCCCCTACGGCCAGCGCTTCTGGGTCGAAGCGCCGCACCCGATCATCACCCGGGACCGCCTGCGCTCGGTCCTGCGCCCCGAGCCCGGCGAGCGGATCCTCGAGATCGGCGTCGGCACCGGCTACTACAGCCTCGACCTCGCCGCGTGGGTCGTCCCCGGCGGCCGGCTGGAGCTGTTCGACCTGCAGCGGGAGTTTCTCGACCACGTGATGCGGGCCGCCGCCGAGCGCGGCCTGACGAACCTCCTCGCCACCGAGGGCGACGCCACCGAGCAGGTCGGCCGCTTCTACGCCGCCTTCGGCGACCCCCACTTCACCACCCGCGCCAGCCTCGAGCGGATGGGCGCCGAGGTGGGCCTGCGCCTGGAGGAGACCTCCGGCAATTGGTTCGGATTCTTCGCGCGGCTGACGCCCTCGGGCTAGAGCGCCTCCGGTTCTTTCCCACCCGGGTGGGGGCGAACTCCGACGCGCTAGGACCGCGGCGCGTAGCGGCGGTGCAGCATCAGCTGGTTGCCGTCGGGGTCCTTGAAGAGGGCCATGTGGCAGACGCCGCTGTCGATCGTCTCGCCCTGGAAGGCGACGCCCCTCGCTTCCAGCTCCGAGCGCGCCGCCTCGACGTTCGTCGACGCGGCTCGGCCGCCGCGACGTCTTCCTCGTCGGCCTCACCCTCTTCACGGTCGCCTCCCTCGCCTGCGGCCTCGCCGACAGCGAGGCCGTGCTCGTCGTCTCCCGCTTCGTCCAGGGGATCGGCGGCGCCCTCACCTCCGCGGTGATCCTGGGGATGATCGTGACGATGTTCCCGGAGCCGCGCGAGCAGGCGAAAGCGATCGGCGTCTACAGCTTCGTCGCTTCCGCCGGGGGCTCGATCGGCCTCCTCGCCGGCGGCGCCCTCACCCAGGCCATCAACTGGCACTGGATCTTCTTCGTCAACCTGCCGATCGCCCTCGTCACCGGCCTGCTCGCCGTGCGCGTGCTGGCACGCGACAAGGGGCTCGGGATCGGCCAGGGCGCCGACGTTCCCGGCGCCCTGCTGATCGTCTCCTCGCTGCTGATCGGCGTCTACACGATCGTCGAGGCCAGCAACTACGGCTGGGGCTCGGCCCACACGCCCGGCTTCTCGGCCAAACTGAACCTCCGGTTCGGCCCCAAAGCCACCCTGCTGCCGGGGCTGGTCTCGATCGGCCTCGGGCTGGGCTACCTCTCGCAGATCTCGGCCGGCGGCAGCTACGTCGCCGACGTCCTGCCGGCGATGGTGCTGGTCGGGATCGGGGCGGGTCTCTCCTTCCCCTCGCTGATGAGCCTGGCGATGTCCGGGGTCGATCCCCAGGAGGCGGGTCTCGCCTCCGGCATGGTCAACACCACGCTCCAGGTCGGCGGTGCGCTCGGCCTGGCGGTGCTGGCGACGATGTCGACCAACCGCACCGGCGACCTGCTCGCCTCCGGCGACTCGGCCGCGCAGGCGCTGACCAGCGGCTACCGCCTCGCCTTCGCGATCGGCGCCGGCCTGGTGGCCCTGGCGATCGCGATCGCGGCGACCGTGCTGCAGAGGGCCCCGAGCCCCGCCATGCACGAGGCCGGGTCCCCCGACGAGGTCCCGAGCCCGCCTTCTCCTCCGAGGCGGCCTAGTTCCGACCGAAAGTGACGAGCCCCAGACGCCGTATGGCGGCGTCTGGGGCCGTCATCACCGGTCGGCGGGCGCGAGGCGGGAGATGTAGACGGCCTTCGTGTGGAAGTCCTCCCGCAGCGGCTGCTCGGGGATCGCGTCTTCGCGGTGGCCGAAGAGGTCGACGCATTCGAGCCCGGCCCGCTCCAGCGCCGCCAGCACCTCGGCTTCGGGGAAGTGCCGCTGGCGGTGCACGACGGGAGGGATCGGCTCGGCGTCGTCGTCTTCCAGCGACTCGATTTCGAAGACCGCCTCGTTGATCGACCGCTGCTCGGCCTCGGGGGTGGAACGGCCGCGCCAGGTCATTCGCCGGCCGTCGCGCTCGACGACCACTTCTTCGGAGAAGAAGGTGCGGTAGGTGGTCATCGCGTTGACGTCGAACATCAGCAGCCCCTCCGGCGCCAGGTTGGCCGCCATCGCGCTCAGCGCGTCCACCAGCTCCTCCGTGCTGAGCAGGTAGTTGACGGCGTCGTCGAGGCAGAGGACGAGGTCGAACTCGCCGAACTTGGGCAGCGTGCGCATGTCGGCGACGTGGAGCTCGACCTGGTCGCCGACCTTGGCCCGGGCCAGCTCGACCATCTCCGGCGAGATGTCGCAGGCGGTCACCTCCCAGCCCTCCTCCAGCAGCGGGATGAAGCTCTTGCCGGTGCCGCAGGCGACGTCGAGCAGCCGTTTCCCGCGCAGCCCGTGCCGTTCGACCTTCGGCATCAGCTGGCCGAGCCAGACGTCGTATTCGTGGTGCGCGGTGAAGTCGTCGTAGACAGGCGCGATCGCGTCGTAGGCGATCTTCGCCCAGCGCGAGCCCACCTCCGCGGAAGTCCTGGCCTCCATCCAGACTGTTGACCCGACGCCCGATCAGAAGAGTTTCAACCGATTAAGTTCACTCTTGCGGTCTGCACTTATGTAAGTTCGTTCAATCAGCACTCCAGAGGGGCATCGCCGCGGGAACGACGATGGCTGGGAGTGGGGAGAGGCACATAGGGTCTGTCTACGTCTGGCGTATCGCTACGCGAGCAATCCGAGCGAAGCCGAGGACATCGCCCAGGATGCCTTGCTCCGCGCCTGGCGTCGACGCTCGACCCTGCGCGAGGCCGAGCGGCGCAACCAGTGGCTGGCGACGATCGTCCGCAACGAGGCCTTCCGCCAGCACGCGCGGGTGCGTCCGGACCCGATCGCGACGATCGAGCTGAGCGAGGGGGCGGAGGACGAGCGGGTGGTGGCGACGGTCGAGCTGGCCGACCTGCACGCGGCGCTGGGCCGGCTCAGCGACCGCGACCGCCGCCTGCTGGAGATGCGCTACGAGGAGGACCTGACCCAGGCCGCGATCGCCAGCAGGCTGGGGATCCCGGAAGGGACGGTCAAGGTGCGGCTGCACCGGGCGCGCGCGAAGCTGCGGCGGGCCTTCGTCCTCCAGTAGCGGTTCTCCGCTCCCAGAGCCAAACGCGGCGCTGGGGCTGTACACGCGGGCGAGCGCACGGTCGGGAAGTTCGGACCGCTGTACAACGACGCCGCGGGGCGCCGCCGCGACTATTTGGTAATGAAAACGGCACCGCGTCAGATCGTCGCCTTCGGGGGCGGCGGCTTCTCGATGGAGTCGGGAAATCCCCTCCTCGACGACTACGTCCTCGGCCTGACCGGGGCCGAGCGGCCGCGGGTCTGCTTCCTGCCCTCGGCCAGCGGCGACGCCGACCACTACATCGTCCGCTTCTACCGCGCCTTCTCCGCCCACCGCTGCGAGGCCAGCCACATCTCCCTCTTCCGCCGCGAGCAGGGGCCGGAAGACCTGCGCCGCCACCTGCTCTCCCAGGACCTGATCTACGTCGGCGGCGGCAGCGTCGTCAGCCTGCTCGGGGTCTGGCGGGCGCACGGGATCGACGTGATCCTGCGCGAAGCCTGGGAGGCGGGCGTGATCCTCTGCGGCCTCTCCGCCGGTTCGCTCTGCTGGTTCGCGGAGGCGGTGACCGGCTTCCATGGGGCGCCGAAACGGCTCGAGGGCCTGGGCCTGCTGCCATTCAGCAACTGCGTCCACTACGAGCGCGGCTCGACTCGGCGCGGGTCCTACCACCGCTTCCTGCTGGCGGGGATGCGTGGCGGCTACGCGGCGGAGGACGGCGCCGCCCTCCACTTCACGGGCGAAGAACTGAGCCGGGTCGTCGCCTCGCGGCCGGAGGCCCGCGGCTACCGGCTCGACGTCGCCGGCCAGCGGGTCGTGGAGATGCGAATCGCCACCACCTTCCTCGGAGACCGCGGGGTCGCGCCCGCCGCACCGCTGCCGGAGGCGCTCTCCACCGCGGTCGCGGCCTGATGGGCCTGGGCGGAGCCAACGGCGAGCTCGGCTCGCCGGGGAGCGCGCCGGCCACCCCGGTCCGCCGCATCCTCGCCCTCGGTGGCCACGACTTCACCTCGCGCCCGCCCGACCGCGCCGTCTGCGAGCTGCTGCTGCGGCTGGCCGGCGAGCGCGGTGGCGAACGGCCGCGGATCTGCATCCTGCCGACCGCCAGCGGCGACACCTCCGAGCAGATCGGCCGCTTCTACGCCGCCTTCGGCGAGCGTTCCTGCGAGCCCTCCGACCTCTCCCTCTTCCGCCTCGGCCGGCGGCCGATGGCGCTGCGCGACCACCTGCTCGCCCAGGACCTGATCTACGTCGGCGGCGGCAGCATGGTCAACCTGCTGGCGGTCTGGGAGGCGCACGACATCGCCTCGATCCTCAGCCTCGCCTGGCGCCGCGGGATCGTCCTCGCCGGCCAGAGCGCCGGCGCGATGTGCTGGTTCGAGGCCGGCGTGACCAAATCCTCGGGCAAGCCGTTGGTCGCCGCCGGGCTCGGTCTGCTCTCCGGCAGTCTCTGCGTCCACTACAACAACGAGCCCGAGCGCCGCGCCGCCTATCTGGCGGCGGTCGGCGACGGGATGCCGGGCGGCTACGGGCTCGACGACTACGCCGGCCTGCTCTGGGAGGGGGAAGGCACCCCCTCCGCCGTCACCGCCCGTCGCGGCGCCCGCGCCTACCGCGTCTGCGCCCGCGAGGACTCGGTCTCCGAGTCGCCGTTGCCGGCACGCTTCCTGCCGGCGCCGGCGCCGGCCGCCCTGCGCGAGGACATCGCCGAGTTCCGCCGCATCAAGACGATGCGCAAGCGCGCCGGCTGGCTGGGCTAGCGGGCAGCCCCCCGCCGCTACTCGCCGGCGGTCGGCGGCGCGGTCGGGTCGCCGCCCTCCTCGCCGAGTTTCTCGCGCGCGATGTACTCCTCGGCCAGCAGCAGGTTGTCCTTCGAGCGCTCGACCACGTTGAGCAGGTCGTTCATCAGCGCGACCTCCTCGACCTGCTCCTTGACGAACCACTGCAGGAACTGCTCGGCCCTGTAGTCCTTGATCTCGCGCGCCAGCTCGAACAGCGCGAAGATCTCGTCGCTGACCCGCTTCTCCTGCTTCAGCGCCATCCGCACCGGCGCGCTGCCGTCGGCGTAGGCGGTCTCCTGCGCCTTGATGTCGGGGATGTGGACCTTCTCGTCGACGTCGAGCAGGTACTGGATCATCATCATCGCGTGCTCGCGCTCCTCCAGCGCCTGGCGGTAGAAGAAGGCGGCGAGGCGAGGGAGCGTCTCGGCGTCGTAGTAGACGGCGGCGCCGACGTACTGCTGTGAGGCGGCGAACTCGTTGGAGATCTGCTCGTTGAGGGCGTCGGCGAAGGACTTCTCGGGCATCTGGCTGCTCCTTGTCGGCGGGGATCGATGCGGCGAGGCCCAACGTAGCCGAAACCGCGATTTCGGTTCGCCGAAGCCCCGGTTCGGCCCTCCTAACCCGGTGTGGTCGCCATTTGGACCGCATAGCGGCTCAAATGGCGACCACACGGCGGGGTCAGACGGAGCGCAGGGCCTCGACGGGGGCGACGGGGTGGCGCGGGTTGTCAGAGGAGCCAGCGGAAGCCGAGCTGGTCGATCGCCGGCTCGAGCGGGCTCGGGGGCAGACCCGGCTTGGTCGCCTGCTCGGGGTCGTTGTAGCCGCTGGGAGCGACGTCGTTGGGGGTGTCGGGATGGAAGATCGAGGCCAGGTACTGGATCTGGCCGCGGCCCTGGCCGAGCTCGGTCTGGCCACCGCCGTAGGCGCCGATGCCGCGGGTCTCGCAGTAGTCGTAGGCGGCGAAGAGGTTGCTGACCGGCCCGAAGCGCGAGGGCTTCACGTTGACGGTCTTCGGCGGCGACCACGGCATCGCCTCGATGTCGGCGATCGAGTGGATCGGCGCGTCCCAGGTGACCCGCTCGGAGACCGGGTCGAGCAGCGGCTTGGTCTCCTCGGTGACGTCGGGATCCTCGAGCCAGGCCTCGGGGAAGGCCTCGATCAGCTTCGCGTAGAGCTCGGGGTCGGTCTCGACGTCGACCGGCGTCCCTTTGTAGAAGCCCTTGAGGTCGAGCGAGTCGACGGCGCCGGTCTCGGCCAGGGCGGCGATCAGCTCGTCGTCCCAGTCGTTGGTCGGGTCGAGCTTGAAGCGCAGGGTCGGGTAGACGGCGAGGCGGGCGAGCAGCGGCTCGATCGAGGACGGCGCCTCGCTGCCGAAGCCGGCGAGGCGCATCGAGTTGACGAAGTTGACCGGGCGCGGCTCGCGGCCGAGGGCCGCCGCCAGGTTGGTCCCGGCCTGGCGCAGCGCCAGGTCGAGCGCCGCCGACTCGAAGGCCCAGCGGCGGTAGGCGGGGGAGATCTCCTCCCGCACCGGCGGACCGGCGGGGAAGAGGTCGATCTCCTCGAGTCGGTCGGAGAACTCGGCGAAGGTGAACGAGCCGGCGAGCCCGTCGGGCGGCCCGTGGCCCTGCTGGGCGACGTGGTCGATCGCGTCGTAGACCACGTCTTCGCCGACCCCCTCGTGGCCGCCGCCGCGCAGCTTCACCACCGTCGTCAGCCGTTCGAAGTCGCCGACGACGATCTCCAGGCCCTCGAACTCGCAGGCCTCGATCTCGAGCGGCAGGTCGGCGATCGCGTCGAAGCTGGCCATCGCCGGACCCTAGTGAATCGCTCGCGCCGGCCGACCGTCTGACTTTCTTCGCCCAGAGGGCGAAAAAGATCAAGAGGAGCGGCTACTGACGGGCGACGCGCAGCGTCTTCAGCTCGCGGTCCGAGCCGCCGCGGACGTAGCCGCCGTGGGCGACGCTCTCGCGGATGTAGTCGAGCGTCTCGGCGGTGAGGCGCTCGCCGGGGAGGACGTTGGGGATGCCGGGCGGGTAGGCGGCGAGGCCCTCGGCGGCGACGCGGCCGGCGGCGGCGTCGAAGGGGATCACCTCCTGTGGGCCGAGGAAGGCCTCGCGCGGGGTCATCACCAGCTCGCCCCAGGGCGGCGGCGGCGCCAGCTTCGCCTCGGGCGGGCCGGGCGCGGCCTCGAGCTCCTCGACGGCGCCGCGCAGCGCCGCCACCAGCCGCTCGCCGGCGGCCCGCGCCGGCTCGCCGAGGCCGAAGATCGCGACGACGACGTTCTCCGAGTAGAGCTCGAGGTCGACCCCCGATTTGTAGAACGCCGCTTTGAAGAGCCGGTACCCGGTCGAGCCGGTGCCGCGGACGTCGACCGCGAGCCGCAGCGGGTCCCAGCCGGCGATGCCCGGGCGCCCGACCATGCTCTCGTCGAGGACGGCGAGGCCGGGGATCTCCCTGATCCGCTCGCGGGTCTCGGCGACCGCGCTCAGCGTCTCCTCCAGCAGCTCGGCGCCGTGGACGACGGCCTGCCTCCGCGCGGCGTCGAGCGAGCCGGAGAGCAGGCCGCTGGGGCTGGTCGTTTCGACCAGGCTGACGCAGCGGTCGACCACCGCCGGGTCGATCCGCCCGCCGCGGCCGAGGTGGAGCATCGCCGCCTGGGTGAGGCTGCCGACGATCTTGTGGGTGGAGGAGGTGACCAGGTCGGCGCCGCTCGCCAGCGCGTCCGGCGGCAGCGCCTGGTGGAAGTGCAGGTGCGCTCCCCAGGCCTCGTCGACGACCAGCGGCACCCCGCGCTCGTGGGCGACCGCGGCGAGGCCGGCGACGTCGGCGCAGGCGCCGAAGTAGGTGGGGGAGACGACCATCGCCGCGACCGCGCCCGGCGTCGCCTCGAGCGCCGCCGCCAGCGAGTCCGGGGTGAGGCCGTGGGCGATCCCCAGCTCGGGGTCGAGCTCGGGGGCGACGAAGGTCGGCCGCATGCCGCTGAGGACGAGGCCGTCGATCACCGAGGAGTGGACGTTGCGCTGGACGACGACCCGGTTGCCGCCGTGGGCCAGGGCCAGGCAGGTGCTGTGGTTGCCCTGCGAGGCGCCGTTGACGAGGAACCACGACCGCTGCGCGCCCCAGGCCTCGGCGGCCAGCAATTGCGCCTGCTGGAACGGCGTCGGCTCGGGCCCGATGTCGACCCCCTCGGTGACCGAGGGGATGTCGTTGCGCAGGCCGACGTCGCCGACCAGCTCGCGCATCGCCGGGTCGGCGCCGATCCCGCCCTTGTGGCCGGGAACCTGGAAGCGGCCGGGGTCGAGGGCTGCGTAGGCGAGGAGGGCGTCGACGTAGGGGGTCGAATCCTGGCTCTCGGACATCTCGCCGAGTCTAAGGACCGGGCGGAGCGGCGAATGGACAATCGCCCGACCCGACGTTGGACATTTCCGGCGCCTCGCTTGCTGGAGAATCGAGGCAGATGCAGCACACGCCACACGGCTACTGGCTCGAAGAGGCCGGTGCTCCCGACCCCGCCCCGGCGCTGAGCGGCGATCGCGAGGCCGACGTCGTCGTCCTCGGCGGCGGCTTCACCGGCCTCTGGTCGGCCTGGTACGTCAAGCAGCTGGACCCCGAGGCGCGGGTCGTCCTGCTCGAGGCCGACGTCTGCGGCCACGGCCCCAGCGGCCGCAACGGCGGCTTCTGCAACTCGATGTGGTTCTCGCTGGCGAGCATGCGCCGGCGCTGGGGCGACGAGCCGGCGCTCGCGGTCGGCCGCGCCGCCGAAGAGGCGGTGGGGCGGATCGGCGCCTTCTGCGGGGAGCAGCGGGTCGACGCCTGGTTTCGCCCCGGCGGCTACATGCAGGTCTCGACCACGCCGGCCCACGACGCCGCCTGGGCGCCGGCCCTCGACGCCTGCCGCGAGCTCGGCGTTCCCGAGGCGCTGCGGCCGCTCAGTACCGAGGAGGTCGCCGCCCGCTGCGCCTCGCCTCTCTTCCGCGCCGGCGCCGTCTCCCCCGGTGCCACCGTGCAGCCGGCGCGCCTGGGGCTGGGCCTGCGCCAGCGGCTGCGCGAGCGCGGCGTCGAGATCTTCGAGTTGACGCCGGTGCGCTCGCTGCGCGACGCGCCCGACGGGGTCGAGGCGACCGCGCCCGGGGGCAAGGTCCGCGCCCGCACCGCGGTGGTCGCGATCGGCGCCGCCGGCAAGGGCTTCCGCGGCCCCCTGCGCGACCGCCTCAGCGTCGCCTCCTCCCACGTCGTCATCACCGAGCCCGTCCCCGATCTGCTGGAGGAGATCGGCTGGACCGGCGGCGAGTGCATCATCGACAGCCGCGCCCTCGTCGACTACTTCCGCACCACCCCGGACGGGCGCATCGCCTTCGGCTGGGGCGGCGGCCGGATCGCGATGGGCGCGCGCCTGCGCGGGCGCTCGGAGCTCGACGCCGAGGTGGTCGCCCACACCGCGGCCCACCTGCACGCGATCTTCCCCGGCCTCGCCGGCCGCCGTATCGAGCACGCCTGGGGCGGGCCGATCGACGCCTCCCCGACCCACCTGCCGATGGTGGTGCCGCTGCCCGGCGGCAGCGCCTTCGCCGCCGCCGGCTACACCGGCAACGGCGTCGGCCCCTCGAACATGGTCGGCCGCATCCTCGCCTCGCTCGCCCTCCGCCGCGACGACGAGCCCGCCCGCCTCGCCCTCGTCGACCCGGCGCCGCGCCACGTCCCGCCCGAGCCCCTGCACTGGATCGGCGGCGAGCTGATCCGGCTCGGGATCATGGCCAAGGAGGAGGCCGAGCTAGCCGGTCGCCGCCCGCACCCGGCCGCCCGCGCCCTGGCCGGGATCCCCCAGCTGATCGGGTTTCACATCGGCAGATGAGGCCATCCGTTCCGCCCGCCGCTGCTGCACGATCACGCCGATCGCGGCGAGGCTGGCGACGAGGAAGATCAGCGTGGCGATGGCGTTGACCTGGACCGGGATGCCGCGCAGGCTGACCCCGTAGACGTAGAGCGGGAAGGTCACCGTCGTCCCCGAGTTGAAGTTGGAGATCACGAAGTCGTCGATCGAGAGCGCGAAGGCGAGCATTGCGGCGGCGATCACGCCGGGCAGGATCAGCGGCAGGGTGACCAGGCGGAAGGTCTGGAACGGAGTCGCGCCGAGGTCCGCCGCCGCCTCCTCGAGGCTGCGGTCGAAGCCGATCAGCCGCGAGCGAACGACGACGACGACGAAGCTGATGCAGAACATGACGTGGGCGATCAGCAGCGTCGTCAGGCCGAGCGCGACCGAGGCGTAGATGAACATCGAGAGCAGCGAGGCGCCGATCACGACCTCCGGCGTCGCCATCGGGATCACGATCAGCAGGTTCGCCAGGCGGCGGCCGCGGAAGCGGTGGCGCACCAAAGCGATCGCCATCGCCGTCCCGATCGCGGTCGAGATCACGGTCGCCAGCGCTGCCAGCTTGATGCTGGTGAAGAGGGCGTCGTTCAGCTCCGGGATCGAGAACATCGTTTCCCAGTACTCGAGCGTGAAGCCGTTGTCGAGCGCGAAGGTGAGTTTGTCTTTAGGCGTTTCGCCGAAGGAGAAGATCGCGATGACGGCGATCGGGATCAGCAGGTAGGCGGTCGCCAGCGCCGCGTAGATCGGCAGCGCGTTGTGGCGCAGCCAGGCCCAGACTCTGCTCGCGGCCCGCATCTCAGGCCGTCTCCGTGTCGTCGCCCATGAAGGCGCCGATCCCGGCGAAGCGGATGTAGACCGAGACGACGATCAGGATCAGCGCCATCATCAGGAAGGAGAGCGCCGCCGCCTCCGGGTAGTCGCGCTGGGCCAGGTAGAGCGACTGGATCACGTTGCCGACCATCGCCTGCTGCGGCCCGCCGAGCAGTTGGGCGTTGAGGTAGTCGCCGAAGGCGGGGATGAAGGTGAGCAGGACGCCGGCGACGATGCCCGGCATCGTCAGCGGCAGGCTGACCTTGACGAAGGCCGTGCGCGAGGAGGAGTAGAGGTCCTTGGCGGCCTCGATCAGGCGCAGGTCGAGCCGCTCCAGGCTCGCGTACAGCGGCAGGATCATGAACGGCAGGAAGTTGTAGGTGAGCCCGGCGATCACCGCGCCGGGCGTCGCCAGGATCCGGCCTTCGGCGAGCCCGAACACTTCCAGCACGTCAACGACCGGGCTGGAGTCGCTGAGGATCGTTTTCCAGGCGATCGTGCGGATCAGGTAGGTGGTGAAGAACGGCGCGACCACCGCGAACAGCAGCAGCAGCCGGAAGCGGCCGCCGCGGAAGGCGATCGCGTAGGCGAGGGGGTACCCGATCAACAGGGCAAGCAGCGTTGCCGCGCCGGCGTAGAAGAAGGAGCGGAGGATCTGCTCGGTGTGGCCGGAGAGCGAGTCCGGGAAGTTCCCCCATTCCCAGGCGAAGGTGTAGCCGGAGACCAGCGTGCCCGAGCGCAGCGCCAGTTCGCCCATGAAGTACATGGGCACGACGAAGAAGAGGATCAGCCAGAGCAGGCCCGGCCCCAGGAGCCAGTATGGGACCAGGCGCTGTCTCCAGCTCATCGTCTACCTCACCCGGAGACCGTGTCCGCCCAGGCTTCCGAGACCTTTTCCACGTCCGGCGGGGAGTCCTGGGTCGAGCAGTTCTCCTGGAACTGCGGGCTCGGGAAGACCAGCGGGTCGCTCGCCAGCTGCGGCGGGACCAGGTCTTTGACGCCTTCGACCGGCGAGACGTAGGTGATGTATTCGGTCAGGCCGGCGGCGACTTTGGGTTCGTAGACGAAGTCCATCCAGCCGAAGGCGGCGCCGACGTTGGGCGCTCCGACCGGGATCACCATGTTGTCCGACCACAGCACGCAGCCCTCGGTCGGCATCCGCCATTCGGCGTTCGGGTTTTCGACGATCGAGGCGTCACCCGACCAGCCGATCGCGGCGACGATGTTGCCCGCGGTCAGTTCCTCGGTGTAGTCGTTGCCGGTGAAGCGCCGCAGCTGCCCCGAGTCGGCGGCCGCCTTGACTTTTTCGATCGCCTTCAGCCAGTCCGCGTCGGTGGCCTCCTCCGGGTCGACCCCTTCCCCCTTCATCACCAGCGGCACCGTGTCCCGCATCTCTTCGAGGAAGGTCACCTTGCCCTTGTACTTGGGGTCGAAGAGGTCGTTGACGGATTTGATGTCCGGCGCCTTCGAGGTGTCGACCCAGATCCCGGTCATCCCGCTCTGCCAGGGGATCGAGAACTTCCTCCCCGGGTCGAAGGACGGGTCCTTCAGCGTCGGGACCATGGTTTCGAAGACCGTGGGGATGTCTTCGGGGTCGATTTCCTGCAGGTAGCCGAGGTCCCACATCTGCTTCGCCATCCAGTCGGTGACGACGAAGATGCTGCGGCCGCCGGATTCGCCCTGTTCGAGCAGCGGCTGCATCTTGCCGAAGAAGGTGTTGTTGTCGTTGACGTCTTCGATGTACTTGACCTTGACGCCGCTTTCCTTTTCGAAGTCGGCGACCGTGCCTTCCTTGCCGGGGTCGATGTAGCCGGGCCAGTTGGAGATCGTCAGGCTGCCTTCGACCGGGCCGCCTTCGGCGACCGTGCGGTCACCCGTGTTCTCGCCGCCGGTGGTGCCGCCGCAGGCGGCCAGTCCGAGCGCCAGCACGGCCGCCGCGATCAGCGCCGCCACGACCAACGTCAGCTTCGGGATCCTCGTTTCGCCGGGTGCCATCCTCACGCCTCCTGTCTCGTTTGCGGTTCGGTCGGCTCCGTGGCGGGACTCGCCGTCGCCGGCTCGCCGTCGCCGGGGGACTCCCGGACCATGTGCATGTGCTGCGGCTCCCAGCTCAGTGAGACCCGGGCGCCGCCGCCGGGAAGCCGCTGGCGTTCGGCCTCGTCGGCGTTGGGGACCAAGACCGTCATCCGCACGTCCTCGCCGAGGCCGACGACGATCTGCGTCGCCGTGCCCAGGTAGAGCGAGCTCTCGACGATGCCCTCGACCCGCGGCAGCCCGTCAGCGCCGCCCTCGCCGGCCAGCTCGACCCGCAGCTTCTCGGGGCGGACGACCGCGTAGCAGCCCTCGCCGGGGCTGAGGTCGCCGGTGTCGCCCTCGACTTCCGGGCCCTGGTCGAGGCGGACGCGGCCGCGGGCGCTGACGCTCGCCGGCAGCAGGTTGGAGACGCCGATGAAGCCGGCGACGAAGGTGGTGGCGGGGCGGTCGTAGACGTCCTCGGGCACGCCGACCTGCTCGACCCGGCCGCGGTTCATCACCGCGATCCGGTCGCTCATCGTCAGCGCCTCCTCCTGGTCGTGGGTGACGTAGACGAAGGTGATCCCGACCTCGCGCTGGATCCGCTTCAGCTCCACCTGCAGGCCCTTGCGCAGCTTCAGGTCGAGGGCGCCGAGCGGCTCGTCGAGCAGCAGCACCTTCGGCAGGTTGACCAGCGCCCGGGCCAGCGCCACCCGCTGCTGCATGCCGCCGGAGAGCTGCGCCGGGCGGCGCTTCGCCTCGGCCGCGAGGCCGACGCGCTCGAGCTCGGCGGCGACCCGTTCGGCGATCTCCGCCTTGCCGGCCTTCTTGCGCTTGAGCCCGAAGCCGACGTTCTCCTCGACGCTGAGGTGGGGGAAGAGCGCGTAGCTCTGGAAGACCGTGTTGGTGGGGCGGCGGTGCGGCGGCAGCGCCGCCACGTCGGTGCCCTCGATCCGGATCTCGCCGCTGGTCGGGCGCTCGAAGCCGGCGATCATCCGCAGCGTCGTCGTCTTGCCGCAGCCGCTCGGCCCCAGCAGCGTGAAGAACTCCCCCCGCGCGAGATCGAGACTGAGGTCGTCGACGGCGGTGAGCCCCTCGAAGCGCTTGGTCACGCTTCGCAGCTCGACGCTCGCGGTCGGGTCCTGCGCGTCCATCGTTCCCGCAATTCTCCTCTCTTCGGCGTGGCTACCCGCGGGAGCCACTATCTATCGCCGTCCTTCGCCGCCGGCACGACCAGCACCGGCCGCTCCGCCAGGTGCAGCAGCTTGCTGGGGGTGGAGCCGAGGATCACGCCTTTCAGCGGTGGGTCGCCGTAGCTGCCGACGACGATCATCCGCGCGTCGCGTTCCTCGGCGGTGTCGACCAGCGCTTCCGGGCCGCGCTTGGGGACCATCGCCACCTCGACCTCGATGCCGGTCGCGGCGGCGTGCGCCTTCGCCTCGGCGACGACCTTGGCGCCGTATTCCTCGATCGCGTCCTCGTGTTCGGCGATCTCGCCGCCCCACAGTCCGGGCGGCGCGTAGCCGAAGACGATCACGATCCGGTCGCCCAGGGCCTGGGCCAGCTCGGTGGCGCGGTCGAGCGCCGCCTTGCCGCACTCCGAGCCGTCGTAGCCGACGACGATCTCGCTCATCTCGCTCCCCTCGTCATCTCGCCCTCATTTTCCGCCTCCGGCGATCGGCTCCGGCTCCAACTCGACTTCTCCCTCCAGGAACCCGGCGGGGACGACCTCCGGGCGGCGGCGGAAGAAGGCCGGCGCCTTGCGCCACTGCACGAACATCAGGAGCACGCCGAGCAGGAAGAAGAAGATCGCGATCACCAGCGGCGGGCCGAGGCCGAGCCAGGAGTCGCCCGATTCGGAGTTGGCCGGGTCGGAGAGTTCGATCGCGTTCTTGACCAGCAGGTAGAAGAGGATGGCGCCGCCGAAGGCCGGCCCGACGCCGACGAAGAAGAAGTTCTTGACGCTGCGGAAGAGCTCGCGCCGGTAGTAGACCGCGCAGGCGATCCCGGTCAGGCCGATGTAGAAGGAGATCATCAGGCCGAGCGCGGCCAGCGAGTCGAAGAGGATGTCTTCGCTGGCGATCGTCAGGCCGACGTACCAGACGATCGAGGCGGCGCCCATCAGCAGCGTCGAGACGTGGGGGGTGAGGAAGCGCGGGTGGACCTTGCCGAGGCTCTTCGGCATCGCGTTGGCGCGCGCCATCGAGAGCGTCGTCCGCGCCGTCGGCAGGATCGTCGTCTGGGTCGAGGCGGCGGCCGAGGTCAGCACGGCGATGATCAGGATCTTGTCCAGCGGCGAGCCGAAGACTTCGGTCCCCAGCGAGCTGAGCACGTCTTCCTGGTTTTCGATCAGCCCCTCGACGCCGGCGTAGGCCTGCGCCGCGACCGCGACGACGACGTAGATGCCGAGCAGGATCAGGGTGCTGATCACCGTCGCCCTCCCCGGCGCCTCGCCGGGGTCCTCGGTCTCCTCGTTGACGGTCGCGGTCGTGTCCCAGCCCCAGTAGATGAAGACGGCCAACAGCATCCCGGCCGAGATCTCGCTGGAGCTGAGCGCGAACGGGTTGAGCCAGGCGATGTCGGGGTGGATCGAGGTGTCCGGCGCGTCGCCGGCGTAGACCTTGACCAGCGCCACCACCGCGAACAGCGCCAGGGTGACGATCTCCGCCGTCAGCAGGCCGATCTGGGTCCGCGCCGAGAGCTCGATCCCGATCAGCACGATCGCCGTCATCAGGGCGATCCAGACGACGCCGACCGCGGTCACCGCCACGGTCGAGGCGGCGGCCGACTCCCAGCCGACGAGGAGGAAGGTGTAGAGGCCGGCGATCTGGGCGAGGTTGGCCATCACGATCACGTCGGCGACGACGATCACCCAGCCGGCGATCCAGCCCAGCTGCGGCCCCATCGCCTTCGTCACCCAGGAGAAGCTGGTGCCGCAGTCCGGGTCGGCTTTGTTCATGTAGTAGTAGCCCGCCGCGACCAGGAACATCGGCACGAAGCTGATCAGCAGGATCGCCGGCGACTCCAGCGCCACCGCGGCGGCGACGAAGCCGAGGGTGGCGGCGAGGCTGTAGCCGGGGGCGGTCGAGGCGACGCCGATGACGACGCTGGAGGCGAAGCCGATCGCGTTCTTCTTCAGGCCCTTGTCAGCGACCGCCATCTGGCGACCGTAAGCCCGGCGGGACCAAGCCGCAAGTGGCGGATGTCCCAAAAGTACATCCCCGCCTTATACGTCGTGTACAAGCAGATTGCCGCAGCTTGACCCAATGACCACTTGCGTGTGTGCCATCCTGGGGCTAGCTTTGTCCATATCGTCGTAGTCGGAGAGGAGACGGGAATGGCCACCGCCCCGCAAGCAGTCGATACCGATCTTCAGAAGCTGGCCCAGCGCCATCTCTGGATGCATTTCTCGCGCATGGGGGCCTATGGGCCCGACCACGAGATCCCGATCATCACCCGGGCCGACGGCTGCTACGTCTACGACGAGCACGGCAACCGCTACCTCGACGGCCTCTCCGCCCTCTTCTGCGTCAACGCCGGCCACGGCCGCGCCGAGTACGGCGAGGCGGCCGCGCGCCAGGTCGAGGAGCTCGACTTCTACACGCTCTGGAGCTACGCGCACCCGAAGGCGATCGAACTGGCGGCGCGGATCGCCGCGCTGGCCCCGGGGGACCTCAACCGCGTCTTCTTCACCAACGGCGGCTCGGAGGCGGTCGAGTCGGCGCTGAAGCTGGCCCGCAACTACCACCGCATGCACGGCAAAGGCCAGAAGCACAAGACGATCGCCCGCGAGGTCGCCTACCACGGCACCTCGCTGGGGGCGCTCTCGGTCACCGGGATCACCGACCTGCGCAGCCAGTTCGAGCCGCTCGCGCCCGGCGGCTGCCACGTCCCCAACACCAACCTCTACCGCTGGCCCGAGGACCGTCACCCGCTCTGGGCGGCGACGGCGATCGAGGAGCGGATCCAGTTCGAGGGGCCGGAGACCGTCGCCGCGGTGATCCTCGAGCCGGTCCAGAACGCCGGCGGCTGCTTCGTCCCGCCCGACGGCTACTTCGAACGGGTGCGCGAGATCTGCGACCGCTACGACGTGCTGATGATCTCCGACGAGGTGATCTGCGCCTGGGGCCGCCTCGGCCACTACTTCGGCTGCGAACGCTTCGGCTACGTGCCGGACATCATCACCGTCGCCAAGGCGCTGACCTCGGCCTACGTGCCGATGGGCGGCGTGATCGCCTCCGACAAGGTCGCCGAGCCGTTCATGGAGGGCACCGCCTCCTTCGCCCACGGCTTCACCTTCGCCGGGCACCCGGTCGCCTCGGCGGTGGCGATGGCCAACCTCGACGTCTTCGAGCGTGAGGACCTCTGCGGCCACGTGCGCGCCAAGGAGGGCGAGTTCCGCCAGATGCTGGAGTCCCTGCACGACCTGCCGATCGTCGGCGACGTGCGCGGCGCCGGCTACTTCCACGCGATCGAGCTGGTCAAAGACAAGGAGACGAAAGAGAGCTTCAACGACGAGGAGTCCGAGCGGCTGCTGCGCGGCTTCCTCTCCGGCGAGCTCTACAAGCGCGGGTTGATCTGCCGCGCCGACGACCGCGGCGACCCCGTCATCCAGCTGGCGCCGCCGCTGATCGCCGACACCGAGCAGTTCGAAGAGATCCACGACGTCCTGCACTCGGTGCTGGCCGAGGCCTCGGACCGGATGGTTCCCTAGTGCTCGCGGGACCGACCGGCTAGGAGCGCCATGCTCACCGTCCAGAGCCTGCTCGATGAGCTCGACCTCGAACTCGCGGCCGGCTCGAAAGCGGCTGCCGCGCCGGTCCGCTGGGTCCACATCTCCGAGCTGGAGGATCCGACGCCGTGGCTCTCCGGCGGCGAGCTGATGCTGACCACCGGCATCCCGCTCGACACCGCCGCCAAGCAGCGCTCCTTCGTCCGCATCCTCGCCGACCGCAACCTCGCCGGGCTCGGCTTCGGCACCGGCTTCAGCCACCGCAAACTGCCGAAAGCGCTGGTCGAGGAGGCCGAGAAGCGCGACTTCCCGCTCTTCGAGGTGCCCTACTCGATGCCGTTCATCGCGATCACCGAGAAGGCCTTCGCCCGGCTCGTCAACGAGCAGTACGAGGTGCTGCAGCGGGGGATCGCGGTGCAGCGGCGGCTGGAGCGGCTGGTCCTGGAGGAGCGCGGGCTGGAGGAAATCGCGGCGACGATCGCCTCCGCCGTCGGCGGCACCGTCGCCGTCCTCGACAGCCGCGGCGAACGCCTCGCCGGGCGCGGCTTCCGCCGCCAGCTCTCCGCCGACGCGATCGCCGGCATCCGCAAGGAGGCGCTGGGGCACGCCGCCGACGGTCACCCCTTCGTGCCCTCGCACCCCTCGGTGGCGGGGCGGGCGCTGGCCCATCCGGTCGTCTCCCCGGGCGGCGGGCCGCCGCAGGCCTGGGTGGTGATCGTCCGCGACTCCGGCGGGCTCGGCGACTTCGAGCGGCTGATCCTGCAGCAGGCGGTCGCGGTCGTCGCCCTGGAGCTGATGCGGCGGCGGGTGGCGCGGGAGACCGAGCGCCGCCTCGCCGGCGACGTCCTCGCCGGCGCCCTCGGCGGCCGCATGGAGGGGACCGAGCTGCGCCGCCGCCTGGAGCCGTTCGGGATCGGCGAGGAAGCGGCGGTGCTCGTCTTCGACCTCGACCACCCGGGGAGCGCGGTCGGCGCCCTGGAACGCGCCCTCGCCGCCGATGCCTGCCCGGCCGTGGTGGCGCCGCACACCGCGGGCAGCCGCGAGTTGCTCTGCGCCGTCGTCGACGCCGCCGACCGCGACCCGATCGACGTCGCCGCCGACGCCCGCCGCGCGCTCAGCCCCGAACGCGGCGCCGTCCGCGCCGCCGCCAGCCGCCCGGCGCCGCCGGAGCGGCTGCGCCACTCCTTCCACGAGGCCCGCTGCGCCCTGGAAGCGACCGCCTTCGACAACGGCTCCGCCCCGGAGGTCGCCTCCTGGCGGGACCTCGGCGCCTTCACGCTGCTGCTCTCGATCCAGGACGACGAGGCGCTCGGGCTCTACTGCGACAGTGTGCTGGGGCCGATCGAGCAGGGCGACGAGGAGTACGGCGGCGAGCTGCTGCGCTCGCTGGAGGCCTTCATCGAGCAGAACGGGCAGTGGGAGAAAGCGGCGCGGCAGGTCTACTGCCACCGCCACACCCTGCGCTACCGGATGCGCAAG
>CAVPEX010000043.1:0-174005 GCA_963703585.1 uncultured Solirubrobacterales bacterium | reverse complement strand
GAAGCTGACCGACTTCGGCATCGCCCGGGCGATCGAGCAGACGCGGATCACCCAGGTCGGCTCCGTCGTCGGCACCGCCGCCTACCTGGCGCCGGAGCAGGTGCGGGGCGAGGAGGCGACGCCGGCCACCGACGTCTACGCGCTCGGCGTCGTCCTCTACCAGTTCCTCACCGGCCGCCTTCCCTACGAGGGCTCCTCGCTGGCCGAGCTGGCGGTGCGCCAGCAGAACGAGAAGCCGCTCTCGCCCAGCACCTACAACGACGAAGTGCCGGAGACGCTCAGCGCCGCCGTGCTGCGCGCGCTCGAGGGCGACCCGAACCGGCGCTATGCCAGCGCCGACGAGCTCGCCACCGGCCTGCGCCTCGGCCTCGAAGGGGAGGACGTGACGCTGCCGCTGCAGGAAGGCGCGACGCCGACCCGGGTGCTCGGCGGCGAGACCGCCGCCACCCGCCACCTCGAGCGCACCACCGCCCAGACCGAGTACCGGCCGGCGCAGTCGCAGACGCGGCGCCCGCAGCCGCGGGTCGCCCCTCCCCCGCCCGCGGCGCAACCGCGGCGCCCGGCCCAGCCGGCCAAGCGCTCCGCCTTCTCCCGCTTCGTCCGCTTCGTCCTCGCCCTGATCGCCCTGGTGCTGATCGCCGCCCTGGTCGCAGCCGCGGTCATCTACACCACCGACAAGGCCGCCGGCGTCCACATCAGCAAGGTCGCGGGGGACACCGTCGACAAGGTGGCCGAAGAATTCAAGGATTTGGTGGACAAGAACACGGAATAGGGCTGGGGTGGGGCCGGGACGCGGTCCCTTGGGGGGTTGGGCGGGGTCCTGTGCCCCTCCCCCGGAGACCGTCGCGCAGCTGGTCCGCTCGCAGGGCGCGGAACGTGGTCTCAGGAGCCTCCGGGGGAGGGGCACAGGACCCCGCCTGAAGCGCCGAAACGCCAGCCACACAAGCCCCTCATGCAGAAGCAGCTTCCGCGCCGTCCGGCGCTCTTCTTCTCTAGAGAGCTGATGCGTATCCGGTTCCGTCAGGCCGCGCCTGAACCGCGACCCGTCCCCGCTCGACCCAGAGGTCGCTTTTGGTCGCATACCGACCAAAAGGCGCCGCTCGCCGCCCGCACTGATCTCGCCGGGCGCGATCGGGGACCCAGGGCGACGTATGCGCGGTCGGCAGGCGTGGCCTGAGCCAACCGGATACGCAGCAGAGAGCTACCGCAGTACGAAGCGCCTGCTCTCTCCTGGAGCGGCGAGAGGTTCTCGCTCGGCAGCTTCTGGCACCCGGAGGCGTGGGAAGCATTGGTGGGCCCCACCTCCAAGGTCTCCAAGGCTCCAGCCTCAGGCGTCCCAGGGTGCGGCTCCACCCAGCACCGCCGCGCGGTAGGCGTCGAAGCGGCCCGCCTCGATCGCGGCACGGGCGTGGGTGGTCAGCTCGTGCATGTAGGTGAGGTTGTGGAGGACGATGAGGCGGACGGCGGTCAGCTCCTCGGCGCGGGAGAGGTAGGAGACGTAGTCGCGGTCGTGGCGGCGGCAGGCGGGACAGGGGCAACCCTCGACCAATGGCCGGCGGTCGCCGACCCACCTGCCCTTGCGCATGTCGAGCCGCCAGCGCGTCTCCGGGCTCGGGGCGAGGGCGACGCCGTGGCGGGCGAGGCGGGTGGGGACGGCGCAGTCGAAGACGTCGAGGCCGAGGGCGACGCCGCCGAGCAGGTCGTCGACCTCGCCGATCCCCAGCAGGTGCTTGGGCGCCTCCTCCGGCAGCAGCGGCGCGGTCATCGCCAGCACCGCCGCCATCTCCTCCTTGTCGCGGCCGAGCGTGCCGCCGATCGCCAGCCCGTCGACGCCGGCCTCGGAGACCCGCTGCGCCGACTCGCGCCGCAGGTCCTCGTGGGTGCCGCCCTGAACGATCCCGAACACCGCCTGGCGCTGCGGCCCCTCGCGCTCGTGCCAGGCGAGGCAGCGGTCGAGCCAGCGGTGGGTGCGCTCAGTCGAGCGAGCGGTGTACTCGCGGTCGGCGTGGAAGGGCGTGCACTCGTCGAAGACGAGGGCGATGTCGGAGCCGAGCGCCGCCTGCACGCTCATCGAGACCTCCGGCGAGATGAACAGCTCCGAGCCGTCGCGGTAGGAGCGGAAGCGGGCACCCTCCTCGGTGATCTCGACCTTGGAGCCCATCTCGCCGCCGCCGGAGCGGCCGCTGCCCTTGACCTCGTTGGCGACGCCGCCGTGGGCGAGCGAGAAGACCTGGAAGCCGCCGGAGTCGGTGATCAGCGCCCGCTCCCAGCCCATGAACCCGTGCAGGCCGCCGGCGGCGTCGATCCGCTCCGGCCCCGGCGAGACGAAGAGGTGGTAGGTGTTGCCGAGGATCAGCTGGTAGCCGAGCTCGGCGACCTCGCCGGACTCCAGTCCGCGCACAGTGCCCTTGGTCGCCAGCGGGATGAAGGCCGGCGTCTCGATCGGCCCGTGAGCGGTGTGGATGACGCCGGTGCGGGCGCTGCCGTCCCGCGCCCCGATCTCGAACCTCAGTCGCTCGGGATCGCTCCTCACGCGATCAGAGAATGCCCCGTCATCGCCTCCGGCTGGGGGATGCCGAGCAGCTCGAGCGCGGTCGGGGCGACATCGGCGAGGATGCCGCCGTCGCGCAGGGCGAGGCCCTCGGCGGTGACGATCAGCGGCACCGGGTTGAGCGAGTGGGCGGTGTTGGGGGAGCCGTCGGGCTCGAGCATGTGGTCGCAGTTGCCGTGGTCGGCGGTGACGATGCAGGCGCCGCCCCTCTCGCGGACCGCCTCGACCACCCTGCCGAGCTGGCCGTCGACGGTTTCGACCGCGGCGACCGCGGCGGGGATGACCCCGGTGTGGCCGACCATGTCGGGGTTGGCGAAGTTGATGATCCCGAAGCGGTAGGAGCCATCGCGCCAGTGCGAGACGAAGGTGTCGGCGGCCGCCGCCGCGCTCATCTCCGGCTTGTGGTCGTAGGTGGGGACGTCGCGCGGCGATTCGACCAGGCAGTGCTCCTCCCCCTCCAGCTCCTGCTCGCGGCCGCCGTTGAAGAAGTAGGTGACGTGCGCGTACTTCTCGGTCTCGGCGACGTGGAGCTGGCGGCCGCCGGCACCCGAGATCGTTTCCGCCAGGGTCGTCTGCGGCCGCTGCTCGGGGAAGGCGACCGGGTAGGGCCACCCCTTGCGGTACTCGGTCATCGCCGTCAGGTCGAGCGTCGGGCCGCCGGCGCGGGAGAACTCGTCGAAGCCGGGCTCGGCGAGGGCGCGGGTCATCTGCCGCGCCCGGTCCGGGCGGAAGTTGACGAAGAGGGCGACGTCGCCGGCGGCGGCGCCGTCGTAGTCGCCGATCACCGTCGGTTTGACGAACTCGTCGGTCTCGCCGCGCTCGTAGGAGGCCTCGATCGCCGCCGCCGCGCTCGCCGCGTGCAGGCCGCGGGCGTGGACGATCGCGTCGTAGGCGAGCTTGGTCCGCTCCCAGCGGGTGTCGCGGTCCATCGCGTAGTAGCGGCCGCTGACGGTGGCGACCCGGCCCGCCTGGCGCAGCCAGCGCTCCAACTCCTGCAGGTAGCCCTTGCCGCCGTGCGGCAGCGTGTCGCGGCCGTCGGTGAAGGCGTGGAAGACGACGTCGGGCACGCCCTCCTGTGAGGCCAGCTCGACGCAGGCCTCGAGGTGCTCCCAGCCGGAGTGGACGCCGCCGTCGGAGACGAGGCCCAGCAGGTGCAGGCGACCGCGCGGGCTTTCGCGGGCGCGGGCGCAGGCGGCGAGCAGGACCGGGTTGTCGAAGAAGCTGCCGTCGGCGACGGCGTCGTCGATCCGGGCCAGGTCCTGCTTGACGATCGCGCCGGCGCCGAGGTTGAGGTGGCCGACCTCGGAGTTGCCCATCTGCCCCTCCGGCAGGCCGACGTCGCGGCCCTGGGCGGAGAGCTGGGTATGAGGGTAGGTGTCCCAGAGGCGGTCGAAGACCGGCGTCTCGGCGAGCGAGATCGCGTTGCCCGGCCCCGGCTCGGCCAGCCCCCAGCCGTCGAGGATGACGAGGGCCAGCGAGGGGACGACCGACTCGGTCATGTCCGTCATGCCGCTTCCACGATCGCCGCGAAGTCGGCCGGGTCGAGGCTGGCGCCGCCGACCAGGGCGCCGTCGACGTCGGGCTTGGAGAGCAGCTCGGCGGCGTTGTCGGGCTTGACCGAGCCGCCGTAGAGGATCCGAACCTCGTGCGCGGCGGCGCCGCGCATGCGCAGCACGTCGCGAATGAAGGCGCAGGCTTCCTGCGCCTGCTCGGGGGTCGCGGTGCGACCGGTCCCGATCGCCCAGATCGGCTCGTAGGCGATCACGACCTTGCCGATCTGGCTGGAGTCGAGGCCGGCGAGGTCGGCCTGCAGCTGGCGCTCCAGCACCGTCTCCGTCTCTTCGGCGTCGCGGGCCTGCTCGCTCTCGCCGACGCAGAGGATCGGCTCGAGGCCGGCGGCGAGCGCGGCCGGCACCTTGCGGGCCAGTGTCTGGTCGGTCTCGTTGAAGTACTGGCGGCGCTCGGAGTGGCCGAGCACGACCGCCTCGACGTCGAGCTCGACCAGCATCGGCGCCGAGACCTCGCCGGTGTAGGCGCCCGAGCCCTCCTCGTGCATGTTCTGGGCGGCGACCTTGACGGCGGTGCCGTAGCGGCGCTCGACCACCGCGGTCAGCGCCGTGAACGGCGGGCAGACGACGACGTCGCACTGGGTGGCGGCGATCCGCGGCAGCAGCGCGTCGACGAACTCGGCCGCCTCGGCGACCGTCTTGTTCATCTTCCAGTTGGCGGCGATGTAGGGGGTGCGCTCAGCCATCGGAACCCTCCGCGTCCATCAGCGCCTCCACTCCGGGCAGCTTCTTTCCCTCCAGCAGCTCCAAGGATGCTCCTCCTCCGGTCGAAAGCCAATCGACCTCGTCGTCGAGGCCGAACTTGCGCAGTGCGGCGACCGAGTCGCCGCCGCCGACCACGGTCGTGCCCGGGGCCGTGGCGACCGCCTCGGCGACGGCACGGGTGCCGGCCGCGAACGGCTCCAGCTCGAAGGCACCCATCGGCCCGTTCCACAGCACCGTCCCCGCCTCGGCGATCGCCTTCGCGTAGCGGGCCGCGGTGCGGGGGCCGACGTCGAGGCCCATCCAGCCGTCGGGCACCTCGACGCATTCGCTCTCGCGGCGCTCGGTCCCGGCGTCGAAGCTCTGGCCGAGGACGAGGTCGACCGGCAGCATCAGCTCGCACTCGGGGCCCTTGGCCCGCTCCAGCGCCTCCGCCGCCAGCTCGATCCCCTTCTCCTCGACCAGCGAGTCGCCGGTGGCGATGCCCTCGGCGCGGAAGAAGCTGAAGCACATCGCCCCGCCGATCAGGATCTGGTCGGCGACTTCGAGGAAGCGGTCGATCACCCCGATCTTGTCGGAGACCTTGGCGCCGCCGAGGACGACGACCAGCGGCCGCCGCGGCGACTCGACCACCGCGGTCAGCTCGGTCACCTCGCGCTCCAGCAGCAGGCCCGCGTAGGCGGGCAGGCGGTGGGCGACGCCCTCGGTGCTGGCGTGGGCGCGGTGGGCGGCGCCGAAGGCGTCGTTGACGTAGAGGTCGGCCAGCTGCGCCAGCGCTTCGGCCAGCTTCGGGTCGTTTCGGGTCTCGCCGGCGACGAACCGGGTGTTCTCCAGCAGCAGCACGTCGCCCGGCCCGAGGGCGCCGGCGAGCAGGTCGACGTCGCCGCCGACCACCTGCGGCGCCTGCTTCACCTCCGTCCCCAGCAGCTCCCCCAGACGCTTCGCGACCGGCGCCAGCGAAAGCGCCGGGTCGACCTTGCCGCCGGGTCGGCCGAGGTGGGAGCAGAGGACGAGGGCGGCGCCGCGCTCGCGCAGCAGTTCCAGCGTCGGCAGCGCCGCCCGGATCCGCATGTCGTCGGCGACCTCGCCATGGTCGAGCGGGACGTTGAAGTCGACCCGGACCAGCACCCGCCGGCCCGCGACCTCGGCGTCGCCGACGCTTGCCTTGGCGAAGCTCACGGTGCCGCCCCGGCCCGGCTCAGGCCAGGACCTTGCCGGCCAGCTCGACGCAGCGGTTGGAGTAGCCCCACTCGTTGTCGTACCAGCTGATCACCTTGGCCATGCGGCCGTCGCCGATCACCATCGTCGAGCCGGCGTCGACGATCGAGGAGTGCGGGTCGCCGACGATGTCGGTGGAGACGATCGGGTCCTCGGTGTAGGCGAGGATCCCCTTCATCGGACCGTCGGCGGCGGCCTTCAGGGCGGCGTTGATCTGGTCGGGCTCGAGCGGGTCCGGGGTCGTGAAGACGAGGTCGACGGCGGAGCCGGTCGGGACCGGCGCCCGCATCGAGAAGCCGTTGAGCTTGCCGTTCAGCTCCGGCAGGACCAGGCCGACCGCCTTGGCGGCGCCGGTCGTGGTCGGGATCAGGTTGAGCGCCGCGGCCCGCGCCCGGCGCAGGTCCTTGTGCGGCATGTCCTGCAGGCGCTGGTCGGCGGTGTAGGCGTGGATCGTCGTCATCAGGCCCTGCTCGATCCCGAAGGACTCGTGCAGCACCTTGGCCAGCGGCGCCAGGCAGTTGGTCGTGCAGGAGGCGTTGGAGATGACGTCGTGGCTGGCGGGGTCGTAGTCGCGCTCGAAGTTGACGCCGAGGGCGACGGTGACGTCGGGCTCGGTGGCGGGGGCGGAGATGATCACCTTCTTGGCGCCGGCCTCGAGGTGCTTGGCGGCGTCGTCGCGCTTCGTGAAGAAGCCGGTCGACTCGATCACCACGTCGACGCCGAGGTCGCCCCAGGGCAGTGCCGCCGGGTCGCGCTCGGAGAGCACCTTCAGCTCCCTGCCGTCGACCGAGATCGAGTCGCCGGAGACGGCGACCTCGCCCGGGAAGCGGCCGAGGATCGAGTCGTACTTGAGCAGGTGGGCCATCGTGGCCGTGTCGACGAGGTCGTTGACGGCGACGAACTCGAGGTCCGCTTCCGCCGCGTGGGCGGCCCGGAAGACGTTGCGCCCGATACGACCGAAACCGTTGATGCCGACCTTCACAGCCATGAAGTCATTGCCTCCTGATTCGTCTGGGGGAACGCGATGTTATGAAGTGGACGAGCTCCAACGCTGCGGGTTTCCCACATCGTTGCCGTCAGTCGGACCCGATCGTTATCTCGATCTCGTACCCGTCCGGATCCTTGAGGAAAGCCGAGTAGGAGCCCGACCCCGCCGAACGCCGTTCGCCGGGCTCGCTGACGTTGACGCCTCCCGCTTTCATCCCCTTCTCCCACGCCGCCTTCACCGCGACGATGCCGAGTCCCGAGAAGCTGAGCAGGCCGAAGCCCGGCTGCGGCGGGTGCTTGGAGGAGACGAAGAAAACCGGCTTGGCGATGCCCCAGCCGATCGTCTGGTCCTCCTCGAAATGCCGGCGCCAGCCCAGCGGAGCGAGCATCGAGTCATAGAAGGCGGCGCTGCGGTCGAGGTCGGCGACCTCGAGGAGGACGTGGTGAAGCATGGGACAGGGAGGCTATACGCGCGCCTCCCGGCAAGGTCGGCCGGTTGGCCGTCCGGTCAGCCCGAGCGGGGGGTCCAGCGGAAGAAGCGGATCGCCAGCAGCAGGCCGGCTACGCCCCAGATCGCGACCACGGCGAGGTTGCCCCAGTCGACGGCGGCGCCGTGGGCGGCGGGGATGTAGGCGTTGAAGAAGGCCTCGAAGAAGTCGCGCACGGGGAAGTGGTTGGCGAAGCTGATGACGCCGCCGGAGAGCTCGTCGTCGGGGATGAAGATCCCGGAGAGGAAGTAGAGCGGCAGCAGCAGCGCGTTGACGATCGGGGCGGCCGCGTCCTGGGAGGGGATCGCCGCGGTGAGGGCGATGCCGAGGCAGCAGAAGCAGGCGGCGCCGACGGCGAGGGTCAGCAGCAGCGCCGGCAGCCGCTCCCAGGGAATCGGCACCGAGTAGAGCAGGCGGCCGACCGCCGCCAGCAGGACCAGCATCATCACGGCGACGACGATCGAGTTGCCGACGCGGCCGGCGATGAAGACCCAGGGCGGCATCGGCGTGCCACGGCTGCGCTTGAGGCGGCCGTCCTCGCGGGCGATCACCAGCGACATCGCCAGGCTCTGCATCGTCGCCGAGATCACCGAGAGGGTGATGATCGCCGGCACGTAGTAGGTCGTCGCCTCGATGCCGCCGTCGATGCTGACTTCTTTGTCGCCGAAGACGCTGCCGAAGATCAGCAGCAGGACGACCGGGAACATCACCGTGAAGAAGACCGAGGCGGGATTTCGCCAGAACGCCTTCTGGTCGTAGCGGAACTGGTGGGCGACGAGGGCGAGGCCGCTCATCTCGGCGCCTCGGCGGCGGCCGGATCGGCCTCGGGGGCGGGCGTCTCGGGGGGTTCGGTCAGCTCCAGATAGACGTCCTCGAGCGAGGGCCGGGTCACTTCCAGGCCCTCCAGCTCCTCACCGCGCTCGAGCGCTTCGCCGGTCAGCTCGTGCAGGGCCCGCACCGGCGTCTCCGTCTCGACGACGACCTCGCGATCGCCGCTGCGGTAGCGGATCGTCGCCGCCTTGCCGCCGCGGTCGCCGAGGTCCGCCGGCGTGCCGCGGGCGACGATCTCGCCGGCGGCGATGATCGTCACCCGGTCCGCCAGCCGCTGCGCCTCGTCCATGTAGTGGGTGGTGAGGAAGACGGCCTTGCCGAGGTCCCGCAGGCCGGCGATCACCTCCCAGGCCTGGCGCCGCGCCGAGGGGTCGAAGCCGGTGGTCGGCTCGTCGAGGAAGAGCAGCTCGGGGTCGCCGACCAGGGCCATGCCGACGTCGAGGCGGCGCTGCTGGCCGCCGGAGAGCCGCCGCGCCCGCTCGTCCGCCCTCCCCTCCAACCCGACCAGCTCGATCACCTCGTGGACCGGCCGCGGCGAGCGGAAGTAGCCGGCGTAGAGGGCGAGCGACTCGCGCACGGTCAGGTAGGGATCGACGCGACCCCCCTGCAGGACGATGCCGATCCGGTCGCGCCAGCCGCGCCCGGCCCGCTCCGGGTCCTCGCCGAGCACGCTGACCTCCCCCCCGGTCCGCTTCCGGTAGCCCTCGAGGATCTCCACCGTCGTCGTCTTTCCCGCCCCGTTGGGGCCGAGGAAGGCGAAGATCTCGCCGGGCATCACCTCGAGATCGATGCCGCGAACCGCCTCGGTCTCGCCGTAGCTCATCCGCAGGCCCTTGATGGAGATGACGGGTTCGGGCAAAGCCGGTCGATTCTAGGTCGGGGGCCGCACCGGAGCGGTACGCCCCCACCTCGAGCGTGGGTGGGAGGGACGGCCAGAGCCCTTTCCCAACCCTCCGTCCCCAGCAGCTTCAAAGCGAAAGCCCGGTGGGAGCCCTAGCGCTTTCGCAGCATCAGCCGGGGAGCCGGCCCACCGCCCAAGCTGACGGGGGGCGCCGCCCCGTCAGCCCTCGAGCTCGACGTCGCGGTGCTTGACCCGCACGATCACGTCCTCACGGAGGGCGAGGTCGCGGCGGATGCGGTCGGCGACGGTGACCGAGCGGTGGCGGCCGCCGGTGCAGCCGATCGCGATCGTCAGGTGGCTCTTGCCCTCGGCGACGTAGGCGGGGACGAGGAACTCCAGCAGCGGCAGCAGGCGACCGTAGAACTCGCCCGCCTGGGTGCCGGACTCGACGTAGGCGCGGACCTCCTCGTCGTGGCCGGTCAGCGGGCGCAGGTCGTCGACGTAGTGCGGGTTGGGGAGGAAGCGGACGTCGAGCGTGAGGTCGGCGTCGCGCGGCGGGCCGTTCTTGAAGCCGAAGGTGAGCAGGGTGAGGGCGAGCTTGCCGCCCTCCTCGCGGCCCAGCATCTCCTCGGCGATGCGCCGGCGCAGCTCGCCGCCGCTGAGGTCGCTGGTGTCCATCACCACATCGGCGCGCTCGCGCAGCGGCGCCAGCATGTCGCGCTCGGCGCGGATGCCGTCGACGATCCGGCCTTCGGGCGCCAGCGGGTGGCGGCGGCGGGTCTCCTTGTAGCGGTCGAGCAGCGTCTCCTCGTCGGCCTCGAGGAAGAGCACGGTCGGCTTCAGCCCGTCTTCGTTCAAGTCGTCGATCACCTGCAGCAGGTCGTCGAAGTACTCGCCGCCGCGCACGTCGGAGACGACCGCGGCGCGCTCGACGCCGCTGCCCTCGTGGCGGAAGAGCTCGCCGAGGCTCTCGATCATCCGCGGCGGCAGGTTGTCGACGCAGAAATAGCCGCCGTCCTCGAAGGCGGCGATCGCCTCTGACTTGCCGGCCCCGGAGTGGCCGGTGATGACCACCAGGGTCACCTTTCCGTTCGCCATGGCTACCGGTGCCTAGCCAATTCTGTTCAGCTGCTCGTGGATCTCGCGACCTACTTTGCCAGGCAGGCCGGGCACTGCCTCGAGCTCCTCGCGAGTGGCGGCGAGGAACCGCTCTGGAGAGCCGAAATGCCGCAGCAGCGCCCGCTTGCGGGCGGGGCCGATCCCCTTCAGCTCGTCCAGCACCGAGCCGCTCATGGCGCGGTCGCGGCGGCCGCGGTGGTGCTCGATCGCGAAGCGGTGCGCCTCGTCGCGCACCCGCTGCAGGAGCTTGGATGCCTCGGAGTTGGCGGGCAGGTCGAGCGGCTCGGAGCGGCCGGGGACGAAGACCTCCTCGACCCGCTTGGCGAGGCTGATCACCATCACCCCCCGCTCGATGAAGGGCCGCAGCGCCCGCGTCCCCGCCGCCAGCTGGCCCTTGCCGCCGTCGATCAGGATCAGCGAGGGCAGCGAGGCGAAGCTCGCGTCGCGCTTGCCGTCGTGCGGCGAGAGGTCGGCCTGTTCGAGGTAGCGGGCCATCCGCCGCGAGAGCACCTCCTCCATCGAGGCGAAGTCGTCGGGGCCGCCGTTGCCGACCCCGGCCTGGCGCAGGTCGCCGCGGACTTTGAAGCGCCGGTAGTCGGCCTTCTTGGTGGCGCCGCCCTCGAAGACGACCATCGAGGCGACCGTGTGCTCGCCGCCGATCGTCGAGATGTCGAAGCCCTCGATCCGCACCGGCAGCTCCTCCATCCCCAGCGCTTCGCTCAGCGCCGCCAGCGACTCGACCCGGCGGGCGCGGCGGTGCTCGCGTCGCAGCCGGTCCTGGTCGAGGGCGAGGCGGGCGTTGCGCTCGGCCAGCTCGCGCAGGCGGCGTTTGTCGCCGCGCTCGGCGGCGCGCACCTCGACCGGGGAGCCGCGCCGCTCGCTCAGCGCCTCGGCCAGGAGCGGCGCCCGCTCGCGCAGGTAGGGGCCGACGACGATCGTCCGCGGCATCGCCGGCGAGGCCGAGTAATACTGGCCGATGAACTCCTCGGCGACCTCGCCCAGGTCCCGTTCGGCCTGGTTCTCGAGGTAGAAGCTCTGGCGCTCGGCGAGGATCCCGTCGCGGACCTGGAAGACCTGGGCGTTGGCGTCCTCGCCCTCGACCGCGACCCCGATCAGGTCGGCGGTGCCGACCGAGCCGCCCGCCACGCGCTGGCGCTCGAACAGCGAGCGGATCGCCTTCAGGCGGTCGCGGTGCAGCGCCGCCCGCTCGAACTCCTGGGCGGCGGCGGCCTCCTCCATCTTCGCCTGCTCCTCCCGCTCGACCTGGCGGTAGCGGCCGGAGAGGAAGTCGACGATGGCGTCGATGTTGCGGCGGTACTCCTCGCGGCTGACGTAGCCGACGCAGGGCGCCCCGCAGCGCTTGATGTAGTAGTCGAGGCAGGGGCTGCCGGAGCGCCGCCCCGGCTCGGCACCCTCGCAGGTGCGGAACTGGAACAGCTTGCCGAGCAGGTCGAGCGTCTCCCGCACCCGCTTGGCGCTGGAGAAGGGGCCGAAGTAGGCGCGGTGGGCACGGTGCTTCTCGCGGGTGAAGTAGACGCGCGGGTAGTCCTCGTCGAGGCTGACGGCGACGTAGGGATATGACTTGTCGTCGCGGAGGCGGATGTTGAAGCGGGGCCGGTGGCGCTTGATGAAGCTCTGCTCGGCCAGCAGCGCCTCGGCCTCGTTGGCGGTGACCAGGGTGTCGATGCGGTCGACGCGCGAGGTCAGACGGGTCTCGCCGCCGGAGAAATGGGAGGCGACGCGTCTGCGGATCGAGCGCGCCTTGCCGACGTAGAGCAGCTCGCCGTCGCCGTCGTGGAAGAGGTAGACCCCCGGCTGATCGGGGAGCCCGCGCCGCTGCTCGGCGATCCGTTCGGCCCGCGAGAGGCCGCCGTTTTCGTCCTTCTGCGCCATCGAGGAAAGGGTAGGTGACCACCCGAACCCCTCGCGCACGTCTAGGCTGCTGGCCACTCAGCCAAACGGACGCCAAAACGGAGAGAGCGAGATGACCAGCCAGACCCTCAGCCCGCCCGAGCTCAACACCCTGCAGATCGAGATCGACGGCGACGTCGGCACGCTCACCCTCAACCGCCCGGATGCCTTCAACGCGATGAGCCCGGAGATGATCGGCGAGCTGACCGTCGCCTTCGCCTGGCTGGCGGACCGGGCGCCGCTGCGGGCGCTGATCGTGACCGGGTCCGGCAAAGCCTTCTGCGCCGGCGGCGACGTCAACTGGTTCCGCAAAGGCGTCGAGGCGGAGGAGCTCGACCTGCCCTCCGAAGTGCGCCGTGGCGCCGAGGCGCTGCACCAGGGGATCGTCGACCTGCAGCGCATCCCGTACCCGGTGATCGCCGCGATCAACGGGCCGGCGGCCGGGGCGGGCTTCTCGCTGGCGCTCGCCTGCGACATCCGGATCGCCTCGGAGTCGGCGTTCCTCGCCTGCGCCTACGGCCGCATCGGCGCCTCGCCGGACGGCGGCATGACCTACTTCCTGCCGCGCGTGGTCGGGCCGAGCCGGGCGCTGGAGCTGCTGCTCGAGGACCCCGACATGGGTGCGGAGGATGCGCTGAAGGAGGGGCTGGTGAGCGAAGTCGTGGCGGCAGAGGAGCTGGTGGACCGCGCCCGCGCCAAGGCCGAGAAGCTGGCGACGATGGCCCCCCACTACGTGCGGATGGCGAAGACGCTCTGCCACCAGAGCATCGAGCACAGCCTCACCGAGCACCTGCAGCTGGAGCGGCACGGGGTCGCCGACAGCATGGCGACGGAGGACCTGCGCAGCGGCGTCACCGCCTTCTTCGGCGGCGAGAAGCCCGAGTTCCACGGCCGCTGAACCCGGCGCACCGCGACGACGTAGGCGAGTTACAGTCAGTCGAACGAAGCCCCAGTCCTCGCGGGAAAGGACCGCCATGAAGAAAGTCGCATTCGCATTCGCCCTACTGCTCGCCGCCCTCGCGCTCGCCGCCTGCGGCGGCGGTGACGACACCACGAGCGGCTCCGAAACGGCCACGGAAACCACTGCCGAAGAAAAAGGCAGCACCGAAGCCGAAGGCGGGACGGCCGGCGGCGGCAGCACGGTCGCCATCGAAGCCGACCCCAGCGGCAGCCTCGCCTACACCACCGATGAAGCGACCGCCAAGGCCGGCAAGGTGACGATCGACTTCACCAACTCCTCGCCGATCGGCCACGACGTCGACGTCGAAGACTCCGGCGGCGAAACCGTCGCGGAAACCGAAATCATCACCGAAAGCTCCGAGTCGACCACCGCCGAGCTCGAAGCCGGCGAATACAAGTTCTACTGCTCGGTGCCCGGTCACCGCCAGGCCGGCATGGAAGGCACGCTGACGGTCGAATAACCCCGGTCAGTCGGTGAGCGCGGGCAGATCCAGCCCGCGCCACCGCACGCCGGCCTCGGCGACGGCGAAGCGC
The DNA here is from genome assembly GCA_963703585.1 of uncultured Solirubrobacterales bacterium. GTDB lineage: Bacteria > Actinomycetota > Thermoleophilia > Solirubrobacterales > 70-9 > VAYN01. The sequence continues at coordinate 160,295 of CAVPEX010000043.1, read as the reverse complement.
GCGAACCAGGATTCCGAGAACCAGCCGCCGCGCCGCTCGGCCTTGACCGCCTCCTGGTGGACACCGGCACCCTCTCACTCTGGCGGTCGAGCGGCGACCCCGCCCGAAAGCTCTCCAGCGCCTCGCCGCTCGGCCAGATCCCGAAGTAGCCGACGATGGTGAGCTGCGGCACCGACGTCGACCGCAGCCGGATCGCGAGCAGCCGGCGCGAGAAGGAGGCCTCCCCCGCGAACCGCCTCCGCCCCACCCTGAGTACCTCCCGCTGGGCGACGCCGAGCGGCAACCGGGCCAGGTCGAGAGATCCCAACACGACCCGACGTTAGCCGCTCACAGGACCCCCGAACATGACATCGATCACTGTCGAATAGGCCGCAGACGATGGCTCGGTGGGAGACGACCGGCGGCCTGCGGCTACGGTTCCGCGTGGTCGAGTTCGAGGAGGGCCGGGTGTTCACCGACGAGGCGCGCCTGCCGGGGAGCGCGGATGGGCCACCGGCACCTGGTCGAGCCGGGGGATGGCCAGGGCTGCCGTCTCACCAACACGATCTACGTCGACGGTCCGCTGGCACCCCTCTGGCGGCGCCTCCTCGGGCCCGCCGCGGCTCGTGCCCTCCCCCGGTCCCAAACCGCGATCGTCGCCCTGGCCGAACGAGGGTGACTCGGCTACTCGATCTCGATCGCGCGCATCGTGTGCTCGTCGGGGAGCTTGTCGAGGATGCGGCGGAGGATCTCGCGCTCGTCGGCGTGCTCGCGGCGGAGGTCGTCGAAGAGCAGCTTGAGCGCGGTGTGGGTGACTTTCATCTGCTGAGGGGTGAGCGAGACGGAGACGATCCCGTGCTGGTCGGGCGACGCCTCCAAGCCCACGAGCGCCTCGCGGGCGAGCGGGCGGATCGGGACGTCGTGGGTCTCGTCGGAGACCAGTAGGTTCAGCGCCGTCGCGGCGACCGGGACCTCGTCCTGCTCGAGCAGCAGGTGGAAGGGCGGTTCGGGGGCGCTACCTGCGTCGGCCATCGGCTCAGCCGGTGGGCGACGCCATCACGCGGGTCAGGCTATCGCCGACGAAGCAGGGCTTCTCGCCGCCCTCGACCTCGACGGTGAAGCGGGTGACGGCCTGGTGCCAGCCGCCGCCCACCTCCTCGAAGGAGACCAGCTCGGCTCGGGCGCGGATGCGGGAATCGACCGGCACCGGGGCCGGGAAGCGGATCTTGTTCCAGCCGTAGTTGACGCCGAGGGCGAAGCCGCTGGAGGAGATCAGCTCGTCGCGGAAGCCGTCGACCATCGAGAGGGTGAGGTTGCCGTGGGCGATCGTCGTGCCGTAGGGGCTCTCGTTCCTGGCCCGCTCGGCGTCGACGTGGATCCACTGGTGGTCGCCGGAGAGCTCGGCGAAGGCGTCGATGTCGGCCTGGGTGACGGTGCGCCACTCGCTGGGGCCGACCTCCTTGCCCAGCAGCGACCGCATTCCCTCGATTCCCTCGACCTCGACCGATGCCATCGGCCGGCAGTCTACCCTGAGCAGTGTGGGACTCGAGGTCGAGCGCAAGTTCCTCCTTGCCGGGCCGCCGGCGTGGCTCGGGGACTGCCCTGCCGTGCCGATCGAGCAGGGATACCTGGCCCTCACCGAGGAGCTGGAGGTGCGATTGCGCCGGGCCGGCGAGCGCCACACGCTGACCGTGAAGCGCGGAACCGGCGAGGTCCGGAAGGAGGTCGAGATCTCCCTCGAGCCGGAGCAGTTCGCCGCGCTCTGGCCGCTCACCGGGTCCCGCCGGCTGACCAAGACGAGGTACCGGAAGCCGCTCGGCGGCGACCTCGAGGCGGAGGTCGACGTCTACGGCAATCGGCTCCGCGGCCTCGTCGTCGCGGAGGTCGAGTTCCCCTCTCCCGCCCGCAGCCACGGCTTCGAGCCCCCGGCCTGGCTCGCCGAGGAGGTCACCGGCGACAGCCGCTACGCCAACCGCAACCTCGCCCTCGACGGCGACGGCGCGCTTGGGCGGGGCCAGTCCGGGAAGAAGGGGCGCATGGATTCCGGCGGGCCGTCGCGCTCCTACGGGCTGAAGCGCCGCGAGGAGGCCGCCGACGGCCTGCGGCGGATCGCCGCCGGGCGCGCCGAGAAGGCGGTGGAGGCCCTGCGGGACGTCGACGCAGACGCCGCCGAGGCGATCCACGGCGCCCGCAAAGACCTGAAGAAGCTGCGGGCGGTGCTGCGCCTCTGCCGGGACGAGCTCGGCGACGAGCTGTTCGGGACCGAGAGCCGCCGCTACCGGGACGCCGGCCGGCTGCTCTCGCGGAGCCGCGACGCGGAGGTGAAGCTGGAGACCCTGGCGGCGCTGCAGAGACGGTTCGGCGCCGAATTCCCCGGCGGCGTCCACGGGCCGTGGGCGCTCGCCCTCGAACGCGAGCGCGAGGAGATCGTCGGCGCGCCCGGGGACCGGGCGCCGGAGGTGGAGCGGGCGATCGCGGCGATCGAGGCGGGCCGCGAGGCGATCCCGACCTGGCCGCTGCGCCGGGAATCGTGGGGCGCGATCGGCCCCGGCCTCTCGCGGGCCTACCGCGAGGGACGCCGGGGACTGAAGCGGACGACCGCCGAGCCGGGGGCGGCCAGCGTGCACGAGTGGCGCAAACGGGCGAAGGACCTCACTTACCAGCTGCGGATCGTCCGCGGCGCCTGGCCGGAGCTGCTCGAGGACACAGCCGAGCAGTCCCGCCGCCTCACCGACCTGCTCGGCGACCACCACGACCTGGCGCTGCTGGCAGAGGATTTCTCCGGCCGCGACCTCGAGCGCCGGGAGGAGATGGAGCGGCTGATCGAGCGCCGGGAGGCGGAGCTGCTGGGCGAAGCGCTGGAGCTGGGGCGACGCGTCTACGCCGAGAAGCCGAGGGCGTTCGAGCGTCGCATCCGCTCCTACTGGCTCGCCTGGCAGACAGCCTGAGCGCTCCGGGCCGCTACTCGCACCCGGTCGAAGCGACGGCACGCGACGGGTAGCCTTGGCTCGTGGCCAGCCCAGCCAGTCGCGGCCTCTCCAGCTCGCAGCTCGCGACGCTGGCTGAGATCGGCGAGGAGAGGACCGCGGCGGCCGGCGAGGAGCTGCTCCGGATCGGCGACCGCACCTATCCCTTCATTGCCATCCTCGAGGGCGAGGCGGCGGTGCTCGACGGGGGTGCTCTCCGGCCTCCTCCTCTCGGCCTTCGTGCAGCGGCGCGAACTGCTGCGGCAGCGGCAGGGGATCGGGGTCGAGATCGCCGGACCGCGCCACTCGGCCGAGACCCGGGAGCTGGTCGAGTTCGCCAACCGGATGCGCCTTCCCAACACCTGGCTCGACCCGGCGGAGAGCGAGGGGGCGGCGGCGCTGCCGCGGGGAGTGGATCCGGAGGAGATCCCGGACCGCCACCTCGTCCGGCTCGACGGCGATAACGAGATCGCCGCCAGGGCGATCGTGCTGGCGACCGGCGCCGAACACCGCCGCCTCCCGGTCGAGGACCTCGAGGAATACGAGGAGGGCCTGAGCGTCTTCTACGCCGCCGGCCCCCCGAGGCGCAGCTCTGCGGCGCCCGGCGGGTGGGCGTCATCGGCGGCGGCAACTCGGCCGCCCAGGCGGCGGTCTGGCTCGCCCGCGGCGGCGCCCTGGTCACGCTCCTGCACCGCCGCGCCGACCTGCGGGAGACGATGTCGAACTACCTGATCGAGGAGCTGGACCGCTACCAGGTCGCGGTCCGCGCGCGCAGCGACGTCCGCGCCGGCTCAATCAGGCGCTGCGCGACGGCGGTCGGCGAGGGCGCCACCGCGGTGCGGCTCGGGCACGAGCGCATGGCGGCGGCGCTGTCCTGACTTCCCTTAGAGCAGCTTCGCCGGATGCACGCACCTCAGATCCGGCACCCGCTCGAGACGAGCGGCGTTCCGGGTCACCAGCTCGACACCGGCATCGAGGCAGATACCGGCCTGCATCGCGTCGCGCACGTCGATCGACGTGCCGCTGCGGCGCAGCTCGGCGAACAGCGCCCCGGCCCGCAGACCGGCCCGGCGGGTCAGCGTCAACACCGGTCCGGCAACCAGAGCGTGAACGGGCCGCGGATCCGTTGCGTAGGAGCGCCCGAGAGCCAGCTCGAACGCGGTGACCGCGGTAATCGTGAAACCGCCGTCGCGCGCCAGAGCCCGGACCAGGTCGCGACCCGGTCCGGCGCCCCGAAGGTAGTCGATCAGGACGTCCGAGTCGAGGACGGATCGGTCGGCCACGACGCCCATGCCTCCCGTCGTACCCGTTCCCACTCCTCGACGTCCCGATCGCTCCAGGAGCCCTCGGCTGCGAGCAGCGCAGCGCGCAGATCCTCGTCGCCATCCTGATCGAGGAAGCGCTCGAGCGCTTCCTCGACGATCGGCGAGAAGCCACGCAGACCGCGTTCGACCGCCCTTGCGCGCAAGCGAACGTAGGTGCGGTCGCTGAGCTCGACAGTCGTTCGCATGGCAGTCCGCATTGTTGCATTCAAATGCATCACGCCACCAACCTGACCTCAAAGCTCGGCGGCGCCAGCGCGCCGGCGCCGCCGAGGAGAGCGAGGATGCGGGTGACGTAGGCCTGGGTCTCGGGATAGGGCGGGATGCAGTGGCAGGCTTCGACCGGGGCAGGGCCGGCGTTGTAGGCGGCGAGGGCGAGCCCGGGAGAGCCGAACTGGCGCAGCAGGTCGGACATCAGGTGCGCCTCGGCGTCGATCGCTTCCACCGGGTCGAAGGGGTTCCTCAGGCCGTAGGCGGCGGCGGTGCCCGGCATGAACTGGGCGATGCCCTGGGCACCGGCGGGCGAGCCGGCGTTGGGGTCGAACCCCGACTCGGCCATCAGCTGACCGGCGAGCAGCGCCGCAGAGACGTGCCAGCGGATCGCGGCGCTGACGATCGTCGCGCGGAACTCGGCCGGGACGAAGGGCGGCAGTGCGCTTGCCGACAGCGTCCCATCGCCGCCGCCGGGCGCGCCGCCTGCGCCGCCGAGCCCGCCGGCTTCGCCCGCGGCCGAGCACGGCGCCGGGCCGGCCACGAAGCCGTAGTGCCAGGCCTCCCAGCCGTAGCGCTGGAGGAAGCCGAAGCGGCTGGCGTTGGCGGCGAGCCAGCCGTAGGCGGTTTCGGGGCCGAGGTCGAGCTCGGTCGCGCAGCGGTGCAGCGAGTGGCCGGGCGGGGCGACCCAGGTGGGGTCGGGGTGGGCGGCGAAGAGCGCCGCCTGTTCGGCGTCGGAGCGGAAGCCGGAGACGACCAGGAGCGCGACGCCGTCGGCCCGGGCCGCGGCGGCCATGCGGTCGTAGGCGGCCGCCACGTCCGGCCGCATCCCCTCCCCCGTGCGGTAGACGAGCGGGCCGCTGTAGCCGCCGCCGCTCGCCATCGCCGGCATCCCGCCGCCCCCCAGCGGGACCGCCGCTTCAGCAACAGCCGAGGCCTCCACTCGGGGGTGTCCACCGACCTCGAGACGGGCAGCGACGGTCGCCCTCACCCTTACCGGGGCGAAGGAGGCGGCGTCGGGGAACGAAACCTGCAGCCGGGCCGGTTCCACCCCGTTCGCCCTGGCTGCCGCGGTCGCCGCCGCCGCCGCGCGGGCGAGGTAGGTGGGCTTGTCGAAGCGAGCAGGATTTGGCAGGCCGTTGGGCAGGGTCGCCGGCGCCAGCAGCCGGGGTAGGTCATCGCGCAGCGAGCGCGCCGCCGAGATCGCCGCCAGGTCGGCGGCGCGCTGCACCCGTCCCTTGCCGGTCACCGCTCCCGAGATCGCGACCAGGGCCAGCGCCCCGGCGAGGACGGCGAAGCTCCCGCCCAGCGCCAGCAGCAGCGCCTGGCCGCGCTCGTCACCGAGGCGCACCCGCGGCGGCGCTCCGCCCCCGGGTCCCGCCCGACTCTTTTCCTCGCCCCTGTCGATGCCCATGCCCCGACGATGCCGGGCAAGGACGCACGCGTGGTGCGCCCAGGCGAACGATTCAGTGCCGAGATCGGGTCAGATCTGCTCCGGGACCATCTCGATCGCCCCGCAGGGGCACTCGGCGACGCAGAGGCCGCAGCCCTTACAGAAGTCGAGGTCGATCTCGTAGCGCTCTCCCGGCTCGCCGAGCTTGATCACGGCGTTGTCGGGACAGACGCCGTAGCAGTTGTCGCAGGAGAAGCAGTTGCCGCAGGAGAGGCAGCGGCGCGCCTCGAAGAGGGCGTTGGACTCGTCGAGGCCGGCGACCACCTCGTCGAAGCTGGAGGCCCGCCGCGCCGCCTCGAGCTCGGGCTGGACCGTGCGCGGGGCGTCGGAGTAGTACCAGGTGTTGAGGCTGTCGAACTCGGCCACCTCATGCTTCGGCGGCGGCGCGAACTCCTGCCCACGCAGCCAGCCATCGATGTTGCGCGCGGCCCGCTTGCCGTGGCCGACGCCAACCGTGACCGAGCGCTCGGCCGGGACCATGTCGCCGCCGGCGAAGATCCCCGGGTGCCCGGTCATCATGTTCGGGCCGACCCGGACGACGCCGTCGTCGACCTCGATCCCCGCCACCCCCTCGAGCAGCGCCAGGTCGGCTTCCTGGCCCAGCGCCAGCACCAGTGCATCCGCCTCGAGCACCTCGGTCTCGCCGGTCGGCTGCGGGAACCCGTCCTCGTCGAGCTCCATCCGCTCCAGCTCCAGCTTGCCGCTCTCGAAGTGCTTGACCGTGGACAGCCACTTCATCTTCACCCCCTCCTCCTCGGCCTCCTCGACCTCGAAGTCGTGCGCCGGCATGCGGTCCCTGGTCCGCCGGTAGACGACGACGGCGTCGGTGGCGCCCAGCCGCCGCGCCGTGCGGGCCGCGTCCATCGCCGTGTCGCCGCCGCCGTAGACGGCGACCCGGCGCCCCAGATGGGGCCGCTCCTCCCCCTCGATCTGCTCCAGCATCGAGACGGCGTCGACGATCCGCTCCGCCTCGCCCGCGGGGACGTAGGCGCGGCGGCCGATGTGGGCGCCGACGGCGAGGAAGGCGGCGTCGAAGCCGCCCTCCCGCATCGAGGCGAGGACGTCGTCGACCTTGCGGTTCAGCTCCAGGGTGACGCCGAGGTCGAGGATCCGCTCCAGCTCGGCGTCGAGCACGTCGCGCGGCAGCCGGTACTGAGGGATGCCGAAGCGCATCATCCCGCCGGCCATCGGCCCCGCCTCGTGGATCGTCACCTCGTGGCCGAGCCGGGTCAGGTGGTAGGCGGCGGAGAGCCCGGACGGACCGGAGCCGACCACCAGCACGCGCCTGCCAGAGGGCTCGGCGTCCAGCTCGACCCGCCAGCCCTGCCTGATCGCCTCGTCGCCGATGAAGCGCTCGACCGAGTGGATCCCGACCGCCTCGTCGAGCTGCCCGCGGTTGCAGGAGCTCTCGCAGGGGTGGTAACAGACCCTGCCCATGATCGCCGGCAGCGGGTTGTCCTCCATCAGCTTGCGCCAGGCGCGCTCGTATCCGGCCTCGCCCTCCTCGGCCTCGTACAGCCAGGCCTGGATGTTCTCCCCGGCCGGGCAGGCGTGGTTGCAGGGGGGGAGGCGGTCGACGTAGACGGCACGCTCGGTGCGCCAGTTGCCGGTCTTGTTGGCGAGGCTGGTGCCGACGTCGAGGGTGACCGCGTAGGGCTTCTGCTTCATCGCCCGGCCTCCACCGGCTCGTCGAGAAGGCCGTAGCGGCGGATGTTGCGGTCGGCGTCGGCCTGGATGCGCGCGACGATGTCGGGCCGGGGCTCGTCGCCGAACAGGTGCGCGTAGCGGCGCTGCGGTCGCAGGTACTCCTCGACCGGAACCTGGCGGCGGATCTTGGAGACGCCGGTCACCTCGCCGCGCTCGGCTTCGAAGACGGGGAAGAGCCCGCACTCCTTGACCAGCCGCGCGATCTTGATCGTGTCGCAGGACTGCGATCCCCAGCCCAGCGGGCAGGGGACGAAGACGTGCACGTAGCGGGCGCCCCGCATCTCCATCGCCCGTTCGACCTTGTACTCGAGGTCGCGCGGCTCGGCGACGGTGGCGGTCGCGACGTAGGGGATCTCGTGCGCCATCGCGATCCGCGGCAGGTCCTTGCCCTGGCCGAAATCGGCGCCGGGGTGGGCGCCGATCGGTTTCGTGTTCGCCGTCCGCGCCGCCGGCGGCGTCGCGCCTGAGCGCTGCACGCCGGTGTTCATGTAGGCCTCGTTGTCGTAACAGACGTAGAGCACGTCGTCATTGCGCTCGAACATCCCGGAGAGGCAGCCGAGGCCGATGTCGACGGTGCCGCCGTCGCCGCCCTGGCCGACCACGCGGACCCCCTCACGGCCCTTCGCCTTCAGCGCCGCGGCGACGCCGGTGGCGACCGCCGGGGCATTGCCGAAAAGCGAGTGGATCCAGGGGAGCTGCCAGGAGGACTCCGGGAACGGCGTCGAGAAGACCTCGAGGCAGCCGGTCGCGTTGGCGGCGATCAGCTGGCCGCCGGTCGCCCGCATCGCTGCGTCGAGCGCGTAGCGGGCGCCGAGCGCCTCGCCGCAGCCCTGGCAGGCCCGATGCCCGGAGGTGAGCGAGTTGGAGCGCTCCATCCGCGCCTGCACCGAACGCTGCTCTGGGTCCAGCAGCCGGTTGCCGACCACGAAGCTGCCCGCTTGGTAGAACTTCACCTGCTGGTTGCCCGGCCGCTTCTTGTCGCGTCCCACGGCCATCGCGATCAGTGCGATCCCCCGGCGACGATTCCGACGTCGCGCAGCATGTTCTCGGCGTGGGGGCCGCTGCGACCGCCCGCCGCCATCCGCTTCATCTCCGCCTCGACCACGTCCCAGTCCATGTCGAGGAAGCTCAGCGGCGCCAGCCGGTCGGCCACCGCGTCGGCGAAGAGGCCGTGCAGGGAGCGCTTGGTGATCGGCCGGCCGCCGAGGCCGGCGATCACCGTGTAGCCGTGGAGGTCGAGGCCCGAGAGGGCCATGCGGACGTTGGCCGAGACGATGCCGCCGATCCCTACGGCGAGTGCTTTCTCGAGCACGACGACCCGCTTGGCACCGGCCAGCGCCGCCCGCACCTCCTCGAGGGGGAAGGGCCGGAACGACTTGATCGCCAGCGCCCCGATGCTGACCCCCTGCTCGCGCATCTCGTCGATCGTGTCCTCGATCGTCCCCAGCACCGAGCCCAGCGCGACGACAACCGTCTCCGCGTCCTCGACGCGGTAGCCGCGGAGGAGGCCTCCCGACTCGCGCCCGAAGGCCGCGGCGAACTCGGAGGCGACCTCGGGGATCAGGTCGAGCGCCTGCATCTGCTTGGCGTGGGCGAGGTAGCGGACCTCGGCGAAGGCCTCGGGGCCGACCATCGCCCCGATCGTCACCGGCTCGGCCGGGTCCAGCACCTGGCGCGGCTCGAACGGCGGCAGGAAGGCGTCGACCTGCTCGCGATCGGGGACGTCGACGCGCTCGTAGGCGTGGGTGAGGATGAACCCGTCCATGCAGACCATCACCGGCAGCGAGAGCTGCTCGGCGATGCGGAAGGCCTGCATGTGCAGGTCGGCGGCCTCCTGGTTGTCCTCGGCGTAGAGCTGGATCCAGCCGCAGTCGCGCTGGGACATCGAGTCGCTGTGGTCGTTCCAGATGTTGATCGGCGCGCCGATCGCGCGGTTGGCGACCGTCATCACGATCGGCAGGCCGAGGCCGGAGGCGTTGTAGAGCGCCTCGGCCATGTAGAGCAGGCCCTGGCTGGCGGTCGCGGTGTAGGTGCGGGCGCCGGTGGCCGAGGCGCCGATGCAGACCGACATCGCCGCGAACTCCGACTCGACCATCACGTACTCGCAGGGGTCGAGGTCGCCGGCGCGGACGAGGTCGGAGAGGCCCTCGACGATGTGGGTCTGCGGCGAGATCGGGTAGGCGCAGACGACCTCCGGGCGACAGAGGCCGACCGTGCGGGCCACCGCGGCCGATCCCTCGATCTGCTCAAGCATGGGACACCTGCCGCAGCTCCCGCTCGACGTGGGCGAAGGCGGCCTCGGCGGCGGCGACGTTGCCCTCGCCGACCGGGCCGGGGAAGCGCTCGCGGATCGCCGCGGCCACCGGCTCCAGCCGCAGCACGCCGGTCAGCGCCGCGAGGCCGCCGAGAAGGGCGGCGTTGGGGAGCGGGCGCCCGAGCTCGGCCCGGGCGATCTCGCTCGCCGGCACCGTCATCACCCGCTCGGGCCGGAGGCCGGCGGCGAACTCGGCGAGGCCGAGCTCCTCGAGGCCGCGGCCGCTGTTGACGAGGACGTAACCGTGCGGGCGGAGGCCGCCGAAGACGTCGACCTGGTGCAGCAGCGTCGGGTCCTGGACGACGAGGGCGTCCGGCTCGGAGACCGGCTCACGCGAGCGGATCGGGGCGTTGGAGATGCGGCAGAAGGAGACGACGGGGGCACCGGTGCGCTCGGAGCCGAAGGTGGGGAACGCCTGCGCGTGCAGCCCCTCGTCGAAGGCGGCGACGGAGAGCAGCTCGGCGGCAGTGACCACGCCCTGGCCGCCGCGGCCGTGGATGCGGACCTGGAACATCGATCTTTCCTCGCTCACCCCGCCAACGCTAGGTCGCCCGCCCCCAGGCGCCATCGGGGTTTGCGGCCGTTCCGGACCGGAGGAATACGGACCGCGCGGCCGAACTTTCCCCGCCTCGTCGCCGTAGGCACTGCAGAGAACCGAGCGTCGACCCAAGGAGCCCCCATGCTGTCCGCGATTCCCCGCCCCCGACCCCTCCCCATCCGCCTCACCCTGCTGGCGGGGGCGGTGACCGCGCTGCTGGCGGCGCCGAGCGCGAGCGCGGGCCCGGCCGCCAAGCGGGTCGTCAAGACGGCCGAGAACGCGACTCTCGGCAAGACGATCCTCACCAGCAACCGGGGACGCACCCTCTACAGCCTCAGCGCCGAGACCGGTGGCAGGTTCATCTGCGTCGGCGACTGCCTCGCCTCCTGGAAACCGCTGGTCGTGCCCGAGGGCGTCAAGCCGAAGGGCCCGGTGCCCGAACCGACCCCACCGCCGCCCTACCCGAACCCGTACGGCTATTAGGAAGAGATGCGGGGGCCGAGATCGACGATCTCGACGAGGCCGTCGAGTCCGAGCAGATCGGCTGCGTTCAGCGTGTAGAGCGGCAGCTCGTGGGCGAGCGCCGTCGCGGCGATCATCAGGTCGACGGATCGGGTTCCACCCGGCTTGCGGCCCGCCGTCACGACCTCGGTGCAGACGCGACCGAAGCCGCGGGCGCAGGTCGAGTCGAAGGAGAGCACCTCGAAGACCGACTCGACAACCTGGACCAGCTCCTGCCGGCGAGCGCGCGATGGGCCATCGACGGCCGTGGCCGGTCCGCGTGCCAGCTCGGCGAGCGTCAGCGCCGAGACGGAGACATCCTCGGGAAGCCACCTCACCTCAACCGCGCCCAGCGCGATCAGGACCGAGGTGTCGATCAGGCCGCGCTCAGTAATCCCATTCACGAGGAGACGGATCGGCGATGGCGTCGAGCTCCGCCCTGAATTCCTCGAGGTCGATCGGGGGGATGCCGGCAAAGGCCTTTGCGACAACCTCCCTGGGGACGAACTGGCGCCGCCCGACGGGACGGAGCTCTCCCACGGGAACTCCGTTGCGGGTGACGACGAAGTCTTCACCGCGATCCAGCGCGCGCATGATCTCCCCGCTCTGGTTGCGCAGCTCGCGTTGGGTCAGCTCCCGGGTCATCCAAGCCAGCGTAGCACTCGTGCGACACGAGCCTGGTCAGGACCGCGGAAGGCAGGCCGCCCGCCTGTCCCGGCGGCAGCGCTCCGAAATGGGCACGGCGCTCGGCGACCCAGCCGAGGCGGCGCTTGAGGACGGCGACGGCGAGGTCGCGGTCGAGCAGGTCGCGGACGGCGAGGGCGAGGAGGGGGCGGTCGGCGGCGAGGTCGGCGCGCAGCAGCGCCCCGGTCGGGCGCGGGCCGCGCCCCTCGTCGAGCAGGTGGCGGAACTCGGCGGGTGCGGCGTAGACGACGACGAGGGCGCCGCGGGCGACGGTCGCGGCGGCCGAGGCGAGCGCGTGGCCGTCCTCGTCGGCGGCGACTGCCAGGTGGCAGACCTGGCCGCGGGCGGCAACTCGCGCCGCCGGCAGGTGGGCTACCAGGCGCTCCTCCAGCCGCTGCGCCGCGGCCGAGGTCAGCAGAGTCGGGCGCGGCGGCCGGCCTCCGACCTCGACCAGCAGCGTTGCCAGGTCGGCGTCGGCGCCCGCGCAGGCGAGCGCGGCCGCAGCGCCGCGCGAGCCCTCGGCCGACCCGACGAAGGTGACGAAGACGGTTGCGGCGCCCGCGGCGGGAGCCGGGATCGCCGTCGCCGCGGGCACGGGCGTCACCGCGCTCACCGCGCCGCCCTGGCGCTGGCGCTGCTGCTGACGGCGAGCCGGTCGGCGAGGGCGGCAAAGGGCGAGGGCGGGCGCAGGCGGACCGAGACCTCCCCCCCTCGCACCGTCACCGAGACGTCGTCCTTCGCCCAGCCGGGAAGGGCGGCCCGCGCCGCCTCCGCGGCGGACCCCCCCGAGGCGAGCGCCAGCGCCCCCGCCTCGGCGGCCCCGTCGGCGAGCGTCAGCGCGTAGCCGGCGGCGAGCAGTTGCAGGGCGACGAGCGCCGCCAACAGCAGCGCCGGCAGCGCGGCGACGAGCTCGACGCTGGCCTGGCCGCGCGAGTCAGCCATCGCCGTCCTCCAGCGCCGCCCGCGCCCCGACCATCACCTGCGGCAGCTGCGGCAGCAGCCGCGGGACCGCCACCCGCACCGAGACCTCTCCCCCGTCCTCGACCTTCGACCCCTCGCGCAGCGAGGGCGGCAGCGCCCGCCGCGCCGCCTCCCCCGCCTCGCTGCCGACCAGCGCCGCCCGGGCGCCGGCCCGCGCCGCCACGCTGGCCGACCACAGTGCCTGGCCGGCCAGCGCGACCTGCGCCGCCACCAGGACCGCCAGCAGCAGGAAGGGGACCACCGCGACCAGCTCTACCGAAGCGGTCCCCTCCTCCCCCTGTCCTGCGCTGCTGGCGGCCCGTGGCGGCATGCCGGGACCGTTTCAGCGACGGGCCTACGCGTTGCGCGCGAACCGAGCCAAGTCGGTGAAATCTCGCGCGCGGAAGGCGCGCCGGCGCTCAGTAGGTGTGAGCGTCGACCCAGATCCGCCAGATCGCCGCCACGGAGGCGGCGAGCAGGACGATCCAGAGCAGGGTGCCGCCGCCGGTGGAGAAGAGCTTGTCGCTGCCGGCGATCAGCAGCGCGATCATGCCGAAGGCGCCATAGAGGATCGCCCGGCGCGCGTCGGTGAGCGTGGCCAGCGTCAACTGGTTCTGGCGGCTGAGCGTGTAGAGCATCCAGCCGATCCCGGCGAGGAAGCCCATCACCAGCGCGGTGAAGACGGCGTCGGCGACGTCGCCGCCGTTGGGCATGAAGGCGACGGCGGCGGCGAGCACCAGGATGATGAGGACGTTGCGAGCGGTGCGCACGAATCCAGTGTACGCGCGCTACTTACTGGCCATCACGATTATCCCGACCACCAGCGCCGCCGCCACGCAGAGCAGCGCCGCGCTCGCGACCGCCGCGGCGCCCGCAGCCGCGGCCGGCTTTTCGCCGCGGCTGAGGTCGGCGAAGCGGCCGATCCCCCAGATCGCGACCGAGAAGGCAAAGGTGATGCCGACGCCGGCGACCACCGAGGCGACGACGGTCTCCGCCAGCTCCCTGCCCTCTACGAGCGTCGCGATCATCCGCTCGAGGCGGGCACGGGCGCCCCCCGCTGCGCACGGCGGGCGAAGACCGCGACGATCAGCGGGATCGATATCAACGAGACGACGACCGGGCCCAGCGCCCCGGTGCCGAAGATCCGCGTCAGCCCATAGGTGCCGGCGCCGATTGCCGCCGCCGCCGGCAGCGTCAGCAGCCAGGCGACGACGATGTTCCCGGCCACCCCCCAGCGCACGGCCGAGAGTCGCTTGCCGGCCCCGGCCCCCATCACGCCGCCGCTGATCACGTGCGTGGTCGAGAGCGGGAAGCCGAAATGGCTCGACGCGAGGATCACCCCCGCCCCGGCCCCCTGCGAGCAGAAGCCCTGGGCCGCGTCCATCTTGATGATGCGAGTGCCCGAAGTCCGCAGCAGGCGCCAGCCGCCGCTGTAGGTGCCGAGTGCGATCGCCGCGGCCGCCGAGACGATCACCCAGAGCGGCGGGTCGGCGCCGGAGTCGAGGCTGCCGTTGGCGATCAGCGCCAGGGTGATCACGCCCATCGTCTTCTGCGCGTCGTTGGTCCCGTGGCCGAGCGCCAGCAGCCCTCCGGAGAGGATCTGTCCGTACCTGAAACCACGCGTGACGATCCCCGGCCGCTGCCGCCCGACGACGCGGTAGACGATGCCGATGGCGATGCCGGCGACGACGAAGGCCAGGACCGGAGCCACGACTGCCGGGACCAGGACCTTGCCGACGAGGCCGTCCGCGAGCACGGCGTCGAAGCCGGTTGCGGCGACGGCGGAGCCGACGACCCCGCCGATCAGCGCGTGCGAGGAGCTCGATGGCAGCCCGACGGACCAGGTGACGAGGTTCCAGGCGATCGCCCCGATCAGCCCGGCGAAGACGATCGTCGGCGTGATCAGGTCGGCGTTGACGATGTCGTGGGCGACGGTGGCGGCGACGGAGATCGAGATGAAGGCGCCGACGAAGTTGAGCAGGGCCGCCATCGCGATCGCCACCTGTGGCCGCGCCGCCCCGGTCGAGATCGAGGTGGCGACGACGTTGGCGGTGTCGTGGAAGCCGTTGGTGAAGTCGAAGGCGAGCGCGGTGACGACGACGATGGCGAGGATGACGTCGGCGCTCATCGGCGGCTCACGAGTTCTTGATGACGATGCCCTCGAGGATCTGGGCGGCCGTCTCCGTCGCGTCGATCGCCTCCTCGAGCACGGCGAAGATGTCCTTCCAGCGGATCACCACCATCGGGTCGATGCCGTTGGAGAAGAGCGAGGCGACGGCGTCGCGGGAGATCCGGTCGCCCTCGTTCTCGAGCCGGTGGATCTCGATCCAGTATTTGTCGAGATCCTTGAACTCGCGCAGGTGCTCCAGCCCCGTCGCCAGCTGCTCGCAGGAGGCGACGAGGACCTTGGTCAGCGCCTGCGCCTGCTCCATCGGCGCCTCGATCTTGTAGAGGCCGAGGAAATCGGCCGCCTCCTCGGTGTAGTCGACGATGTCGTCCATCCGCGTCGCCAGCCCGTAGATGTCCTCGCGGTCGATCGGCGTCACGAAGGTCGAGTTGAGCCGCTGGATGATGTCGTGGGTGATCCGGTCGCCCTCCTGCTCGGCCTTGAGGATCTCCCGCGAGAGGCCCTCCTCCTCCGGCCAGCGGCTCATCATCTGGTCGAGCAGGCGGGCGGCGTGGACCGTGTTCTGGCCGGCCTCGGTGAAGAGATCGAAGAAGGTGCGATCGCGGGGGAGGAGCGAAAAGCGCGCCAAGGGGCAATCCTAGTCGCGACGGAGGCGTACCAAGCTCAGCCCGTAGTTGCCGCCGCCAGCTGCTCCGCCGCGCGCGCCGCGTAGCGCTCGCGCAGCTCCTCCTGGACGCTGCGCCGCTCTGCGACCGGCGCCACCGTTCGCGTCCAGCGCCCGTCCGCGGAGAGCTCCCAGGAGTTGGCGTTGTCGGCGAAGCAGCGCTCCAGCACATCGAGCATCTCCGCCCGCAGGTCCGGGTCTTCGACCGGCGCCACCAGCTCGACGCGGCTGTCGAGATTGCGCGGCATCAGGTCGGCGGAGCCCATCAGCACGCGGGTCTCGGCGCCGCGCTGGAACGCGTAGATGCGCGAGTGCTCGAGGAAGCGGCCGACGATCGAGCAGACGCGGATGTTCTCGGAGACGCCGGGGACCCCCGGACGCAGGCAGCAGATGCCGCGCACGTTGAGGTCGACCCGCACCCCCGCCCGCGAAGCCTCGTACAGCGACCGGATGCAGCCGGCGTCGACCAGCGAGTTCATCTTCAGCGCGATCCGCGCCTCCTCGCCCGCCTCGTGGGCGGCGACGGTGCGCTCGATCTCCTCGACGATCCGGTCCCGCATCGTCGTCGGCGAGACCAGCACCTTGCGGTAGACCGCCGGCCGCCCGTAGCCGGTGAGGAAGTTGAACATCTCGGCGACGTCGGCGCCGATGTCGGGGTCGGCGGTGAAGAGGCCGAAGTCGGTGTAGAGGCGAGCCGTCTTCGGGTGGTAGTTGCCGGTGCCGATGTGGACGTACTCGCGCACCCGCTGGCCCTCGCGGCGGGCGACCAGGATCGCCTTCACGTGAGTCTTCAGACCGGGGATGCCGTAGACGACGTGGACGCCGGCCTCCTCCAGCGACTTCGCCCAGTGGATGTTGGCCTCCTCGTCGAAGCGCGCTTTCAGCTCGACCATGCAGACCGCCTGCTTGCCGCGTTCGGAGGCGCGGATCAGCGACGGCACCAGCGGCGAGTCGTCGCTGGTGCGGTAGACGGTGTGCTTGATCGCCAGCACGTCGGGGTCGGCGACGGCCTGCTCGACGAAGCGCTCGACCGAGGTGGCGAAGGAGTCGTAGGGATGGTGGACGAGCAGGTCGGCCTGGCGGATCGCCGCGAACATGTCGACCGGCTCCTCGTCCTCGCCCTGCAGGCGCGGCTGGGTGACCGGCGACCAGGGCGAGTAGCGCAGCTCGGCGTGGCCGGGGACGTCGGCGATCGCGCCGAGGTCGCCGAGGTCGATCAGGCCGTCGACGTCGTAGACCTCGCGGTCTTCGAGCCGCAGGGCGCCGACCAGCTGCTCGCGCAGCTTCGGGTTCATCCCGGCGGCGACCTCGAGCCGCACGACCTCGCCGAAGCGGCGCCGGCGCAGCTCGTCCTGAACCGCCTGCAGGAGGTCGTCGGCCTCGTCGGAGACGGTGAAGTCGGCGTCGCGGGTGACCCGGAAGTAGCCGTGGTCGATCACGTCGGTGCCGGGGAAGAGGGCGTCGAGGTTGGCGGCGATCACCTCCTCCAGCGGCACGAAGGCGTGCCCGTTGGAGCCGACCGGGAGGAAGCGGCCGAGCAGCTCCTTCGGAACCTTGACCCGGGCGATGATCTCGACCCCGCTCTCGGGGTCGCGCAGCAGCACACCGAGGCTGAGCGAGAGGTTGGAGATGTAGGGGAAGGGCCGGCCGAGACCGATCACCAGCGGCGTCAGCGCCGGGAAGACCTGCTCGTGGAAGCGGGCGTCGATCTCGCGCCGCTCCTCCTCGCTGGCGTTGTCGAGGGAGACGATGCGGATCCCGTGCTCCTCCAGCGCCGGGCGCAGGACGCCGCCGAAGCAGGCGTGGAGGCGGCGGTCCAGCTCCAGCACCCGCCGCTGGATCGTGTCGATCTGCGCGGTCGGGGCGAGGCCGTCGGGGCCGCGGGCGTCGATGCCGGCGTCGAGCTGGTCGAAGAGGCCGGCGACCCGGACCATGAAGAACTCGTCGAGGTTGGAGGCATAGATCCCGCAGAAGCGAAGCCGCTCCAGCAGCGGCACCTCCGGGTCCTCGGCCAGCTCGAGCACCCGCTGGTTGAAATCGAGCCAGGAGAGCTCGCGGTTGAAGTAGAGAGCGGGGTCGTCGATGGCCCCATCGTACTTGGCTGACACCGCGGTACCGGGTGCTCAGGCGACCTGGACAAGCGGTTGCCGCGCCGCCACCTGGTCCGGCTCCAGCGCCCGGTGGTAGCCGGCGGCGAGCTGGCCCATCGCCCGCTCCCAGGAGCGCTCGCGGGCGTTGGCGGCGCCGGCGGCGCCGAGCCGGGCCCGCAGCCGGGGAGAGGAGGCGAGCTGGAGCAGCGCCCCTGCCAGGTGGTCCGGGTCGGGCCGGCAGAGCAGGCCGGTGTGGCGGTTCTCGACCAGCGCCGCCGGGCCGCCCTCGGCGACGGCGACGACCGGCAGCCCGCTGGCGCCGGCCTCGAGGATCGCCTGGCCGTAGGTGTCGGTGCTGCTACAGAAGAGGAAGGCGTCGGCGCTGGCGTAGGCCCGCGCCAGGTCCTCGCCGCCGAGCCAGCCGAGGAAGGTGGCGTGCTCGCCGAGCCGCGCCCGCAGCTCGGCCTCCTCGGGGCCGCCGCCGGCCAGCAGCAGGTGCAGGCGCGGGTCCGGGGCGTGGGCGCGAAGGAAGCTCTCGGCCAGCAGGTCGACCCCCTTCTCGCGGGTGAGGCGGCCGGCGTAGAGGACCTTGATCTCGCCGGGGTAGGCGTCGCGGTCGGCCTTAGCGGGATCGAAGCGCTCGACATCGACGCCGCGCTCCCAGCGGCCGACCCGGGCGGGGTCGGTCCCGAGGCCCACCAGCGAAGCGTCGGCGGATGGGCTCGGCGAAAGGACGAGGCGGGGCGCCTTGTAGAAGGCGCCGAGAGCGGCCCGGGCGACCGCCTCGAGGGCGGTGTCGCCGCTGCGCAGGCCGGCGTAGTCGGCCAGCTCGGTGTGGTAGCTGGCCAGCAGCGGCGCGCCGGTGACGCGGCTGAGCAGGGTCGCGGCGATCCCCGCCGGCCCCGGCGCGGTGACGTGGATCAGGTCGTAGTTGCCTTCGGCCAGCGTCTCGACCAGGTCCGGCAGGCCGGGGACGCCCAGCCTCATCCCCTCGTAGAAGGGCATGTCGAGCTCGGCCGCGGCGGGCAGGCGGCGGTCGACGCCGGCGTCGGTGCCGATCACGTCGATGTCGAAGCCGGGGACGCCGCGCTCGCGGAGCTGCTGGATCGTGTGGGTGACGCCGTGCATCGAGCCGATCCCGTCGACGATCACCGCGACCTTCCCCCGCTCGCCTTCGCGGCTGCGCAGCTTCGCCTTCTCGGCGCCGAGGAAGGCGGTCGAGGGCGCGTAGGGGACAGCCGGGACCAGGGCCTGGAAGAGCCCGTTGATCGCGCTCGGGAGGTCGCCGCGGGCGACCGCCTCCGCCCCCTCGCCGACGGCACGCTCGAGGCGCCGGTCGTGGATGCGGCGGGCGCGCCGGTAGAGGTCGGCGTGGGAGAAGCCGTCGGCCTGCAGGTGGGCGATCAGCTCGCTGCCGCGGAGGTCGAGGCCCATGCCGTCGAGCCAGGCCACGAGCAGGCAGCGGGCGTCCTCGGGGCCGATGTCGGCGGCGACCTTGCCCTCGCGGGCGGCCCCCTCGCGAATCACCCTTTCGGACATCTTCAGCACCGCGGCCGGGTCCGGCGCCTCCGAACGCAGTTGTCCCCGCATAGCGGGGACAACTGCGTTCGCGTCTGCGGCCGGGTAAGTGTCGCCGAGGGCGCGGGTGGCCAGCGCCATCGCCGCGTGGGTCCACTTGGCGGCGCTGCCCTGCTCGCCGCGGGCTTCGGCGTCGCCCTGCATCAGGTGGTTCAGAAACTCTTCCGGCGTGGCGGCGGCCGGCGCCTCGGTGAAGGTGCGGCCGATGTCGACGCCGGCATGGTCGTCGGAGCCGCCGATGCCGGTGCCGCCGTGCGTCTCGATGTAGACGACGGCGGGCATGTTCAGCTCGGCGGCCCGCGACCCGTTGCGGACCTCCCAGACCGGGAACAGCTCCGCGAGTCGCCGCCGGTGCCGCCTTGTCAGCGGCGCCGCGACGTTGAAGAACGGGTGCGCGAGGGCGCAGGCGATCCCGTTCTCGTGAAGGTATGCGGCGCAGGCCTCGACGTCGCCGGAATGTGCCTGCAGCCACCCGTGGTCTCCGGGAGTGATCCCGTAACAGAGGACGTGAACCGCCTGGGGCTCGCCGGCGAAGCGGGCGGTCAGCTCCTCGGAGACGAAGCAGTCGGGACGGTCCGCCAGCTCCAGGCAACCGTCGATCGTGTCGTGATCGGTGATCGTCACGAAGTCCATCCCCCGCCGCTTGGCCAGCGCGTAGACCTCCTCCGGCGGCGTCGCGCACTCCGGCAGCCCGAGCGAACGCTGGACCCCGAGCTTGGAGAGCTGCGAGGCGGTGGAATGGCAGTGCATGTCAACGCGGGAAGTCATCGGTGTCTCCCTTTTCGATCTCCTCGGTCACCCACAGATTTCGCTATTTGCAGGTAAAACTTGTGAACTAGCCGCAAACGAGGTGTGAACTTCGCGTGACCGGGGGGAGCTTGGAGGTCGGGGCCCCCGGCTGATGCTTCGGATGGCCGACTCCCGGCCTCGCTCGCTGCTTGGCTGCTTCGGGACGGAGCTCGGCTTCGTCCCTGCGGAACGGGCTATTGGGGGTCTTCCCCCATTTCGGACCCTACGCCCGAGGCGAAGAAGAACCCGCGCGCGCCTAAGCCGCGAGCCGCGCCGGCGAGGAGCCGTTGGAGGCTCCGTTGAGGAGGTCGAGGATGACCCCCTCGCGCAGCCCCCCCTTGCCGATCTGCAGCGGCTGGCCGAGCAGCTCGGAGATCTTCTCCAGCAGCAGCACGCCGGTGGTGAGAATGCGGACGCGCTGTGGGTCGAGCTCGAAGCGGCGGGCTACCTCGGCGGCGGGGCCGCCGCAGAGGACGCGTATGCCCCGCTCCAGCGTCTCGTACTCGAGCACGGCGCCGACCAGGCGCCGCAGCGAGGTGGCGCTGCCGCCGACGGCGACCGCCTGGGCCGGGTGGGCGATCTCGACCCCCTCGAAGATGTCCTCGATGCGATCGCGGACGCGCCGCACCTCGGCCGCCGAGGGCGGGTCGGAGGCGATCAGCTCGTCGGCCAGGACGCCCGAGCCGACCTGCCAGGACCGCACCTCGCCGACGCCGCCGGGAACCGTGCCGAGGATCACCTCGGTCGAGCCGCCGCCGACGTCGACGACGCCGATCGTCCCCTGCACCGGGTGGCCGAGCGTCTTGGTGGCGCCGATGAAGGAGAGTCGGCCCTCCTCCTCCTCGCTGAGGATCTGGATCGGGACGCCGGCGGCCTCGCCGATGCGGCTGACCGCCTCCTCGCCGTTGGTCGCGTCGCGCACCGCCGCGGTCGCCACCGCCCGGATCCCCTGGGCGCCGAGCTCCCGCGCCAGCCGCACCTGGGTGGCGACGACGTCGCAGACCTCGTCGATCTTCTCCGCGAGGATCGCCCCCTCGCCGTCGATCGCCTTGTTGATGCGCGTGTAGGCGCGCTGCTCCATCACCTTCTTCAACTGCCCCTCGGCCGGCTCGGCGACGAGCACGCGAGTGGTGTTGGAGCCGATATCTATGGCAGCGCAGAGCATTGCGGCGATCTTCTTGATGTTCCCAGATGAGTCGGATCTGACACGCGCCTGGGCGCGCGAGCCGTCGCGCGGAGCGCTATTCGGGGTGCGAGGCGTCCTCGAACTCGCGGAACAGCCCGGTGACGACGAAGGCGACCTGCTCGCCGATGTCGACGGCGTTGTCGCCGATCCGCTCGATCGCCCTGGCCGCGAGCAGCATCGTCATCGCCCATTCGCGCTTGTCGGCGTCGTCGCCGATCTCCAGCGCCAGCCGGAAACACTCGCGGTTGAGGTTGTCGACGACGTCGTCGCGGCGGACGAGGTCGCGCGCCATCTCCACGTTGCGGTCTTCGAAGGCCCGCTTCGCCTGGGTGATCAGCGTCCGCGCCTGCCCGCCCATCGCCAGGATCAGCTTCACCATCTCGGCGTCGGCGGGCGGCTCGTTGCCGGAGAGCGGGATCACCTTGCAGACGTTCACGCACTGGTCGCCCATCCGCTCGACGTTCTTCAGCACGTGCAGCAGGGCCGAGATCAAGCGCAGGTCGGTCGCCACCGGCGACTGGGTCGCCAGCAGCGCGATCAGGGACTGGTGGACCTCCAGGTAGCGGCCGTCGATGCGGTCGTCGTCGGCCACCACCAGCTGTGCCAGCTCGACGTCCTGGTGCTCGACCGCCTCCATCGTCCGCCCCAGCGCCGCGTTGACGAGGTCGAGGCCGCCGAGCGCGCTCGCCTCGAGCTGTTCGAGTTCCTCCTGATAGTGCAGGCGGACCGTCTCCGCCATCAGCCGACTTTGCCGGACACGTAGTCCTCCGTCCGTTTGTCGGACGGGTTGGTGAAGATCTTCTCGGTTTCGTCGTACTCGACCAGGCGACCCCAACGGTTCTGCTCGGTCGCGTCCAGCTCGACCATGAGGAAGGCGGTGCGATCGGAGACGCGCGCGGCCTGCTGCATGTTGTGGGTGACGATGACGATCGAGAACTCGTGCTTGAGCTCGATCATCAGGTCCTCGATTTTCCCGGTCGAGATCGGGTCCAGGGCCGAGCAGGGCTCGTCCATCAGAATCACGTCGGGCTCGACCGCGATGCAGCGGGCGATGCAGAGGCGCTGCTGCTGACCGCCGGAGAGGCCGAAGGCGTTGTCCTCGAGGCGGTCTTTGGCCTCGTCCCACAGGGCCGCCCCCCGCAGCGCTTTCTCCACCGTCGCGTCGAGGTCGTGCTTGCGACCGAGGATGCGCGGGCCGAAGGCGACGTTGTCGTAGATCGACTTCGGGAACGGGTTCGGTTTCTGGAAGACCATCCCGATCAGCTTGCGGACCTGCACGGGGTCGACGGTCGGCCCGTAGAGGTCCTCGCCGTGGTAGAGCAGCTCGCCCTCCACTTCCGCCGTCGGGATCAGGTCGTTCATCCGGTTGAGACAGCGCAGCAGCGTGCTCTTGCCGCACCCGGAGGGGCCGATCAGCGCGGTGACGTCGTTGCGGTAGATCTCCATCGAGATCCCCTTGACCGCGCTCACCCCGGCGTAGAGGACGTCGACGCCCTTCAGCTCGAAGACCTTTTCCCGCTGGCCGCTGTAGCGCTGCTGCTGGAACTCGTCCGGCCGGACGGCGATCCCGGCGCGCGCCGCCGCCGCCTCGCGCACGTCCCTACCGGTCTGGGCTCTGTCGTCCTGCGCCATCTGCTCGCTCACAGTAGATCACCTACCACCTTTGCTCGTAACGATTTCGTAGCCAGATCGCAAAGGAGTTCATTGCGAGCAGGACGACCAACATGAGGATGATTCCCGCCGCGGCCAGCGCCTGGAACTCCTCCTGGGGCCGCAGCGCGTAGTTGAAGATCTGCACCGGCATCGCCGAGTATCCGTCGGTACCAAACGGGGTCGGGTCGAAGGTGACGAAGACGGTCGCCCCGACCAGCAGCAGCGGCGCCGTCTCGCCAAGCGCCCGGGAGACGGCGAGGATCACGCCGGTGGCGATCCCGGGGACCGAGGCGGGCAGCACCTGGGTGCGGATCGTCTGCCACTTCGTCGCGCCGAGCGCCAGCGAGCCCTGGCGGATCGAGTCGGGGACCGCCCGAATCGCCTCGCGGGCGGCGATGATCACCATCGGCAGCACCAGCAGGGCCAGGGTCAGCGAGCCGGCGGCGAGGATGAATCCAAGGTCCATCGGCCCGCGGACGATGAAGGCGAGGCCGAGGATGCCGTAGATGATCGAGGGCACGGCGGCGAGGTTCTGGATGTTGACCTCGATCAGCCGGTTCCACCAGCGCGAGTTGTCGGCGTACTCCTCGAGATACAACGCCGCCCCGATCCCGACCGGGACGACGAAGAGGATCACGCCGGCGATCAGCTCCAGCGAGCCGACGATCGCCGGCCGGTAGCCGGCTTTCTCCGGGAAGGCCGTCGAGGGCGGGTTGGCGATCAGGTCGAGGCTGAGCGCCGAGGAGCCTTTGACGAAGGCCTGGATCAGCAGCGCCAGCAGGCCCGCCAGGGCGATCGTCACGGCGAGCAGGAGGAGGCCGGCGAAGACGGTGTTGCGGATCACGTCGCCGCGCGGCTGGTTGCGCAGCATCGCCTGGGTGGTGGCGCGGGCGCCGGCCACCGCGAGCCGGTTGCGTGGCGCGCTGGCGTCGCCGATCCCCATCATCACTCGTAGACCTCGCGGTACCTGCGGACGAGGCGGATGCTGATCACGTTCATGATCAGCGTCATCACGAAGAGCACGGTGCCGACCGCGAAGACGGATTTGTAGTCGACCGACCCGGTCGCGATGTCTCCGGTGGCGGTCGTCGCGATGTAGGAGGTCATCGCCTGGATCGATTCCACCGGGTTGAAGGTGAACTTGGGAGTGGAGCCGGCGGCGAGGACGACGATCATCGTCTCCCCGACGGCGCGCGAGATCGCCAGCACGATCGAGGCGACGATCCCCGAGAGCGCCGCCGGGAAGATCACCCGCACCGCCACCTTGGCCTTGGTCGCCCCCAGCGCGTAGGCACCCTCGTGCAGGCCACGCGGCACCGCCGACATCGCGTCGTCGGAGATCGAGGCGATGATCGGCACCACCATCAGGCCGATGCCGAGCCCGGCGGCGAGGGCCAGGAACGGCTTACCGACCGCGCCGCCGAGGAAATCCCCGGGCCAGAGGGGCACGATGATCTCCGGCAGGATGAAGCTGACGGCGAAGAACCCGATCGCCACGGTGGGAATGCCTGCGAGCACCTCCAGCGCCGGCTTCAGCGTCTTACGGACCCGCGGCGACGCGTACTCGCTGAGGTAGATCGCCGCCCCGAGCCCGATCGGGATCGCGAACAGCATCCCCCAGAGGGTGACGTTGAGGGTGCCGGCGACGATCGCCAGCACGCCGAAGCTGGGCGGCTCGAACTGGGGCGTCCAGTCGGTGCCGAAGAGGAATTCGTCGATCGGGACGATTTCGAAGAAGCCGATCGTCGGCCCGATCAGCGAGATCACGATCGCCGTCGTGGTGACGACGGAGAGGATGGCGCAGAACGCAAGGAACCACCGGATCGCCTTCTCGCCGTAGCGCTTGCTCGGCGCCTGGAGCCGGCGGGGGGGTCCCCCCGCCGGCTCCTGCGCGATCGTGGTTCCGGTGCTCATCGAGGTGGAGCCTGGCCGCTAGAGCCCGATTTTTTCGGCCGCCGCTTCCGCTTCTTCGAGCTGTTCTTCGGTCAGCGGCACGTAGCCGACCGATTCGGCGACAGAGCCGACGTTTCCGAGGTAGAACTCGATGAACGCCTTCACCTCGGGCTTCTTCAGCGCCGCTTCGCTCGGGTAGATGAACAGCGGGCGGCTGAGCGGCGCGTAGCTGCCGTCCTGCGCGGTTTCGACCGACGGCGCGACGCAGCCTTTGCCGTTGTCGACTTCCAGCGCTTTCAGCTTGCCTTCGTTCTCCGTGTAGTAGGAGAAGCCGGCGTAGCCCATGCCGCCGGGCGAGCCCTCGACGCCTTTCACGGTGGCGTTGTCGTCCTCGCCGACGTTGTTGTAGTCCTTGCGGGTGACGCCCTCTTCGCCGTTGATCGCTTCGGTGAAGTAGTCGAAGGTGCCCGAGTCGGTGCCCGGCCCGAACAGCGCCAGCGACTCGTCGAATTCCTCTTCGAGGCCGGGGATTTCACTCCAGTTGGAGATCTTCGAGTCCGGGCCCCAGACGGCACCCAGCTGGTCGACGGTGAGGCAGGAGACCGGGTTCTCGTTGTTGATCATCACGGTCAGCGCGTCGGTGGCGATGTGGACCTCCTCGAAACCGACCCCGTCTTTTTCACAGGTTTCTTCCTCTTCAGGCTCGATCGCCCTGGAGGCGTCGCTGATGTCGGTCTCGCCGGCGCAGAATTTTTCGAATCCGCCGCCGGTGCCGGAGGTCCCGACCGTCACCCGGACGCCCGAGTTTTCGGCCATGAACTGCTCGGCGACCGCTTCGCTCAGCGGGGCCACGGTGCTGGATCCGTCGATCCGGATCGAGCCCGACAGGTCGCCGCCTCCCCCACCACCGCTGGAACTGTCGTCGTCGCTGCTGCCGCATGCCGCCACCCCAATTGCCAGGGCGGCCGCGGAGGCAATGACCGCGAGCCACTTAGAGCTAGTCACTCTGTCTCCTTCTGGTTGGTTCACTCAGATTGCCGGCCCGTTGGGCCGAGTGGGCAGGACCCTCGCAGCGGGCACCAGGCACCTTGTTACTCGCATGTGTCGAGGATGTAAAAAAGATGTAAAAGCGCCTGGAAAGACCACACGGCGGGTCTCGCGCTCAGCCGTCCGGCGAGAAGCGGTAGCCGATCCCGTTGTGGGTGTGGATCAGCGTCACGTCCGGCAGCGCCCGCCCCAGCTTTGCGCGCAGGCGGCTGACGTAGACGTCGACCGAGCGGTCGTCGCGGCGGGGCTCGGTCCCCCAGACGGCGGCGAAGAGCTCCTCGCGGGTCATGATCCGCTGCGGGTGCTCAGCCAGCGTGACCAGCAGCTGCAGCTCGCGCATGGTCAGGCTGAGGGGGCGGCCGTCGACCAGGGCGGCGTGCTCCTCCGGCCTGATCTCGAGGCGTCCGGTGAGCTCCTCCGAAGTCTGCCTGGTTCCCATCGCCATGCTCGCTGAGCATGGCGATGGTCTTTAGGAAAGCGGTTATCCGGCCGTGAAACTCGTGTGAACGACCTGTGAAGCCGGCGCCTTCCCGGCGCTCGGCTCGGCCGCCTCCGGTGCCGCCACCAACTCCTCCTCGACGATCCCGGCAGGTTCGGGGTCGAAGCGGTAGCCGACCCCGAAGTGGGTGTGGATGTAGCCCCAGCCGGGGGAGCGCTTCTCGAGCTTCTGGCGCAGCTTGCGGATGAAGACGTCGACGGAGCGGTCGCCGTGGGCCATCGCGTAGCCCCAGACGCGCTGGTAGATCGTCTCCCGCTCCAGCACCTGGCCCTTGGCCTCGGCCAGCAGCTGCAGCAGCTCGAACTCGCGCCGGGTCAGGTCGAGGCTCTCGCCGGCGACGAAGGCCTGGAACTGGTCGGGGCGGATCTCCAGCTCGCCGGCTACCAGGGGGCCCGTCTCGGAGCCGTGGCGGCCACGGCGACGGCGGCGCGAGACGGCTTCGATCCGCGCCATCGCCTCCTCGGGATGGCAGGGCTTGGTGATCCAATCGTCGGCGCCGAGGCGCAGGCCGCGGACCCGCTGGGCGACGGTGGAGCGGCCGGTGCAGACGACGACGCCGAGGTCGGGGAGCATCCCGCAGACCCGCTCCAGGTAGCCCCAGCCGTCCTCGCCGAGGACCGCCGGGTCGACCAGCACCGCGTTCAGCTTCATCGCCACCAGCTCCTCCGGCGGCACCGCGCTGGCCGCGATCCGCAGCTGCCAACCGGCCGCCTCGGCCCGTTTGGAGAGGACCGTGACGAAGCCGCTGTCGGTGTCGATCACCGCGAGCCGGATGGTCTGCTGAGGATTCATAGATTGACGGCCCCTGCTTGGTGTGGTGGCGCTGGGACCGGCAAGACACGGCGATTGTAAACAGAGGGCGGACGCCTTTTACCTGCGTTCACAGGATTTTCACAGGCGCGACACCCCGAAATTGCGGCAAAGTCGGCGATCGAGGAAATTAGACCGGCTCAGCTGATCACTCCCGCCGCCGCCAGTCCGAGCACCAGCACGCCGAGCGCGATCCGGTAGACGACGAAGACGCCGAGGCTGTGGGTGCTGAGGTAGCGCAGCAGCCAGGCGATCGCGAGGTAGCCGGAGACGAAGGCGACCACGGTGGCGATCACCGTCGCCGCCACCGAGGGACTGCCCTCTTCGCCGACCTTCCGCAGCTCGAAGAGCCCGCTGAGGACGACCGCCGGCACCGAGAGCAGGAACGAGTAGCGCGCCGCCCCGACCCGGTCGAACCCGCGCAGCAGGCCGGCCGAGATCGTCGCCCCGGAACGGGAGACGCCTGGGATCAGGGCCAGCGCCTGGGCGGTGCCGATGAAGAGCCCGTCGCGGGCGTTCATCTGCTCCAGGTAGCGCCGCTGCGACCCGACCCACTCGGCCAGGACCATGACGAAGGAGAAGAGGATCAGGGCGGAGCCGATGAAGTAGAGGCTGCGGGCACCGGATTCGATCTGGTCGCTGAAGATCAGCCCGAAGATCGAGATCGGGATCGTGCCGAGGAGGATGAACCAGCCAAGCTTGGCCTCGGCGCCGGCGCGGCGGATCGGCAGCCGCCATTCCCGCAGCCAGGCGGAGGCGATGCGCCAGAGGTCGGCGCGGAAGTAGATCAGCACCGCCGCCATCGTCCCCAGCTGGATCACGGCGGTGAAGCCGGCGCCGGGATCTTCCCAGCCGAGCAGGGCCGGCACGATGCGCAGGTGGCCGCTGGAGGAGATCGGCAGGAACTCGGTCAGCCCCTGCACCAAACCGAGCACGATCGCTTCGAGGCTCGACATTGGCGGCGCATCCTATGGCCGCGACTTAAGGGCGGCTCAACCGCCGGCGCGATGGCGCCTGACGCCGGCCCCGTGCGCTAGATTGCCGGGCGTGAAGCGGACCCTCGCAGTCGTCCTCTCGATCTGGGCCATGATGCTCGTCGCCGCGCCGGCGGCGCTGGCGGAGAACGGCGTCGGCCTGGCCGGGCCGACCACGGACAAGACCGTCACCTTCTTCTGCTTCGGCGTGATCGCCTTCTTCGCGCTGCTGCCGATCGTCCTCTCGCTGATCCAGGGCAAGCTGGAGAAGCGCAAGGACCGCCGCCGCGCAGACCTTCGAGCGTTTCTCCTAGCCCCAGGCTGCGTCATCGGTCGCTCGCGTGCGGAGCACGCCACGCTCCCTGCTTCCTTGCCTGGAACTAGGAGAAACGCTCGACTGACTAGGACAGGCGGAAGCCCGACAACAGGCGTTTCTCGGTCTCGCCCTCGACCCTGGCGACGACTTCGATCCGGCCCTCCAGCGGCGTGCCGCGGATCTTCGTCGCCAGCAGGTCGTCGACCTGGAAGATCCCGGCGGAGTTGTTGAGGTCGATCTCGATCCGCACCGGCCGCTCCTCCCCGGCCTCGATCCGCACCTCGTCGATCGCCGCGGCGGAGATCGAGTGGATCCCCTCCTGGCCGGCCTCGAGCGGGATCCGACTCCGCCCCTGGGCCATGTCGAGCGCGTCGGCGACGCGGACCACGCCGGCCTCGACCGTGTAGGGCTCGCCGCGGCGGCGGTGGCCGATGATCGCGTGCAGGATCTCGGAGGCGATCACCGTCCGCTCCGGCTCCTTGTAGGAGCCGGCCAGCAGCCGTTCGAGGGCGCCGTTGGCGAGGAACAGCGAGTAGGCCTCGTGGTCGGCGCGGTGGATCGACATGCCGACGTCGTGCAGCAGGGCGCCGCCGGCGACGACCACCTCGGCGTCGCGGTCGCGCAGGCCGTGGTCGGCGACGACGGCCGGCTCGACCCCGGCCTTGACCAGCAGCCGCAGCAATCGCAAGGAGATGTTGAGGACGATCTGCATGTGGACCCAGGAGTGGTCCGACATCCCCAGCCGCTCGGCGTGGACCTGGGCCATGTACCACCAGGTCCGCACCTGCTCGTCGGAGTTGATCGCGTCGAGGAAAGCCTCGAGCTTGCGGTTGCCGCGGGTCGGCGCCCGCACGCGGGCTTCGGCGATCGCCTCTTTCGGCGGCTTGCGCGCCGGCCCGCCGGGGTCCGGCGCGGGAACCTGGTCCTCGCTCACGGCCGCCATCGTAGGCGACCCCCGAACTGCATCAAGTTCTGGCCCCAGGAGGGCGAAAATTTGATGCGGTTCGGGGAGGAGGTGGGTCAGCCGCAGACCGGCCAGGGGCTGGAGCCCGACCGGGAGTAGAGGAGTGCGGCGCGGTAGTCCTGCTCGAGCTCAGGAGCGGCGGCGGGGTCGCCCTGGCCGCCGACCGATTCCCAGGTGCCGTAGTCGAACTGGTATTTGCCGCGGTAGCTGCCGTCGGCGGAGACGACCGTCGGGTCGCCGCCGGACTCGCAGGCGGCGATCGACTCCAGCGTCTCGATCGAGACGCCGCCGGGCAGGTCTTCGAACGCTTCGCGCTGTTCGCGGCGCTGCCTCCGCGCCTCGGCGCGGCGTTGGGCGCGGATCTGGGCGACGGCGGTGTCAATCGTCCGCTGGAAGCGGTCGACCGGCCGCTGCAGCGGCGCCAGCTCCGCCGGCTTCGCGCCGTCTACCGCGACCTGGGAGCCACCCCCTCCCGCCCCGCTCGCGGCAAGCGCGGCGGCGGGGAAGACCAGCAGGGCGACCAGGACCGGGAGAATATGTGAGCGTCTTATGAGCAAGCGCGGAACCGTTACGGTCATTCCGCGCCGCATGTGTGCGCGCGATCACACAGGGTTCTTCCGGGCGGGAACTTGCCGGAGCGCTCAGACCGCCTCGGCGATCAGCAGACGCGATTCCGGCAAGGGACGCGCCACTGCGCATCGGCGGCGGGCTATCCGGCATCATCGGCGGAATGGCAGGGCATCCGACTTCGCGGCTCCTACTCGCCTGCCCGGATCGGCCGGGGCTGATCGCGACGGTCAGCGGCTTCCTCGCCGAGGCGGGGCTGAACATCGTCGACGTCGACCAGCACTCCACCGCCGAGGGCCGCTTCTTCATGCGGATGGTCTTCGACTCGGTCCCCGAGCGCGAGCGCGAGGGCCTGGAGCGGCGCTTCGCCCGGGAGGTGGCGGAGCCGTTCGAGATGGAGCACCGCTTTGCCGAGTCGACCCACGTCAAGCGGGTGGCGGTAATGGTCTCGCGCGAGGACCACTGCCTCTCCGACCTGCTCTGGCGCTGGCGCAACGCCGAGCTGGGCGGCGAGCTGGTGGCGGTGATCTCCAACCACGCCGACCACGCCGGCCAGGTCGAATCGGTCGGCCTCCCCTTCCACCACGTCCCGGTCAAGCCCGGCAATCGCCGGGAGGCGGAGCGGCAGGCGCTGGAGCTGATCGGCACCGTCGACCTGCTCGTCCTCGCCCGCTACATGCAGATCCTCTCCGACGAGTTCCTGCGCGACCTCGGGACGCCGGCGATCAACATCCACCACAGCTTCCTGCCGGCCTTCGTCGGCGCCGATCCCTACCACCGCGCCCACGAGCGCGGGGTCAAGCTGATCGGCGCCACCGCCCACTACGTCACCGCCGAGCTCGACGCCGGGCCGATCATCGACCAGGACGTGACCCGGGTCAGCCACCGCGACGAGATCGTCGACCTGGTCCGGATCGGGCGCGACATCGAGCGGCTGGTGCTGGCGCGGGCGGTGATGGCCCACCTCGATGAGCGGGTCCTGCTCGACGGCGAGCGCACGATCGTCTTCTGAGCAATCCGGAGGCGAAAACTGGCTGGCTGGCCAGTTTTCGCCTATGGTTGTCCGCGATGGAGCAGGCCACCGCCCCCCGCCCCACGCTCGCCGGTGCCGAAGGGCTGCCGCCCGGCCCCAGCGCCCCCTCGGTTGTGCAGGCGCTGCGCTACGCGCGCGACCCGCTCGGCTTCCTCACCGGCTTCCAGCGCCGCTACGGCGACATCTTCACGGTCCGCTTCCCCTACTTCGGCCACATCGTCTACGTCGCCCACCCGGATCTCGTCAAAGAGGTCTTCACCGGCGCCCCCGCCGTCTTCCACGCCGGCGAGGCGAACGCGACGGTGCTGGAGCCGGCGCTGGGGCCGAACTCGGTGCTGACCCTCGACGACGCGCCCCACCTGCGCCAGCGCAAGCTGCTGCTGCCGCCCTTCCACGGCGAGCGGGTGCAGCGCTACGGCGAGCTGATCGAGGAGATGACGCGGCGCGAGATGGAGAGCTGGCCGCTGGGCGAGCCCTTCGCAATGCGCCCGCACACCCAGCGGATCACCCTGGCGGTGATCATGCGCGCGGTCTTCGGCGTCCACGACGAGGGGCGGCTGGCCCGCTTCGAGGGCCTGATCGACGACTTCTCGCGCCGGGTCGGGCTGATCACCTCCTTCCCCAACCTGCGCCGCGACCTCGGACGCTTCAGCCCCTGGGGCAAATTCGTCCGCTCGCGCGACGCGCTCGACGCCTTCATCTACGAGGAGATCCGGCTGCGGCGGGCCGATGCGGGACACGAGGAGCGCGACGACGTGCTCTCACTGCTGCTCGGCGCCCGCGACGAGGACGGCGAGCCGATGAACGACGAGGAACTGCGCGACGAGCTGATCACCGTGCTCGGGGCCGGGCACGAGACGACCGCCACCGGCCTCGCCTGGGCGGTCGAGCGGCTGGTCCGCAAGCCGCGGGTGCTGGCACGGCTGCGCGAGTCGCTGGCGGCCGGCGAGGAGGACTACCTCAACGCCACCGTCAAGGAGACGCTGCGCTCGCGGCCGGTGATCGTCGACGTCGCCCGCAAGCTGAAGGCGCCGGCGAGGATCGGCGGCTACGAGCTGCGGGCCGGGACCTTCGTCCTGCCGGCGATCGCCGCCCTCCACTACCGCGCGGACCTCTTCCCCGAGCCGCGCGAGTTCCGGCCCGAGCGCTTCCTCGACGGCAAGGCCGACAACTACGCCTGGATCCCCTTCGGCGGCGGCATCCGCCGCTGCATCGGCGCCGCCTTCGCCGAATACGAGATGCGCATCATCCTGCGCGAGTTCGTCCAGCGGGCCGAGCTGCGGCCGACCGACCCGAAGCCGGAGCGGGTCCGGATCCGCAACATCACCCTCGCCCCGGCCAAGGGTGCGCGGGTCGTGCTCGAGCGGCCGTTGGCCGCCTAGAACGACGGGACCTCGAACGCCTGCAGGTTCATCGAGACGTACTTGGGCTCCTCGCCCGACTCCTCCATCCGCTCCAGGCACCGCGCCAGCACCTCCTGCGCTTCCCGGTAGCCCCGTTCGCAGATCTCGATCAGTTCCCGCAGGCCCTCGTCATCGACTCCGCGCATCGGGTAATGGATCAGCGCGAACTTGCCGTCCCGGCCCAGAGTCCCGGCTTTTAGTGCGACCCGGACGTCGTCGAAGGTGAGCCCGGCGACTTCTGTCAGGTTGCTCACCCTGGTCTCCTGAGGCAGGTCGTCCCACTCGGTCGCCTCGACCACGTGCCCCTGGACCGGACAGTAGAAGTGCTCGGTGACGCCGCGGACCGGGCGCGTTTCCACCAGCTCGGCGCATTCGAGCGCGACCAGGCGCCGCACGTGGTAGCTGACGTTGGAGACGTCTTCGCCGATCGCGGTGGCGATTTCCTGCGGGCTGCCGAGCCCGTGGGTGTTCAGGTAGCGCAGCGCCGCCGCCCGAACCGGGTGCGAGATCGCCTTGACTCGGTTGGCCGCGCTCGCCTGCCTTCGCTTTGACTTGGTCGCCATCAGATCTTCCAGTACACCACGCTTCTTGAATAGTAGACGCTAGTTAGAAAATAAACAGAACAGTTTGTTTTGCAGGGCTTTTAAAGGGTCCCTCCCGTCGCTAAAAACAGTTTGAGCATTCTGCCCTCGCTTGAAGCGGGGGCCATGAGACGGAGAGGGAGGTGACCCATGAAGGCCATTGGCTCGACGCGCGTTCTGCCGACGACCGCGATCTCCAAAGGAGCCTGAGCGCGGTTGGGGTCGTCGCCTGCTCTGCCATGGGACGACCCCAACCCCCCACGCGCCCGTATCTCACTTCGTCTCGGCCTTCTCCTCTGCCTGCCCCCACTCGGCGTAGAGCTCCTCGATCGCGGTCTTCGCCGCCTGGTGGCGCTCACCGGCGCGCTCGGCGCGGCCGGGGCTGGACCAGGCGGCGGGGTCCGACAGCTCCTCCTCGACCGCCCGCAGCTCCTTCTCGGCGCGCTCGATCCGCTCCTCCAGGCGAGCGGCTTTGCGCGCCGCCCGCTGCGAGGACTTGGCGGCGCGGCGCTGCTCGGCTCCCCTGCCACCGGGGCCGCTGTGCTTGGCCTTCGCCTTCGACTCGGCCAGCTCGCCTGCCGCCGCCCGCTCGTCGCGGCGACGCTGGTACTCGGCCCAGCCGCTCGGATAGCTGTTGAGCTTGCCGTCCTCGCAGACGAGGGTGCGGGTGCCGACCGCCTCCAGCAGGGCGCGATCGTGGGAGACGAGGACGACGGCGCCCTCGAACTCGATCAGGGCGTCCTCGAGCGCCTCGCGACTCTCGATGTCGAGGTGGTTCGTGGGCTCGTCGAGGATCAGCACGTTGGCGCCGGAGGCGACCAGGATCGCCAGCGAGAGGCGGCGCTGCTCGCCGCCGGAGATGTCGCTCAGCTGCTTCTCGGCGTCGGCGCCGGAGAAGAGGAAGCCACCGAGCAGCGCCCGCGCCTTCGGGCCGGTGAGGCCGGTCTCGCGCTGGGCGGCGTCGAGCACGGTGCCCTCCCCCGCCGCGGTATCGGCGTGCTGGGAGAGGTACCCCAGCCTGACATTGTGGCCGCTGCGGACGCTGCCCGAGGCCGGCTCGCGGCGGCCGGCCAGGGTCTCGATCAGGGTCGTCTTGCCGCTGCCGTTGGCCCCGACGAGGACCACGTGCTCGCCGCGTTCGACTTCCAGCTCGGCGTCGGAGAGCAGGACGCGGCCCGGCACCTCGATCCTACCTTTCACCAGTTTCAGCACCACCCGGCCGGGGCGCTCGGGCGGCTTGAAGGAGAAGCGCAGCGTGCGGGTGTCTCGGCGTTCGGCCTGCGGCCCGCCGCGCTTCTTCTTGTCGATCTGCTTGATCCGCGACTGCGCCTGCTTCGCCTTGGTCGCCTTGTAGCGGAAGCGCTCGACGAAGCGCTCCATCCGCTCGATCTCCGCCTGCTGGCGCTCGATCGCCTTGCCGAGGGCGATCTGCCGCGCCGCCTGCTCCTGGCGCCAGGCGTGCCAGGGGCCGGCGAAGAAGCGGGCGCGCTGGGCCTCCAGCTCCAGCACCGAGGTGCCGACCGCCTCCAGGAACCAGCGGTCGTGGGCGACGAGGACGACGGCGGCGTCGAGGTCGACGAGGTAGGACTCGAGCCACTCCAGCGAGGGGATGTCGAGGTGGTTCGTCGGCTCGTCGAGCAGCAGCAGGTCCGGCCGGGTCGCCAGCGCCCGCGCCAGCGAGGCCCGGGTCAGCTCGCCGCCGGAGAAGGTCGAGAGCGAGCGCTCGGCCTGCTCGCCGTCGAAGCCGAGGCCGCGGAGAACGGAGAGGACGTCGTCGCGCCAGCGGTAGCCGCCGCCCGCTTCGAGCCGCTGCTGGGCAGCCGAGTAGGCTGCCATCGTCTCCTCCCCCACCCCGCCGTTCGCCATCTCCGCCTCGAGCCGGGCCAGCTCGGCCTCGGTCTCGAGCATGTCGGTGCGGCCGGAGAAGACGTACTCGCCGAGCGTCGCCCGCGCTTCCCGCGGCGGCCGCTGGTCGTGCAGGGCGACGCGGGCGCCGCGCTGGATCGCCAGCGAGCCGGCATCCGGGGCGAGCTCGCCGGCGAGCACCCGCAGCAGCGTCGACTTGCCGGCGCCGTTGCGACCGGACAGGGTCATCCGCTCCCTCGGCTCGAGCTTGAAGGAGACGTCGTCGAACAGCAGCTTGCCGCCGACGTGGACTTGCAGCGAGGTCGCGGTCGCGATTGCCATGGCCGGACCAAGTTAGCGGTGAGCCTCGGGCCGCCGCCCCGTAAGCTCGACCCATGGAGAGAGACGAGCTGCGGGCGATCCAGGCGCCCCTGAAGCAGAGCGACGAGACCGCCCCGGAGCGGGCGATGGTGACGATGCGGGCGGTGGCCACCTCGCTGGGGATCCCGGTCGAGTCCGGCACGGTGCGGGCCGAGGGCGACCTCGACTTCCGCGGCACGCTCGCGGTCGACCGCGACGCCCCCGTCGGCTTCACCGCCATCCGCCTTTCCTTCGACCTCGACGCCGACGCCGACGAGGAGCAGCTGGCGACGCTGATGAAGCTGACCGAGCGCTACTGCGTCGTCTTCCAGACGCTGGCGGTGCCGCCGCAGCTCTCGGCGACGGCCAGCGCCTGAGGAGGGGCGGCGGCGAGGTGGCGGGACCGCTGCGACACCTCGGCGAGCTGGCGCGGGCGCGGGCGACGCGGCGCTCCTCCGAACGCGCCGACGGTCAGCTCCTGGCGGAGCTGGAGGCGCGGCCGCTGGAGCTGCCGCCCGGCCTCGAGGTCGAATGGCTCGGCGTCTCCGGCTACCGGCTCAGCTACGAGGGCAGGACGCTGGTCGTCGACCCCTACCTCTCGCGCGTGCCGTTCCGCAGCCTGATCACGCGGCGCACGGCGCTGCCCAGCCCCGCCGCCCTCGACCGCTTCCTGCGCGCCCCGGGGGAGACCGTCGGCGTGCTCGTCGGCCACACCCATTTCGACCACGCCGTCGACGCGCCGGAGATCGCCCGCCGCACCGGCAGCGGGGCCTACGGCTCGAGCTCGCTCGTCAACCTGATGGCCCTGCACGGCCTCGCCGACCGCGCCGTCGAGGTCGAGCCCTACCGCACCTACGAGCTGGGGCCGTTCGAGGTCAGCTTCACGCCGAGCCTGCACTCGAAGCTGCTGCTCGGCCTCGCCGTCCCCTACGACGGCGAACTCAGCTGCGAGCACCTCGACGCGCTCTCGCCGGGGGCCTACCGCTGCGGCCGGGTCTGGGGGATCTCGATCGCGGTCGCCGGCCTGCGGTTCTACCACCAGGGCAGCGCCAACCTCGTCGAGGAGGCGCTCCGGGAGCGCGGGGTCGACGTCTTCCTCGCCGGCGTCGCCGGCCGCAGCTTCACCGCCGACTACTGGAAGCGGATCATCCCCGTCTTGCAGCCATGCGCGATCGTCCCCACCCACTACGACAACTTCTTCCGCCCCCTCGGCGGCGAGCTGGAGTTCGTCGCCAACGTCCAGCTCTCCGAACTCCCCGCCGAGATCGCCGCCGTCAGCCGCGACGTCGAGGTCGCGGCTCTGCCGCGGGCGGACCTACGGCGATTGGCCTGATTGCCCGGTCATAGCCGGGCAGATCGGTCAGTCGCAGCAGTGGCGGGCGGCGATCTGCTCGATCGTGCCCATGGTGCGGCGAGTGTCTCTGCCGACGATCGCCTCGATCGCCTTCAGATCGAGACCCGACTCGAGGATCCCGCCGCTGGGCAGCCAGTAGAGCTCGCGGCCCTCGATCGCCAGCAGATCCTCGTCGCCGCCGAGGGCGAGAACCGCGCCGCGCTGCTGCGCCGTCGGCTCCTTCAGCAGCAGGGAGACCTGGAGCTTCCCGCTCGATTCCTCCACCAGCCCGGGATCGAAGGGCGTGAAGGCGGCGGTGCTGGCCTGGCTGGCAGCACGTCTCGCCGCCGGCTGAGCCGGGGCGAGATCGCTATGGAGGCGCCGAGATTCGAGCTCGGCGGGTGAGATTACGCCGATGCGTTTTCCCTGCCATTCGAGGGTTTGAGGTCATCTGAGGTCATCTCAGATTCGCGCTGCTAGCATCTTGCAAGCAATGGCTACCCTCTACGTCAGAGATGTCCCTGCTGAGCTCTACGAGCGGCTGCGCCGTGAGGCGGCATCGGCCAGGCGCTCGCTCAGTGCGGAGACCATCGAGCTGCTGCGCCGTAGCCTCTCACCCCGTTCCGGGATTTCGCTGGCGGAACTCCTCGAGGGCGCCGATCGGATTCGGGCTGAGCACGCCCTCCCCGCCGGTTCCCCCACCGCCGCTGAGCTGATTCGCGAAGATCGCGACCGGTAGGCGAGTGGCAGCCGTCGTCGTCGATGCCAGCGTCATGGTGGCGCTCTATGTCGACGAGCCCCTATCGGCGCCGGCTCGGGCGGCCCTGCTTCGCTGCCGGGAAGACGGCGATGACCTCCACGCCCCTGACCTGCTCTTGATCGAGTGTGCCAACGCGCTCTGGAAGCGCGTCGGCCGGAGCGAGCTCGATCGCGACTCGGCGATGACCGCGATCAACATGCTGTCGACGCTCGAGGACTTGGATCGCCACCCGTTGGACGAGCAGCTCGTCCCGCCCGCGCTCTCCCTCGCGATCGCCCACTCGCTGACCGCCTATGACGCCGCCTACGCCGCGCTGGCGGTGCAACTCGGCGG
Organism: uncultured Solirubrobacterales bacterium; assembly: GCA_963703585.1. GTDB lineage: Bacteria > Actinomycetota > Thermoleophilia > Solirubrobacterales > 70-9 > VAYN01. The sequence goes on along the minus strand of CAVPEX010000043.1, from coordinate 122,855 downwards.
AACGGTGATCAGCGGCGACAGCCGCTTCGTCGAGCGAGCCGCGCGGGCTGGCCTACCGGTCGTCGCGGTCACCGCCGGGTGAGCGAGGTCGTCCGCGATCTCGGCCTGGGGAGACCGCTAAGAGGTCTCGTCGGAGGAAATTGGTACCAGCTTGCTACCTCAGCCTCTCAAAATGACCCGGAAACCCGCTGCTGGAGCGGGTTTCGGGTTTCCGTCGATGGAGGCGCCGAGATTCGAACTCGGATCCGCGGACGCGGCGCGAGGGTGTCTACAGGTTTAGCCGGCGCTTGATTCTCGTCTCCCGGGGTCCGCGCCGGCGGGCACTACGGAAGACAGAGCCCCTTGAATTTCCCCTGGCGGTCGGGGCGATCCGCCTGGGTGAGCCCGCTTTCTGAAGCCGGTGCCCCTCCCTGCGGGCGAGGGAGGACCGACTCTCACAGCGCTTAGTTTCTAGCTAAGCGGCGAGGGCGAACTCATGGTCCGCACGTATTGGTTTGTGCCGGGGTTTAACGAGGCCTCCGGCAACCTCGACCTGCAACCGTTCGCACGAGTCGACCACGTCGAAGCCTGTCGCCCCCGTGCTGGTGCTGCTTCGAATTGTACGGTGTCGGGGATGGTGGGCCTGTGAGCGAGCGCCAATACGACGCGATCGTCCTCGGCGCCGGCCCGGTCGGCGAGGTCTGCGCGGGCCGCCTCGCGGAAGGCGGGATGAAGGTGGCGATCGTCGAGCGGGGCCCGGTCGGCGGCGAATGCTCCTATTACGCCTGCATGCCGTCGAAGTCGCTGCTACGTCCGGCCGACCTGCTGGGCGAGGCGCGCCGCCTGCCGGGAGTGCCGGTGGACGACGACAGCAGGCTCGACCCGCAGGCCGTCCTCGACCGCCGCGACGAGGTGATCCACGACCGCGACGACTCCGTCCAGCTGCCCTGGTTGGAAGAACGCGGCATCGACCTGCTGCGCGGCAGCGGCCGGCTCGACGGCGAGCTGCGGGTCGTCGTCGAGGGGGAGGCGCTACTCGCCCGCAGGGCGGTCGTCGTCGCCACCGGCAGCGGCGCCGCGATGCCGCCGATCGAGGGGCTCGACCGGGTCGAGGCCTGGAGCAACCGCCAGGCGACGACGACCGCCTTGCGGGCGAGGAAGTGGCGGAGTCCCTGCGCGAGCGCTTCGGGGTCGACGTCCGCACCGCCACCACGGCGCAGCGGGTCGAGGCGCGCGGCGACGGCGTCGCGGTCGAGCTGAGCGACGGCGGCAGCGTCGAGGCGGAGGAGCTCCTGGTCGCCGTCGGCCGTGTCCCCCACACCGCCGACCTGGGGCTGCAGTCGGCCGGCGTCGGGCCGGGCGACCACGGCTTCCTCGAGACCGACGACCGGCTGCGGGTCGGCGGCCGCGAGTGGCTCTACGCGATCGGCGACGTCAACGGCCGCGCCCTCTTCACCCACGTCGGCAAGTACCAGGCCTGGGTCGCCGCCGAGAACCTACTCGGCCGGCCGGTCGAGGCGATCGCCGAGGGGATCGGCTCGCCGCGGGTCACCTTCACCGACCCCCAGGTGGCGGCCGCCGGCAAGACGCTCGGGCAGGCCCGTGAGGCGGGCATCGACGCCCGCGCCGTCGACGTCCCCACCGACGGCACGCCGGGGGCCAGCTTCCAGGGCAAGGACACCGGCGGCACCTCGCGGCTCGTCGTCGACCAGGCGAAGGGGACGATCGTCGGCGCCACCTTCAGCGGCTACGACACCGCCGACGTCCTGCAGGCGGCGACGGTCGCGATCGTCGCCGAGGTGCCGCTGTCGCGGCTGCGCCACGCGGTGGCGCCGTACCCGGCGCGCAGCGAGGTCTGGCTGAAGTTGCTGGAAAAGTACGGCCTCTGACGCGGTCCAGGGGCCGCCAGGCAAGAACGCAGGGAGCGAAGTGTGCTTCGCACACGAGCGACCGAGGACGCCGCCTGGCGGTTCCTGGACCCGTCAGACGGTCGACCGCGACTTCAGGTCCACCAGCACGTCCTGTGGGAAGCCGGCGACCTGGTCGAGGTCGTCGACCGACTGGAAGCCGCCGAGGCGCTCGCGGTGGGCGAGCAGCCGCGTCGCCTGGGTGACGGAGAGGTTCTGCTCGCGCAGCTGCTCGAAAGTGACGCTGTTGAGGTTGATCTGAGCGCCGGCGGGCGCCGGTGCGGCCGCGGCCGGGGGCGGCTGCGGGGCGGGCGGCGGCGTCGAGGGCAGCGGCGTCGGCGGAGGCGTCGGGGGCTCTGGCGCGGCCGGGGGCGGCGGCACCGGCGCAGGAGCCGGGGGCTGCGGGGCCGGCGGCGGCGGGAAGGTCTCCTGGGCGGGCCCCGGAGCGGCCGGCGGCGGCGGGGGCGTCGGCGCTTCCGGGGCAGGCGGCGGGGGTGCGGCGGCTGGCGGGGTGGCCGGGGTGGGCTCCCCGAATCCCCGCTGCGGCACCGGCGGCATCGGCGGCGGCGTCGTCTGCGGAAACTGTCCGGGCGGCGCCCCCGCGCCCTGCACCGACTGGACGACGGCCTGCTCGGCTTCGATCGCCCGTCGCTCCGCCTCGCGGGCGCGCTCTTCGGCCTCGGCGACGCTCCGCTGCATCTCCTGCAGGCGCTGCTGCCGCGCTTCCTCCTCGGCCCGCAGCCCTTCGAGCCGTTTCGCCTCGGCGGCGCGCTGTTCCGCGGCTTTGGTCCGTTCGTCGATCTGGCGCAGGCGCTCCTCGGCCTCGGCCATCGAGCGCTCGCGAGCCTGGCGCTCCTCCTCCAGGCGCTGCTGGGCGGTCTGCAGATCGGGGACGGGAGCCACCGCGGGGGGCTGAGGCGCGGCGACGGGAGCCGGCGGCGCGACCGGAGCCTGGGGCACGCCCGGAGCCTGCTGCTGCAGGCGCTCGGCCTCGGCGATGCGGCGATCGGCCTCGGCGCGGATGCGCTGCTCCTCCAGGCGCACTTCCTCGACTTTGTCGCGCACCCTCTGTTCGGCGGCGACGGGATCGTACTCCTGGGCGGCCGGGGTGACGGCGCCGCCGACCGGCGGCGGCACCGCCGGCGGCTGCGTCGGCTGCACGCCGGGGAGCGGGGTCGGCGGCTCGGCGGGCGGCACGGCCTGGGACTGCGGCGGCTGCGCGGCCTGGCCGCTCTGCGCCTGGGCCAGGGCCCGTTCGTTGGCGGCGCGGGCCGCGGCGAGGCGCTGCTCGGCCAGCGCCGCTTCGCGCTTCTGCTTGCCGCCGCCGTACTTGATCCCGAAGAAGCTCTTCTGCTTGACCGGCGGCAGCTCGGCGGCGGCCGCCTCAGCGGCGACCGGAGCGGCGGCAGTCGGAGCGGCGGCACCGGGGCCGGCCGGGGCCGCGGCGGGCCGAGGGACCCCACCCTTGCGCGTTTCCTTGCGCCGTTTCACCTCCTCGCGCCGCGCCTGGCGCTGGGCGTTGCGCTGCGCCCGTTGCTCGTCCCGCATGCGCCGGCGCCGGTCCTTGGGACTCTCCATCGCCGGTGCGGCGGAGGGAGCGGCCGGGACGCCCGGGGGCGGTTGGGAGGCGCCCGGAGGCGGTTGAGATCCGGTGGCGGCAGCGACCGCGGGCATCTCGGTCGTCGCGGCGGTGGTCGCTGCTGCCGGAGTAGCGCCTGGGGTCGGGGTGCCTGCGGCCGCGGTGCCTGCGGCGCGCCTGCGGCCGCGGCGCCTGCGGGCGCGGCCGGCGGCTGCGGCGCGGCCGGGGCGGCGACCTGCTTCTTCTCCTTCTCCTTGGCGCGCCGCTGGGTGACGCTGACGACCAGCAGGAGCAGCAGGATCGCGGCCAGGAGACCGGCGACGAAGTAGCTGGTGTGGTCGCTGACGTAGTCGCTGGCCTTTTCCGGGAAGGACTCGGCGGCGGCGACGGCGGGGACGGCCAGAGCGACCGCGAAGAGCCCGACGACGAGCGAGGGGAGGAGCGACCTGGTCCGCATCGCCCTGCATCCTTGCATGTAAGCCAGCGGTTTCAAGCCAACAGCAAGGTTCGCCGCGGACCGACGTTCGACCTGCTTCCGCCTCACCGCATCCGTCCCTTGAACTCGCGTTCGACCTCGCGGCGCACGTCGCGGTCGGCGATCTCGCGGCGGCGGTCCCGCCCCTCCTTGCCGCGCGCCAGGGCCAACTCGACCTTCGCCCGCGGCCCCTTGAAGTAGATCCGGGTCGGGATCAGGGTCAGCCCTTTCTGGGCGGTTTTGCCGATCAGGCGCTCGATCTCCTCCCGGTGCAACAGGAGCTTGCGCGGCCGCTCGGCGTCGTGGGCGTCGACCGCGGCAAACTCGTAAGGGGGGATGTGGAGCTTGCGCAGCCAGACCTCGCCGCCGTCGACGACGGCGTAGGCGTCGGTCATCTGCGCCTTGCCGCCGCGCAGCGCCTTGACCTCGGAGCCGGTGAGGACGATCCCCGCCTCCATCGTCTCCACCCACTCGAATTTGTGGCGGGCGCGGCGGTTGGTGACGACGTCGCCGGAGGCGGGCAGCCGCCGCTTCTTCTGCTTCTTGGCCATCAGGAGCGCCCCTCCCCCAGCTCGACCAGGTCCAGCTCGGCGCGACCGCGCTCGGGGTCGACGCCGGCGACCCGGACCGTGACCGGGTCGCCCAGTCGCAGCGCCGCCTTGGAGCCGCGGCTGACCAGCGCCACCTCGGTCTCGTTCAGCTCGTAGCGGCCGCCGGGGAGGCGGCGCGCCGGCAGCATGCCCTCGTAGACGTCGCCGAGCTCGCCGCCGAAGGAGACGAAGGCGGCGGCGCGGATCACGCCCGAGACCTCGCCCTCGAAGACGGTGTCCAGCCCCCGCTCCCCCAGCTCGCGTTCGAGCAGGTAGGCGGCGCAGACGTCGTCGGCCTCGCGCTCGATCTTCGCCGACTCGCGCTCGCTCGCCGAGCAGTCGGCGGCGGCCTCGCGGGCGTCGGAGAGCCGCGGCGCCTGCTCCCCCTCCCCCAGCAGCGCCAGCAGCGCCCGGTGGACGACGAGGTCGGGGTAGCGGCGGATCGGCGAGGTGAAGTGCGTGTAGGCCTCGCTGCCGAGGCCGGCGTGGCCGCTGTTCCGCTCGCTGTAGCGGGCCTGCTTGAGGGACCGGAGCACGAGGGATATATAAGCCTGGCGTCCGTGGCCGCGCCGCGAGGCCTCGCGGCGGACCAGGCGGCTGGCCTCCGCCGCGACCACGGCGGCCTGCTGGGGCGAGAGGCCCTGTCCCAGCGCCGGGGTCGGCACGCCGAGCGCGGCGAGCTGCTCGACCAGGCGCTCGATCCGGTCCGGGTCGGGTTGCTCGTGGACACGGTAGATCGCCGGCACCCGCCGCTGCGCCAAGAGCTGTGCCACCTGTTCGTTGGTGAGGATCATCAGCCGCTCGATCAGGCGGTGGGACTCGGTCTGGGCGACGCCATGGGCGCCGGTCACGTTGCCGGCGGCGTCGAAGCGGAACTCCGGCTCGAAGGACTCGACGTCGAGACTGCTGGAGCCGCGGTGCTCGCCCAGCCCGGCGGCGACGTCGCGGGCGGCCTCGAGCGGTTCGGCGACGTGCTCCGGCGCCCGCACGCGGCCGGCGAAGATCGCGTCGAGCTGGTCGTAGTCGAGGCGCTCGTCGGAGCGGATGCGGCTGCGGTAGAAGCGGGTCGAGAGCGGCCGCGCGCCCGGCCCCAGCTCGATCTCGGCGGTCACCGCCAGCCGCTCCACGCCGGGCGAGAGGCTGCAGGCCCCGCTGGAGAGCGCGTGCGGCAGCATCGGCTCGACGGCGCCGGGGACGTAGGTGCTGTTGCCGCGCCGCCGCGCCTCGAGGTCGAGCGGGGAGCCCGGCCTGACGTGGGCGGAGACGTCGGCGATGTGAATCCAGACGCGGGCGCCGTCGCCCTCGCGCTGGGCGGAGACGGCGTCGTCGAAGTCGCGGGCGGTAGCCGGGTCGACGGTGAAGGTGCTCAGGTCGGTGAGGTCGCGGCGCCGGCCCGGGTGCGCCTCGACGGCGTCGGCCGCGGCGGCGGCTTCGGACTCCAGCGCGGCGGAGAAGCCGCGGTGGCCGAGCTGGTCGCGCAGCATCGCCTCCACCGCCTCGAGGGCGCTGGGGCGCTCTTCGCGGCGGCGCGGGCGTGCGGCGCCGCGCGGGGCGCCGCCCCGGCGCCGGCCCCTCGCCCGGCCCGGACGCCCCCTCATCGCCCGGCCCGGCCGTCGAGCACCTCGAGCGCCCGCTGCCTGGCCTCGTCGACCTCGGTCGCGGGGTCGTCGGCGACCCGCACGTCGGGATGGATCCCCTTGCTGCGGGCCAGGTTGACGCCCTCCGGCGTGAAGTACTCGCCCACGGTCAGCTTCAGGGCGCCGCCGTTGGAGAGCGTCTGCTCCTCCTGGAAGACGCCCTTGCCGAAGGAGCGGGTGCCGACCACGGTGGCGTCGCCGTCGTCGGCCAGCGCCGCGGTGAGGATCTCCGCCGCGGACGCCGTGCCGCGGTCGATCAGCACCGCCAGCGGCCGCCGCGGCAGGTTGCCGCCGACCGTCTTGTGGACGCTGTGGCCCTGGCTGCGGGAGTCGGTCGAGACGACGACCTCGCCCTCCGGCAGGAAGACGCTGGCGGCGAGGACCGCCTCCTCGAGCAGGCCGCCGGGGTTGCCGCGCAGGTCGAGCACGATCGCCTCCGCGCCTTCGCCCTCGACCTTGCGGACGGCGTTGGCGAGCATGGCGTGGACCCCTTCGCTGAAGGAGAGCAGGCGCACGTAGCCGAGCTTGCGCCCGTCGGCCGCTTCGACCTTGCTGCTGACGTTCGGCAGCGTCACCTCCGCCCGCGTCAACTCCAGCTCGCGCACCTTGCCGCTCTCGGCGTCGCGCACGCCGACGGTCACCCGGGTCCCTTCCGGCCCCTTGATCCGCGCCGTCGCCTCGGCGCTGGAGACGCCGGCGATCGAGTCGCCGCCGACGGAGACGATCGTGTCGCCGGGCTCGATCCCCGCCTCGGCGGCCGGCGAGCGCGGGAAGACCTGGACCGCGCGCAGGCCGCGTTTGGCCGGCGCGACGGTGAGCCCGATGCCCGAGAAGCGGCCTTCGATCTGCTCGTTGAAGCTGGCCAGCGCTTCCGGCGAGAAGTATTCGGAGAAGCGGTCGTCGTGGCGCTTGCGCAGCTCGCGGACCATCCCCTGCAGGGAGGCGTTGCCGAGCTCGGTCTCGCCGACCGGGCGGTAGTAGCCGTCCTCGATCGCTTCCGCCGCTTCCGCCGTCAGCCCGGCCGGCTCGGAGACGAAGACGTCGCGGGCGAACCCCGGCAGCTGCCCCGGATGGCCGCCCAGCCAGAGGCCGGCGGCGAGGAAGGCGATCAGCGCCACGGCGAACGCCACCGCCCCGCGTGCTCTCACGGGCGCCTCAGACCTTGAGGAAGCGCCGCAAGGTGAGGCCCGACCCGATCGTCGAGACCAGCACCGAGGCGGCGAAGAGGATGCCGACCAGGGCGGGGAAGGTCAGCGTGCTGTCGTTCTGCGCCGCCAGGAACGAGAAGGAGTCGCTGAGCGGGTCGACGATCGTGATCTTCCCGAGCCACAGAACCAGTATGGCCACCAGCCCGCCGGCGAAGCCGACGACCACGCCCTCGATCATGAAGGGCCAGCGGATGAACCAGCGGGTGGCGCCGACCAGGCGCATCACCTCCACCTCGCGGCGGCGGGTGTAGATGGAGAGCCGGATCGTGTTGCCGACCAGCATCAGCGAGGCCAGCACCAGCAGCACGGTGATCACGGTGAGGACGATCTTGAGGGCGCTGGTGACCTGCTCGATCTTGCCCGAGGCCTGGGTGCGGTCGAAGATGTTGCTGATGATCGGCGAGATCGGCTGCGCCTTGCCGCCCGCGCCCTGGGGCATGATCGCCTCGCGGATGCCGGGCAGGTTGGCGGCGTCGTCGGCCTTGATTTCGAAGCTGGCCGGCAGCGGGTTGGAGTGCAGCTGCTCGACGATCGTTTTGTCCTTCAGTTCGCCGCGCAGCGTCGCCAGAGCTTCGTCCTTGCTGATGTAGGTGACCTGGGAGACGTGCGGGATCGCCGCCAGTTCCCGGTCCAGGCTGTTGACTTCGGCTCTGGTCGCGTCGTCGTAGAGGCCGACCTGGATGTTGAGCTCGCTGCGGACCTGTTCGCTCTTGGCCTGCGTGGTCTGGAAGATCGGGATCAGGACGCCGAGCAGGATCACGGTGACGACCGTGGTCACGATCGCGGCCAGCGTCGGCGCGCCGTTGCGGCGCAGCGCCCGCAGCGCCTCCTGGACGAAGAAGACGAGGCGGCCCATCAGAGCAGGGACTCGTGGTCGGTGTGGCCGTTGGTCTGGCCCTCGGGCCCGACGCCCATCTCGGCCCGCATCCGCAGGCCGAATTCGCTCGTCGATTCCTCGGTGTAGCCGCCGGAGACCTCGTCGCGGACGACGCGGCCCTCGTAGAGCTCGACCACGCGGCGGCGCATGTTGTCGACCATCTCGCGGTCATGGGTGACGACTAGGACGGTGGTGCCGGTCTTGTTGATCCGGTAGAGCAGCTGCATGATCCCGATCGAGGTGACCGGGTCGAGGTTGCCGCTGGGCTCGTCGGCCAGCAGCAGCGGCGGGTGGTTGACGAAGGCGCGGGCGACGGAGACGCGCTGCTGCTCGCCGCCGGAGAGCTGGTCGGGGTAGTTGTGGAGCTTGGTCGAGAGCCCGACCAGGCGCAGCGTCGCCGGCACCTGCTCGCGGATTTCGGCGCGGCTGGCGCCGATCACCTGCAGCGCGTAGGCGACGTTGTCGTAGACCGTCCGGTTCGGCAGCAGCTTGAAGTCCTGGAAGACGGTGCCGATGTTGCGCCGCAGCTGCGGGATCTTCTTCTCCGGCAGCTGGCCGATGTCGCGGCCGGCGATCTTCACCGAGCCCTCGGTCGCGTCGAGCTCGCGGATCAGCATCTTGATCAGCGTCGACTTGCCGCAGCCGGTCGGGCCGACCAGGAAGACGAACTCGCCGCGGCCGATCGCCAGCGAGACCCGGTCGAGCGCCATGTGGCCACCGGGATAGACCTTGGTGACCTCGCTCAGCTCGACGATCGGGGCGCGGCGCCCGCGGGGACGCCGGGGCTCCTCGCCGCGGTTCTTGTTCTTCTTCGATCTCGCCATGCGTGGGGTGCCTTCTGCGCACACAGGGTGACTCCTTCGTGCCCTCGACCGCGCAAGAACGCGCCCAGGCGAGGTTGGCGAGATACTAGCGAAGTATTAGTGGACGCTCATACTGCTACGGGAAGACGGTCTCGCCGGTCTCCTGGTCGACGACTGAGATCGCCACCGCCGGGCAGGCTTCCGCCGCCTCCAGGATCAGCTCCTCGGGCCCGGTGCCGATCACGACCGCGACGTCGTCGAGCCGGAAGACCTCCGGCGCGATCTCGACACAGTCGCCGTGGGCGCTGCACTCGTCGGGGTCCACCACGGGCACGTAGGTCATGCGACCTCCTCCTTCGGTTCCGGGGCGAAGCGGTCCCCGCCCTCGATTCGCTTGCGCAGCCGCGGGATCGCCCGCGGCCGGCCGACGGCGAGGCCGGCGACCGGGACGCCGGCGCGGAGCATCACCGCCTCGAAGTCGCGGCTCTCGGGGTCGCCCTCGAGCAGGACCTCGCCGGCGTGGTGCGGGTGCCCGACGCACTGGATCCGCACCCCGTACTGGTCGCTCCAGAAGCTCGGCAGCGGCGGCGTCCCCGGGTACTCGCCGAGCATCGCCTTCGCCGCCGCGGCGCCCTGCCAGGCGGCGGCGTCCCAGTGCTCGGTGCGGGCGTGGGCGCCATAGCGCGGGTCGAAGGGGACGCTGGCGTCGCCGGCGGCGAAGACGTCCGCGAGGGTCGTGCGGCCGCAGGCGTCGACGCGGACCCCGTCCTCCTCGAGGCCGCTGCCGCGCAGCCAGGCGGTTGCCGGGACGGTGCCGACGCCGACGACGACGGCGTCGCACTCGAGGCGGCGGCCGTCGGCCAGGACCAGCTCCTCCACCCTCCCCCCGCCGCGGGCTCCCTCCAGCATCGCGCCGGTGAGGACCCGCACGCCCTGGTCGAGATGGAGGCCGGCGAACCAGCGGCCCAGCCGCTCGCCGAGGATCGGTTGCAGCGGCGTCGGCAGCGCCTCGACGATCGTCACCTCGACCCCGAGCCCGCGGGCGGTGGCGGCCACCTCCTGGCCGATGAAACCGGCCCCGACGATCGCCAGGCGGGCGCCGGGGACGAGCTCCGCCCGCAGCCGCCGCGCGTCGGCGAGCGTGCGCAGCGCGTGCACGTTGGCGCCGTCGAGGAAGGGCAGGCGCCGCGGCGCGCTGCCGGTCGCGATCAGCAGTTTGCCGTAGTCGAGGGAGGCGCCGGAGTCGAGCGTCACCGTCCGCGCGGTCGCGTCCAGCGCCTCGGCGCGGGCGCCGAGGACGAGCTCGATCCCCTTCTCCTCGTACCACCAGGCGGGCCGGTAGGCGACGGAGTCATCGGCCGCCGCTCCTGCCAGCACCTGCTTGGAGAGCGGCGGCCGGTCGTAGGGCGGCTCGGCCTCGGCGCAGACGATCCGCACCGCTCCCTCGTAGCCACGCCGGCGCAGGGTCTCCGCGCAGCGCTGGGCGGCAAGCCCGCCGCCGACTATCAGCACGCCGTGGTCTTTCATCACGCCTCCTCGAGGACTGGGGTTCCGGGGACCGCCCGGCCGCCGCGCTCGGGCGACGGCTGGCGGTTCGGAAGCTGCGTGCGGCCGGCCTGGCGGCTCCGCCTCTTGGCGCGCCCGGAGAGGACGCGGTAGACGAGCAGGCCGCCGATCAGGGGGGCGGTCAGCATCACCCACCAGCGGAACCAGACGGCGGAGGCGTCGGTGCCGGCGCCCAGCGCGTGGACGAGCCCGAGCACGTAGACCAGGACCGTGGCGCGGTGGGCCTTGCGCCAGAGCTTGGGCCCGACCCGCTTGCGGGCGTAGAAGCTGAGGCCGAGCAGGGCGGCGAGGTAGCCGCCGACCACGCCGAGGCCGGTGAAGGCGGTGCGGAAGCTCATCGCGAAGGGGACCGTCACCCCGGCGACGCCGGGATGCAGCCAGGGGTCGCCGAGCAGGGTGATGCCGTGGACGGCGATCGCGACGAGGCCGGCGAGCGCCGTCTGCTCGTGGATCGCCATCAGCTTCTTCGCGAGGCCGGGGCGGCGCATCACCTTGCCCGCCATCGCCAGCCCGATGCCGACCGAGATCGTCACCAGGACCAGGGCGACGAGGCCGGAGGCGCGGCTCGCCAGCCACCAGCCGTGGGTCTGCAGGGCGTCGGCGGCGGCTTCGCTCATCGCGGCGCTCCTTCCAGGCTGGGGACGCGGGGAAGGCGGATGCGGGGCGCGGCGGCGAGCGGCCCGACCAGCTCGACCCAGCCGTTGTCGTGGACCAGGAAGCCGCCGCGGTCGGCGAGCAGCTCGCGGCCGCCCTCCGGCCCCGACAGCAGCGCCGCCTTGGAGAGGGTCTCCGCCTCGAGCGCGGTGTCGGCCAGCGCGGTGGCGCCGAGGAGGCCGGTCCAGGCCGGCTCGCCGCCGGCGGGGTCGATCAGGTGGTGCGCGTAGCGGCCGTCGGCGCCGCGCCAGATGCGGACGTTGAGGCCCGAGGTGGCGACGCCGCCGGAGCCGAGCTTGAGGACGTGCGCCCGCTCCCCCGTCAGCGGGTGCTCGACGAAGACCTCGTAGGGGTGGACGAGGGCGTCGGCGCCGCCGAGGCGGATGTCGCCGCCGCAGTCGACGATGAAGCGCGGGTAGCCGCGCAGGCTGGCGGCGATCAGGTCGGCGGCGAGGCCCTTGCCGGTGCCGCCGGTGTCGAACCGGAGCCCGGGCGGGCGGACGATCTCGCCGGCCTCCTCGTCGACCTCGAAGAGCCGCCAGCGCCGCTCGGGGCTCGGGCTGGCCGGCCGCCGCGGCGGCGCGACGGCCAGAGCCTCGCCCAACGGCAACCCGTTCATCCCGGCGCGCGAGGCGACGTAGCCGGCGGACTCGATCTCGCCGACCAGGGTCGGGTCGACGAGGCCGCCGCTGCGCTCGGCCGCCGCCAGGCCCGCCGCGACCGCCTGTCGCAGCAGCGGCGAGGCCGGGACGCGCTCGCGCGGGTCCGCGTTCAGCGCGCAGAGCTCGCTTCCGGACTTGAAGCGGGAGAGCGCCGCGTCGAACTCGGCGACGAACCGCCGCGTCCGCTCCGCCGCCTCGGCGGCCGGGGCCAGCTCCGGCCCGGGCTCGCCGATCAGCAGGCGCACGTGGCTGCCCATCGCATCGAAGCTGACGTCGTGTTCGCTCATGATCAGGAGGCGCTGGTGGTGACGGGTTCGGCTTCGGGTTCGGTGGCGACGGAGCTGCTGGTCGCCGGGCCGCTGCTGACGCTGGTCGTGCCGGGAGTCGGGACGACCGTGGTGACGATGCGCCGCTTGATCACCTTGCGGACCTGGACCGGCTGCGCCCCTGCGGCGGTCGACCCGCTCAGCGAGGGGTCGGTGGCGGCGCTGAGCTGGTAGGTGAGGAGCGCGAAGAGCACCGCGAAGAGGGCGACCGAGCCCCAGAGCACAGCTCCGGGGCCGGGCCGGCGGGCGGGGCGGCGGGCGGGCTCAGTCATCGCCGCCGCCCTCGTGCTCGCCGCCGCTCTCGGAGGCGTACTCGCTCTCGCCCTCGTACTCGCCGCCGCCGCTCGCCGCCGAGCCGCCGCCGCTGGTCGCGGTCACGACCGGTTCCGAGCTGGCTTCGGTCGGGGCCGCGGCGCCGCTGGTCGAGGTCGTCACCGGGTTCGAGTAGGAGGAGGCCGCGGGGTTCGAGCCGCTGGAAGAGCTGCTGGTGGTGGCGCTGCCGTAGGCGCCGGCGCTCCCCGCGGAGCCGGCGGCGGCCGCCCCTCCCCCGGGGCCGGCCGCCGGGTGCTTCGGCTTGCCGTGCTTGGTGACGTGGATCGTCCTGCGGATCACCTTGGTGCGGACCGCCGGCTTCTCGGCGACGGTGGCGCTCGAGTGCTGCTGCTCGCCGGCGCTCAAGGCGACGCCGGCCAGCCCTCCGAGGCCGATGACGGTGGCCCCTGCGGCTATGCGGATCTTCAGTTTGCTCACGGTTCGTCTCCTCTGGCTGAAGTTGCCCGGGCATTGTCGGAAGCGCCCGTGCAAGGCCAGGTCAGCCGCGGGTAAAGAGCTGGCAAAACCTCTCCGGCGGCGGCCGGAAAGCGCTCTGGGCGTCGCTACAGTTGCCCCATGGCCACGCCGGCGCCAAGCGGTCGCATCCTCGTCGTCGAGGACGAGGAGTCGATATCGCAGCCGTTCGCGGAGGCGCTGCGACGGGCGGGCTTCGAGCCGCTGGTGACCGGCACCGCGGCGGGGGCGCTGGAGCTCGCCGCCGCGGAGGACCCCGACCTGGTGATGCTCGACCTCGCCCTCCCCGACGGCGACGGCCGCGACGTCTGCCGCGAGCTGCGCCGCCGCTCCGAGGTGCCGATCGTGATGCTGACCGCCCGCGGCACCGAGATGGACAAGATCGTCGGCCTCGAGCTCGGCGCCGACGACTACGTCGTCAAGCCGTTCAGCGCCGCCGAGGTGATCTCGCGGATCCGCGCCGTGCTGCGCCGCAGCGCCCGCAGCGACGGCCACCCCTCCAAGCCGATGAAGATCGGCGCGGTCGAGCTCGACCCCGAAGCGCGCATCGCCCGCCTCGGCGGCGAGGAGCTCGAGCTCTCCCGCAAGGAGTTCGACCTGCTCGCCGAGCTGATGCGGCACGCCGGCCGCGTGGTCAAGCGCGAGGACCTGATGTCGGAGGTCTGGGACACCAACTGGTTCGGCTCGACCAAGACGCTCGACGTCCACGTCGGCTGGCTGCGCCGCAAGCTCGGCGACGACCCTGCCGACCCGACCTACATCGAGACGGTGCGCGGCGTCGGCTTTCGCTTCGCCGCCCCGGAGGACGGGGCGCCGTAAGCCTCCGGGCCACCCTCCTGCTGGCGCTGGCCTACGTCCTGCTGCTGGCGCTGATCGCGCTCGGCGTGCCGCTGGCGCTGAGCCTGCGCGACCGCGTCGACTCCGAGGTCAAGGGGCAGGCGCGGAGCCAGGCGCAGGTGGTGGCGACGGCGGCCTCGGAGCTGGTCGCGCCGCCGCGGCCGGCGATCCTCGAGCGCCTGGCGCGCAAGTCCGGCGAGAGCGTGCGCGGGCGGGTGATCGTCGTCGACGAGCGCGGCCGCCTGCTCGCCGACTCGGCCGGCACCCCGCCCGACCGCAGCTACGCCGACCGGCCCGAGGTGCGGGCGGCGCTGGGCGGGACGGGCGAGCAGATCACCCGCAACAGCGAAACCCTCGGCACCGAAATCCTCGCCACCGCGGTGCCGGTGCAGGAGCGCGGGCGGATCGAGGGGGCGGTGCGGATCACCCAGAGCGTCGACGCGGTGAACCGGGCGGTTCGGACCTCGATCCTCGACGTCGCCGCGCTGGCGGCGGTGGTGCTGGCGCTGGGGATGGTGGCGGGCGCCCTGATCGCCGCCCAGATCGCGCGACCGATCCGGCGCCTGGACCGCGCCGCGCGGCGGGTCGCGGGCGGCGACCTCGCCGCCACCGTCGCGGTCGAAGGCAGCACCGAGCAGCGCTCGCTGGCGCGGACCTTCAACGAGATGACCCAGCGGGTGAAGCGGCTGCTGCGGGTGCAGCAGGACTTCGTCGCCGACGCCTCCCACCAGCTGCGCACGCCGCTGACCGGGGTGCGCCTGCGATTGGAGGGGATGGGCGAGAGCCACCGGGGCGAGCCGGAGGTGGAGCGCGAGGTCGAGGCGGCGATGCGCGAGATCGACCGGCTCTCGTTGATCGTCGACGAGCTGCTGATCCTCAGCCGCGCCGGCGAGCACGAACTCCCGGGCGAGCGGATCGACCTCGACGAGGCCGCGGAGCGGGCAGCCGAGCGCTGGCGCCGGGCCGCCGCGGAGCGGGACATCGAGATCGAGGTGGAGACGCCTGCAGCGCCGGCCAGCGGCTGGTGCGCCGGCCCCGACCTCGACCGCTCGATCGACGCCCTGGTCGAGAACGCCCTGCTCTACTCGCCGCCGGGCTCGGCGGTGACGATCGCCGCCTCGCCGGGGCGGATCGAGGTGCTGGACCGCGGCCCCGGCCTCGCCGCCGGCGAGGAGGAGGCGGTCTTCGAGCGCTTCAGCCGCGGCAGCGCCGGCCAACGGGGGCCCAAGGGGACGGGCCTCGGGCTGGCGATCGCGCGCGAGCTGACCCGGCAGTGGGGCGGCGACGTCAGGCTCGCCAACCGGCCCGGCGGCGGCCTCCGCGCCGCGATCGAAGTGAGCGAGGCGGAGGTGGCGAGCGGGTGAGGCTGCCGGCGACCGCCAAATGGATCGGCCTGGCGCTGCTGGGGCTGGCGATCGCGGTCGCGGTCGCGATCGCCGCCAGCAACCTCGCCAGCCAGCAGATCGGGATCGCCTCCGAGTCGATCTCCGCCGGCGAGGAGCTGGCGCCGGCGGTCAGCGGCGCCGGCGGTCACCAGGCGAACGGCCGGGAAACGACCTCCGGCGATCGCACCGACACCGAATCGACGACCGCGGAACCGACCACGACCGAAGAAGCGACGACGGACGAAACCGAACCCACCGAGCCGGGCGACGACCACGGCGGTGGCAGCGACGACAGCGGCGGCGAGGGCTCCGACGACTAGGCCCCGGTGGATCAGGGTGTATTTGGTCGGCGGCATCTCGCCGCTGGAGACCTGCTCGACGACCTCGCCCAAGTCGGGCTGGGGCTTGTCCCATTCGGAGAAGTCGAGCGCGCCGCGGCCCTCGTCGACGTCGTGCTGGACCAGCCAGGACGCCGGCGCCACGTTCGAGTACCAGCGCCACTTGGTCAGGTTGCTGTGGCAGTCGTAGCAGGACTGCTCGGCCAGCTGCCGGCCGGGCCCGGCCGGCCACTTCGCCGCCTGCGTCACCGGCGGATTGCCGTGGTCGCGCCCGTAGGGCACCAGCTGGATCAGGAGGAAGAGCCCGACCGCGCCGAGGGCGATCGGCTTGAGCAGCCGGCGCATACGGGGGCAGCTTGATGCAACGGGCTTGACGGAACCTAACGGCGAGCTACCCGATCGCGACCATGCGCTCGATCGGCAGCTTCGCCCGCTCGGCGATCTCCGCCGGCACGCTGACCTCGAACTTCATCTCCGCGAGGGCGTCGCGCAACTTCGGCAGCGTGATCATCTTCATGTACTTGCAGAGGGCCATCCGGTTGGCCTCGATCAGGGTCGCGCCGGGAGCTACCTGGTGCAGGGGGTGCAGCATCCCGTTCTCGGTGGCGATGATGAACTCGCCCTCGGGGTTGTCCTTGAGGTAGTCGATCATGCCGCCGGTGGAGAGCATGTGGACGCCCTCGGGGTCGACTTCGCCGGCCGCCACGTACTCCATCACCTGGGTCACGCAGCCGCACTCGGGGTGGACGAGGAACTCGGCGTCGGGGTGGGCGGCGCGCCGGGCAGTGATGTCGTCGGGACGGATGCCGGCGTGGACGTGGCACTCGCCGGGCCAGACGTGCATCCGGCGGCCGGTCATGCGCTCGACGTAGGAGCCCAGCCACATGTCGGGGCCGAAGAGGATTTCGGTGTCCGGGCCGTGCTCGCGGAGGATGTGCTCGACGACCTTGACCGCGTTGGAGGAGGTGCAGCAGTAGTCGGTCTCGGCCTTGACCGCGGCCGAGGTGTTGACGTACATCACCACCACCGCGTCCTCGCCGTGGCGCGACTTCCAGTTGCGCAGCTCGCCGGCGGTGATCGAGTCCGAGAGCGAGCAGCCGGCGTCGAGGTCGGGGATCAGGACCGTCTTCTCGGGCGAGAGAATCGAGGCGGTCTCGGCCATGAAGTGGACGCCGCAGAAGGCGATCGTCGAGGCGCCGGCCGCCGCCGCCTTGCGCGAGAGGGCCAGCGAGTCGCCGACGAAGTCGGCCACGTCCTGGACCTCGGCCACCTGGTAGTTGTGGGCGAGGATGACGGCGTCGCGCTCCTGCGCCAGCTGCCGCACCTCGGCGCTCAGGGACTCGATCTCCTCCGGCGAGAGGTGGAGGACGGGAACCGGATCGTTGATCGTCGGTAGCTCTCTCATCACGTGCCTCGAATCGCCCTTGCGGGCCTCGTGAGTCTTATGTTCGCTGGCATGGCGTGCGCCTGAGCCCAGTCGAATGAACTGAGAACGAGTCTACTCTCTCGGCATGCCCGAGCTGCCGGAGGTCGAGATCGTCGCCCGCCGCCTCGACGCCGCCCTGAAGGGGGCCGAGGTGGAGTCGGCGCTCGCCCCCGGGATGAACGTGATGAAGACCTTCGAGCCGCCGCTGGAAGCGCTGGTGGGCCGCGAGGTGACCGCGGTTCGGAGGGTCGGGAAGATGCCGGTGGTCGAGCTCGGCGAGCTGGCGCTGCTGGTCCACCTGATGTCGGCCGGTCGCCTGCGCGTATTCGACAAGCGCGCCTCTCCCAAGGACCGCGCCTCGCGGGTGCTGATCCGACTCGCGGACGGCCGCGAGCTGCGGCTGCGCGAGTTCGGCACCAGGCAGCGCGCCTGGGCGAAGTTGCTGCCCGCCGAGGCGGTGGCCGAGGACGAGATGGTGCGGACGCTGGGGCCGGAAGCCTGGCCGCCGCCGCCGCTGGAGGAGCTCGCCGCCGCGATCGACCAGCCACACCATCTGCACCCGCTGCTGCGCCACCAGAAAGACATCGCCGGGATCGGCCGTTCCTGGGTCGACGAGATCCTCTGGGAGGCGCGTCTGTCCCCGTTCAAGAAGGGCTCCGAGCTGGAGCCGCAGGAGGTCGAGCGCCTGCACGCGGCGCTGCACCTGCTCGGCGACGCGATCGACCACTACGAGGAGACGATCGGCGCCGAGGTGCCCGACAAGGTGCCGATGCCGCTCAGGGTCCACAGGCGCGAGGGTGAGCCCTGCCCCCGCTGCGGCACCACGATCGAGGCCGTCTTCTTCTCCGAGCACCAGACCAACTACTGCCCGCAGGAGCAGACCGGCGGCCGCGTGCTCAAAGACCACCGGCTCTCGCGCCTGCTGAAGTGATTCAGGCGGGCTCGAGCAGCAGGCTGAAGTCGAGGTTCGGCGCCGAGTGCGTCAACGCGCCGATCGAGATGAAGTCGACGCCGGTCTCGGCGATCGCGCGGACGGTCTCCAGGCTGACGCCGCCGGAGGCCTCCAGCTTCGGTGCCCCTGGGCCTCCCTGCTCGTCGCGCAGCTTCACCGCCGCCCGCATCGTCTCCGGGTCCATGTTGTCGAGCAGCAGCCGGTCGGCGCCGGTTCCCAGCGCGTAGGCGGCTTCGTCGAGGTCGCGGACCTCGATCTCGACCGGCAGGTCCGGCTGCGCCGTGCGGGCCGCGTGGACCGCCCTGGCCACGCCGCCGGCGAGGGCGATGTGGTTCTCCTTGATCAGGATCGCGTCGAAGAGCCCCATGCGGTGGTTCTGGCCGCCGCCGGCGGCGACGGCGGCCTTCTCCAGCCGCCGCAGCCCCGGCGTCGTCTTGCGGGTGTCGAGGATGCGGGCGCCGGTCCCGGCCACCGCCTCGACGAAGCGCGCGGTCAGCGTCGCGACGCCGGAGAGGTGGCCGAGGAAGTTGAGCGCCGTGCGCTCGGCTGCGAGCAGCGAGCGGGCGCTGCCGCCGGCGAGCAGCACCTCGGCCGGGACCTCCCGGCGCCACCGCCCCTCGACGACGAGGTTGTCGACGTCCTCCACCCCGCACTGCCGCATCGTCTCCGCCACCACGCCGAGGCCGTAGACGACGCCCGGCTGTTTCTGCACGATCCGCGCCCGCGCCCCCGCCTCGGCGGGCACGGTCGCCTCCGAGGTGACGTCGCCGGCGCCGAGATCCTCGGCCAGCGCCCGCGCCACGACCTCCGCCGTCTGGTCAGTCATCGCGGCTTTCGAGTCTTGTTGCAAGTAGATGCGAGTAAGCGGGGTGGGTCACTTCGTCTTCAACTTCCAGTAGGCACGTGGGTCGTTGGGTGACTTCCCAATCCATTCGACGATCCCTGCGTCCCTGAGCACCGCCAGCTCTCGCTGTACCACCGGCCTGGACACACCCAGGATCTCCGTCACCTCCCCGGTGCTGAGGCGGCTGGCCGAGCGCAGCGCCGACGTGATCGCCCTGGCGTGGTCGGACGGGCCAGCCTCCAGCCTTCTGTCAACGGGCTCCGTCAGAAGCTTCAGCTCGACGCTGCCCGAGGTCTGTCGATACGCGGGATCGGTCAGGCCCGCGTGCCGCATCTCCTCGAAGATGCGTCGGATCCCCTCGCCCAGCTCCTGGCCGAAATTGAGGTCCGCGCAGACACGCGCGATCCGGGGATTCCGCGCGAAGCGGATCGCCTTCAGCGGATCGCCCAGATCGATGACCCCCGGGAAGCGCCCGGGGCTGGCGATCTCGATTCGATCGTCGAAAATCTCGACCCGGATGTGATCTCCCATCATGCTGTAGGAGCGATGGACGACGGCGTTGGCGATCCCCTCGAGCCAGGCATCCTCAGGCACTAGCGGGACGTCGCCGAACCTGCCGGACGGCCGCAGTGCCCGCCGGATCGGCTGCAGACGGGTCACCTCCTCCCGAGCCTTGAGCAACTGGCGGGGAATCGGGCCCTCGATGCGGACGTCCTCGATCAGCTGCTGGCGGGCGCCGCTGCCGCGCTCGCTTCCCCTATAGCGCAGGACACGAACGTAGGCCTCGGGAAAGAACGCCTGGGGCATTCGCGCGAACAGCAGACAGCCGGCGACCGTCAGCTCCGAGTCGTCCGCGAGTCCACGCGCTCTCATCAGGCGAGTCGGGTCCGGAGCCTTGACCGCGGAGGCGTATTCGCCCAGAAGCTCCTCGTCGATCAGATCCATCCCGGCGCCCTCGACCGAACGCGCCTCGTAGCTGGCCTGACCCTTGTCGTAGAGAAGCTCCTGTCGCTGCGAAAAGCCGAGTCGCCGATTCTCATCTCCCACGCGAAGGAAGACTTCGTCCTTCTGATTGGCGTGGACGACCTCACCCGCGGTCACCTCGAAGACGAGCAGGTCGTTGGCCTCGCCCCGAGCGTCGACGCAGTCAACCATCTGTGCTCTTGCCCGCACCGGGGGATGACAGAAGTCGATGTTGGCCTGCATCTGGGCCCCGAGCTGGCCTGGAACCTGGCTGGCCCCCTCCACGACCCCGTCGCTCAGGCCGACGACCAACAGCCCCCCGTCGGCGTTCGCGAAGCCGATCAGCGCATTGGCGAGCTCGCGAGCCGCGATGCGGTTCGACTTGCGCTCGAACCACTGGTTCTCGCGCAGAGCGAGCAGCTCGGGGCCGACCTCCTCCGGCGAGCCGTTGAGCGCCTTCTCCGCGGCTACAGTTCCCATCTACCTGCAATTATTGCAAGTAGCTTGCAACCTCACGGCGAGACCGAGACCAGCGTTTAATCCCAGAGGTGAGTGAGCTGCCCCCGTTCCAGACCCTGATCGACGATTACGCGAGCGACGTGAAGGCGGTGCTGCGCGGCGCCGTCGGCCGCGGCGGCGCCGAGGACTGCTTCCAGGAGACTTTCCTCTCGGCGCTGCGCGCCTACCCGAAGCTCGAGGACGGGCGCAACCTGCGCGGCTGGCTGCTCACGATCGCCCACCGCAAGGCGATCGACCACCACCGCGCCAACGGCCGCCAGCCGCTGCCGGTGGAGGCGGTCCCGGAGGTGGCCGTGACCGACCCCGAGCCCGAGCCCGGCGACGGCGTCTGGGCGGCGGTCGGCGCGCTGCCGCCGAAGCAGCGGGCGGCGGTGACCCTGCGCTTCGCCTGCGACCTGCCCCACAACGAGATCGCCGACGCCCTCGGCTGCAGCCCCGAGGCGGCGCGGCGCAGCCTGCACGAGGGGATCAGGCGACTGAGGAAGGAACTGGCATGAAGGCATCGCTCCAGCGCCTCGCCGAGCGCGCCTCCGAGGAGGGGCTGCTCGACGTCGCCTACACCACCGCCGACTCCCCCTTCGGCACCCTGCTGCTGGCCCGGACCCGGCGCGGCCTGGTGCGGGTGGGCCTGCCGAACCAGGACGCCGACGAGCTGCTGGTCGAGCTGGCGCAGAAGGTCTCACCGCGGGTGCTCGAGGCCCCGGCCGAGCTCGACGAGGCGCGGCGCGAGCTCGACCTCTACTTCGAGGGCAGGCTCGACCGCTTCGACCTGCCGCTCGACTGGCGGCTCAGCGAGGGCTTCGGGCTGCGGGTCCTGCGCCAGATCGCCCGCATCCCCTACGGCGAGACCCGCAGCTACATGGAAGTGGCGGCGAAGGCGGGCAACGAGCGGGCGGTCCGCGCCGCCGGCACCGCCTGCGGCCGCAACCCGATCCCGCTCGTCGTCCCCTGCCACCGCGTCCTGCGCAGCGGCGGCGCCCTCGGCGGCTACGGCGGCGGCCTGCCGATGAAGCAGGCGCTGCTGCAGCTCGAGGGCGTGCGTTAGCACCTCCCCTCCGTAGCAATAACCGTCCGGCCGTGGGAAAAGTCCGCTAAAGGCGCCCACCCCACGGTCCGATTCAAGGGGCGATGAGACTCGCTCCCCCCGCCGCCACCACTCCCCCGCCCGCGGAAGGCCGCGCGACCCGAGTCGCCTGGCTCGCCTCCTTCCTGATCACGCTGAGCGTGATCACGGTCCTGCTGCTGGCAAAATCGGCGCAGGCGGCGTCGCTGCCGCTGCCGCCCGTGCTCGGGGGCGGCAGCGGCACGCTCGTCGTGCCCGGCACCGAAGAACTCGAAGGCGACGAATCCGAGTTCGAAGGCGACGAAGAGGAATTCGAAGTCGAAGAATGCGAAGAAGGCGAAGAAGAAGCGGAAGAAGAAGCATGCGAAGAAGACGCCGACGCCCCGCCCGAGTGCGTGCTGGGCAGCGCCGACGCGCTCGTCTCAGCGAAGGTCGACGCCGGCAAGCTCCGCCTCGACGTCCGCTACACGACCTTCTCCCCGGCCGCCGTCGCCGTCGAGTACCGGCTTCGCGGCGGCAAGGGCCAGCTCAACCTCGGTCAGGAGACCAAGCGATTCGGCCGCGACGGCGTCCTCCACCAGACCGACAGCCCCAGCAAGGGCCAGATGGCCAAGGTCGCCGCGGCCCGCGAGTTCACGGTCGAGCTGCACGCGGTCAACTCGCCGCGCTACTGCCGCGACCTCTACGAGCGCCACCTGACGCTCCGCCGTCACGCCCCCGGCGGCTTCGTCTGGCTGGACCCGGAGTCCAGCTTCCGCCCGCGCCGCTAGCCGGGCCGGGTCTCTTCTCAACCGGCGAGAGTGACGCCGAGCCAGTCAGCGGCGTCGGCGAGGTACGCCGGGTCGATCTGGTGGCCGACGTCGGACTCGCGGTAGGTGACGTCGAGCCCGCCGGCCTCGAGCAGATCGCGCGCCCGCCGGCCGAAGCCGATCTCCATCACCGGATCGCGACGGCCGTGGGCGATGAAAGTGCCGCGGGGGCACGCGGCGCCGCGCCAGGCGGGTCATCCGGGGGTGCGCTAATCGCGGGCGGCCGTCGCGGCGGTCTTGTTCAGGTAGTCGCGGACGAACTCGTCGAGGTCGCCGTCGAGCACCCGCTGCACGTCGCCGACCTCGTGCTCGGTGCGGTGGTCCTTGACCATCGTGTACGGGTGGAGGACGTAGCTGCGGATCTGCGAGCCCCAGGCGACGTCTTTGACCTCGCCGCGCGCCCGCGCCAGCTCTTCGGCGCGTTTGCGCTCCTCCAGCTCGATCAGCTTCGAGCGCAGCAGCTGCATCGCCACCGCCTTGTTCTGGGTCTGGGAGCGCTCGTTCTGGCACTGGACGACGACGCCGGTAGGGATGTGGGTGATCCGCACCGCCGAGTCGGTCTTGTTGACGTGCTGGCCGCCGGCGCCGGAGGCGCGATAGGTGTCGATCCGCAGGTCGGCGTCGTCGATCTCGACCTCGACCCCCGCGTCGACCAGCGGCCCGACGTCGACCTGGGCGAAGCTGGTGTGGCGGCGGGCGGAGGAGTCGAAGGGCGAGATCCGGACCAGCCGGTGGACGCCGCGCTCGGCGGCGAAGAGCCCGTAGGCGTTCTCGCCGCGAGCGATGAAGGTGGCCGACTTTAGCCCGGCCTCCTCCCCCGGCGAGGCCTCCTTCATCTCGACCTCGAAGCCGCGCCGTTCCGCCCAGCGCAGGTACATCCGCAGCAGGATCTCCGCCCAGTCCTGGGAGTCGGTGCCGCCGGCGCCGGCGTGGACGGTGACGACGGCGTCGCCGGCGTCGTACTCGCCGCTGAACAGGCGCGCCTCCTCGAGCTCGGCCAGACGCCGCTCGACCGAGCCCAGCTGCACGTCGAGCTCCGCCGCGATCTCCTCGTCGTCGGCCGCCATCTCCGCCAGGTCGGCGAGGTCGGCGACGTCGGACTCGAGGCCGCGGAAGGTCTTCAGCCGTTTCTGGGCGCGAGCGTGGACGGCGGAGGTGCGGGCGGCGGTGTCCTGGTCGTCCCAGAACCCGGGTCGCTGCATCTCCTCCTCGAGCCGCTCGGCCTCAGCCTCCAGCGTAGCCGGGTCAAAGGTAGTCCGAGAGCAGGGACAGCTGCTCGCGGACGGCGGCGAGACGCGGCGCTACGGGTTCGGTCTGGGCGTCGGCCATGGCTGCAGATTACCCGGCGGCGGTCCCGTGCTCGAAGCCGCCGGCGTGGAGCGCCTCGGCCCGGTCCTCGTAGGGGCGCCAGCCGAGCACGCGGCCGTCGCGCAACTCGAAGGCCCAGGCCATCTCGTCCTCGCCGGCCTCGCTCCCGTCCTCCGCCCAGCGCCAACGACGGACGATCAGCGCCACGGCTCGCCCGCCACCGCCCTCGAGGCCTTCCTCGTAGAGATCCTCCAGCTCGATCGTCTGCTGCACCCCGCCCGGCTTGCGGGTGGCCCACAGCCGCGCCGCCTCGACCCCCTTGCGCAGGCCCCTGCTCGAGTGCAGCTCGACGTCGGGGTCGAGCACCGCGACGAAACCGTCCAGGTCGCGCTCGTTGAAGGCCCGGATGAACTCGCGGACGGGGTCGGTCACGTCAGCGGCAGCGGGTCAGGCGCCGTGGCACTTCTTGTACTTCTTGCCTGAGCCGCACCAGCAGGGGTCGTTGCGGCCGATCTTGTCGTGCTCGTCTTTGACCACGGTCTCGACCACCTCGCCGCCGCCGTTGCCGGCTCCGGCGGCCTGCGCGGCGGCGACGTCGACCGCGCCGGCGGTACCCGTCGCGACCTGCTGCAGCGCCGAGGGCTGCCCCTCCAGGGTGCCGCCGGAGTAATCGAAGGCGGCGGGCTCGGCCTCGCCGTTGCCGGCGGCGACGGCGCCCGCCTGGCTCGGGTCGATTTCGATTTCGGCGCGGAAGACCAGCTTCGAGAACTCGTCCCAGATCGAGTGCATCAGCTCCTCGAACATCGCGAAGCCTTCGTTTTTGTAGGCGACGAGCGGGTCGATCTGGGCGAAGCCGCGGAGGTGGATGCCTTCGCGCAGGTAGTCCATGTCGAAGAGGTGTTCGCGCCAGCGGTTGTCGATCACCTGCAGCAGGATCGAGCGCTCCAGGTAGCGCATCAGCTCCTCGCCGAGCTGCTGCTCGCGCTCGTCGTAGGCGTTCATCGCGTCGTCGTCGAGGGCTTCCTTGAGGTTCTCGCGGTCGACCGTCTCCGGCGCCAGGCTGGCGACCTCGATGCCGACCGGCCAGATCTGGCGCAGCTGCGTCTCCAGCTCGTCCATGTCCCATTCCTCGAGCAGGTCGCCGGAGGTGTACTCGTCGACCAGCCGCTCGATCACTCCCTCGAGCTCGTCGCGGCCGGTCTCCGACATGTCGCGCCCTTCGAGGATCTCGCGCCGGTACCGGTAGACGACGCGGCGCTGCTCGTTCATCACGTCGTCGTACTCGAGCACGCGTTTGCGGATCAGGAAGTTCTGCTCCTCGACCTTCTTCTGCGCGTTCTCGACGGTTTTCGTCAGCATCTTCGCTTCGAGCGGAACTTCGGTCCCGTCCTCCTCGACGGGCCCGAGTTTGTCGAGGATTTTGTAGATGCGGTCGCCGGCGAAGAGGCGGATCACGTCGTCTTCGGCCGAGAGGAAGAAGCGCGACTCGCCGGGATCGCCCTGGCGGCCGGAGCGGCCGCGCAGCTGGTTGTCGATGCGGCGGGACTCGTGGCGCTCGGTGCCGCAGATGAAGAGGCCGCCGAGCTCCACCACCTCTTCGGCCTCGGCCTTGCACTGCGGCTCCAGCTCGGCCGTCTTCGCCTCCAGCGCCTCGTGGTAGCCCTCGCTCTCGGGGGTGATCCCCTGCTTCTTCAGCTCCGTGATCGCCAGGTGTTCGGGGTCGCCGCCGAGCTTGATGTCGACGCCGCGGCCGGCCATGTTGGTGGCGATCATCACCGCGCCCCTGCGCCCGGCCTGGGCGATCAGCTCGCCCTCTCGTTCGGCGTGCTCGGGCTTGGCGTTGAGGACGGCGTGCTTGATCCCGTCGCGCTTCAGCGCCTCGGAGATCATCTCCGAGACCTCGACCGAGACCGTGCCGACGAGGATCGGCTGGCCCTTCTCGTGGCGACTGACGATTTCGTCGAGGACCGCCTTCCACTTGCCGTCTTTGGTCTTGAAGATCTGGTCGTTGCGGTCGAGCCGGACCATCGGCTGGTTGGTCGGGACCTCGACCACGGGTATTTTGTAGATCTTCATGAACTCGGTCGCCTCGGTGAGGGCGGTGCCGGTCATGCCGGAGAGCTTGTCGTAGAGCCGGAAGTAGTTCTGCAGGGTGATCGTGGCGAGCGTCTGGTTCTCCTCGCGGATCGCCACGCCCTCCTTCGCCTCGACCGCCTGGTGCAGGCCCTCCGACCAGCGCCGTCCCTCGAGGATGCGGCCGGTGAACTCGTCGATGATCATCACCTCGCCGTCGATCACCGCGTAGTCCTTGTCCTTCTTGTAGAGCGACTCCGCCTTCAGCGACTGGACGAGGTGGTTGACGAGACTGCCGTGCTCGCCGAGGTAGAGGTTGTCGACGCCGATGAACTGCTCGGCTTTCCTCACGCCGCGCTCGGTCGGGGCGACGGTCTTGTGCTTCTCGTCGTACTCGTAGTCGTACTCGGCGTCGGAGGTGTCGCGCGACTCGCCCAGCGATTTCAGTTTCTGTTTCGCCTGCACGCCGACCATCTGCTTGGCCAGGCGGGCGAAGGTGTAGTAGGTCTGGGCCGCCTGTTCGGGCTGGCCGGAGATGATCAGCGGCGTCCGCGCCTCGTCGATGAGGATGTTGTCGACCTCGTCCACGATCGCGAACTTGTGGTCGCGCTGGACGCAGTGCTCGAGCGCCGCCGCCATGTTGTCGCGCAGGTAGTCGAAGCCGAACTCGGAGTTGGTGCCGTAGGTGACGTCGCAGGCGTATTTGCGCTGGCGGGCGGCGTGGTCGTCGGAGTCCTGGACGGAGGCGACGGTGACGCCGAGGGCGTCGTAGATCGGCTTCATCCATTCGGCGTCGCGGCGGGCCAGGTAGTCGTTGACGGTGACGACATGGACGCTGCCGCCGGCCAGGGTGTTGAGGAAGACCGGCAGGGTCGCGGTCAGGGTCTTGCCCTCGCCGGTGCGCATCTCGGCGATGGCGCCGTCGTGGAGGACCATGCCGCCGATCAGCTGGACGTCGTAGTGGCGCTGTCCGGTGGCCCGGCGCGAGGCCTCGCGGGTCAGCGCGAAGGCCTCCGGCAGCAGGTCGTCGAGCGACTCACCGTTGCGCGCGCGCTCGCGCAGGGAGTCGGCCTCCTCGCGGATCTCGGCGTCCGAGAGCGCTTCCATCTCCGGCTCGAATCGGTTGATCGCGTCGGCGCGCTTCTGGTAGGCCTTGAACTTGCGCCCCTCCCCCGCGCGCAGGGCCTTCGTAACGAGGTCCATCGCTGGCATTGCTCAAGGGTAGCGGTGTGTGATCGGGGGCCCCTTGCCGCCGCCGGACAGCAGGCGTACCATCGTCCGACAACCGATCAGGAGGGCACTCATGCGGATTGAGATTCGGGGCCGAAACGTCGAGATGACGGATGACCTGCGTGAGATGGTGCGGAGGAGATTCGAGCGCCTCGGCCGCCAGGTCTCCCCGCTCGCGACGCTCGACGTCGTCCTCTCGGAAGAGCGCAACCCGTCGATCGCCGACAGCCAGGTGGCCGAGGCGACCTTCTACCTCAAGGGCGTGACGCTCCACGCCAAGGAGTGCTCGCCGGAGATGACCCACTCGGTCCGCGAACTCGCCGAGGACGTGCAGCGGCAGGTGAAGAAGCACCGAGAACTGCGCCGCAAGCGCAGCCGCACCCGACGCCTCGTCGATCAGATGCGAGGCAGGCCCGCGGAGCTACATCCGTAGCGGTGCGCTAGAGGCGACGGGCGAAGGTCACGGCGACCACCCGGGCGGCTCCGGCCGCCCGGAGCGCCCCTGCGCAGGCGCTGAGCGTGGCGCCGGTGGTGAGGACGTCGTCGACGAGGAGGGCGCTGCGCGGCGCCGTGTTGCGAGCGTGAATCTGCGGCGGGTGACCGATCCGCTCGGCGCGGCGGCGGCCGACCTGGCGCCCGCCGCCGCGCCGCGCCAGGCAGGGCGCGACCTCGGCGCCCAACCGTTCCGCCAGCGCGCCCGCCAGCTCGCCGGCCGGGTCGAAGCCGCGGCGGCGCAATCGCGAGGGAGCCGCCGGCACCGGCACGATCGTGCCGCTCAGCATGTGGGCCGGGGCGAGCCAGTGGATCCGGTCGGCCATCAGGTCGGCGACGGCGAGCAGGTGGCGGAACTTGAGGGCGGCGACGAGGTCCCGCGCCACCCCCTCATAGGCCGCCGAGGACCAGGCCCGGTCGAGCCCCGGCGGGCCCTTGCCGAGCAGCGGCTCGGCGGCTCCGAGGCGGCGGGCGCAACGCGTGCAGAGCGCCGCCTCGGCGCGGCAGGAGCGACCGCAGGCGGCGCAGGTGGGTGGCACCAGCGCGGCGACGATCGAGGGGACGGGCTCCATGTCCCCGATCCTGCGGAGCCAGTGCGCGCGCGTGGCCCGCACTTCGTGCCGGAAGCGTCAGAGCTTGCTCGCCGAAGCCGCGCGCGGAGCAGGGGCTCGCCGGCAGCTCAGCCGCGGCGGCCGGCGATGGCGCCGATCAGGACCGCGCCGGCGGGGATCTCCGCCCCGGGAAGGGCGATCACCTCGCGCAGGCGGGCGCCGTCGCCGATGCGGGCGCCGTCGCCGATCACCCCGGGGCCGTCGATGCGGACATCCTCGCCGATCTCGCAGCCCGGGCCGAGCAGGACCGGGCCCCTGAGGGCGCCCTCGTCCTCCTCCGGCAAGCCGCTGCGGAAGCCGTCGACCAGCTCGCCCTCGCGCTCGACCTCGACCTCGCCGTGCAACGCGTCGAGGTTGCCGGCGCGCAGCTCGTCGAGGTTGCCGATGTCGTTCCAGTAGGCGTGGACCTCATGCGAGTAGAAGGGCACGTCGGCCTCCAGCACCCGGGGGAAGACGTCGAGCGCCCAGTCGGCGAAGGCCTCCGGGTCCCCCTCCCCCGCCGCCTTGCTGGTGCCGGGCGCCGGGAAGAAGTCGAAGATCTCCGCCCGGAACATGTAGATGCCGCAGTTGGCGAGGTCGGAGAGCGCTTCGGCCGGTTTCGGCTTCTCCTGGAAGCCCTGGATGCGGCCGTCGGAGCCGGTGATCGCGACCCCGAACTGGGTCGTGTCGTGGACGCGCTTGGTCGCCAGCGTGGCGACGCCGTCGTGGGATTCGTGGAACTCGCGCATCGCCGTCAGGTCGATGTCGGTGAGCGCGTCGCCGGAGATGACGAGGAAGGAGCCG
The DNA here is from genome assembly GCA_963703585.1 of uncultured Solirubrobacterales bacterium. Lineage (GTDB taxonomy): Bacteria > Actinomycetota > Thermoleophilia > Solirubrobacterales > 70-9 > VAYN01. The sequence continues at coordinate 94,173 of CAVPEX010000043.1, read as the reverse complement.
TCGAGGAACCCGGCGGCGTTGCGGACGCCGCCGGAGGTGCCGAGCAGCTGCTCCTCGCGGCTGTAGGAGAGCTCGACGCCGAAGCGCGAGCCGTCGCCGAAGTGCTGGGTGATCAGGTCCGGGAACCAGTGCAGGTTGGCGATCGTCTCGGTGAAGCCGTGGCGGGCGAGCAGGCGGACGATGTGCTCCATCACCGGCCGGTTCAGGACCGGCACCATCGGCTTCGGCATGTCGTAGGTGATCGGTCGCAGCCGGGTGCCGAGACCTGCCGCGAGGACCATCGCTCTCATCGGGGGCCACGGTATCGGACTTGAAATTCACGGATAGCATCCGGGCCGACCGCCACCGGCGGTCGTGTGTCCGCACGACGGAGGAGAAGGGGAATGCGTCAACTGCTGCGGGGAGGACGAGTCGCCGCTCTGGTTACCGCGTTGCCCCTGTTCCTGGCGACGGCGCCCGCCCCCGGCGCGCCCCGCCGCCCGGGTCGCCGGATCCGGTGACGGCCTGGCAGAGTGCCTCGGCGATGCCCTCGGCCACCGACCAGCAAGCCGGCGCCTCGCCGCGGGGGCTCAGCCGCGCGGAGGTCCAGGAGCGGGTCGAGCGGGGGCAGACCAACGGCGGCGCCCAGCCGACCAGCCGCTCGCTGGCGGAGATCCTCCGCGCCAACGTCCTCACCCGCTTCAACGCGATCCTCGGCGCGCTGCTGGTCGCGATCCTCGCCGTCGGCCACCTCCAGGACGCGCTGTTCGGCATCGTCCTCGTCGCCAACGCGGCGATCGGCATCGTCCAGGAGCTGCGGGCGAAGCGCACGCTGGACCGGCTGGCGGTGCTGAGCGCGCCGCGGGCGCGGGTCGTGCGCGAAGGGGACGAGGTCGAGGTGGCGGTCGAGGAGGTCGTCCTCGACGACCTGGTGCTGCTCGCCGCCGGCGAGCAGGTCGTCGCCGACGGGGCGGTCGAGCAGGCGTCGGGCCTGGAGCTGGACGAGTCGCTCCTGAGCGGCGAGTCCGACCCGCTCGACAAGCGCCCCGGCGACCAGGTGCTCTCCGGCAGCTTCGCCGTCGCCGGCGGCGGCAGCTACCGGCCGACCGCGGTCGGCCCGGAGGCCTACGCGCGCAAGCTCGCCGCCGAGGCGCGGCGCTTCGAGCCGGCCCGCTCGGAGCTGATGGACGGGATCGACCGCATCCTCCGCTACGTCACCTGGGCGATCTTCCCGGTCGCGGCGCTGCTGCTGAGCGGCCAGGCGCGGGCCGAGGGCAACGACTTCTCCGAAGCGGTGACCGGCACCGTCGCCGGCCTCGTCGGCATGGTGCCGCAGGGGCTGGTGCTGCTGACCAGCATCGCCTTCGGGGTGGCGGCGGTGACGCTCGCCCGGCGGCGCCTGCTGGTGCAGGAGCTGCCCGCCGTCGAGGGGCTGGCCCGCGTCGACGTCGTCTGCTTCGACAAGACCGGGACCCTGACCGACGGCACGATCGTCTTCGACCGGCTGGAGCGGCTCGGGGAGGCGGCGCCGGTGGAGGAGGCGCTGGGGGCGCTGGCCGCCGAGCCGGACCCGAACGCGACGCTGGCGGCGATCGCCGACGCCTTCGCGGCGCCGCCCGGCTGGGCGCGGACCGCGGCGATCCCCTTCTCCTCCGCGCGCAAGTGGAGCGCCGCCGCCTTCGAGGGCCGGGGCACCTGGGTGCTGGGCGCGCCGGAGATCGTCGGCGCCGCCGGGAGCGAGGAGGTCCGCCGGGCCGGCGAGCTGGCGGCGACCGGCCGCCGCGTCGTCCTCCTCTGCCGCACCGACGCCGGCATCGAGGAGGCCGCCAGCGAGCTCCCGGCCGGCCTGCGCGGCGCCGCCCTGGTCCTGCTCGAGGAGCGGCTGCGGCCCGACGCGGCGGAGACGCTGGCCTACTTCGCCGAGCAGGGGGTCGAGCTGAAGGTGATCTCGGGGGACAACCCGCGCACCGTCGCCGCCGTCGCCGGCCGCGCCGGGCTGCCGGGGGCGGAGCGCTTCGCCGACGCCCGCGAGCTGCCCGACGAGCGCGAGGCGCTGGCCGACGAGCTGGAGGGACGCACGGTCTTCGGCCGGGTGACCCCGCGGCAGAAGCAGGCGATGGTGGAAGCGCTGCAGGCGCGCGGGCACACGGTCGCCGTCACCGGCGACGGCGTCAACGACACCCTGGCGCTGAAGACCGCCGACATCGGCGTGGCGATGGGCTCCGGCGCCGCCGCCACCCGCGCCGTCGCCCAGCTGGTCCTGCTCGACGGGCGCTTCGCGACCCTGCCCGGGGTCGTCGCCGAGGGACGGCGGGTGACCGCCAACATCGAGCGGGTCGCCAACCTCTTCGTCACCAAGACGGTCTGGGCCACTCTGCTCTCGGTCGTCGTCGGCCTCGCCGCCCTGGGGTTCCCCTTCCTGCCCCGGCAGCTGACCGTGATCGACTCGCTGACGATCGGCATCCCCGCCTTCTTCCTCGCCCTCGCCCCCAACCGCCGCCGCTTCGTCCCCGGCTTCGTCGACCGCGTGCTGCGCTTCACGATCCCGGCCGGGATCGTCGTCGCCGCCGCCGGGCTGGCCGCGTTCCTGCTCGCCCGCGGCCACGACCTCTCGCTGGAAGAGCAGCGCACCGCGGCGACGCTGGCGATCCTGGTCGACAGCCTCGTCGTGCTGGCGATCCTCGCCCTGCCCCTGACCTGGCGGCGGCTGCTGCTGGTCGGCCTGATGGTGGCGGCCTTCGCGGCGCTGTTCCCGGTGGCGCCGGTGCGCGACTTCTACGCGCTCTCGCTGCCGCACGAGACCCTGCTCGGCACCTTCGCCATCGCCGCCCTCGGCGGCGCCGTCCTGGTGGCGATGCTGGTCGTCTCCTCGCGGCTCGACCGCGGCCCCGCCGCGGCGCTGCGAGCCGGCGCTAGCTCGCCTCGGGCCGCCCCATCGTCTCCTTGAAGCGCTCGATCGCCTCCACCGGCAGCGGGTCGACGCCGCGTCGCGCGGCCAGCTCGAGCGAGACGAGGTCGCCCAGCATCGTCGCCCAGAGCAGGCGCTCGACCCGGGTCTCACCCTCGGTCTCGATCCGCACCGCCGGGGCGCCGGCGGCCTCGACCGCGGCCGCGGTCAGCTCGAAGCGGCGGCGCTCGCGCGGATGCTGGTCAGCGTCCTCGAGGAAGACGGCGGCGAGGCAGTCGGCCACCGCCGGGGTCCAGCCGCAGAGCTCGTTGTGGTCGGCCTCGGGCAGCTCGGAGAAGAAGGCCTGCAGCTTCGCGTTCTCGTTCGCCTGCGTCTTCCAGCGGCGGGCGACCGGCGCGGTCAGATCGGCGCCGTAGGCGACCACCGAGACGCCGTCGAGGCGGGCGGCCACCTCGGCGGCGCGGGCCCGCAGCGCCTCGGAGCGCTCGGCGAGGAAGGCGGCGGCGGCGTCGATCTCGGTGTGGATGCGCGGGGCGACGCCGGCCAGGGCCGCCACCTCCGCCGCCACGGTGAACATGTAGGCGACCGCGGCGCGGGGCTGGAAGATCCCCGGTAGGCCGACGACCGGCACCGCGGCCTCGCGGGCTTCGTCGACCAGCTGGCCGCCGGTGCTGGCGACGAGGCGGCGGGCGCCGAGCGCCTCGGCGGCGGCGAAGCAGGCGAGCGTCTCCTCCGTGTTGCCGGAGTAGCTGGAGCAGAGCACCGTCCACTCCGGCGTCGCCCAGCTCGGCAGCTCGTAGCCGCGGACGGCGATCAGCGGCCGCGTCAGGCGGTCGCCGGGCGCGGCGGCGGCGAGGTCGGCGCCGATCGCCGAGCCGCCCATCCCGCAGACCATCAGGCCGGCGGCGTCGGCCGCCTCCAGGCGCGCGGATTCGACCCGCCAGAGGGCGTCGCGGAGCTGGTCGGGGATGCCGAGGACGTCGTCGATCATCAGGCCTGGCTGGGGACTCTTTCATCCCGGCCGACCACGGCGCCGTCCAGGGTGGCCCCGGCGGCGACGCTCACCCCGGGCCCGAGGATCGAACCGCTGACCCGCGCGCCCTCGCCGACCGCGCAGCCCTCGAGCAGGACCGACTCCCGCACCACGGCCCCGGCGGCGACCGTACAGCCCGGCGCGAGCACCGCGCGAGGCCCGACGGCGGCGCCGTCGGCGATCTCGGCCCCGGCGCCGACCAGCAGTCCCGGCGCCGTCGGCCGGACCTGGGTGTCGACCCGGCCCTCGAGGATGTCCCAGCTCGCCTGCAGGTAGCGGCCCGGGGTGCCGATGTCCATCCAGTAGCCCTCCAGGCGCAGGGCGGAGAGACCCTCGCCGACCAGCCGCGGAAAGACCTCGCGCTCTATCGAGACCTCGCGGCCGGGCGGGATCAGGTCGAGGACCGAGCGCTCGAGGAAGTAGGCGCCGGCGTTGATCTCGCCGGGGACCGGCTCGCCGGTCTTCTCGACGAAATCCAGCACGCGCCCCTCGGCGTCGACCTCGACCAGGCCGTAGGCGGCGGAGTCCTCGACCGGGTGGAGGGCGATCGTCGCCCGCGCCCCGCGCTCGCGGTGCGCCGCCATCAGGGCGCTGAGGTCGAGGTCGGCGAGCACGTCGCCGTTGAGGGCGAGGAAGCGGTCGCCGAGCTCCTCGCCGAGCGCGTCGGCGGCGAAGCGGATCGCGCCGGCGGTGCCGCGCCGGTCCGGCTCGACCGCGTAGCGCAGCCGCACGCCGCCGTGCTCGCCGCCGAGCGCCTCGCGCAGGACGTCGGGCAGGAAGCCGCAGGCGAAGACGCTCTCGGTGACGCCGTGCGCCGCCAGCCACTCGACCATGTAGGCGAGAAAGGGCCGGTCCACCAGCGTCAGCGCCGGCTTCGGCACGTCGTCGGTCAACGGGCGCAGCCGCGTCCCCTCGCCGCCGACTAGAACGATTGCCTGCATCTAGCCGTTCGCCGCAGGCGCCGGCGCGCCCCGGGGGGCGCGGCCGATCCCCTCGTACTCGAAGCCCGCCTGGCGCAGGACGGAGGGATCGAGGTGGTTGCGGCCGTCGACCAACAGCGGCCGCGCCATCCGCGCCGCCGCCTCGACCCAGTCGAGCTCGGCGAACTCGCCCCACTCGGTGACCAGGACCGCGGCGTCGGCGGCGTCGAGCGCCTCCAGCGCCGAGGCCGCCATCTCCACCGTCCCCAGCAGCTCGCTGGCGCGGTCGGCGGCGACCGGGTCGTAGGCGACCACCTCCGCCCCCTCGCCCTGCAGCCGCGCGGCGAGCACCAGGCTCGAGGCCTCGCGCATGTCGTCGGTGTCCGGCTTGAAGGCGAGCCCGAGCAGGGCGATCCGCTTGCCGATCAGCGACCCGAGGTGCTTCTCCAGCTTGCCGACGACGCGGCGCTTCTGCAGCTCGTTGACCTCGATCACCGCGTTCAGCAGCTGGAAGTGGTAGCCGGAGTTGCCGGCGAGCATCTTCAGCGCCGAGACGTCCTTAGGAAAGCAACTACCCCCGTAGCCGATCCCCGCCCGCAGGAACGACGGCCCGATGCGCTTGTCGAGGCCCATGCCGCGGGCGACCTCGCCGACGTCGGCGCCGACCTCCTCGCAGACGTTGGCGATCTCGTTGATGAAGGAGATCTTGGTCGCCAGGAAGGCGTTGGAGGCGAGCTTGATCATCTCGGCGCTGGCGACGTCGGTGCGTAGGATCTCGCCGCCGAGCGGCTGGTAGAGGGCGGCGACCGCGGCGGCGGCGCCCTCGTCGCCGGGGTCGGCGCCGACCACGACGCGGTCGGGGTGCATGAAGTCCTCGACCGCCGAGCCCTCCTTGAGGAACTCGGGGCAGGAGACGTAGGCGAGGCCCGGAAGCTCGCGGCGGATCGATTCGCCGGTCCCGGCCGGCACGGTGCTCTTCATCACGAGCACGTGGCCGCCGTCCTCGGCAAGGTCGGCGACGACCGCGCGGACCCGTGAGAGGTCGGCGTCGCCGGAGTAGGTCGGCGGCGTGTCGACGCAGACGAAGAGCAGCCGGGCGCCGTCGAGCAGCTCCGACATCTCGGTCGTGAAGGTGATCCGCTCGGCGTTGCGGCGCAGCATCTCCTCCAGCCCCGGCTCGTGGATCGTCGTCTCGCCGCGGGAGAGGGCCTCGATCTTCTCGGGCAGGATGTCGCGCGCCACCACCGGGTGGCCCAGCTCGGCAAAGCAGACGGCGGTGACCAGGCCGACCCAGCCGACCCCGATCACACCTACCGGCTCGCGCCCCTCGCTCATTCCGCCTTCCTCGCTTTCCGCTTCGGCTTGGGCACGATCACGTCCGCGGAGCGCGCCATGCCCACCATCTGCTCGTTGGTCAGGCTCTGTAACAGGTCATTGGAGATCCAGTAGCTGTTCTCGCCCCGGCGCCAGGCGACCAGCTTGACCCGGTCGCCGTCGACGTAGATGTCGTAGTCGCGCCCGTTGATCGTCTTGGTCAGGCTTGGGGTGCCGAGGATCGGCGGGTCCGCCCAGCCGCGGATCCCCTGCACGCCGAAGTAGTGGGCGCCGTCGGAGAGTTCGGCCACCAGCACCATCCGGTAAGCGGCGTGGCGGTTGCCGTCGTCGTCCTTGAGGTGGTAGACGCGGGGGTCGACGACGTGCTCGTAGCTGTTGCTTTCGACGTAGTAGGCGCCGGACGGGAGACGGGTCGGGTAGAAGATCGGGAAGCGGCCGCCGACCCGGCGCGCCGCCGTCTCCGCCTCCAGTTCGCCCGCTTCCCGGGCCGGCACGAGGCCGTCGGTGCCCGGCTTGACCGGCGCGATCTTCGGCTTCGGCGGCGCCTTCGGCTTGCTCTGCTTCTTCTCGCCCTTCTTGCCGCGCTTGGAGCTGCTCAAAGAGGCTTCTTCGGCTTCTTCGGCTTCCTCGCCTTCGAGCCTGCCCCTGGAGCCGCCGCTGGCTTCGATCCCGAGGAACTGGTTGACCGCTTCGCTCATCGCTTCCGGCGTCGTCGTCACGAAGCTGGGACCGAGTTCGCCGGGGAAGTGGACCTCTTTGATCGCGGCGCTGCGGACCGAGAGGAACAGTTTCAGCACCTGCAGCATCGTCTCTTTGTCGCTGATGTCGGAGGTCGTGTATTTGGTGAAGATCTCGATCAGGCCCTTTTCACTGTTCCCCCAGACGATGTCGTTGACCAGGTCGTCGACGTGGACCCGCTGACGGGCGGCGCTGATGAAGTCCTGCTGGCGGGCGGAGCGGACGAGGTCGGTGTCGGTGTGGCGGTAGCGCACGTACTGCAGCGCCTTCTTGCCGCAGAGCAGCTGGTAGCCGGGCTGGACGTTGATTTCGGCGTACTGTTCGGAGGGCGCCACGCCGACGTTGGAGTGGTAATAGCGTTTGTCGACGTCGGTGTAGACGCAGCCGATCGCGTAGACCGCGCGGACGAAGCCGAGGAAGTCGACGTTGACGACGTGGTTGATCGGCAGCCCGGTCAGTTCCTTGACCACCTGCAGGGTCAGCTTGGGCCCGCCGTAGGCGTAGGCGGCGTTGAACTTTTCTTCGCCGACGCCGGGGATTTCGACTTTGAGGTCGCGCGGGATCGACATCACCGCGATCGCCCCGCGGTCGGGGTCGAGCCGCAGCAGCATCGTCGTGTCCGAGCGTCCCGGGTCTTCTTCGAATTCGGCCCCGGCGCGTTTGTCGGAGCCGATGATGAGGATGTTCTGCGGGGCGCCGCCGTCGACCGTGGAGAGGTAGCGGTCGACCTTGTTGCCGAAGGCGTCGTTGTGCGAGAGCGCCTTGGCGACGCTGTCGATGTAGACGAGGACGGCGGTCGCCGTCGCCGCGGCGGTGATGGCGACGATCAGGAAGGAGGCCAGGGTGAACCGCAGCCAGTAGCGCTGCGGCTTCGGCGCCGGCGCGTAGTCGCCGCTCGGCGGCGGCTTCTTCGGGGCCCAGCCCGGGCCCAGCGGCTCAGTCATCGAGCCGGCTCGGGATCGCTCGCAGGAACGAGTCGAGCGCCTGCCGGTAGGTCTCCAGCGAGGAGACCGAGACCCACTCCTCGGGACCGTGGTGGCCGGCGCCGATCGGGCCGAACTCCACCGCCGGCACCCCGACCCGCAGGAAGGAGACCGCGTCGGAGGCGCCGTCGCGCCCGACGCTCATCGGCTCGCCGTGATGGTGCGCCGCCGCCGAGGCGCGCAGCGCCCGCACGAAGGCCGACTCGCGGTCGACCGTCGCCGGCGGCCGTGTGAACAGCGAGGTCGCTTCGCAGCCGGCGAGGCCGCGCACTTCCTCCAGGATCGCGGCCGGATCCTGGTCGGGGAGGTAGCGGATGTCGACGTCGATGACGCATCGGTCGGGGACCTTGTTGAGCGCGTCGCCGCCCCAGATCCGCCCGAGGTTGATCGAAGGGCGGTCGAAGAGCTCCGAGCTGTGACGAGCAAACGGTAGCGACTCGATACTGCGGAAAACGTCGATCGCGTTGAGAACGGCGTTGTCGCCCAGCCACGGCGTCGCTCCGTGGGCGGCCGTCCCCCCCACCCCCAGGCGCAACGCCAGCACCCCCTTGGCCTCGACGCCGATGTGGAGGTCGGTCGGCTCGCCGGTGATCGCGAAGTCACCGATGAAGCCGCTGTCGACGAGGTGGTCGGAGCCCCGCTCGGCCTCCTCCTCGGACTCCTCGTCGCCGACGATCCCCAGCCGCACCCGCACCCGGTCCTGGTCGCGGAAGGCGGCCGCGGTCACCAGCATCGCCGCCAGCGCCCCCTTCATGTCGTAGGCGCCGCGCCCGTAGAGCCGATCGCCCTCGACCCGAGGGTCGAACTGCCCGGCGAGCCCCGGAACCACGTCGAGGTGCCCGTGCAGCACGACAGTCGGCGCCTCCCTCGGCCCCACCTCCGCCTTCACCACCGGCAGCCCCCGCACCTCGTCCCGCCCAGCCTCGATCCCCCGCGCCTCCAGCCACCCCTTGACAAACCCCGCCGCCTCCGAGATAGCCTCCGGCTCGCAGGTCTCATAAGAGATCAACCGTTCCGCCAATGCCACCAGTTCGTTGCTCATCCGGTCGTAGCTCCTGTCCGCATGGGCGTGTGTGGAGGGGGTCCGGGCACCCTCCGGCGGAATTCCCGCGGAGGGGCACCGGCCCCTCTCCCCCACGCCCTAGCCCAGCAGCCCCCTACCGCCCGGCTCATCCCTCGGCAAGCGCGAGGAACGCTTCAGCTCGGTCGCGGTCTTTCTGCGCCCGCGCGTAATCGGCGCTCCCCTGCTCGCACTCCGAGAGCCGCTGCTCGGCGTCGGAGAGCTGGTCTTTCAGGGTGCCGGGGTCGAGGTCGGCGGGGTCGATCGCTTCCTCGACGAGGACGCGGGCGCGGTTGCCGAAGACCTGCAGCCAGCCGTGCGCCTGGGCGTAGCGCTTGACGTCGGAGTCGGAGACGCGGAGGCGCAGCTCGCCCGGCTTCAGCGCCGCCAGCAGCGGCGCGTGGTTGGCGAGGATGCCGATCTCGCCGACCTCGGTCCGGGTCGAGACCTGGCGCACTTCGCCACCCCAGACCTCACCCTCGGGGGTGAGAACCTCGACGTCGACCATGTGCTCGGCGGCCATCTGCGCGTCCTAGGCGGCCGCGGCGGACTTGGCGTTCCCGGTGACCTGGTCGATCGAGCCCTGCATGTAGAAGGCGCCCTCGGACAGGTCGTCGTGCTCGCCGTCGAGGATCTCGCGGAAGCCGCGGACCGTCTCGGCGACCGGCACGTACTCGCCGCTGCGGCCGGTGAACTGTTCGGCGACGAAGAACGGCTGCGAGAGGAAGCGCTCGATCTTGCGGGCGCGGGAGACCGTCTGCCGGTCCTCGTCGGAGAGCTCGTCGATACCGAGGATGGCGATGATGTCCTGCAGCTCCTTGTAGCGCTGCAGCACCTCCTGGACGTCGGTCGCGGTCCGGTAGTGCTCCTCGCCGACGACGTCGGCCTTGAGGATCGTCGAGGTCGAGTCGAGCGGGTCGACCGCCGGGTAGATGCCTTTCTCGGAGATCGACCGCGAGAGCGCCGTGGTCGCGTTGAGGTGGGCGAACACCGAGGCCGGGGCCGGGTCGGTGTAGTCGTCGGCGGGGACGTAGACCGCCTGGATCGAGGTGACCGAGCCGCGGTCGGTGGAGGTGATCCGCTCCTGCAGGCCGCCCATCTCCGTCTCCAGCGTCGGCTGGTAGCCGACCGCGGAGGGCATCCGGCCGAGCAGGGCCGAGACCTCGGAGCCGGCCTGGACGAAGCGGAAGATGTTGTCGATGAAGAGCAGCACGTCCTGGCCGCCCTGCTCGCGGAAGTACTCGGCCATCGTCAGGCCGGAGAGGGCGACGCGCAGGCGGGCGCCGGGAGGCTCGTTCATCTGGCCGAAGACGAGCATGTTTTGGCGATCACGCCCGACTCTTTCATCTCGAGCCAGAGATCGTTGCCCTCGCGGGTTCGCTCGCCGACGCCGCCGAAGACGGAGAGCCGCCGTGCTCCTAGGCGATGTTGCGGATCAGCTCCTGAGATAAGCACGGTCTTGCCGACGCCGGCGCCGCCGAACAGCCCGACCTTGCCGCCTTTGGCGAAGGGGGCGAGCAGGTCGATGACCTTGATCCCGGTCTCGAGGATCTCCTGCGTCGGAGTCAGGTCCGAGGCCTTGGGGGCGGGGCGGTGGATCGGCCAGCGCTCCCCGCCCTCGACCGCGGGGCCGTTGTCGATCGGCTCGCCGAGCAGGTTGAAGATGCGGCCGAGGGTGGCGTCGCCGACCGGGACCGTGATCGGGCCGCCGGTGTCGACGACGCGGTCGCCCCGCTGGATCCCGTCGGTGGCGTCCATCGCGACCGCGCGGACGCGGTCGTCGCCGAGGTGCTGCTGCACCTCGCAGACGAGCTGGGTCGGTTCGCCGTCGCCGTCGCCGCCGGTCTCGATGTTCACCGCCGAGTAGATCTCCGGCAGCTGGTCGGGGAAGACGGCGTCGATCACCACGCCGGTGACCTGCTCGACGCGCCCTACGTTGGTTCCGCTTGATCCGTTGCTCTCAGCCATGACTTCCTTTTCTCATTTCCAAAGGTTTCTATCGCCGCTACCCGAGCGCCTCGGCGCCGGCAACGACCTCCAGGATCTGCTGCGTGATCTCCGACTGGCGGACCCGGTTCATTTCCAGCGTCAGGTCGTCCATGATCGTTTCCGCGTTCTCAGCGGCGTTGCGCATCGCGGTCATCCGCGCCCCCAGCTCGGAGGCGGCGGACTCCAACAGCGCCCGGTAGACGGAGATCGTCACGTACTCGGGAATCAGCCGGGCCAGCAGCTCCTCGGGATCGGGCTCGTATTCCCACTGCGAGCGGGCCTGCGCCTGCTCCTCCGGGGTCTCCTCGCCGGCCTCCTGCTCGGCCTCGACCCCCTCGCCGATCACCTCGGCCTGCTGCAGCGGCAGCAGGGTCTGGCGCCATACGTGCTGGGTCAGGGGCGAGACGAAGCGGTTGTAGACCAGCTCGACCCGGTCGAGGTCCTGGTCGACGTAGCGGGCGGTCAGCGCCTCGCCGATCTCGCGCGCGTTGGCGAAGGCGGGGCGGTCGGTGAAGCCGATGTAGGAGGCGCTGACGTCCTGCTTGCGGAAGGTGAGCGCCGAGACACCCTTGCGGCCGACGACGGCGAAGGAGGGCTCGGCGCCCTCCTCGCGGACCCGGGCGGCCGTCCGCATCCCCTCGCGGACGATGTTCGAGTTGAAGGCGCCGGCGAGGCCGCGGTCGCCGGTGATCAGGACCACCCCGACACGCTCCACGTTCTTGCGCTCTTCGAGCACGGGGACCCGCGGGATGCCGCCGGCCTGGGCGGCGGCGCGGCGGGTCAGCTTGCGCATCCCCTCCGCGTAGGGCCGCAGGTCGGAGATGCGCTGTTCGGCGCGGCGCAGTCGCGCCGCCGCAACCATCTCCATCGCCCGCGTGATCTTGTTGATGTTCTTGATCGACGCGATGCGATTTTTGACTTCCTTCTGCGTGGCCATGAGATCGGGTCCCGGCGACTAGGCCGGGGTCGCCTCCCTGGGCTCCTCGGAGGCCTCGGCCGTGCGGGCGGGGGCCTCGCGCTCCTCGGCCGACTTGATCCGGTCCGACTCGCCGGCCTCGAGCGGATCGCCGTGCTCGTCAAAGTCGGGGCCGAAGTCGTCGACGAGGTCGCCGATCGCCTTGCCGAGCTCCTCCTCGTCGGCCTCCTCGAGCTTGCCGCTGTCTTCGATCCGCCCCAGCAGGTCGGCCTTCTCGGCGTGCAGGCGGGTCCGCAGGTCGGCGAGGAACTCGCCGACGCGCTCGACCTTGATCCGGTCGAGGTAGCCGCCGGTGCCCGAGTAGATCGACGCCACCTGGTCGCCGACGCCGAGCGGTTCGCGCTCTTTCTGTTTGAGCAGCTCGACCAGCCGTTCGCCGCGGGTCAGCGCTTTCTGGGTCTCCGGGTCGAGCTCGGAGCCGAACTGGGCGAAGGCCTCGAGGTCGCGGTACTGGGAGAGGTCGAGGCGCAGTTTTCCGGCGACCTTCTTCATCGCCTTCGTCTGCGCGTTGCCGCCCACCCGCGAGACCGAGATGCCGACGTTGATCGCCGGCCGCACCCCGGAGAAGAAGAGGTCGGACTCGAGGAAGATCTGACCGTCGGTGATCGAGATCACGTTGGTCGGGATGTAGGCGGACACGTCCGAGGCCTGGGTCTCGATGATCGGCAGCGCCGTCAGCGAGCCGCCGCCGAGCTCGTCGTTCAGCTTCACCGCCCGCTCCAGCAGCCGCGAGTGCAGGTAGAAGACATCACCCGGGTAGGCCTCGCGACCCGGCGGGCGCCGCAGCAGCAGCGACATCTGACGGTAGGCGGAGGCGTGTTTGGTGAGGTCGTCGTAGACGCAGAGGGCGGCTTTGCCGTTGTAGAGGAAGTGCTCGCCCATCGCGCAGCCGGCGTAGGGGGCGATGTACTTGATCGGCGCCGCCTCGTCGGCGGGGGCGGCGACGATGATCGTGTTCTCCATCGCGCCGTTCTCCTCCAGCGTCTCTTTCAGCTGGACGACGGTGGACATCCGCTGCCCGATCGCGACGTAGATGCAGATCAGGTCCTTGTCCTTGTTGTTGATGATCGTGTCGACCGCGATCGCGGTCTTGCCGGTCTGGCGGTCGCCGATGATCAGCTCTCGCTGGCCGCGGCCGATCGGGATCATCCCGTCGATCGACATCAGCCCGGTCTGGACGGGTTCCTCGACCGGCTGGCGCTCGACGACGCCGGGAGCTTTGAACTCGGCCGGGCGGGTCTCGGTGGTGGCGACCTCGCCGCGGTTGTCGAGCGGGCGGCCGAGCGGGTCGACCATGCGGCCGAGCAGGGCCTCGCCGACCGGGATCTCGAGCAGGTGGCCGGTCCGCTTGACCGTGTCGCCCTCGACGATCTTTTCCCACTCGCCGAACAGCACGGCGCCGACGTTGTCGGCCTCGAGGTTCAGGGCGAGGCCGGTGACGCCGTGCCCGAGCTCGAGCATCTCCAGCGCCATGCAGTTGTCGAGGCCGTGAATACGGGCGATGCCGTCGGCCACGGAGAGGACCGTCCCGACCTCGGAAAGGTCGGCGGAATCGGTCTCCAACCCCTCGATTCGCTCTCGCAGGATGCTTGCGATCTCGTCTGGCTTGATCTCCATCGGGTGCTCTATGCCTCCTTACGCCGCGGTCGCGACGGTCTTTCGAAGTTTCTCCAGGCGACTGCGGATGCTCGCGTCGAGGACCATGTTGCCGACCTGCAGCACGATGCCGCCGAGGATGCCCTCGTCGACGCGGCTTGACAGATCGACCTCCTCGCCGGTCTGGCGTTCGACCTCCTGGCCGATCCTGCCGACGACCGCCGGGTCCAGCTCGACGGCGCTGGTGACGGTGACGTCGATACGGCGGTTCTCCCGCTTCCAGAGCTCGTCGAGCTCGCGACGGATGCGGAAGATCTCCGGCATCCGGTGCTTGTCGACCAACAGCTCCAGGAAATTGGTCAGCTCGGGCTCGGCGCCCGTGATCGCCCGCTTCATCCCCTCCTTCTTCTCCGCCGAGGAGAGGTAGGGGCTGAAGAGGAAGACCTGCAGGTCGCGGTTGCGGTCGACCGCGTCGGCGAACTGGGCCAGCTGCTCGTGCAGCGAGTCCAGCTTGCCCCGGTCCTTGCCGGCCTCGAAGAGGGCCTCGGCGTATACGCGGGCCGCGTCCTGCATCGGCTAGTTCTCCGACCCCGAGAGGGCGGAGAAGTCGACCTCGCTGAGCGCCTCCTCGACGAGCCGCTTCTGGTCCTCGGGGGTGAGCGATTTGCGGGTGACCTTCTCGGTCGCGAGCACGGTCAGGTCGGCGACCTCCTTGCGGATCTGCTCCAGCGAGCGCCGCGTCTCGGCCTCGATGTCGCGCTTGGCCGCCCCGACCAGCTCCTCGCGCTTTTCCTTGCCGGCGACGGTCGCCTCGGCCTCGGCCGTCTCCGCCGCCTTGCGGGCGCGGGCCATGATGTCGTCGGCCTGCTCGCGGGCCTCGGCGAGGCGGGCGCGGTACTCGGCCAGCAGCTCGTCCGATTCGCGCCGCTGGCGCTCGGCCGCGTCGATCGAGTCGGCGATCGTTTTCGCCCGCCGGTCCAGGGCCTCCTGGATTTTCGGGAAGGCGAACTTGCTGAGCACCCACATCGTGAACAGGAAGAGGACCAGCGTCCAGATCATCAGGCCGAGACCCGGCGAGACCAGGAAGCTGCCGCCTTCCTCTCCACCGGACTCGGCGGCGAGAGGCAACGCGGATATGTACCCGAGCAACTCCATCGGCCTAGAGGAAGAAGGCGATCAGGCCGAAGATGAACGTGTAGAAGGCCACGGCCTCGGTCAGCGCGAAGCCGAGCCAGCGGATGCTCTGGAGCTCGTCTTTCATCTCGGGCTGGCGGGCGACCGACTCGATCTCCTTACCGAAGATGAAGCCGATGCCGATACCGGCGCCGATCGAGCCGAGCCCGGCGCCGACGCCGAGGGCGACGGCCTTGCCGGCGGCTTCAACGCCTTCGTCGGAGACGGCGGCGACGACAGGGGACAGGTCCATGGAAAGAGTGCTCCTTTTCTAGTGACTGGCGGAGGTTGCTCCGCCAAGGTAGATGGCGGTGAGGATCGAGAAGATGAAGGCCTGCAGGGTGGCGATAAGGCCGACCTCCAGGATGAAGAAGAAGAAGGCGAGCGGGAAGGTGAGGGCGCCGAGCGCGGCGATGCCGAGCAGCACCGCCAGCCCACCGCCCATGAAGAGCAGCAGCAGGTGGCCGGCGAGCATGTTGGCGAAGAGTCGCACCGAGAGCGAGATCAGCCGGGCGAAGTGGGAGATCGCCTCGATCACGAAGATGAACGCCTTGCCGATCGGGCTCATGTCCTCCAGGCCCGGCGGCAGCCAGCTGGCCAGGTACTTGAAGAGCCCCTTGGCGCGGATCCCTTCGACGTGGTAGGAGATCCAGACGACCAGCGTCAGGACCAGCGGGATCGAGAGGTTGGCGGTGGCGGCGTAGATCGCGAAGGAGGGGATTTCGAGCCCGAAGACCGAGAAGGTGTGCTCGGTGTTGGTCGGCAGCGGCAGGAAGCCGATCATGTTCGAGAACCAGATCCAGAAGAAGAGCGCGGCGAGGAAGGGGAACCAGCGAGCGGCCACCTTGCTCTCGAGATTGGGGCCGGCGATCGTGTTCTTGGTCATGTCGTAGGCGACCTCGACGGCGGTCTGCACGCGGTTCGGCTTCTGCTGCATGCGGCGCGAGATCCAGACCATCGTGCCGATCGTCAGGGCGCTGGCCAGGATCAGGTAGAGGACCGCCTTGTTGATGCTGAGGTCGAGGCTGCCGAGGTGGATCCCGACCCACTCTTCGAGCTTGAACTCGTTCTGCGGCTTGAACTCTTCGTTCTTGCCCGAGCTGCCGAAGATCAGCAGCATCAGGATCGCGATCCCGAAGTAGGCGCCGAGCCCGATCAGGACCTTGGACTTGGTGCTCAGCCCGCCGGACTTCGCGGCGCTCTCGGGCGCCTCCACCGCTGCCTGGTCGGGGCTCACGCTACGCCCTGCCCCTCGGGCTCGCCGAACAGGTGGGCCAGGCCCTGGGCGGCGAAGGAGACGGTGAAGAGAGCGAGGACCAGGATCGCCGCGGAGAGGCCGGCTTCGCGCTCGGCGAGCCCGACCAGGAGGACCGCGGTCGCCATCAGCCAGACGCGGCCGAGGGTCGTCGCGGCGAGGATCCCCATCGCCCGCTGGCGATTGCCGGCGGCGAGCTCGGCGCCGGCGCGTTTGGCGGCGAACATCTGAATACCGCGCTGTAGGAGCCAGGATGCGGCGCCGACGGCGTACCCGAGCAGGGGCAGTCCGCCGAGCAGAAAGACTGCGAGCGCGGCGGCCAACAGGAGTAGGTCGACGTACCTGGGAGGAGACATAACGTCAAAAAAATCGGCCCCGCTCGGGGCCGAGCGGACCGAGTTGCGACTATATCCGAAAGGTCCCGTGATTGGCTTTCTGATGCGGGTTAGTGAGGGTTGCCACTACCCCTTTCGGGGCGCGCATGCGGGCTCAATCGGCGTGGCGCCCCGCCGCGCGCGCAACGGCGTGGGCGATGACCTCGTCCTCGAGCTCCGCGGGTATGCCGTACAGGGCGCACACCAGGCGCTCTGCCGCCTCGACCAGCCCACGCCCGGCGGCGATCAGGCTCTTCACCTCTGCCGATGCCGCGTCCACCGTGCTTCGGAACTCGCCCATGTCGCGCGGCGCTTCGGTTGCAAGCAGCTCAGCCGGCGTGATCCTCCCGTCGGCCGACACGAGCTGCCCCAATAGGACGAGCTTCTCGCGGGGGCCCTCGACCCTCGCCACCTCCTTCTTCCGGTACCGGAAGACCAGCGAATCCCCCTCCAGGGCGGAGCGACCGAGCACGCCGTCGGTGTCGATCGCGCAGCTGAGCTCCGGGTCGACGCGAACGGACGCTCGGCGCTTCTTGGCGAATGCGGCGACGAAGGCATCGGCCGCGGGGTCGACGACCTCGGTCGACCAGGGGTCCTTCACGACCCGCTCCAGGGCGGGGAATCGGTCCCGAAAGGGCAGCAGGGCGCGGCGGTTGTCGGCGATCGCGCGCACGACCGCCCCCAGCGCCCGGCCCGCCTCGACCGCCGCGGCCGCGTCGGCGGAAAGTCCGGCGTCCCCCGCCGCTCGCAGGTCACCGGCGATCTCGCCCGATAGCGCCGCGGCGCCGTCGGCGTCACCCTTCTTGAGGGCGCCATCGAGCTTCTTGATGCGCGGGCTCGCCCCCTTCGTCGAGAGATCGACGTGGCGGTAGGGGATCTTCCCCATCGGCTTGGGCTCGTAGTCGCGCCAAACGTCCCGGGGAGTCCGACCTCGTATGCCGTACCAGAGATCTAGGAGCTCAGAGTTGAGGTATCCGCAAAGCAGGTGAATCTCAGCCGTGCGGTCACCGAGGCTATTTGGAGTGACGATCACCCCTCCCTTCCCCGATTGCCAATCCCCGCTCGGATCGATCGCGAACCGCCCCCGGTCGGTTCGATGGAGGCCGATCACCTTCGGCGAGCGCATCAACTCCTTATCCCTGGGCCAGGCGCATTCCCACCAGCGGCGGTTGGTGTTGCGCATGAACTCGGCCCGACTCTTGAGCAATGGACGCCAGGGCTCAAGCATCTCGACGATCGGTTCGGGCGGCTCGTCGGAGCGGTCGAGCCAAACCAGATTCCGATAGTTGGATCGATCCAGGGCACCGAACAGAATTCCCTGAGGCTCGATGGTCCGAGCCAATACGCCTGGATGCTCAGACCATGGCGGTTCGTTCTCCGCGCCTGCCGGAAGCTCCAGGATCGGTTCGCCAACGAGACGCCCCGCGCCCTCGAGGTTCCTCACCACCCCCGGAGCCGTTCGCGCAAGGCGAGCCCTGATCTTCGGAGCGTATGAGTCGGCACCAGTCTCGATTCCCATGAAGATCTGCCACCGGCTTCTCAGTTCCTCAAGTGCCGAACTCGCGGCGTCGAGCTGCCCGACCACTCTGCTGGCGAGGTCTCCGGAGCCATGCTTGATCGGCCAGGGACGATCGGAGGCAAGCTCGGTCTGCCTCATGTCGTGGACGTGGATCCCGCCCTTGCGCCCCTGCCTTCCAGCCGCTCTCTGGGTCATCTCCTTGAGGAGCGAATGACGCTCGGGCGTCCGCGCTTCGATGTCCCCCGAGAGCGCCCGTGCCGCCTCGACCTCGTCCTCGAGGGCGACCACCCGCAGCTTGTGCGCTCTCGGCGCCTCGGCCCTGGTCGCGAGGAGGATCGCGCTCTCGACGGTTGGCGTCGGCGCGCGGCGGTTGCGGCGCTGGCCGCCCTCCTCCGGCGCGAACAACCTGTAGCTTCCGAATAGGAAGAGCTCGTCGAGCCGGAGGGAGGAAGCCAGCTTCTCCCGCAGCCAGTCGGCGTTGCCGGCGTTCATCCAGCTGGCCGGCACGATCACGCAGAGCCGGCCGCCGGGCGCGAGGAGCTCCGCCGCCATGTAGAGGAAGTAGTAGAGGTAGTCGCTCTTCCCCTTGTAGATGCCTTTCCAGGCGTCGATCTGGCGCAGCCGTTCGAAGAGCGGCTTGTTGTTGGCCTCGCCGACGTAGGGCGGGTTGCCGACGACCAGGTCGAACCCTCCCTCGCGGATGCGGCTGAAGGCCTCCTGCTTCTCCGGGTCGAGCCGGCCGACCAGGCCGTAGCGCTCGTCCGGCTTCAGCACCGCGTGGTCTGCCCGGTGCTCGGGATCGAGCCCCTCGAAGCTCTCCCCCGCGGGCCGCTTCGCCTTGAGGGCGTCCTCGTGCACGACGCTGAGCACGAACGAGGGAACCTCACGATCGGCGTGCCCAAGGGCGCTCAGCAGGCGGGACACCTGCAGGAGCAGGTTGATCTCGGTCAGGTAGTAGGGGAAGGGGCTGATCTCCATCGCGTGCAGGCCGGAGACGATCGCGCCGAGCACTTCGAGTTGGTCCCCGGCGCCTCCTCCCAGCACGCCCGAGTCGTCGATCACGCGGCGCGCGATCTCGACGTCGAAGCCGCCCGAGCCGCTGGCGAAGTCGAAGGTCTTCAGCGGCTTGCGGGCGTCGCCTTCGATCCGCAGGACTCCGTCGGGGCCGCGGAAGCCGGCCCGGTCGAGCATGAAGCGGACGACGTCGCGCGGCGTGTAGAACTGGCCGAGGCGGTCGCGATCGATCTCGTCGACGTAGGACTCGTAGAGCCCGCCCAGCACGTCGGCGTCGAGACGATCGAGGGGGAACTGGGTGAGCGAGTACAGCACGTCGACCAAGGCTGCGTCCTTGGGCGTGTACCAGTCGTAGGTGCTGCGCCGCTCGTAGAGCCAATGGTACCGCTGGGCGCCGGCGGCGAAGGCGCTCCTGAGCACGTCGCGGACGCGTTCGCCCATCGCCGCGAAGGCGTCGCGGAAGCCCCCGTCGTAGAGCCGTTCCTGGATGAAGCCAGCGTCCTCCCACGCCCGGTACAGCAGTATCCGCGCGAGGGTCAGCTGGGACACGCGCAGCGTGTACTGGTGCCAGACCAGCCGGGCGAGGTCCGAGCCTGAGCGATAGCCGTCGATCGTTTCCGGCAGGGAGCCCTCGTCGGTCTGGGGGGCGATGTCCCGGGCGATCGTCGCCAGCTCGGCGAGGAGCCTCTGCTCGAAGTCGGGATTGACCTTGATGTGCGCCTCGAGAGCGTCCGGCTGGCTCTCGGCGTCCTCGGCAAGCAGCCCCGAGTGCCGCCGCAGCTGCTCGACGAGGAGATCGATGTCGACCCGGAGCTCGTCGGCGCCTCCCCGCTCCTGCCAGGAGGGCATCGAACGCACCGCCTCGATCTTCTCCTCCGTGCCCATCGGCCGGTAGGAGAGGTGCTCCACGAAGCGCCGGAACGCCTCGAGATCGGGGCCGGGCTGGACTTCGCCGCGCGCCAGGCGCCAAAGCCGCTCGATCGAGAACGAGAGATCCGGGTCATGGCCTTTGGCGGCGCGCCGGAAGACGCGAACCTCGCGGAGGTTGAAGAGAACCCCAAAGGCGAGGTGGCGCTGGTTGACGTAGGCGCGGATCTGCTCCTCGTGCGCCGACAGCCGCTGGCGCGAGCTCTTGGCATCGAGGACGAACGGGTGGGCGATCAGGTCCATCGGCGTGAAGTCCGGCTTCAGGCCGCTCTTGCCGAGCTGGGGGAAGTAGGCGTCGACGGGAAAGCCGAGCACCCGCTCGAGGATGGCCGCCAGCACCGGCTCGGTGAGGACCTCCTCGTCGTCGTGGACCGGACGGCTGGCAACGTAGGCGCCGAAGTCCGGCGCGTCGGCAAGCTCCATGTAGACGCGCCGACGCTGATCGAGGACGTCGCGCAGTGCCTGTAGCTCGGGGGTGTCGCTTGCCTTTGTGCTCATCATCGGAAATTGGGCGGTAGAAGCCGCTCAGAGGCGATGCCCGTCCGAGCTCGGGATTAGCTTTGCCGAATGGACTTCCGAGACAGCCTCGAGGAACTCTCCGAAGAGGAGTTCATCCAGATTCGCGGCGCGGCGCGGTGGTACGCGAGTTTTCACGCGCGAATGATCGCGGAGAAGTTGGACGACACCTCGGCGATGGCGGTCGGCCAGCGGGAAAGGTACAAAGCTCTGATCGACGGCCTGCGCAAACTCGGCGTCCGCGTCCACGACCCCACCACCCCCGTCACCTCCCTGCTGCCGGCCCACGATGCCGACAGCGATCAGCCCTCCGATTCGCAGGCAGCGTAGCGGCGTCCGCCGCGGATCGCCCCGTCCCCTTCGGGAGCGTCGGCCTGCCGGAAAGGATCAGCGAGGGTTGCCGTCACCCTCCTCATCCAGCTCGACCGCCTCGAACTCCCCCGTCTCCGGGTTTATGCGTCCCCGCCTCAGCTTCAGGATCTCCAGCACGTAGATCAGGTAGACGCTGTAGGCCAGCGCCGCCAGCAGGAAGATCCCCATCACCGCGGTCCAGAGCAGGTCGAAGTGGCCGTGGTCGTCGCTGTAGGGGACGAAGCGGAGGGCGAGCGCGAGGCCGGCCATCACCATCGTCCAGGCGTAGAGGTAGGCGACGGTGCGGCGCTGGGAGAAGCCGATGTTGGCCATCCGGTGGTGGAAGTGCCAGGCATCGGCCTGGTAGATCGGCTGACGGTATTTGAGCCGCTTGGCGACGACGAAGCCGGTGTCGAGGATCGGCACCGCGAGCACGATCAGCGGGAAGGCGAGGGCGATCACCGCGTTCGTCTTCAGCGCCCCCTGGACCGAGGCGGTCGCGAGGAGGAAGCCGAGCAGGTTGGAGCCGGTGTCGCCCATGAAGCTGGAGGCGGGCGGGAAGCCGTGGCGGAGGAAGCCGAGGGCGGCGCCGGCGGTGAGCGCCGCCAGCACGCCGGCGGCGTTGCGGTCGAGCGAGAGGGCGATCGTCGCCAGGGTGACGGCCGCGATCACGCAGACGCCGGCGGCGAGGCCGTCGACGCCGTCGAGGAAGTTGATGACGTTGACGACCGCGACGATCCCGAGCACGGTCAGCGGGTAGGCGAGCCAGCCCAGCTCGAAGCCGCCGACGAAGGGGAGCGTGAGGTTGTCGACGCGGACGCCGGCGAGGACCGGGATCGTCGCCGCCGCGATCTGGCCGACCAGCTTCGGCAGCGCCGGCAGCGTGTAGACGTCGTCGATCATCCCGACGCCGGCGATCGCCATCGCGCCGAGCAGGATCGAGCGGCTCTCCCCTTCCCCCGGCAGCCAGATCCAGCCGGTCACCTCGACCGCAACCAGGATCGCCAGGCCGGAGAGGCGCGGCATCGGCCTGTCGTGGAGGCTGCGCGCCTTCGGCTGGTCGATCGCGCCGACCATGTAGGCGAGCCGCTCGGCGTAGGGAACCAGCAGCCAGGCGATTGCCGCGGCCGCGACGAAGGCCAGGATGGCGTCGGTGGTCGCTGCCATGTCGCTTTGTCGCCCGGCGGAAGACGGCTCCGGGCCGGGCTCAGGCTACCCGAGGCCCCGGGCGGCGCCGAGCGCGGCGTCGACCAGGAGGTCGGGGTCGCGCGGGTGGCGGACGCCCACCGGCGCCTCGCGCTTGCGCAGCTCCAGCGCCTCCGGGTCGCTCAGCACCTGCAATCGCCCGTCGGCGATCAGCGCCTCGTCGACCCCGCCCATGCGGCCGCTGAAGGTGGTGAAGACCGGGGTGCCGAGGGCGACGGCCTCGCGGTTCATCGTCCCGCCGGCGCTGACCACGAGGTCGGCGTAGGCGATCAGGCTCTGGGCGTCGATCGCGCGCTCGGGCACGATCAGGTTCGGGGCGCCGAGGGCGCGCGCCGCCGCCCCCTGCTGCTCGGTGCGGGGGATGATCACCGCCTGCGCCTCGGTGGCCTCGGCGAGGCGGCGGACGGTGGCGGCGTAGAGGTCGTTGGGGGCGTGGTACTCGGAGGTCTCCGGTGGCGGCCGCACGACCACCAGCACCTTCTCGCGGTCGAGCCCGAGCTCGCCGAGGACGGCGGGGTCCGGCTCGAAGTCGGCCAGGTAGTACTCCTCCTTCAGCCCCGGATAGCGGAACAGCTTCTTCGGCCCGGCGCCGATCCGCGCCAGCCGCTCGACCGGGATCGACTCCGGCGCCAGAACGCGGCGGGCGAGCCGGAAGGCGATCTGCCGCTGCAGGTTGGCGAACTCGTAGTCCTGCATCTGCACCGAGGGGATCAGGAACGAGGACGAGACGACCGCGAGGTCGACCGAGCCGTGCGCGATCGCCAGCCCCGGCCGCCGCCGCCAGACCAGCCGCGCCAGCCGCGCCGAGCGGCCACCGAGGGCGCGCGCCTTGCCCAGCCGCGAGGCGCCGCCGTGCTCGCCGACGGCCGTGTACGGGGTCCCCAGCCGGTCGAGGATCCCCAGCGTCTGCCCGTACTCGCGGGCGGTGACGAAGACCTCATCGCCGCGGGCCTCGAGCCGCTCGATGATCGGACGCAGGACCAGCGGGTGCGCGGCGGCGGTGCAGTCCACCCACACCCTCATGAGCTGAGGAGCCCTTCAGGCTGCGGTCGGTGCAAGCTGGGGATACAGGGGGTGGGCATCCATCAAGGCTGCCGTGCGTTCGGCGAGCCCGGCCCTCTCGGCCTCGAAGTCGCCCCCCAGGGCGGTGGCGATGACGGCGGCGATCTCGGTCATCTCCTCCTCCCCCATCCCCCGCGTGGTCAGCGCCGGGGTGCCGATGCGCAGGCCGGAGGGGTTCATCGGCGGGCGCGGGTCGAAGGGAATCGCGTTGCGGTTGACGGTGATCCCGACCTCCTCCAGCCGGTCCTCGCCGGTCTGGCCGTCGAGGCCGGTCGGGGTGAGGTCGACGAGGACGAGGTGGACGTCGGTGCCGCCGGTGAGGACGGGGATGCCGCCGGCTTGCAGGCCGGCGGCGAGCGCCCGCGCGTTGGCGATCGTCTGGCGTTGGCGCTGGCGGAACTGCTCGCTGGCAGCGATGTGCATGGCGACGGCCTTGGCGGCGATGGTGTGCATCAGCGGCCCGCCCTGCTGGCCCGGGAAGATCGCCTTGTCGACCGCTTTCGCGTGTTCCTCGCGGCAGAGGATCATGCCGCTGCGCGGACCGCAAAGCGTCTTGTGGATGGTCGTGGTGACGACGTCGGCGTGCTCGACCGGGCTCGGGTGCTCGCCGGCGGCGACGAGGCCGGCGAAGTGGGCCATGTCGACCATCAGCCTGGCGCCGACCGAGTCGGCGATCTGGCGGAATGCGGCGAAGTCGAGCCGGCGCGGGTAGGCCGACCAGCCGGCCACGATCAGCGCTGGTTCGTGCTCGGCGGCGAGGCGGGCGACCTCGTCCATGTCGACGAGCAGATCCTCGCGGCCCACGTGGTAGGGCACCGGGTTGTAGAGCTTGCCGGAGACGTTGATCTTCATCCCGTGGCTGAGGTGGCCGCCGTGGTCGAGCGCCATGCCGAGGAACGTGTCGCCCGGTTCGAGCAGCGCCATGTAGGCGGCGTTGTTGGCCTGGGCGCCGGCGTGCGCCTGAACGTTGGCGTGCTCGGCGCCGAACAGCTCCTTGGCGCGGTCGATCGCCAGCTGCTCGGCGACGTCGACCTCCTCGCAGCCACCGTAATAGCGGCGGCCGGGGTAGCCCTCGGCGTACTTGTTGGTGAGGACCGAGCCGACCGCGTCGAGGACCGCCTGGGGCACGAAGTTCTCCGAGGCGATCATCTCCAGCGTGCGCTGCTGGCGCCGCAGCTCGCCGTCGAGGACCGCGGCGATCGCCGGGTCGACCTCGGCCAACGGCGCGGTCTGGAAGTTGTCGGGCAGCTCGCTCACGTCGAGCGACCATAGCAACGGACCGGGATACCCTGATCGCCGTGAGAGCGCGCATTTCGGTCTTGGCCACGGCCCTGCTCGCGGCCAGCTCGCTGCCCGCGGTGGCGGCGCCCGGCGGGGCCGCCCCGGGCGGTGCCGCCCCCGCCGGGAACCCGTGCCTGAGCTCCGAAGCCAAGCGGCTGCTCTGCCCGAACCTGCGGATCGGGCCGGCGCACGAGATCTACGTCGAGGAGGCCGGAGCCGGGCGGGTCCTGCTGCGGGCGACCAGCGACGTCCGCAGCCGCGGCCGCGGGCCGATGGAGCTGCGCGGCAGCCGCAACGGCTGGCGCACGATGACGACGAGCCAGCGCATCTACAGGGTCGGCGGCGGCCACCTCGACCTGCCCAGCGAAGCGACGCTGCGCTTCACCGACGTCGGCTACCAGTTCGGCGGCTCCTACTGGAAGGTCCACCAGCTGGCCCGCTTCGACCTGCGCCGGGCCAGCGCCGACGGCGAGGTTGGCGCGGTGGTCCGCACCAGCCCCAAGCTCAACTACTGCCTGCGCGACCTCGAGCGCACGCAGCCGAGCGACGACTCGCCGCCGACCCGCCACTACCCCGCCTGCAACCAGAACCCCTACCGCGACCGGGTCACGCTCGGCACCTCGGTCGGCTGGTCGGACGTCTACCCCGCCCCGTACCACCAGCAGTGGATCGACGTCACCGGCCTGCACGGCTGCTTCGCATTCGAAATGACCGTTGACCCGGAGGGGCACCTGTTCGAGTCGAACGAGGAGGACAACGCCTCGCAGCGCCTCGTCCGGCTGCCCTACGACGGCACCCCCGGCTGCTGAGCCACCGCTAGCCGAGCCCGACCGAGGCGAGGGCGCTGGCGAGATCGCCGGCCGAAAGGGCGCCATGGCGGAGGATCGTCCAGCCGCCGTCATCGTCGATCGAGGCGATGTCGACCACGGTCGAGGGCAGGCCGGTCAGCTCGCCGCCGTCGATCGCCAGGTCGACGCCGCCGAGGATCGACTCGGGGACGTTCTCGAAACTGGCCGGTGGCGGCTCGCCGCTGATGTTCGCCGAGGTCTGGAAGACCGGGCACATCGTTCCCGCCAGCGGACCGCCGATCAGCCGCACACCAAGCCTTTCGGGGTCCTCGCGACAGGCCAGCGGGTAGCGCCGCCCGGGGTTGGCGACGACCAGCGTCACCGGCCCCGGCAGCAGGGCGCTGACCGCGGCCGCGGTGCGGGGGCCGAGGCCGGCGAGGAGCTCTCGCATCGCCAGCGGCGAGAAGTACATGACCGCCGAGGATTTGCCGTCGTCGCGCCCCTTGAGCCGGTGGATGCGCGCGATCGCGCCGGCGTCGAGCGGGTCGCAGGCGAGGCCGTAGAGGCCGTCGGCGGGGAAGAGGGCGACGCCGCCCGAGGCCACGCAGGCTTCCAGGGCGCTGCGGGCCACGTCCGCCTCGCCGCTCTGCAACTTGACGATCCGGGTGGCGCTGTCGGGCTCGGTGCTCATCGCGTCCCGACCACTACCCGCTCCACGCCGGCCAAGTCGCGCCTCGTCCCGACCTCGGCGAAACCGGCGTCCCGAACCATCGCCGCCACCGCGGCTGCCTGCCCCTCCCCCACCTCGAGAGCGATCGCCGCCGGCGATGCGTTCCTTTCATCCGCTATGCGATTGAAAAGTACGCCGCGCTCGCCGAGCAGGGCACGATAGGCGTCGAGGCCGTCGGGGCCGGCGAGGAGCGCCTCGCGCGGCTCCCACCGGGTCACCTCGGGCTGCAGCGAGGACCAGTCGCGCTCGGCGACGTAGGGGAGGTTGGCGACGATCAGGTCGAAGGGCCTTGCCTCGGCGCCGGCGACGGCGTCGGCCTCGCCCGCCAGAGTCCCCTCGAGGAAGCGCACGCGGTCGGCGAGGCCGAGGCGCTCCGCGTTCGCGCGCGCCACTTCCAGCGCCGCGGGAGAGGTGTCGGTCGCGGTCACCTCGCAACCGGGCAGCTCGTCGGCGATCGCCAGAGCGATCGCCGACGAGCCGGTGCCGACGTCGAGCGCGGTGGCCGGCTGGCGCTCCAGCGCGACTTCGACCAGCAGCTCCGTCTCCGGCCGCGGGATCAGCACGCGGCGGTCGACCGCGAGGTCGATGTGCCGGAAGCCCTTGCGGCCGAGGATGTAGGCGACCGGCTCCCGCCGCAGCCGTCGCCGCACCATCTCGCCGAAGGTCCGCGCCGCCGCCGCAGGCACCTCGGCTCCGGGGGCCGCCACCAGCGCCGCCCGATCCCGTCCCGTCGCCGCGGCCAGCAGCACTTCGGCGTCCAAGCGGGGGTCTTCGATTCCGACCGCCCGCAAGGCATCCGTGGCGGCAATCAATGCCTGTCTCGCGTCACTGGCCGCTGCGCTCACGCGCATCAGCCGACGGCGGCCGTCTCCAGCCGTTGCCTCTTCTCCTCCGCCGCCAGCGCGTCGGTGAACTCGGAGAGGTCGCCGCCGAGCACCCCGTCGAGGTTGTGCGACGTCAGCTTGATCCGGTGGTCGGTGACCCGGCCCTGGGGGAAGTTGTAGGTGCGGACCTTCTCCGAGCGCTCGCCGCTGCCGACCTGGGCCTTGCGCTCGGAGGCGATCTTCGCCTGCTGCTCGGCCAGCTCGCGCTCGTACAGTCGCGCCCGCAGCACCCGCATCGCCCGCTCCTTGTTCTGCAACTGGGACTTCTCGTCCTGCATCGAGACGACGATCCCGGTCGGTTTGTGGGTGATCCGCACCGCCGAGTCGGTCGTGTTGACCGACTGGCCGCCGGGGCCGGAGGAGCGGTAGACGTCGATCTGCAGGTCGTTCTGGTCGACTTCGACCTCGACCTCCTCCGCCTCTGGCAGCACCGCGATCGTCGCCGTCGAGGTGTGGATGCGCCCCTGCGACTCGGTCTCGGGCACGCGCTGGACCCGGTGCGTCCCGCCCTCGAACTTGAAGACCGAGTAGGCGCCCTCGCCCTTGACCGCGAAGGTGACCTCCTTGAAGCCGCCGACCTCAGAGGCCGACTGCGAGAGCACCTCGGTCGAGAAGCCGCGCGTCTCGGCGTAGCGGGTCAACATCTTGTAGAGGTCGCCGGCGAACAGCGCCGCCTCGTCGCCGCCGGTGCCGGCGCGGATCTCGACGATCACGTTCTTGGCGTCGTTGGGGTCGCGCTCGACCATCGCCAGGCGGATCTCCTCTTCCAGCTGCTCCAGGCGCCCCGGCGCCTCCTCGACGACCTTGCGCAGCTCGGCGTCCTCGCCCTCCTCGAGCAGCTCGCGGGCGCCCTCGAGGTCGTCCTTCAAGGTCGAGTACTCGGCGGCGAGCCCGCGGGCCGGCTGCAGCTCGCGGTATTCGCGCCCGACCTCGGCGTAGCGCTCGCGATCGCCGATCACCGCAGGGTCGGACATGAGCTGCTCCAGCTCGGCGAAGCGGGCTTCGATCTGCTCGACGAGCTGCTCGATCATGGGGACAACACTAGGGGGCGCGGGCCGTCGCTAGGCGACGATCTCGATGTGCTGCTGCTTCGCCGCCTCCTCGGGGTTCTCCCGGGCGAGGACCGCGTTGAGCGAGGCGATGGCGACGGCGAGCTGCTCTTCGTCGGGCTCGCGGGTGGTCAGGTTCTGCAGCATCAGGCCCGGCCACATCACCGCCCGCACCCAGCGTTTGCGCCGGTTCTTGCCCGCCCACTTGATCACCTCGTAGGAGAGCCCGGCGATCAGCGGGATGCCGAGGATCCGCGACAGCACCAGCCAGTACCAGGCGGGCAGGCCGATCGGCGCGAAGACGAAGATCGCCAGCACCATCACGATCAGCAGGAAGCTGGTGCCGCAGCGCGGGTGCAGGCGCGAGTAGAGCTTCGCCCGCGCGGGGACGAGCTCGTCTTCGGCCTCGTAGCAGGAGATCGTCTTGTGCTCGGCGCCGTGGTACTCGAAGACGCGTCGCAGGTCGGGCATCTTGCTGATCGCGGCGATGTAGGCGATGAAGATCGCGGTCCGCAGGATTCCCTCGACCAGCCAGAAGAGGAGCGGCGAGCCGAGCTGGTCCTTGATCAGGCTGGTCAGCCCGACCGGGACGACGAAGAAGAGCCCGACCGCCAGCAGCATCGAGAGCACGATCGTCAGGCCCCAGATCCAGCCGCCGATCTCTTCCTTCTCGCCATCCTCGTCCTCCTCCATCTGCGCGTTGGCGGAGATCGCCAGCGCCTTGAAGCCGATCTTCAGCGACTCGCCGAGGGCGACGACGCCGCGAATCACCGGCACCCGCCAGAGCCGGTGGCGCCTGGCCCAGGGGACCAGCGCCTCGGACTCGACTTCGATCTGGCCCTCGGGGGTGCGCACGGCGACGGCCCAGACCGAGACGCCGCGCATCATCACGCCCTCCAGCACCGCCTGCCCGCCGACCGGCGCGTCGCGTTTCGCGACCAGCGCCCCGTCGGGCATGCGCAGCGGGTCCCCCCCGTTGGAGGAGGACTGGTGGGATGCCTGTGCCGAGCCCGCCGGCGGGCTCACGGACTACTTCCCGGCCCTGTGCTTGGCGGCGCGGCGCTGGAAGCGCTCGACGCGGCCGCCGGTGTCAACCAGCTTCTGCTTGCCCGTGTAGAAGGGGTGGCACTCGGAGCACAGCTCGACGTGCAGATCCTCTTTCGTGGACCGGGTGTAGAACTGGTTGCCGCACGAGCAGTGCACGTTGGCAAGCGTGTAATTGGGGTGGATTGCTGCCTTCATCTCCTCCCAGTCTAGAGAACGGTGCAAACCATGCCGATAGGTTGATGTGATCAGAGCCGCACGG
Source organism: uncultured Solirubrobacterales bacterium (assembly GCA_963703585.1). Lineage (GTDB taxonomy): Bacteria > Actinomycetota > Thermoleophilia > Solirubrobacterales > 70-9 > VAYN01. The sequence goes on along the minus strand of CAVPEX010000043.1, from coordinate 65,221 downwards.
TCACCCGAATCGGGAAGCGGGGACGCCCTGCGCGTCGCGATCGGGATCGTGCTCTTCGGCGGCACGCTGCTCGTCGCCCTCCACGATTGGCTGGGGATCGGCGGCTCCGGACTCGACTCGGCAGCCGACTACCTCTACGACGCCGTCATCCTCAGCGCCGGCCTCGCGGTGCTCCTGAAGGCTCGAGACGCCGGCCGCGAGCGGACCGCCTGGCTGCTGATCGCCGCCGCGATCCTCTTCTGGGCGGCCGCCGAGATCTACTGGACGGCGGCGATCGAAGGCAACCCGAACGCGCCCTACCCCTCCCCCGCCGACATCGGCTACCTCGCCTTCTACCCGCTGGCCGGGGCCGGGCTCGCGCTCCTCGTCAAGGCCCGTGCCCGCCAACTCGACTGGCGGCTCTGGGTCGACGGCGCGATCGCCTCGCTGGGGACCGCCGCCCTGGGGGCGGCGGTCGTCTTCGAGCTGGTCGTCGACCGCACCGGCGGCGACGCCCTGGAAGTGGCGACGACGCTGGCCTACCCGCTCGCCGACATCGCGATGCTGTCCCTCGTCGTCGGCATCGTCGCGCTCACCCGCTGGCGGCCGGGGCCGACCTGGACGCTGCTGCTGCTGGGGCTGGGGACGATGGCCTTCGCCGACATCGCCTACACGCTGGAAACCAATGGCGTCGGCGTCCTCAGCGGTGACTGGGTGGAACCGTTCTACCTGCTGGCGGCCGCCTTCATCGGCGCCGTCGCCTGGCAGAGCGAGGTCGCCACGATCCAGCCCCAGGCCCGCTTCGAGGGCTGGCGGGAGCTGGCGATACCGAGCTTCTTCGCGGTCGTGCTGATCGGCATCTTCGGCCTCCAGTACGTGGAGGGCTCCAGCGTCCTGACGACCCTGCTGTGGGCGGCGACGATGCTGGCGGTCCTGGCCCGGCTGGCGGTCAGCGTGCGCGAGAACAAGCGCCTGGTGGAACAGGTGCGGACCGACCACCTGACCGGGCTCGGCAACCAGGGGCGGATGCAGGTCGACCTCGCCGCCCGCTGCCGCCAGGCCGCCGACCGACCGGTGATGCTGATGCTGCTCGACCTCAACGGCTTCAAGCGCTACAACGACACCTTCGGCCACCCGGCCGGGGACACGATGCTGAAGCAGCTGGGTGGCCAGCTGCGCGACGCGGTCGACGGCGACGGCTGCGCCTACCGCGCCGGCGGCGACGAGTTCGTGGTCCTGATCGAAAGCGAGCCCGAGCGCCACGACGCCGTCGCCAAGCGCGTCGCCGAAGCGCTGACCGCGCGCGGCAAGGGCTTCGAGATCGGCGCCTCCTGGGGCGAGGTCTCGATCCCCGCCGAGGCGGAGACGCCGGCGGCGGCGATGCAGCTGGCCGACGTGCGGATGTACGCGCAGAAGGAGTCGCGGCGGCTCGCCCACGACGACGCGATGGACCTCAGGGGCGAGGACGTGACGGTCGGGCTAGAGCGGCCGCGGAACGGCGAAACTCTCGAGCAGGGCTAGCAGCACCGCGGTCACCTCGGCCCGACTGCCGGGGTCCTCGGAGCGGGCGACCAGCATCGCCGCCTCGTCGAGTGCGCCGAGCAGCAGGTGCGCCATCGGCTTCACCGGCAGGTCGCGGATCTCGCCGGCCTCGATCGCCGCGGCCAGGCTCGCTTCGATCAGCCCGAGGCCGTTGGCGGCGGCGATCTCGCGCCAGCGGTCCCAGCCCAGCACCGCCGGCGCGTCGTGCAGGGCGATCCGCTGCAGCTCCGGCTCGGCGCACTCGTCGAGGAAGGCCCCGATGCCGGCCTTCATCGCCTGCAGCGGGCTGTGCAGCTCCGAGCCGAGGACGACGCGCGCGACCCGCTCGGTCGACTCCGCCTCGAGCCGTTCGTAGACCGCTTCGAGGAGGTCGCGCTTGCCGCCGAAGTGGTGGTAGAGGGCACCGCGGGAGACACCGGCGGCGCGGACGATCTCCTCGGTGCCGACCGCGTCGTAGCCGCGCTCGGTGAAGAGGCGCCGTGCCGCGGCCATCAGCGCGCCGCGCGTCGCCTCGGTGCGCTCGGCCTGGGTTCGCCGCTCAGGAGACGGCTCGGGATTCACATGCATACTGTCTGTATGTATGTATGTTACTTGGACAACAGCGACGACGGGAGGCACGACGATCGCCAGCTTCCTCGAGGCGCTGGATCTGGAAGACGTGGCGATCGGCGGCAACGACTCCGGCGGCGCGATGTCCCAGGTCCTGGTCAGCCGCCACCCCGAGCGGATCGGCCGGCTCGTCCTCACCAACTGCGATACGCACGAGAACTTCCCGCCGGGGATCTTCAAGACGATGCCGCCGCTGGCCAAGCTGTCGGGCGGGATGACGATTCTCTCGGCCCCGTACTGAAGAAGGTCACCGGCGGGATGAGCAAGCGCTACACGCTGGAGGCGGCGCGGAAGCTGAGCGGCATCGACCCTGCCGATCCTCCTCGCCTGGGCCCCGGGCGACAGGTATTTCCCGATCTCCTACGCGGAACGACTCGCCGGCGAAGTGCCGGCGCGGCTCGTCGAGATCGCCGACTCGAAGACCTTCGTCCCGCTGGACCAGCCAGAGCGCCTGGCAGGGGAGATCGCCCAGTTTGCGGCGTGACTTTTGAGGCAAAGCGAACAGACGTTCGCGAAATTCGCAAATTGCAGGTTTTTCGTCCGGTAGGACAGGGAGGCTTCCTCAACCCCCCAACCAGGACGGAGAGCCATGGCCAAGCAAGTCTTCGACCAGGAACGGCCCAGAAGCACGATGGCGCAGCGACTCGACGAAGCCTTCGCCGGTTGCGATCAGTGGACCCTGGCGCCGCCGACTCACCGGCGCAGCAGCGTCGACTTCAGCCCCCGCCCCCCCAGCTCCTCGAGGAGGATCGGCAGGGCGGCGGCGGTGCGGACCCAGGAGCCCGGCGCGCTGTAGTGATCGGCATCGTGCAGTAGGAGGACGTCGCCCGCCCGGGCGCCGGGGGTCGCCTTGCGCGCGATCGAGTCGGCCGTCGCGCGGCGCCTCCAGTCCCTCCCCCACTTCGACCACAGCACCGGCGCCAGCCGCGGGCGCGGACCGCGCGCAGCCCGGCGGCGCTGAAGATCCCGTACGGCGCGCGGTAGTCGGCGATCGCCTGGCCGCTCGCCTCCTCGATCGCCGCCCGCCCGCGCTCGGCGTCCTCGATCGGGTCGCCGCGGGAGAGGCGGAGCTGGTTGCGGTGGCGATGGCAGTGCAGCTCCACCCGGTGCCCGGCGGCGACGATCTCCGCCGCCAGGGCCGGCCAGCGCTCCACCTGCTCGCCGGCGAGGAAGAAGGTGGCCCGGGCGCCGTGGTCGCGAAGGGTCTCCAGCGCCGCCGGCGTCCCCTGCGGGTGCGGCCCCTCGTCGAAGGCGATCGCGACCCCGTCCAGCCCCTCCTGGCGCAGGACGACGCCGAGCGAGCGGCCGACCGGCGGCAGCACCGGCGCCAGGGCCGGCCCGGCCTGGGCGACGGCCGCCGCACCCAGGCCGGTCGCCGCGACCCCGCCGAGGAGGCCCCGCCTCAAGGGGCGCTGCTGGAGCCCGCGGCGGCGCTTTCCGACTGCTGCGGAGGAGTCTTCTCCGCCGCCGGCACGATCGCGGCCCTCTGGTCGTTGTCGGCGCCGATGTGGATGCGACCGGTGGCCTCGGGGGCGAGCGCGGCGACGATCCCGTCGGCGAGGTCCTCTACGTAGATGAAGCTGCGGGTCGTGCTGCCGTCTCCGGCGATCGGCAGCGCCTCGCCTTCGAAGGCGGCGCCAGCAGCAGCGCCGCGATCACCAGCGGCCAGCCGACCAGCCCCGGCGCAGTCGCCCCCAGCCAGCGCCGGTTGCGCAGCAGCCGCCCGATCGACGAGACCCGCAGCGAGTGCTCGTGCGAGACCTCCCGCGCCTCCATCGCCTGCAGCGCGATCGAGGTGTTGTAGAGGCAGGAGGCGCCTACGGCGCAGACGATCCCGAGCGCGAGCACGGCGCGACCCTATACGTGGGGCTTCGGCGGTCCCGGGGTGGGCCTCAACGACGACGGGGACCGGAGGCGCCGTAGTGCATGACGACTCGCGAGCAGAGATACGACCCGACGATCATCGGAACCATCACCCCGAGGCTCACTGCGGATCCGTTCGCGTGCGCGGCGCTCAAGCCCAGAATGGCCGCAGCCGCGACCAGCAGCATCCCCACGAAGATCAGCGTCAACGCCCGGAACTTGGTCATGCGCCCACTCTACCGAGAGCCGCAGACAAAACAACTACAAACAGACCGAGCGCGAGGCCTGCGACCCCGCCGGTCACCGTCGCTTGCCGGATCTCCTCCTCCGAAGCTCCGGCGAGCGTTGGCCCTGCATGCGCGATGAAGCCGGTGGCGCGCAGAAAGTGCCGCCTGTGCTCCAGCTATGTGACGAGGCTACGTCTCTTGATAAAGAGGGCCGTCGCCGCCCTCGGGCAGCGTCAGACGGCCGCCCTTGGCGGTGATCGCGCCGCACTGGACGCAGTTGGAGGCGGTGACGTGGACGTCGACCTCGGCGGCGCCGCTCTCCAGCTGCTCGTCGGGGATCTCGTAGACCTGAGCCGGGCACATCGAGACCCAGGTCTGGGCGATCTCGCGCGGGACGCGGGTCTGGATGCGGACGTGGTTGGGGGCGTCGTCGCGGGTGGCGTTGCCGGAGAGGAAGACCGAGTCGAGCTTGTTGAAGGTCAGCTCGTTGTCCGGCTTGGGGTAGGTGTCCCCCGCCCTGCCGAGCTCCATCTCGACCTCGGAGTCGTGCTCCTGCTTCCAGTGGCCGGCGGGGAAGGCGCCTTTGGTGACCGTCATCGCCGAGGCGAAGGCGCCGCCGAGGAAAAAGCCTTTGGAGAAGGGCTGGCGCATGTTGCGCGACTGGTAGATGTCCTTCTCGATCAGCGAGTTATGGACCTTCTCGTCGTAGGCCTCGAAGTTGACCGAGTCGGGGTCCTTCTTCAGCGCGTCGACGATGGTCTCGGCGGCGTACATCCCCGCGTGCATCGCGTAGTGGACGCCCTTCAGGGTCGGCACGTTGACCATGCTGGCGGCGTCGCCGGCGACGACCATGCCCGGCACCGCGAGCCGCTTCGGCATCGCGAAGTAGCCGCCGGAGGGAATCGTCTTCGCCCCCCAGGCGACCCGCTTGCCGCCGTCGATCAGGTTCTTGATGAAGGGGTGGGTCTTCAGCAGCTGCAGGGCGTCGTGGACCGAGAAGGTGGCGTCGGTGTAGTCGAGCCCGGCGACGAGCCCGATGCAGATCTTGTCCTCGCCCATCGGGTAGATGAAGCTGCCGCCGAACTCGTTGTATTTCGGCGCCTTGCGCAGCGGCCAGCCCATCGTGTGGATGACCCGGTCGAGCGGCTCCTTCACCTCCCAGACCTCTTTCACCCCGAGCTCCCAGCGCATCGGGTCGGCGCCGTGCATGTCGAAGTAGTCGTAGGCGGCGTAGGTGAGGTGGCCGACGGTGCCCTCGGCGAGCACGGTCGCCTTGGCGACGACGTCGGAGCCGGGCTCGAAGTTGGCCAGCTCTTCGCCCTCCTTGCCGCGGCCGCGGTCACCCGAGCGGACGCCCTTGACCACGCGATCTTCAACCAGCAGGTTGGTCGCGGCGGTCTCGGCGAGGATGTAGACGCCGGCTTCTTCGGCTTTGTCGGCGAGGAAGCGGCCCAGTTTCGAGACCGAGGTGACGTAGTTGCCGTGGTTGCGGAAGTTCGGCGGCATCGGCTTCAGTGGCAGCGCCGCCTTCGAGGTCAGCAGGTAGACCGCGTCCTTGGTCACCTCCTGGTAGACCGGCCACTCCTCCTTCGGCAGGTCCGGGAACAGCTCTTCCATCGCCGAGGGCTTCATGTTCGCCCCGGAGAGCAGGTGCGCTCCGGCGACTTTGCCCTTCTCGATCACCGCGACCGGGACTTCGCCCAGCTTCTCGGTCAGCTCCGGCTCGTTCTCGAGCAGCTGCATCAGCTTGTTGGCGCAGGCGAGGCCGGCGGGGCCTCCGCCGACGATCGCCACGCCCACCTCGATGCGCTCGTCCTCCGGATCCGTCGGCGCGACGATCACGTCGGCCGGATCGAAGGGCGGCGGAAACTCGCTGGGCGCTATCCCGGGCATGCTGCTAGGCGCCCTTCTTCGCCTTGATCGCCTCCGTCAGCTTGGGGACGATCTTGTGCAGGTCGCCGACCACGCCGAGGTCGGAGAACTCGAAGATCGGCGCGTTCGGGTCCTTGTTGATCGCGAGGATGTTCTCGGAGTTCTGCATCCCCACCTTGTGCTGGATCGCCCCGGAGACGCCGGCCGCCAGGTACAGCTTCGGCGCCACCGTCTTGCCGGTCTGCCCGATCTGGGCGGCGTAGGGGTACCAGCCGGCGTCGACGACCGCGCGGGTGGCGGCAACCGCGCCGCCCATCGCCTCGGCCAGTTCCTCGGCGATCTTGAACCCCTCGGCCGCACCGAGGCCGCGGCCGCCGCCGACCAGGATGTCGGCGTCCTCGATGTTGACGTCGGCGCCACGCTGCTCGCCGCGGTGCACCATCGTCGCCTTGGTCGACCAGGGCGAGAGCTCGACCTCGACGTCGACGACCTCGGCGCTGCCGCCGCTCTCCTTGAGGTCGAAGGCGTTGAGCCGGCCGATGATGATGCCGGGCTCGGAGACGTAGCCGACGTCGGCGATCTGGGAGTCCTGGAGGATCGGGCGCTCGGCGACCAGCTTGCCGTCCTGGACTTTGACCTCGGTGACCTCCATCGTCACGCCGGCGTTCAGCCGCGCGGTCAGCCCGGCGCCGATCTCGAAGCCGAGCAGGCCGCCGCCGAAGAGGGCGTAGGAGATGCCGTTGTCCTGGATCACCTTCGCCATCGCGTCGACGATCGGCTGGGCGAGGCCCTCCGGCACGCTCTTGGCCCGGTAGACCTTGGCGGCGCCGTAGTTGCCGAGCGAGGCGCAGGCGTCGTCGGCGATGTCGCCGACGACCAGGGCCGCGGCGTCGCCGCCGACTTCGCCGGCCAGCTTGGCCGCCTCGGAGATCGCCCCGAGCGAGTTCTTGTTGAAGTTGCCCTCGTCGTCGTGAAGGGCGTAAACCAGAATGCCTGCCATCTAGATCAGCTTCCTCTCGTCGAGCCAGGCGACGATCTTCTCGACCGTCTCGTTGGTGTCCTCGTCCTCGATGATCTCGCCGGCCTCCTTGGCGGGCGGCGGGTTGAGCGCGAGGACCGCGGTCTTGGAGCCGGCCTCGCCGACCATGCCGCCGTCGATGCCGACGTCACCGGTGGCCTTGGTGTCCATCGGTTTCTTTTTCGCGCCCATGATCGCTTTCAGGCTCGGGTAGCGCGGCTCGTTGATCGCGTCGCCGACGCTGATCACGGCCGGCAGCTCGACCTCGACCGTGTCGTAGCCGTACTCGGCCTGGCGCTCGCAGCGGAGCTTGCCGTCGGCGACGTCGATCTTGATCACCTGGGTCAGCGAGGGCATCTGCAGGTGGTCGGCGACGACGGCGCCGATCGTGTAGCACTCGCCGTCATCGGACTGCTGGCCGAGCAGGACCAGGTCCGGGCTCTCGGACTCCAGCACCTTGGCCAGCGAGTAGCCGGTGGCGCAGACGTCGGAGCCGGCGAGGGCGTCGTCGGAGAGGTGGACCGAGCGGTCGGCGCCGAGGGCGACGGCCTTGTGCAGGGCGCGGACGGCGGAGCCGGGGCCCATCGTCACCGCGACGACCTCCTCGACCGGGATCGCGCCCCCCTCCTTGATCTGCATGGCCGCCTCGAGGGCGTGGGTGTCGAACGGATTGAGGTTTTTCTCGCCGCTGCGGTCCAGTCGCATCGTGTTGGGGTCGATGCGCTTCTGGACTGCAGCGTCCGGAACCTCCTTGACCAGGACGCAGATCTTCAAGTGAAGCCTCCTTGGGGGAACGATTCTCAGGTCGTCGCGGGCTGGGGCTGACGCCTCGCGGGCCCGGCGGCCGCGGGATGTTATCGGTTGTGGACCGGCGGTTGACTGACCAGTCAATCAGGATGATAGCCGGACCCGCAGAACCTATGCACGAATCCGTGTAGAAAGCTTATTCGGCGCTTGCGTGGCGCTCGGTGGCGGCGGCGCGGATGAACTCGACGATCTCGTCGGTCCCGGCGCCGGGGGTGAAGACCTCGGCGACGCCGAGCTTCTTCAGCGCGGGGATGTCGTCGGCGGGAATCGTGCCGCCGACGGTGACGAGGACGTCCTCGACGCCCTGGGCCTCGAGGATCTCCACCACCTTCGGGACCAGCGTCATGTGGGCGCCGGAGAGGATCGAGAGGCCGACCGCGTCGGCGTCCTCCTGGATCACCGTCTCGGCGATCTGCTCGGGCGTCTGGTGCAGGCCGGTGTAGATCACCTCCATGCCGGCGTCGCGGAGGGCGCGGGCGATGATCTTGGCGCCGCGGTCGTGGCCGTCGAGGCCGGGCTTGGCGACGACGACGCGGATCTTGCGGGCGGTTGCGGCCTCCATTCGGCCCGGAACCCTAGCGCCTGGCCTGCGGCGATACACCCGCCGCGGTGCGCCTCCCTACGGAAGTCACAGGGTCGCGGCGCTGCGATCGTCCCCCCGCACCGGGCCGGGCAGCGGCTGCAAACACGAGCTTGAGGGAGAACGACGATGCGCAGGGGACTGGAATTCGCGGGGGTGGCGGCGGCGGTGGTGCTGATCGCCTTCGGCGTGGCGGCGATCGTGATGGGCTTCGACGGCAACTCGACCGTGCAGGACAGCATTTCCCAGGAAGAGATCTCCGGCACGCCCGACATGTCCCCGGACCTGATCGAGGCCGAGGTCGACGAATCCGGGCTGGCGGAGGAGATCGGCGACCTGCCGGACTGCGACGTCGCCGGCGAGGCGATCGACAGCGGCGACAAGGCGCGCTGCTTCGCCCAGTACCTGCGCATCCACACGCTGCTCTCGACCGGCGGCTACACCTACTCGCAGATGGGCCGCTTCGAAGCCGAGCCGGGGACGCCAAAGTCGGAACTGCTGCCGGGCGGCGGCACCGAAAACGAAAAATTCGCCGCGATCGACCCCGAAACCCAGCAGCCGGCCGACAACGGCGAGCGCGAAATCTGGGTCACCGCGACGGCGCTCTCGACCGCCCTCAACGCCAGCTACATGGCAGACCAGCTCTCGATCTCCGGAATCGTCGTCGGCGTCGCCCTGCTGCTCACGGGAATCGGCTTCGCGGTGCTGGTCGCCACCGGGGCGCTGCGCGACCCCGGCACGGCGCTCCGGTTCCCGCGCCGCGGCCCCAAGCCAGGCTAGGTCGTGCGCCGGCGCGCCGCCACGCGCGAGGCGCCGAAGCCGGCGACCGTCGCCAGCACGGTCACCGCGATGGCGACCAGGCGGCGACCGAGGCGCTCGAATCGCATCGTCTGCCACCCCTCCTCCCGGGCGATCTCGGCCAGGGGCGGGTCGGGGTTGACGGCGACGGGGTGGCCGACCGCGCGCAGCATCGGCAGGTCCGAGAGCGAGTCGGAGTAGGCGTAGGAGGCGTCGAGGTCGATGTCGTGGCGACTGGCGAACTCGCGCATCGCCTCGACCTTGCCCGGGCCGTAGACGAAGGGCCCGTCGAGGCGGCCGGTGAACCTGCCCTCGGCGTCGACCTCGTAACGGGTGCCGATCCCGCCCTCCATCCCCAGCACGCCGGCCAGCGACTCGACCACGTCGTTGCCGGCGGCGCTGACGATGAAGGTCGGGCGGCCGGCGTCCTGGTGGGCGTAGACCTCCTCCAGCATCTGCGGGAAGACCCGCGGCAGGATCGCCGCCATCACCTCCGGGCCCATGCGGGCGATGATCCGCGCCGGCACGCCGCGGATCAGCTCGCGGGCCACCTTCAGCACCTCGGCGGTGCGCTCGTCGGTGGTCCCGCGCAGCCGGTAGTGCAGGTGCTCGACGCCCCAGCGGGCCAGCTGGCGGCGGCCGACGATGCCCTGCCGGGTGGCGACGCGGGCGAACTGCATCCCCGACGAGCCCGCCATCAGGGTCTTGTCCAGGTCGAAGAAGGCGGCTGCCCGCCGCGTTCCTTCGGCCTGGGCGCTCATGCTGGGCTCAGGACCCGTCGACCTCGATCACGATCGCGTCGCCCTGGCCGCCGCCGGAGCAGATCGCGGCGACGCCGAGGCCGCCGCCGCGGCGCTGCAGCTCGTGGACGAGGGCGCCGACGATGCGCGAGCCGGAGGCTCCGATCGGGTGCCCGAAGGCGATCGCCCCGCCGTTCACGTTGACGTTCTCCTCGTCGATGCCGAGGATCCGCATCGAGCCGATCACGACCGAGGCGAAGGCCTCGTTGATCTCCCAGAGGCCGACGTCCTGAGGGCTCTTGCCGATCTTCTCCAGCGCCTTCAGCGCCGCGTTGCCGGGGGTGCGAGGAAGGTAGGCGAAGTCGTCGGCGACCGTCGCGTAGGAGAGGACCTTGGCGAGCGGCGCCTTGCCTTCCTTCTCGGCCCACTCCTCGGAGGCGACGACGATCGCGGCGCCGCCGTCGTTGACGCCCGGCGCGTTGCCGGCGGTATGGGTTGCCCCCTCGCCGCCGACCGCCTTCAGCTTCGCGAGCACCTCGAGCGTGGTCTCCGGGCGCGGCCCCTCGTCGACCTCGACCGTGGTCTCGCCCTTGCGCGACCTGACCGTGACCGGGACGATCTCGTCCGCGATCCGGCCGGCCTCGGTCGCCTCGCCGGCAAGCCGCTGTGAGCGCTCGGCGAAGCGGTCCATGTCGACGCGGGTGATCTCCAACTCGTTGGAGACCTCGCTCGCCTCGTTGATCATCTGCTTGCCGGTGAACGGGTTGGTGAGGCCGTCGTGGGTCATCGCGTCGAGCGCTTGCACGTCGCCCATCCGGAAGCCGAAGCGGGCATTCGGCAGGAGGTAAGGGGCCTTGCTCATCGACTCCATGCCCCCGGTGACGGCGACTTCGAGGTCACCGGCGCGGATCGCCTGGTCGGCGAGGCCGAGCGTGCGCATGCCCGAGGCGCATACCTTGTTGATCGTCTCCGAGGGGACCTCCTTCGGGATCCCACCCTTGATCTGGGCCTGGCGCGAGGGGATCTGGCCCTGGCCGGCCTGCAGGACCTGGCCGAAGACGACCTGCTGGACCCGGTCGGGCGCGACGCCGGAGCGGTCGAGCGCGGCCTCGATGGCCACGCCGCCGAGTTCGGGCGCCTCGAGCGAAGACAAGGCTCCACCCATCTTGCCGACGGGGGTGCGAGCGGTACCGAGGATCACTGACGTGGGCATCTACTGCCTTTCTTCTCCGTGGTCGATGGGTCCTGTCCTGCGGGCACCAGGCCCAGCCGGTGAAGATACCGACCGGCCTGCGTAGACTCGCGGCCGATGCGAGTCGAGGTGACGCAGAGCGAGCTGCCCGCGGTCGAGACCGACCTGGCGGTGGTCGGCCTCTACGAGGGCGGCGCCCTGCCGGCTCCGATCGACGGTGCCGCCGGAGCGAGCGACGTCAAGGGCGCCTTCAAGAAGCTCTCGCTGATCCATCCCGGCAGCCCGGAGCGGGTGCTGGTGATCGGCCTCGGCGAGCGCGGGGACATCGAGCCCGAGCGCCTGCGCGTCGCCGCGGCGCTGGCGGCGAAGGAGGCGGCGCGGCTGGAGGCCGGCTCGCTCGCCTGGGCGTTGCCGGACACGGGCGACGACGGCGCGGCGGCGGAGGCGATCGTCACCGGGACCGTGCTCGGCTCCTACCGCTTCGACCGCTTCCGCAGCGCCGACCCCGACGACCCTTCCCCACCTCGGCTCGAGTCGCTGACAGTGCTCGGGCCGCCCGAGGTCGCCGCCGCGGCGGCGACGGCGCGCGTCTACGCCGAGGCGCAGAATCGCGCCCGCGACCTGCAGGGCACCCCCGCCAACTTCGCCACGCCGGCCTTCCTCGCCGCCCGGGCAGAGGAGATCGCCGCCGGCGCCGAGAGCGTCACCGTCGAGGTGCTCGGCCGCGAGCAGATCGCCGCCAGGAAGATGGGCGGTCTGGTCGCGGTCAGCCAGGGCAGCGCCGAGGAGCCGCGGCTGATCGTGCTGCGTTACTCCGGCGGCGGCGACGGGCCGACGCTGGCGCTGGTCGGCAAGGGCGTCACCTTCGACACCGGCGGCATCTCGCTGAAGCCGGGGGCGGGCATGCACGAGATGAAGATGGACATGTCGGGCGCCGCCGCGGTGCTGGAGGCGGTCGCCGCGATCGCCGAGCTGCGGCTGCCGATCGAGCTGATCGCCGTCGTCCCCTCGACCGAGAACATGCCCTCCGGGACCGCGATCAAGCCGGGCGACGTGATCACCCAGTACAACGGCAAGACGGTCGAGGTCAACAACACCGACGCCGAGGGGCGGCTGATCCTCGCCGACGCGCTCGCCTACGCGGTCGAGCTGGGGGCGGAGCGGATCGTCGACCTGGCGACGCTGACCGGCGCCGTGATGATCGCCCTCGGCTCCACCTACGCCGCGGTCGTATCCAACGACGACGACCTCGCGGCCGAGGTCTACGACGCCGGACAGGAGAGCGGCGAGCTGGTCTGGCGGCTCCCTCTCCACCCCGAGTACAAGGAGCTGATGAAGGGGACGGTCGCCGACCTCTCCAACCTCGGCGCCAAGCGCGAGGCCGGCACGATCACCGCCGCCTCCTTCCTCGAGGAGTTCGTCGGCGAGACGCCCTGGGCGCACGTCGACATCGCCGGCACCGCCTGGGACGTCGGCCGCGCCTACAACAGCAAGGCCGCCAGCGGCTTCGGCGTGCGGCTCCTGGTCGAGCTGGCCCGCGCCCAGGCCGGCTGAGCTCGAACGCCCCCGCATCGGCTCAGCCGCCGAGGATCATCAGCGTCGCCAGGCCGTGGGCGAGCAGCTTGCCGCTGTCCGCCGCGGTCAGGTTCGCCTCCGAGGTCGCCTGTTTGCGGCCGCGGTAGAGGACGTTGGCCTCGCAGAGGACGCGACCGGTGTCGCGGGTGATCGGCCGCACGTACTTCGCCTCGAGGCCGAGCGAGGTGTAGCCGACGCCCGCCGGCAGCGTCGTGTGGACGGCGCAGCCGAGCGCCGAGTCGAGCAGGGTCGCGGCGCAGCCGCCGTGGACGACGCCGATCGGCTTGTAGTGCTCCTCGCCCGGTTCGCCCTCGAAGACGCAGCCCCTCCCCCAGCGGCGGGTGTGCCTGTCTCGTGGGATCAGCCTCATCTGATTTGCCTCCGATCGGCCCGCAGGGCAGGGTTTCGTCATGCAACTGATGTATCCGCGACCCTACATCACTGAGTTGCTTGATGCAACCGAGTGTGCGAGGATCACACCGATGCTTCGCAGCGACTACCCAGGCCAGATCTGCTCGATCGCCAAATCGCTGGAGGTGATCGGCGAGCGCTGGACGCTGCTGATCGTGCGCGACGTGATGAACGGCAACCGCCGCTTCGGCGAGATGCAGCGCTCGCTCGGCGTCGCCCGCAACGTCCTCTCGGCGCGGCTGCAGCGGCTGGTCGAGGATGGCATCCTCGAGCGCCGCGCCTACCAGGAAAGCCCGCCGCGCTACGAGTACTTCCTGACCGAGAAGGGCCTCGACCTCTGGCCCTCGCTGATCGCCCTGCTCTCCTGGGGCGACCGCTACTCGGCCGGCGCCGAGGGCCCGCCGATGCTGATCGTCCACAAGGAGTGCGGTGGCCACGTCTCCGACCGCGGCATCTGCGAAAGCTGCGGCAAGGTCCTCAACGCGCGGGACGCGCGGCAGGTGCCGGGCCCGGGGCTGGAGAAGGCGCTGGCGGGTGCCGCCGCGCCCAGGTCCTAGTCTCGCGGCGGGGGCTCCCTCAATCCGGCGATCTCCTTGTACTCCTCGATCATCAGCCGGTCCTTGACGCGACCGGCTGCCCGCTTCATGGCGATCAGGTGATCGATCGAAGCGACCATGACGTCCAGTCCTTCATAGCTCTCGATCCGCGCCTCGCGGCGCAGGGCCTGGTAATCGCGCACGCCCGAGAACTCGCCGAGGATGTCGAGGTGCCCGAACGGCGTCTCGAACGTGAAGTTCAACCCGTTGTGAAGCATCGCCGCATCGAGCTCGATCGGCAGATCGCGTAGGCCGCCCCGCCAGCGCGCCTGCACGTCGACGAGCGCCGCAGCGAGGCGCTCCAGGTTGCCGCGATCGCGCGCGTAGACGACGTCGAGGTCGTAGGTGGGATACGCCGACCCGTGAATCCAGCCGGCGACGCCAGCTACATCGCGGCTGCGGCTGCGCCCGCGCCGCTCGGCCGCTAGCGTTGGCTCGACGGCCAAACGGCAGGTGAGCTTTGGGAGGAGAGGGAATGGCGACGGCGGCTGAGCTTCAGGTCCGGGACGAGATCTTCATCGGCGGCGAGTGGGTCGAGCCGGGTGGCGCGGAGACGATCGAGGTCGTCAACGCGACCACCGAGGAGGTGATGGGCACGATCCCGGCCTGCGGGCCCGCGGACGCCGATCGCGCCGTCGCCGCCGCCCGCGGGGCGTTCGGCGAGTGGTCGCGGGCCTCGCGCGAGGAGCGCGCCGGCTACATCTCGGCGATCGCCGCCGGGCTGGGCGAGCGCAGCGAGGAGATCGCGGCGACGATCAGCCAGGAGCTGGGGATGCCGCTGAAGCTGAGCCAGATCATCCAGGTCGGGTTGCCCGCCAGCCAGTTCGCGGCGATGCCGAAGCTGATGGAGGAAGTCGCCTGGGAAGAGCAGATCGGCAACTCGCGGGTGCTGCGCGAGGCGGTCGGCGTCCTGGGCGCGATCACCCCCTGGAACTACCCGCTGAACCAGATCGCCGCCAAGGTGGCGCCGGCGCTCGGCGCCGGCTGCACGGTCGTCCTCAAGCCGAGCGAGGTGACGCCGCTGAACGCCTTCCTGCTCGCCGAGGTGGTCGAGGCGGCCGGCCTCCCGGCCGGCGTCCTCAACCTCGTCACCGGCACCGGCCCGGTGGTCGGCGAGGCGATCGCCGCCCACCCGGGCGTCGACATGGTCTCCTTCACCGGCTCGACCCGGGCCGGCCGCCGCGTCAGCGAGCTGGCCTCGGCGACGGTGAAGCCGGTGGCGATGGAGCTCGGCGGCAAGTCCCCGAACGTGATCCTCGACGACGCCGACCTCGAGCGGGCGGTCCCCGACGGCGTCGCCAAGTGCTTCCTCAACTCCGGCCAGACCTGCAGTGCCCTGACCCGGATGCTGGTGCCGCGCGAGAAGCTGGCCGAGGCCGAGCAACTGGCGGTCGCCGCGGCCGAGTCGTTCACCCCGGGCGACCCCTTCGACCCGGGCACCCGGCTCGGCCCGCTCGTCTCCGACGTCCAGCGCCAGCGCGTCCGCGGCTACATCGAGAAGGGGATCGACGAGGGCGCCAAGCTGCTGACCGGCGGCGCCGAGCCGCCCGAGGGCCTCGACCGCGGCTACTTCGTGCGGCCGACCGTCTTCTCCGAGGTGACGCCGGAGATGACGATCGCGCGCGAGGAGATCTTCGGCCCGGTCCTGGTGATCGAGCCCTACGACGACACCGACGACGCGGTGCGGATCGCCAACGACGGCGACTACGGCCTCGCCGGCGGCGTCTGGTCGGCCGACCCCGAGCGCGCGATCGCCGTCGCCCGCCGCATCCGCAGCGGCCAGATCGAGATCAACGGAGGCGCCTTCAACCCGCTCGCCCCGTTCGGCGGCTACGGCCAGTCCGGCCACGGCCGCGAGAACGGCCGCTACGGCCTCGAGGAGCTGCTGCAGGTCAAGAGCCTGCAGCTCTGAGGCCGGTTCAGGCGCCGCGCAGGGTGAAGTGGACGCGGGTACCCGGCGCCCCCTCCTCGAGCCAGATGCGGCCGCCGTGGGCTTCGACGATCGCGCGGGAGATCGCGAGGCCGAGGCCGGCGCCGTCCTCGCCGCGGGCCTCGTCGCCGCGATGGAAGGCCTCGAAGACCCTCTCCCCCGCCCCGGCCGGAATCCCCTCGCCGTCGTCGGCGACCTCGACCTCGACCCCGTCGGGCAACGAGCGGGCCCGCACGGTGACGCTGCCGTCGGCGGGGGTGTGACGGATCGCGTTCTGGATCAGGTTGAAGAGGACGCGCTGGACCTTCTCCGCGTTGGCGGTGGCAACGACCTCGCCCGGCGGCAGCTCGGCGGCGATCGCCACGCCGCGCTCGGCGGCCGGCGCCCGCATCGCCGCCACGGTGTCGTCGATCAGGTCGCCGAGCTCGACCTGGCGCATCGTCCAGGAGATGTCGCCGGCCTCGATCCGCGAGAGCTCGAAGAGGTCGTCGATCAGGTCGCTCAGCAGCGCCACGTGGGTGCGGATCTCGGCCAGGTAGCGGTCGCGGGTCTCCCCGGTGACGACGCCGTCGTCGATCGACTCGACCAGCAGCCGCAGGGAGGCCAGCGGCGTGCGCAGGTCGTGCGAGGCGGCGGCGACGAGCTGGCGCCGGGCCTCCTCGATCTCGCGGCGCGAGCGCTCTTCCATCGCCAGGCGAACGGCGAGGGCGGTGGCCAGCGCGGCGGCGGCGGCGGCGAGGGCGGCGAAGACGATCTGCTCGGCCCCCATGCCGTGCGGCACGGCGACCGCTGCGGCACCGGCGACGAACGCGGCGGCGCCGATCACGACCGCGATTACGACCGAACGCCTCAAGGCCTGAACCTGTAGCCGACGCCCCAGACCGTCTCGATGAAGCGCGGCTCGGCCGGGTCGTCGCCGAGCTTGGCGCGGAGCCGGCGGACGTGGACGGTGACGGTGCTGGTGTCGGTGAAGAACTGGTATTCCCAGACCGCTTCCATCAGCTGGTCGCGGGAGAAGACGCGGCCGGGACGGGCGGCCAGGTGGGCGAGCAGGTCGAACTCGCGCTGGGTCAGCGGCAGCTCCTCGCCGTCGAGGAACGCACGCCGGGTCGCCGGGTCGACCCGCAACGAGCCGTGGACGATCGGCGGCGCTTCCGCGTCGAGCTCGCGCGGCGGCCGCACCCGGCGCAGCACGGCGTCTACGCGGGCGACCAGCTCGGCCGGCGAGAACGGCTTGACCACGTAGTCGTCGGCGCCGCGCCGCAGGCCGACGAGCCGGTCGGACTCCTCGCCCTTGGCGGTCAGCAGGATCACCGCGATCGGCGGCCCCGGGCGCTCGTGCAGCTGCCGCATCACCTCGATCCCGTCGATGCCCGGCAGCATCAGGTCGAGGACGACGAGGTCGGGACGGTGGAGATCGGCCTGGCGCAGCGCCTCCGGCCCGTCAGCCGCCCGATGCGTCTCGTAGCCGGCGCGCTCCATGTAGCGGCCGACGACCTCGAGGATCGTCGGCTCGTCGTCCACCACCAGCACGGTCCGCTGCTCGGCGTCGGCCACGCCGGCGATTCTCGCGCTTGGGCTAACCGAAGGTGAAGGCATAGGCCATCACCCCCGCTTCCGGCTCGAGCGTGAGCAGGTGGGCACCGACCCGGGGCAGGTCGACGAGGTTGTAGAGGCGCTGCTTGGAGACCGTGACGACCCCGCCGTGGACGTCGGAGCCGGCGGCCGCAGGGGCGATCGGCTCTCCGTCGAGGAGGACGCGCACCTGGCGCTCGCGGCCGGGCGAGCCGAGCACGAGGTAGACCCGCCGGGCGCCGAAGTCGAGGTCGAGCGAGCCGCCGGCCGCCGTCGCCGAGTCGAGCGCGATCCGCCAGCGCCCGCGGTAGGCGAATTCGTCGGCGGGGACATCCGCCGGGGCGGCGAAGTCGTGCAGCCCGGGGGGGAGGATCGGGTTGGTGAAACGTTCGGCCCGGGCGGCGCCGAGGTAGGTCTCCGGCGTGGTGACGCCGGCCGAGGCGGCGATCCCGCGCGCCCGCGACTCCGGGCCGCCGACCTTGCGGCCCGCTCCGGCCAGGAGGTCGCGGATCACCTTCTCCTTCTCCTCGTATTCGCCCTCGCCGAAGTGGACGTAGCGGACGTTGCCGTCGGCGTCGATGAAGTACTCGGCGGGCCAGTACTGGTTGGCGTAGGCGTTCCAGGTCGACTGGTTGTTGTCCTGGACGACCGGATAGCGGATGTCGTTGTCGGCGATCGCGGTGGCGACGTTGTCCGGGTCGCGCTCGAACGGGAACTCCGGGGTGTGGACGCCGACGATCGTCAGCCCGTCCTTGCGGTAGCGCTCGTCCCAGGCCTTGAGGTAGGGAAAGGTGCGGATGCAGTTGATGCAGCTGTAGGTCCAGAAGTCGACGAGGACGACGCGGCCGCGCAGCTCGCGCAACCTCAGCGGCCGGTCGCCGGGGGTGTTGAACCAGCGCTGGTTGTCGACGAATTCCGGCGCCCTGCCGAGATCCGGCAGGTCGAGCTTGCCACCGGCCGTCGTCTCCGGGGCGCCGCCGGCCGCTTCGGCGCCGACCCCGTGGCCGCCGCCGCGCAGGTCGGCGATCGCGGTCCGCGCCGAGGCGGACTCCTCCAGCGCTTCGCTCGGGTTGACCAGGAAGCTCGGCAGGTCGCTGGCGATCGTGTTCTGGAAGCGGATGTCGTAGTCCTTCAGCATCGCCAGCGCGACGACGACCATCACCGCCCCCATCGCCACCTGCAGGCCGACGCCGCGACGGGCCAGCGGCGCCACCGCCCTGCGGCCGCCGAGCATGAGGAAGTAGAGGACGACGGCCGAGCCGATCCCGTAGGCCAGCGCCACCGCCAGGCGGCCGCTGCTGAACGACTGCGAGGCGGAGACCGTGATCACCCCGGCCAGGATCGGCCCGGCGCAGGGGGCATAGACCAAGCCGAGGCTGGTTCCGACGGCGGTCCCCGACCAGAAGCCTTCGCCGCTGCCCTTGGCGACGCCGGCGCGGCCCGCGAACTGGCTCATCCAGGCCTCGACGCGCGCCGCCAGCGGCGGCACCATCAACGTCACGCCGAAGGCGAGAAGGACCACGATCGCCGCCTTGCGCAGGAAATCGTCCGGCAGGCCGAGGGCGGAGATCACGTAGACCAGCGCCACGGTGGCGAAGCTGAAGGACACAGCCAATCCGGCGACGATGCCGAGCGGGCGGCGCCGGCCGCCGGTCGCGCCGGCCGAGAGCGCGATCGGCAGCACCGGCAGCACGCACGGCGAGAGCGCGGTGGCCGCACCGGCGACGAAGCCGAAGAGGATCAGCAGCGCCATCCGCTCAGCCTGTCAGGGAAATGTGACGGAGCGGAAAACTGCCTCGGGCGGGCGCTCAGCCGCGCGGCTGCGCGGTGACGGCGTCCGCGGAGTGCCCGGCGACCTCGGCGGCGCGACCGACCGCGGCGCCGATGCCGAAATGCGAGCAGATCGTCTGCTCGTGCTCGCGCAGCAGCGGACGGGCCGGGTCGACGATCGGAGCGGTGCGGATCGTCTCCGCCTCGTAGGCGGCCCAGACGCCGAACGGCGCCCCGGCGCAGCCCCGCAACGGCACGGCGACGACCCGCGTCCCCCGCCGCCGGCCCAGGTGAGCGACGAGCCAGGTCGGGTCGCCGCTGGCACTGTCGACGTAGAAGCCCTGTACCTGGCCGACGCCCGAGCCCTCGAGATCGGCCAGCTCGGCGCCGACCCAGCCCATCGCCTCCGCCAGGGAGGGCAGGGCCGCCGCCTCACTCATCGACGTGCCTCCGCAGCAACTCGCCGGCGGCAGAGGCGGGGTCGAGCTCGCGCCGCACCACCCGGTCCAGCAACCCGGCGGTCTCGGGGTCCTCGGCGACGGTCTCTTCCAGGCGCCGCCGCATCCGCGCGGTGGCGATCCCCAGCACCTCGCTGCGCAGGTTGCGGGCGCGGCGCTCCGCCAGCGTTCCCGCGGCCTCGATGAAGGCGCGGTGCTCGTCGATCTTCGCCGCCAGCTCCTCGATCCCCTCGCCGCGGGCGGCCTCGGTGCGCAGGATCGGCACCTTCCAGCCTTCCGGGTCCTGGGAGAGGGCCAGGACGCCGCGGACCTCGCGCACCATCGTGTCGGTCATCGGGTGGTCGGCCTTGTTGACGACGATCACGTCGGGGATCTCCATCACGCCGGCCTTCAGCGCCTGGATCGAGTCGCCCGAGCCGGGCATCAGCGCCAGCACGATCGTGTCGGCGTGGTCGACGATGTCGATCTCCGCCTGGCCGACGCCGACGGTCTCGATCAGGACGTCGTCTTTGCCGGCGGCGTCCATCACCAGCGCCACCTGCAGGGCCGCCTCGGAGAGGCCGCCGAGGGCGCCGCGCGAGGCCATCGAGCGGATGAAGACTCCGGGATCGAGGAAGTGGTCGGTGAGGCGGATGCGGTCGCCCAGCAAAGCGCCGCGGGTGAAGGGGCTGGAGGGGTCGATCGAGAGCACCGCGACCTCCCGCCTCGCTTTGCGCAGCTGGCCGGTCAGCGCCCCGATCAGGGTGCTCTTGCCGACCCCCGGCGGGCCGGTGAAGCCGATGATCCGCGCCTTGCCGGTGCGCGGATAGACCTCGCGCACCAGCGCCCAGCCGGCCGGGTCGTCGGACTCGATCAGCGTGATCGCCCGCGCCAGCGCCCGCTTGTCGCCGGCGACGAGGCGCTCGGCCAGGGGCGCGGTCTTGGCGACGTCAGTCACGGCTGAGCAACTCTAGACTGGCCCGCCGTGATCCGCTTCCTGGCCCGCCAACGGATGCTGAACCGACGCTACGCGCGACTGCTGTGGCGGTACGCGTGGCGGCGACTGCTGACCCGGGCGGGCCGGCGCTGGCGCACCGACGGCTTCCTCTTCCTCGGCAGGCGGCTGGAAATCCAGATCGCCGAGAAGGCCGAGGTCCGCTTCGGCCGCTTCGTCTGGATCGGTGACGGCTCGAAGATCCGCTGCCATGAGGGCCTGGTCGAGATCGGCGAGAAGACGGTGATGGGGCAGGAGTGCACGATCTCCGCCTACCAGCACGTGCGGATCGGCGAGCAGTGCGTGATCGCCGACCGGGCGATGTTCATCGACTTCGACCACGGCATCGTCGAGGTCGAGCGGCCGATCCGCGTCCAGGGCATCTACAAGCGCGACGTCGAGGTCGGCTCCAACGTCTGGATCGGCTACGGCGCCTGCATCCTGCGCGGCGTCCGGGTCGGCGACAACTCGGTGATCGGGACCAACTCCGTCGTCACCAAGGACGTGCCGGCGAACGCCGTCGTCGGCGGGATTCCCGCCCGGGTGATCCGCATGCGCGAGGCGCCCGAGCAGCTGCGCTGGCCGCGGCCGGTCGAACCGGACCCGGAGGCGGCGACGACGCTGCCGCCGCCGCCCGAGCTGCTCGCCTGAGCGACCGCTCAGAGCGCCGACTCGACGTCGGTCCGGAAGAAGTCGTTGCCGGTGAAGAGCAGCGGCAGCTCGGCGAGACGGGCGCTGGCGTAGGTCATGCAGTCGCCGTAGTTGAGGGCCGCCGGATGGCGGCCCTTGCCGTAGCGGGAGAAGGCCTCAGCCGCCGCACGCACGTGGCGTTGATCGAAGGGGACCACCTCGAGCTCCCAGTCATCGCGAAAGCTCATCACCGTGTCGTGACCATCCTCGCCCCATCTGCGGAGCGCGACGAGGTTGGTCTCGAACAGGGTCGGCGCTCCAATCGCGACGGACTCGGCGCGCTCCAGCGCGGCGCCGAGGCGTCGAAAGCCGTCCTCTTCGCGTATCACCGCGATCACCGCAGAGGTGTCGAGGATCAATATCCCTCCGGCCCAAAGCCGAGGATCTCTTCGATCTCCTCCTTTGGGATCGGCGGCCCGCCACGGTCCTCCTCGGGGATGCGCGGCCAGACCTCCCTTTCCAACCATTCCTGCATGTTGCGTCGGGGCCTGCCCTTGCCGCCGCCCCTCAGCTCGAGGCGCGCCTTGCGTTCGCGCAGCGCCTCGCGCACCGCGCCCGTCTTGGTGTCTCCGCTCATCTCGGCGACCACGGCTGCCAACTGCTCCGTCTCCTTGTTCTTGATGTTCAAGGCCATGGTGGAATGGTGTAATTCTAGGCAGATTCCACCATCCGACCGTGTCTGCAATGATCTTATCAGGAATGCAGACAGCTGTCCGACAGCGTAAGAATTGCATGGGGAACGCTTCGCGAGTGGCCGCGAAGCGATCGGAGGAGGTGGCGGAGCGGTTCGGGCAGAACCTGCTGCGCTGCCGCCGGCGCGCCGGCCTCTCCCAGGAGGAGCTCGGCACACGCGCCTCCCTGCACCGCACCGAGATCGGGATGCTCGAGCACGGGATGCGGGTCGCCCGCATCGACACCCTGATCCGGCTGGCCGGGGCGATGGCGATCCCGCCCGGCGAGCTGCTGGAGGGCATCCACTGGACGGTCGGCGACCCCCGCCACGGCCGCTTCAGCTTCACCGAGACGCCGCCCCCGCGCCGCCGCCGACCGAGCTAAGCCGGGCTCGCCTCGCCGACGAGCTCGGCGTAGACCGCGGCGGTCTGCTCGGCGACGTCGCCCCAGTCGAAGCGGCGCACGTGCTCGTAGGCTTCGGCGACGAGGCGGCGGCCGAGCTCGTCGTCGGAGAGGACGCGCACCGCCACCTCGGCAAGCGCGTCGGGGTCGTGGGCGCGGAAGCGCAGGCCCGCCTCCTCATGGGGGACGACCTCGCGCAGGCCACCGGTGTCGGCGACGATGCAGGGGCAGCCCGAGGCCATCGCCTCCAGCGCCACCAGCCCGAACGGCTCGTAGATCGAGGGGACCACGGTGAGGTCGGCGATCCGGTAGAGCGAGTGCAGGACGTCGTCGCCGATCCAGCCGAGGAAGGTGCCGTGCTCCATCAGGCCCAGCTCCTCGGCCTGGCGCTTCAGTTCGGTCTCGTGCGTGCCCGAGCCGGCGACCAGGAAGCGGGTCCCCGGGACCTGCTCGATCACCGCCGGCATCGCCTCCAGCGCCAGCTGGAATCCCTTCTCGTAGACGAGGCGGCCGATCAGCAGCACCAGCTTCTCCTCCGGCTGGGCGAACTCCGCCCGCAGCTTCGCCAGGTAGGCCGGGTCCTGCGCCGGCAGGTCGTCGGGGTCGATCCCGTTGGGGATCACCGTGATCCGGCCTTCCTCGACGCCGAAGATGTCGGCGATCTGCTCGCGCATGTAGTGGGAGCAGGCGATCACCCGCTGGGAGCGGTTGCTGATCCAGCGCTCGACCCCGTGGATGTAGGTCTGGGGGTGCTTGTCGACCCAGCCCTGGTGGCGGCCGTACTCGGTGGCGTGGATCGTCGTCACCAGCGGCGCTTCGAAGCGGCGGGCGAGGTGGTCGCAGGCGTTGGCCACCAGCCAGTCGTGGCCGTGCACGAGGTCGAAGCTGTAGCGGTCCCCCAGCTCGACCCCGGCGGCGAGCATGTCGGAGTTCATCCGCTCCACCCAGGCGACGAACTCGCCCAGGTCGGTGGGCCGTTTGGGCTCGCGGATGCGGTGGATGACGACGCCGCCGCTGCGCTGCTCGGGCGGCGACTCCTCGCCGCCGCGGGTCAGCACGTGGACCTCGACGTCGCGCTCGACCAGGGCCTCGGAGAGCTTGCGCACGTGTCGCGCCAGGCCACCCTCGATCAGCGGCGGGTACTCCCAGGAGAGGATCAGTACGCGGGTCATCTGGTGGCTGGTGGCGCGAATCAGGGCTCCAGCAAGGGAGCGATGCTCAGGTCCGGGGCGAGAGAACGCATACGCGGATCGGTGACGAGTTCGGAGTCTATGGCCTCCAGCAGCGCCCGCGCGTGGTCGGTCGCTCGCTGGTAAGCGTAGTCGCCGGCCTGGCCGCGCTCGTCGAGGAAGGCCCAGTCGCTGGCCTGGACGGCCAGCAGCTCGCGGGCCGCGAGCAGGGCGGCGTCGCCGCGCAGGCCACCCGAGAGCGCCCGCAGCAGGCGCAGCTCCAGCCGGCGCGCCCCCCAGGCGAGGTCGGCGACCGGCGGCGAGTCCCAGGTGCGCAGGTCCTTCCCCTCGCCCCAGCTGGAGGCGAGCAGCGGGCGCTCGAGCGGCTCGTGCTCGCGCAGCGCCTGCGGCACGGTGACCGTCCTCACCCCGGCCTCCTCGGCGCCCTCGAGCACCGCCCGCAGCCAGATCGGCCCCTCCGACCACCAGTGGCCGAGCAGCTCGGTGTCGATCGCGAAGACGAGCAGGCCGCGGCGGCCGTGGCGCTCGGCGTAGGCGCGCAGCCGGGCGGCGACGGCGGCGAGGAACTCGCCCGCCTGGCGGCGCGCCGCGGCCTCGGCGGCGGCGGGGTCGTAGGCCCCTCCCCCGACCTTCCAGAGCCTGATCCCGCGCAGGGATTTGCCGTCGAACTGGGCGTGCGCGGGGTCCGACGGGTAGCCGTCCAGCGACCAGAGCCAGCCGATCGCGTCCCAGTCGATCGGCAGCGCCACCGGGCCGGCCTCGGTGCGCACCGGCGCCAGCGCCCCCAGCGGCTCCTCGTGGGCGCTCTGGTCGACGCAGAACCAGCGCACCCCGGCCTCGGCCAGGCGCCACTCCAGCCCCGGCGCGTAGGCGCACTCCGGCAGCCAGAAGCCGCCGTCCCAGCCGAAGCGCCGCCGGTGGGAGCGGATGCCGGCGTCGAGCTGCAGGCGCAGCCCGGCCCGCGTGGCCAGCAGCGGCAGCACCGCGTGGGTCGCGGAGGAGGCGGCGAGCGCGACCCGCCCCTCCGCCGCCGCCCGCCGGAACGGCGCCAGCAGATCGCCGCCGACGGCGTCGAGCAGCTGCAGCGCCCGCCGGTAGCGGGCCAGCTCGCCCTCGCAGGCGGGACGGCACTCCGCCGGCACCTCGTCCATGTCGGCTTCGGCGGCGCCGATCCGCCACTCGAGGAGGAAGCGCCGCAGGCGCTCCCGCGCTCCGGCGTCCTCGAGCTGGTCGGCGAGGACCGGCGTCACCGTCAGGGTCAGGTCGCGCGCCGCCTCCAGCACCGGCAGGTAGGAGCGGATCACCGCGTCGAACAGCCACTCCTCGCCGAAGGGGTAGGTCCCGAACCCCTCCACGTAGGGCATGTGGGAGTGGAGAACCAGCGCCAGGTCGCCGGCGCTCTCGCCCCGGCTCATGCCCGCGGCGGCCTCATGCCGCGGTCCGGCAGACCGCGAGGAAGTCGAGGGCGCTGTCGAGGTCGCCGTCGCGCAGGCGGAAGTCCGAGGCGGCGATGGCGGGGGTGAAGCGGTCGTAGAAGCGCTTGGTCAGGCCCAACCGCTTGTGGACGCTGTCCCAGCCGAGCCTGATCGCCAGCTCGTGGGCGCGCAGCTTGCGGGCGTGGAAGAGGCCGACCAGCTCGACCTCGGGGAAGTGGTCCCGGCAGAGCTGGCGGAACTCGGCGGCACGGTACTCGTGGACGTGCCAGGGGTTGTCGGACTTGTCGGCTCCGGGCGGGGCGAGCGTCAGCAGGTTCGGGGTCGAGACGTAGGCGACGCCCCCGGGCGAGAGCATCGACTTGAAGTGCTCGAGGATCGCGCCGGGGTCCTGGACGTGCTCGATCGTCTGCAGGAAGACGACGGCGTCGCAGGGCTCCGAGAAGCCTTCGACGAGGTCGCGCTCGAAGCGCAGGTTGGGCCGCACGTAGCGCAGCCGGGCGTGCTCGTGCGCCTCCGGGTTGGCGTCGACGCCGACGACGCCGGCGGCGGTCCGGGCGAGGACGTCGGAGCCGTAGCCCTCGCCGCAGGCCATGTCGACCACGCGCTGGCCGAGCACGCGCTCGGCGATCCATTCGTAGACGACCAGGTGGCGCCGGTACCAGTAGTTCTCCTCCGGCACGTCGGGCAGCGTGCGCTCCCCCGTGAGGGGAAGCGGCGGCACTCCGGGCGGCTGGTCGCGCTGGACGTAGTGGCTCTCCACGCCCCGGCACCGTATTAGACGATCCGCGTAGAGTTCCGCCGCGATGCCGGCCAGCCCGACCGCCACCCCCGAGCACATCAAGGACGTCAACACCCGCTACCACGACGCGGCGGCGGAGGAGTACGACGCCAAGTGGGGGATCGACTTCGGCGACATCGGCCAGGAGCAGGTGCGGCTGAAGCTGGTCAAGGCGCTGGGCGGCCGCGACGGCGCCTCCTTCGGCGACGCCCTCGAGATCGGCTCCGGCACCGGCTACTTCTCGCTCAACCTCGTCCAGCTCGGCGTGATCGAGCGGCTGACCGCGACCGACATCTCGCCCGGCATGCTGAAGCGGCTCGCCGCGACCGCCGAGTCGCTCGGCCTCGACGACGTCACCACCGTCGCCACCGAGGCCGAGGAGCTCCCCCTCGAGGACGAGAGCTTCGACCTCGTCCTCGGCCACGCCGTCCTCCACCACATCCCCGACCTCGACCGCGCCTTCGCCGAGTTCCGCCGGGTGCTGCGGCCCGGCGGGGTGATCGCTTTCGCCGGCGAGCCCTCGCGCTACGGCGACCGCCTGGCGGCGCTGCCGAAGCGGGCGGGCATGGTCGTGGCGCCGGCCTGGCGGCGCCTCACCGGCGCCCGCCGGCGCGCCGTGCCGGAAGCCGAGCAGTCCCACGGCCACGCCCTCGAGGGCGAGGTCGACGTCCACGCCTTCGCCCCAGCCGACCTGCGTCGGCTGCTGCGCGACGGCGGCTTCGAGGACCGCCAGGTCGGCGGCGAGGAGCTGCTCTCCAACGCCTGGGGCTGGGGGCTGCGCACCGTCGAGTCGAGCGCCGAGCCGGATTCGGTGCCGCTGCGCTGGCGCCGCTTCGCCTTCCGCAGCTACATCGCCCTGCAGAAGGTCGACACCCGCCTGCTCGAGCCGCACCTGCCGGCCGAGCTCTTCTACAACCTGCTCGTCTCCGCCCGCAAGCCAAGCTAGCCGTTTCAGGTCACCGCCGCGACGCGGATTCGGCAGAGATCGACGATCGCGTCAATCACCGGCCGGTGCCAGCCCCCCTGCCGAGCGATCTCCTGCGTCCGCTCGGCGGCGCGCAGTACCGCGACGGCCCGCCGGCGAAGCAGTGGAACGATGCCGCCGCCCGAATCCGCATTCCTCGGCGAGTCGCGCCCATGCGTCCACGTCTACCTGGCCCGGATCGTCGACCCCCCCGATCGCCATGGCCATCCGGTCGGTGACGTCCGGATAGGCGGCGGTCGAGACGAGGTCGTATTGCGGCGCCAAGCGGATCCCGGTGCCGGGCTCGTACAGCAGCGCGAAGTTCTTTCCGTGAGCATCGCTGTTGCTAGCCGCACTTTCGAGCGGTTGGCTGAACCCGTAGTCCCTCCAGATGAGCACCGGCTTGTGCTGTATCCCTCCAAGGCTGAGACGGACGCGTCGGACCCTGAATCCACCCCGAGAGGCTTGCGCGGCAGATCTTCGATCAGCTGCGCGAGCTGAGCTTCGCCCAGCGGTCGCGACCCCCCCTCACCGGGCGCCGCGGGCAAAGCGCCCGTCTTTTGAGGCGTTAGGGTCTTTTGAGGCGCTACCTGCACGATCGTGCATATACCGCTATCCCGGGCGGGACCGCCGGGCGCGGAAGAGCTTCACCCCCGAAT
This sequence comes from uncultured Solirubrobacterales bacterium, assembly GCA_963703585.1. Taxonomy (GTDB): domain Bacteria; phylum Actinomycetota; class Thermoleophilia; order Solirubrobacterales; family 70-9; genus VAYN01. The sequence goes on along the minus strand of CAVPEX010000043.1, from coordinate 37,915 downwards.
CGATGCCCTTGAGGCGGCGCTCGCCGATGAAGGTGTAGGCGAAGCCCTTCCCCGCCGCCTCCTTGACGGCGGCGTCGACGACGACGCTGCCGGGGCGGGCGACGCCGGTGATGCGGCTCGCCAGGTTGACCGGCCGGCCGTAGAAGTCGCCCGACTGCGGCAGCACGGAGCCGGAGGAGAGCCCGGCCCGCAGCCAGGGGAACTGCTCGCCTTCGGCCTCCGCGGCGGCGATCAGCTCCAGCGCCGCCGCCAGCATCGGCTCCGCCTCGCTGGAGACGAACATCGCCGCGTCGCCGATCGTCTTCACCAGCCGCACCGGCGGCCGGGCGACGGCGAGCGCCATCTCTTCGAGGCGGCCGGCCACCTGCCCCAGCTCCTCGGCGGCGATCTCCTCTCCGAGGCGGGTGAACTCGACCAGGTCGGCGAAGCAGATGGTGAGCTCGGTGGTGCCGCCGATCTCACCGGAGGCGAGGTCGGCGGCACCGATCACGTCGCGCCGCACCTGCTCCAGCATGTGCATCTGGAAGGCGTGGACGAGCGTCGGCCCGACCAGCGGCAACATCCGCTCGGCGGCGACGGCGAGCCGCGCGGCGAGATCTCGCTCGGTGTCGCCGGGCCGCATCACGGTCCGCACGACCAGCTCGCGGTTTGCCTGGGCGATCCGGGAAGTGCCCATCCCGATCGTCCTCGCCACCTGCAGCATCCCGTCCTCGGGCAGGCCGGCATCGAGGAACGCCTTGATCCGCCGCGCCGCGTCGACCTCGGCCTCGGTGAGGACGCGCTCGTCGGGGTCCGGGTAGGGAACGCCGAAGGCGGCGGTGAACCGCTGCAGGCGGTCGAGGTCGACACCCGACAGCTCGGCGATTTCGCGCGGGCTGTAGCGCGGCCCGTCCCCGGCCAGCGCCCGCTCCACCGGCAGCAGCGCCAGCCGTCCCGCCGCGACCGCCTCGTGCAGATCCTCCAGCGACACGCCTTCGCCGCTCAACCGCTCCAGCAGGGCGAGCCGCGCGGCGCGCGCCTCGCCCTCGAGGTCGTCGAGCAGCCCCTCGGCCGCGAAATCGATCTCGCCGGCGCCCGCCATGCCGCGCATTCTCGCCTAAGAGGCCCTCAGTCCGCGTAGGCGACGGCGCCGCCGCGGCGCGGATCGCCGCCGCCGCCCAGCTCACCGCTGCGGGGATCGCGGGCGACGGCCTGGACGCCGCCGAAGAAGAGGTTGATCGCGGGACGCCGGGCGACGGCGATGCCGCGGGCTTCGATCCGCTCCAGCGCCGCCTCGTCGATGCCGGGCTCGGCCTGGACGATCCCCTGCTCGAAGTGCAGTCGGGCCGCGTCCACGGCCGCCGCCGCCGGCAGCCGCTGCTCGACCGTGCGGACCACCGTCTGCAGGATCGCCGAGCGGATCCGGTTGGAGCCGGCGCTGCCGAGCGCCAGCTCGATCTCGCCGTCGCGCAGCACCACGGTCGGCGCCATCATCGAGGGCACCCGGCGCCCCGGCGCGATGCGGTGGAAGCCGAGCGGGTTGAGGTCCTCCTCGCCCAGCATGTTGTTGAGGATCACCCCCGTCCCCGGCACCAGCACGCCCGAGCCGGAGCCGTTCGAGCAGGTGACGCTGGCGCACATGCCGTCGCCGTCGAGGACCGAGATGTGGGTGGTCGAGCCGAGCAGGTCGGCGGCGGCGAGGTCGAGCCCGACCGGGTCGAGGAAGCCCGCCTCCATCCCCTCCTCGTAGAGCGCCTCGGCGAACTCGAGGTCGCGCAGGTCGTTCGCCGCCTGCATCGCCGCCACCAGCTGCTCGGGGCCGCTGCGCTCGCCGAGCCGCTCCAGCAGCCCCAGGCAATAGGCGATCAGGATCCCGCCGGAGGAGGGCGGCGGATTGGTCAGCACCTCGCTGCCGCGGAAGGGCGCCCGGATCGGGACTCGCTCGATCGCCGCGTAGGAGGCGAGGTCGCCGGGACCGAGGGTGCCGCCCTCGCCGACGACGAAGTCGCTGAGGGCGGCCGAGACCTCGCCGCGGTAGAACGGCTCCGCGCCCTCGGCGGCAAACCGTTCCAGCGCCTCGGCCAGCTCGGCGAAGGCGAAGCGGTCGCCCTCGCGCAGCGTCCTGCCGCGCGGCGCGTAGAGCTCACGCGTGCCCTCCAGCCGCTCGTGGATCGGCGCCAGGATGTCGAGGATGTAGGCCTGCTCGGCGTTGACCGGGGCGCCGCCGCGGGCGAGCCGGATGCCGGGCCCGACCAGGGCATCGAGCGGCGCCGAGCCGAAGCGCTCGAGCGCCCGCACCAGCCCCGCCGGCGTCCCCGGCACCCCGCAGGAGGCGGGGCCGACGTAGAACGTCTGCACGGTCTCGGCATCGAAGTGGACCGGCACCGGGACCAGCTCGGTGCCGCGCTCGATCCCGTCCAGGCCGGGGGCGGCGACGAAGAAGTCGATCAGCGTCGTCTCGCCGTCGCGGTGGACCATCATGTAGCCGCCGGCGCCGAGGCCGGTCAGCGGGCTCTCGACGGCGAAGGAGGCGAGCACGGCGCAGACGGCGGCGTCGACGGCGTTGCCGCCCTCGCGCAGGGTCTCGGCGCCGGCCTCGGCGGTAAGCGGGTGCCCGGCCGCGACGACCCCTCTCATGGGGTGCCCTCCCGGCTAGCCGGGCAGGAACTCTGGGACGTCGATGCCGAGCTCCGCTTCCCGCCCGCCCGAGCGCGGCTGGCGGCCCCCGGCCTCTTTGGTGCGACGGATCGTCGGCTCGGCGGCGCGCCGCGGCGGCGACGGGCGGCCGTCGAAGCGGGTGGCGACGACGGTGACCCAGATCTGGTCGGAGAGCTCGTCGTCCACGTTGGCGCCGAAGATGATGTTGGCATCGGGATGGGCGGCCTCGCCGACCACCTTGGCGGCCTCGGAGACCTCGACCAGCGAGAGGTCGGCGCCGCCGGTGATCGAGAGCAGGATCGAGCGGGCGCCCTCCATGGAGGTCTCCAGCAGCGGCGAGGCGATCGCTTTCTCGGCGGCGAGGACGGCGCGGTCGTCGCCGTAGGCCATGCCGATCCCGAGCAGCGCCCGGCCGGCGTCGGACATGATCGTCCGCACGTCGGCGAAGTCGAGGTTGATCAGCGCCGGCAGCGTCACCAGGTCGGAGATTCCCTGCACGCCCTGGCGCAGGACGTCGTCGGCGACCTGGAAGGCCTCGACCATCGAGGTCTGCTGGTCGAGCACCTCGAGCAGGCGGTCGTTGGGGACGACGATCAGGGTGTCGACCTCGGCGGCGAGTTCCTCGATGCCCTTGTTGGCCTGGTTGCCGCGGCGATTGCCCTCGAAGGTGAACGGCTTGGTGACGATGCCGACCGTCAGCGCGCCGACCTCGCGGGCGAGGCGGGCGACGACCGGGGCGGCGCCGGTGCCGGTGCCGCCGCCGGCGCCGGCGGCGACGAAGACCATGTCGGAGCCCTTCAGCAGGCGCTTGATCTTGTCCTGCTCCTCGAAGGCGGAGCGGTGGCCGACCTCGGCGTCGGCGCCGGCGCCGAGCCCGCGCGTCTGCTCGTCGCCGATGTGGACGGTGACGTCGGCGACGCAGAGCTGCAGCGACTGCAGGTCGGTGTTGACCGCCATGAACTCGACCCCGGGGATGCGGGCGTCCACCATCCGGTTGACGGCGTTGACGCCGGCACCGCCGACCCCGACCACCCGGATAACGGGCTGGTGCGGCTCGCCGCTGCCGGGCGGCTCGTAGGCCGGCTCCTCGCGGCCGTAGCGCGGGGTGCTGGTGGCGAATTCCTCGCGCCGCAGCTTCGGCTCCTCCGAGAAGACCCGCTTCAGCCGCTCGGGCGCGCTCTCGACCGACGACGGTTCCTCCACCTGGTCGTACAGCGTCTTCTCTTCCGCGTCGGGAGCAGCGGGGTCCCCTGCGGCGACAGGACCCGCAGACGAATCGCCCGCGTCCCTTGCCTCCTGCTCAGCCTTGCGCGCCTCGGCCGGATCCTCACGGCCGTAGCGCGGCGCCTCGGGTGGATCGGCGGGGGCGTCTTCGGAGGTGGAGCGGAAGAGATCGGCGAGGGGACCCTCGCGCATGCTTGCGCGCTTACCTCGAGCCATTCGCCAGAACCTCCTTCGCCAGCTCCCGGTAGTAGTTCGCGGCGCTCGAGCCCGAATCGTACTTGAGCACGCTCGAGCCCTTCACCGGAGCCTCGGCGAACTTGATCGCCTTTTTGATCCGGGACTGGAAAACGAGGTCGCCGAAGTTCTCCTCGAGGATCTCCACCGCCTCCTTCGCGTGAACGGTGCGCGAATCGAGCATCGTCGGCAGGATGCCCTCGATCACGACGTCGGGGTTGAGGTTCTCTTGGATCATCCTCAGCGTGTTCTGGAGCTGGACCAGCCCGCGCATGGACAGATACTCGCATTGGACGGGGACGATTACTTTGTTCGCCGCCGTCAACGCGTTGATCGTCAGCAATCCGAGGCTGGGCGGGGTGTCGATGCAGACGAAGTCGTAGTCGCCGGACACCTCCTTCAGCGCCTTCTCCAGCGAGCGCTCGCGGCCGATCTTCGTGCTCATCGCGATCTCTGCCCCGGCCAGGTCGATCGAGGCGACCGCGATGTCGATCTCGCGCTTCATGATGATCTCGGAGATCGGCATGTCGTTGACGAGCACGTCGTAAAGGCTCTTCTCGACCTTGTCGGGGTCGATCCCCTGGCTCATCGTCAGGTTCCCCTGCGGGTCGAGGTCGACGCAGAGCACCCGGTAGCCGGACTCGGCGAAGGCGACGGCGAGGTTGAGGGTCGTCGTCGTCTTGGCGACGCCGCCCTTCTGGTTGGCGAAGGCGATCACGTCGGCGTGCTTGACCGGCGCCTCCGGCTCAGCCTGGGCCTCGCGCACGACCTCGTGCCGCGAGGGGGCGATCAGGTCCGACGGCTTCATCCGCGCCGGCCCCTCGTCCTCCTCGACGTCGGCGACCGGCTCCTCCACGGCGGTTGCGACCTCCGCGACCGGCTCTTGCTCGGCCACGGGCTCGGGCTCTGGCTCCACGACCGGCTCCGGCGCTTTGGGATGCTGCTCCTCGAAATCGACAGGCTGGCGCTCCGGCACGGCTTCTTCCATCCGCTGAAGCTCCTCGACGATCGGGTGCTGCTCCTCCTCCTCGAGGGTGGACAGGGGCGCGGGCTTTGGCTTTCGGCTTAGAAATCCCATTGCGCGGATATTCGTATGGGGGCGGGCTTTTCCTGCCAGCCCCTGAAATTGCTAGGAATTGCCCGATTCCCGAACTCCTCGACAAGAGATTGGTCATCGTCACCGGCAAGGGCGGCGTCGGCAAGACGACGGTGGCGGTGGCCCTGGGACAGCGTGCGGCGGCCGCAGGCAAGCGCACGATCGTCTGCGAGGTCGCCTCGCAGGAGAACGCCTCGCGGATGTTCGACCACACCGCCGTCGGCTTCCACGAGGTGGAGATGGAGGAGAACCTGTGGTCGATCTCGATCGACCCCGACGAGTCGATGCGCGAGTACGTGCTGCTGCAGCTCAAGGTGCGGGCGATGCGCGACATGCTCTTCCGCAGCCGCATCTTCAACTACCTGGCCGCGGCCACGCCCGGGCTGAAGGAGCTGGTCACGATCGGCAAGATCTGGGAGCTGGCCCAGCTCGACCGCAAGGTGAAGAAGGGGCGCAAGTACGACCTGGTGATCGTCGACGCCCCCGCCACCGGCCACGGCGTCGGCTTCCTGGAAACGCCGCGGACCTTCGCCGCGATCGCCCGCGTCGGCCCGATCCACTCCCAGGCCCAGCGCCTCGACAGCTTCATCACCGACCACGACCAGACCGGGACCGCGATCGTCGCTCTGCCGGAGGAGATGCCGGTCAACGAGTCCGCGGCGCTGGAGAAGGACCTGCGCGACAAGGTCGGCGTCGCCGTCGACCGCGTCTACCTCAACGGCCTCTACCCGGAGCGCTTCTCCAAGCCCGAGTGCGAGCGGCTCACCCAGCTGGCGGAGACCGAGCAGGGAGCAGTGCGGGCGGCGGCGCGGGCGGCCGTCTCCGAGCACGAACGCGCCCGCTCACAGCGCGCCCAGCTGGCCCGCCTGCGGCGCCGGGTCAAAGCGCCGGTGAAGACGCTGCCCTTCCTCTTCGAGCCCGAGCTCGGCCCCGAGGCGGCGCGGCGCCTCTCGCGGAGGCTCTCCTGATGCCGACGCTGGGCGAGACCCTCGAGGGCAAGGAGATCTGCATCTGCGCCGGCTCCGGCGGCGTCGGCAAGACGACCACCTCGGCCGCGATCGCCGCCGGCATGGCGGCCAAAGGCCACAAGGTCTGCGTGCTGACGATCGACCCCGCCAAGCGCCTCGCCGACTCACTGGGGCTGGAGGAGCTCGGCAACGAGGCGCGCCGGGTCGACCCATCCCTGTTCGAGAAGCAGGGGATCGAGATGGAGGGCGAGCTGTGGGCGATGATGCTCGACGCGAAGGCGACCTTCGACGAGCTGATCGCGCGCCAGGCGCCGGACGAGGAGTCGCGCGACCGCGTCCTCGAAAACCGCATCTACCAGCAGATCTCCAGCGCCCTCGCCGGCTCGCAGGAGTACATGGCGATGGAGAAGCTGTTCGAGCTGCACACCGAAGGCGACTTCGACCTGCTGGTCCTCGACACGCCGCCGACCCGCAACGCGCTCGACTTCCTCGACGCGCCGAAGCGCCTCACCCAGTTCATCGAAGGCAAATCGCTGCGGGTCTTCATGAAGCCGACCGGGATCGCCGCCAAGGTCGCCGGCCGCGGCGCCTCGGTCGCGCTCAGCGTCTTCAAGCGGATCGTCGGCTTCGACCTGCTCGCCGACCTGGCCGAGTTCTTCAACGCCTTCAGCGGCATGGTCGACGGCTTCCAGGCGCGGGCCAAGCGCGTCAACAAGCTGCTGGCCGACCCCGGCACCTGCTTCCTCGTCGTCTGCGGTCCCCAGGGCGAGCCGATCGACGAGGCCGTCTACTTCCACCGCAAGCTGGTCGAGGCGAAGCTCCCCTTCGGCGGCGTCATCGTCAACAAGGTCCACTACCCGGCGGAGAAGCTGCGTGGCGACGCCGTCGACCTGCCGGCGGCGCTGGCGGAGAAGCTCGACGACCCCGACCTCGCCCAGCGGGTCGCAGCCAACTTCTCCGACTACCAGGCGCTGGCCGAGCGCGACGCCCGCAACATCGACCACCTCGCCACCGAGCTGCGCGCCAGCAACGTGATCCGCGTCCCCCACCTCGACGGCGACGTCCACGACCTCGCCGGGCTGGCGGAAATCAACCGCTATCTGTTCGCCACCGGCGAGGAGCGGGTCGCGATGGCCGCCGGGCGCCTGACGGACTGAGACCGGCGCAGTCCGTCAGGACACCCGGCGGTTGTACTCGAGCTCGCCGACCTCCCAGTCCGCATCGGGGACCGGGAAGAGGTGGCGCACGCGTGGGGTGTCGATCCGCTCGCGGTGCTGGAGGTCGCGGTCGGCGGCGGGCGCCGGCCACTCGAGCGAGTCGCCCGGGCGGCCCTCGGTCACCTCGTCGAGCCAGGGCGTATGGGTGATCCTGATCTCGTCCTCGGCCGGGATCGGCTCGAGGATGCGGGTCTCCTGCTCCATGTACTCCTCCTCGCTTGGCTCGCTTGCGGGTGGAAGGTGTTCGATCCGGATCTCCCCCGCCACGGCGGGCTCGACCGGCCGGACCGGCGCGGCGGCCTCGATCGGCGCCGGCGCTTCGACCGGCTCGGCGGGCTCCTGCACGGAGACCGCGATCTCGGCGTCGCCGGCTTCGAGGCCGGTGGCGATCAGCGTCTCGTCGGCGGTGGCGCTGAGGTCCCCGCCAAGCTCGCCGAGCGCCGCCTGGCGCAGCAGCCGCCGCACGCCCTCCTCGGCCCAGGTGGCGAGCTCGCCGGCGCGCTCGGTCGGGCGCCCGTTCATCAGCGAGCGCTCCAGCTCCAGCGTGTCCTCGACCCGCTCGCGCGCCTCGACGCGGTCCAGCGAGTCGTCGCAGATCAGCGCCGCGGCGCGCAGCGGCAGCGAGGCGCCGACCGGGCCATGGCCCTCGAGCACGGCGCGCAGCGCCAGCAGCTGGTCGCTGAGCCCGTCGAGCGCGCTCTCGCGCTCGCAGCCGATCTCGAAGCGGCCGACCGCCCAGGTGAGGGCGCCGTCGGGGTCGGGGCGGGCCTCCAGCGTCGCCGCGAAGGCGACCAGCTCGGCTGCCTCGCTCTCGCTGAGGCGATAGCCGCCGGGGCGCGTCGCCGGGGCGCCGGTGGCGATCCGCCGCCAGCACTCGGCGCCGGTCGGCGCGAAGGCGTAGGGACCGAGCCCGATGCCGCCGGCCTTGAAGAGGCGCATGACGCTGATCAGCTCGCGCAGCTGGCGCATCGCCGCGTCGGCGCCTTCGTCGGGATGCTGCTCGGCGACAGCGAGGAACTGCGGCTCCCAGGCCGCCCGCCCCATGCCCTCGCTGCGCATCGCGTCGACCGGCACTTCGATCGAGTCGGCGCGGACGATCCGCACCCCGTGCGGCAGTTGCAGCCGCGGCATCGACATCCGCAGGCCGACGATCGGGACGATCAGGACGTCGGCGTCGTCGGCGACACGCGCTTCGGCGTCGAGGTTGGAGAGGGCGTCCTCGAGCCGCTCCCGGTCCAGGGAGAACCCGGTGCTGCCCTCCCAGAGGGAGGAGAAGAACACGACCAGCATCCGCTCGGCCCGCTCGCCCGGGTCGGCGGGGACGGCCTCGCCCCGCGACTCCAGGTAGGAGGCGGCGACGCCGGCCTCGGCCGCGGCCTCGCGGGCCGGGGCGAAGCCGGGAAGCGAGCGCAGCTCGTCGGCGCGCTCGAGCACGTAGCGACCGGTCATCGGCACGTAGCTGTAGAAGGCGGACTCCTCGCCCTCCTCGGCGGCGACGTCGAAGGGAATCTGGTCGCCGCCGGCGACGAGGGCGCTGAAGCGGGTCGCGGCCTCGGTGGCCAGGCGCTTCAGCGCTTCGGTGAGGAGGAAATCACGCACCCCCCAGGCTTCCGCCCGGCAGCCGCTGCTCCTGCGCCTGCACGGCGCCTTGCAGTAATCGACAGCCGAACCGAATACTTGGACGAACGAACGTCCGGGCTGGACCTTTGATCTAGACCGCGGCGGGCTCGGGATCCTCGGCCAGAAGCCAGCGGGTCCCGTACCTGCGCATGTCGTCGATCAGCGGCACCAGCGCCCCGCCTTTCTCGGTCAAGGCGTACTCGACCCGGGGCGGAACCTCGGGATAGGTGTGCCGCTCGACGATCCCCTCCTCCTCCAGCGCCCGCAGCCGCAAGGACAGCGTGCGCGGGCTGATCCCCTCCAGAGACCGCTCCAGCTCGCAAAAACGGCTGCTCCCAGCCGCCAGATCGCGAATCAGCAAAAGCGTCCACTTTCCACAGACGACTTCAGCCGTGCGGCAGACGGGACAGGTTGAGTTCTCGATCGCGCTCATTGCATGAACCCGGCGGTTGGGTGGACCACCGTGCTTCACCAAGTGTAGCCACATGGCTTCACTTACTGAAGCTTTGGCTTTGCTCAGGCGCAATCGGGGTTTCAGGGCTCCGTCGGACTAAAGCCAGCCGCCGGCCGTTCCGATGGGAACGGGGTGAAGCTGACCCCTGCCCAGAGTCCCCCGCCGGAGTCTGGCTTCGTGCTGATCGAGGTTCTGGTCAGCGCCCTGGTGCTCGTGATCGCCTCTGCCGGCGTGATCACGCTCCTGCAGACGACGGTCAGGGCGCAGGGCGAGGAGCGCCACAGCTCCGAGGCCTATGCCCTCGCCCAGGAAGACCAGGCGCGCCTCGCCTCGATGCGGCTGGCGGCGCTCAACCACCTCGACGAAACCCGGACCGTCATTCTCGGCGGCACCGAATTCGAAGTCCGCTCGACCGGGGTCTTCGTCAATGACTCCACCTCCACCCCGTCCTGCGGCGAAGGGACGGCCTCAGCGGACTACGTGCAGATCACCTCGACGGTCAGCTGGCCCCGGATGACCAGCGCCGAGAAGGCGAAGATCGAGAGCATCCTCTCGCCGTCCAACGGCTCCCTCGACCCCAACAACGGCACCCTCGCCTTCTCGATCAAGAGCCAGCAGCAGGCGGCGATCCCCAACGTCTCGATCGCGGGCGGCAGCGGTGCCTTCTCCGGCCTCACGGACGCGGCCGGCTGCGCGGTCTTCCCCGACCTCCCCGCCGGCGATTACTCGACGACCGTCTCCGGCGCATCGCTGGGGCTCGTCAACAAGGACGGGCTGGCCTCGGTCCAGGAAACGCTGTCGGTCACCGGCGGCGACGTCAAAACCTTCAACTACGAGTTCGACTACCCGGGGACGATCCCGGTCAACTTCAAATACCGGGTCGGCAGCACGGAAACCTATGGCGCTGCGAACGCAGACTCAATCGTCGCCAACAACACCGGGATGAAACAGGCGAGGGTCTTCGGGACCCCGGGTGGGACTCGCTCCCCGGCGATCGAAGCGAAACCCCTCTTCCCCTTCAGCTCCGCCTACACCATCTACGCCGGCTCCTGCGCCTCGAACCACCCGGACCCGGAAGGCGAAAACCCCGGCGGGGCGGCGGCGATGGCCAACGTCGTCGCGCCGGCGAACGGGGAAGCGGAAGCCGTAACGCTCCAGCTTCCCGCGCTCGAACTGGTCGTGAAAAACGGCAGCGAACTGCTCAAAGGCGCGAGGGTGACTATCACCGACACGGTCTGCAAAAACGCGAGCAACCAACTCGTCAAGCGGGTCTACACGACCAATGCGAACGGCACCCCCGCCAGCAGCGAAACGGCCCTGGAGTCGGAACCCGGCCTGCCCTGGGGCGTCTACAATATCTGCGCGTCGAAGAACATCTCGGGGAGCAACCGGCGCAAGGAACTCACGAACGTCGCCGTCCAGGACCTCGCCGCCGCAACGTCGAAAGCGATCGACCTCGGCAGCGACTACCTGAGCGGGAGCTGCCCGTGACGCCGCGACAGCTCCTCCGCGACGAGCGCGGGACGACGCTGCCGGAGCTGATGGTCGGCCTGGGCACCGGTCTGGTGATCCTCGCCGGCCTCACCACCCTCATCGTCGTCACGCTGCACACGACGACGCGCGTCAGCGCCCGCGTCGACGCGACCCAGCGCGCCCGCATCGCCGTCACGAAGGTGCTGGACCAGCTCCACTCCGCCTGCATCGCGCCGAAGGTCCCGCCGATCCGAGCAGGCAGCTCGGATACCGCGCTGGCTTTCGTGCACGCCCCCGGAGATGCGGTCTCCCCCACCCCGATCCTCACGGTCATCAGCCTCAGCGACACGACCCTCTCGCAGAGCGACTACGCCTACCTGGGCGGCACCGCCCCGCTCTGGGAATTCGACGAATCCGAACCGGCCTCGACGCGGCAGCTGATGACCCACGTCAGCCCGATCTCGGGCGGTCAGCCGGTCTTCTCCTACTTCGCCTCCTCCAACGGCGCCGTCTCGGGGACGCCGCTCGCGGAGCCGCTCAACACCACCAGCGCCAGCCAGACCATCTACGTCAAGGTCGGGCTCCAGGTGGCGCCGACCGGCGGGCCCAACGCGGAAGCGGCGACCCCGGCCCGCATCCAGGGCGGCGCCACGCTCCGGCTCACCTCCGTCTCGTTCAACAAAGCAGCTCCGAGCTCGCCATGCCAGTGAGGCGACGGGACAACGAGGACGGCTTCACGATGATCTCGGTCGTGCTCGGCCTCTCGCTGGTCGTCGCGCTCTCGATCGTCGCCGTCACCGCCGTGAACGGGGACATCCACCTGACCCGCAACGACCTCGATCACCGGCGCGCCTACGAGGCGGCGAAAGCGGGAATCAACGACTACGTCTTCCACCTGCACGACGAAACCGACTACTGGACGAACTGCGACGACGTTCCCAAACCGGTGAAAGACGCGGTCAACCAGGTGGGCCAAGTGGCGAATTCGACCGCCGAGTGGCGCGCCGTCCCCGGCAACACCGGCGGCGAATACGCGATCGAGCTGATCCCGGCCGAAGGTCAGGCCAGTTACACCGAGTGCAGCACGGAAGACCCGAGCGGCAGCATGCTCGAGCCGTCGGGCCTGCTGAAGGGGACTTTCCGGATCCGCTCGACCGGGTCCTCCAACGGGGTCGAGGTGTCGATCGTCGCCACCTTCAAGCCGGCCACCTTCCTCGACTACGTCTACTTCACCCAGCTCGAGACCCTGGACCCGGTGAGCTACGGCTACGCGAACCCCTCGCCGGAGCTCGAAGGGGTCAACTCCCAGTGCAGCAAGACGATCGAGGAAGGCCGCAACGACGACCCGATCCCGAGCGCGGGCGGGTACTGCGTCGTGATCTCCTTCGTCTCCGGCGACAGCATCAACGGGCCGATGCACACCAACGACGCCTTCGTGATCTGCGGAAGCCCGACGCTCGGGCGCGGCCCCGCCGACCCGGTCGAGGTCAGCGGCCCGCCCAAAGGCTGGTTCCAGACCAGAGAATTCTCCGGCAGCTGCTCCGGCAGCAGCCAGAACTTCAAAGGCACCTTCACCGCCAACTCGCCGGTGATCAAACCCCCGCCCTCCAACAGCGCCCTGAAATCCATCGCGGAACAGGGAGGGAAGAAATTCACCGGACAGGTGCGGATCTGCCTCAGCGGGAACACGATGGCGGTCAGCCACGGCGCAACCTGCACCACCCCCGACGCCGACGGGTACTCCGGCCCGATCCCGTCCAACGGGGTCGTCTACGTGGAGAGCGTCGCCTGCCCGACCGTCTACTCGCCCTTCACCGCCGCCTACCCCGCGACCTCGGAATGCGGCAACGCCTACATCCACGGCGAATACTCGGGCCAGCTGACGCTCGCGACGGAAAACGACATCATCGTCGATGGCAGCCTCATCCACAGCGGCGAAGGGGTGCTGGGCCTCGTGGCCAACAACTTCGTCCGCGTCTACCACCCCTTCTCCAGCGATGAAACCTCGACCGAGACTGTGTCCGGGTCCGACCCCTGCCACGGCGGCAGCAACGGACCCGGCTCGATCACCGACCTGCGGATCGACGCGGCGATCCTGGCGATCGAACACTCCTTCATCGTCGACCACTACCGCTGCGGCGCCAGCCTGGGGACCCTGACCGTCAACGGCGCGATCGCGATGAAGTACCGCGGCCCGGTCGGCACCACCGGCAGCCCCGGCCACGGCTACCTGAAGAGCTACAGCTACGACGACCGGCTTCGCTACATGCAGCCGCCCAGCTTCATCGAGCCGGCCGAATCGGACTGGGTGATCGGGCGGGAGACGCTCGATTTCTGAGCTGGAGCAATTCTTGCGTCCAGGAACCCCAGGGCAAAAGTTCTGCCGCCGATCTGTCGATGCAGACATAGCGGCCCGCCTCAGGGACGTTTTTCAACGAAACCGATGAACCTGAAGAAGCCAAAGCTGAAGAACCCGACGATCTCCCTCGGCGCCGGCCGCAAGAAGGACTCGGCGCTGGTCGGTCTCGAGATCGAGGCCGGCAGCATCGCCGCTGCCGAGGTGCAGGCGAACGGGAGCTCCCGCGTCAGCGCGGTGGCGGTGCAGCAACTCCCCACCGAGGCCTTCGACGACGGCGAGGTCGTCGACCCGGCCACGGTCACGGAGGCGCTGCGGGCGATGTTCTCGGCTAACAAGCTCTCCAAGCGGGTCAGGCTCGGGATCGCCAACCAGAGGGTCGTCGTGCGCACCGTCCGCCTGCCTGCGATCGAGGATCCCGCAGAGCTGGACTCGGCGGTCCGCTTCTCCGCCCAGGAGCAGATCGCGATGCCGCTGGACCAGGCGGTGATCGACCACCGGGTCGTGGGCGGGGTCGGGGCGATAGAGGGGGCGCCACCGCAGGTCGACGTGATGGTCGTCGCCGCTCGCCGGGACATGATCTCCGCCTCCCTGAGGCCCCTGCGCGACGCCGGCCTGGAACCGGTCGGCGTCGACCTCTCGGCCTTCGGGATGATCCGGGCCCTGGGCGAGGCAGCGGTCGCGCCCGCCGCCGCGGAGGCGGAGACGTCGCAGCCCGCCGCGGTCCTCTACTGCAACATCGGCGACGTCACCAACCTCGCCGTGGCGAAGGGGCGCTCCTGCCTCTTCACGCGGGTCTCGCCGGCCGGCCTCGACGACATGGCGGCGGACCTCGCCGGGAAGGCGCAGCTCACCACTGAACACGCGCGGATGTGGCTGGAGCACACCGGCCTCGCGCTGCCGCTCGAGCAGATCGAAGGCGACCCGGGGCTGCTTGCGGAGGTACGCTCGACGCTCGAGCGCGGTGTCGACTCGCTGCTCGACGAGCTGCGCCTCTCGCTCGACTTCTACGGCGCCCAGGAGGCGGCGGTGCCGGTGCAGCGCGTCGTCGCCTGCGGCCCCGGCAGCGCGATCCCGGGCCTCACCGAGCGGCTCGAACCGGGGCTCGGCCTGCCGATCTCGATCGGGCGGCCGGAAGCGCTCACCGGCCTCGACGATGCCGCTGCCGCCCGGCTCACCCTGCCCTACGGACTCGCGCTCGACCAGTAGCGATGCGGCCCGTCAACCTGATCCCGAAGGAGGACCGGCCCGGCGGCCACCGGCCGATGCGCAGCGGCCCGATCGCCTACATCGTCGTCGGCGCCCTCGTCGCCGCCCTGCTCGGGGTGACCGCGCTGGTGGTCACCGAGAACCGGATCGGCGACCTCAACGAAGAAGTCACCCAGGTCGAAGGCGAAACCGCGGCGGCGGAGGCGAAGGCGGCGGCCCTCGCTCCGTACACCCAGTTCCACAACGTCAGCGAGCAGCGGGTCGCGACCGTGACCAGCCTCGCCGACAGCCGCTTCGACTGGGAGCGGGTGATGCGCGAACTGGCCCTGGTGCTGCCCGACGACGTCTGGCTGACGAACCTCACCGGCTCCTCCAGCCCCGGCACCGAGCCCGCCGGCGGCACCACGGTGTCCCTGCGCGCCGAGATCCCCGGGCCGGCCCTCTCCCTCATCGGCTGCGCCACCGGCCAGGACGCCGTCGCCGGCTTCGTGCAGGCGCTGAAGGACATCGACGGCGTCACCCGCGTCGGCGTCCAGTCCTCCTCGGTCGGCGACGGAGCCACGGCCGAATCGGGCTCAGCGGGCGCGGCGGACTGCAAGACCCGCGACTTCATCGCCCAGTTCCAGATGGCGGTTGCCTTCGACGCGGCGCCGACGGCGCCGACCGCCGAAGCCGCGCCCGTGGTTCCCGAATCCTCGCCGGAATCGGAAGCGGCCTCCTCCGAGCCGGAAGGAGAAGCCGAATGAGCCCCTCCAACCGCCTGATCGTCGCGATCCTGGTCGTCGCCGCTCTCGCGGTCGGCTTCTGGATGCTCCTGCTGGCGCCGAAGCGGGAGGAAGCGGACAAGCTGAGCAGCGAAGTCGACTCGCTGAACGTCACCCTCGCCGAAGCGCAGGGCCGGGCGGCGGAAGCCGTCGCAGCCCGACAGGAGTTCCCGACCGACTACCGCCAGCTCGTGGTCCTCGGCCAAGCCGTGCCGGCGAGCGACGAAACGGCCTCGCTCCTGGTCGAGCTGAACCAGGTCTCGGTGGATTCGAAGATCAGCTTCGAAGGCTTCCAGCTGACGAGCGAAGGCGGTGAAGTCGCTGAAACCGCTGTGCCGGCCCCCCCGACCGAAGCACCGGCCACCGAATCCTCGAGCGCGGTTCCGGCGGCGGCAACCGTGCCGCCGACCGAGGCCGCCGCCGCATTGATGCCCCTGGGCGCGACGATCGGCCCCGCCGGCCTCGCGGTGATGCCCTACGAACTCACCTTCACCGGTAGCTTCTTCGAGGTCGCCGACTTCATCGAGGAGATCGACTCGCTGGTCCACACCGGGGACGCCGAGGTCGCGGTCGAGGGGCGCCTGATGACCATCAACGGCTTCGCCCTGAGCCCGGAACAAACCGAAGAAGGCGAAGCAAGCTCGGACCTCGGCGCGACCTTCTCGCTGACCACGTACCTGGTCCCGCCCGGCCAGGGGGTCACCGCTGGCGCCTCGCCGACGGAACCGGCGCCTGAAACCCCGGTGCCGGCCTCGGAAGCCTCCGGCGAAGAAGCAGGCGAAAGCTCGGAAACGGTGTCGGCACGATGAACTTCCTCAAGAAGGGGCCCGAGCTGAAGCTCTCTGGGATCAAGGTCCCGGGCTTCCTCCAGGACGTCTACTACGACCTCAAGGAGCGCCATCTGCTGCCGGTCGCGGCGGTGCTCCTCGTCGCCATCGTCGCGATCCCGATCGCCCTCTCGCAGAAGGGCTCGGGAGGGGGCGAAGCGAGCGAGGCGGCGGAGGCGGGCACGGCGCAGATCTCGACGGCTGCCCAGTCCGGTCAGCTCGTCGCCAAAGCGGCGCCGGGGCTGCGCGACTACCGGCGGCGGCTCGAGCACCGGACGCCGCAGGATCCGTTCAAGGCCAGGTACACGAGCCCGGAGTCGACCGGGGAAGGCACCGGCGGCAGCTCGACCAGCGAACCGTCCAGCTCCTCCGCCACCGAAACCTCGATCCCGAGCGAATCGACCTCCGGCTCGGAATCCGGCGGCAGCGAGACGACGACCCACAGCGAGCTGACCTACTACTCCTACGCGATCGACGTGCGCGTCACCGGCGGCTCCGGGAGCGACAGGAAGACGACGGTGCGCCACAACCTGCCCGAGCTGACGATGCTCCCCAGCCGGGAGACCCCGGCGATCGTCTACATGGGGGCGACCAAGGACGGCAAGAAGGCGGTGATGACGGTCTCCTCCGACGTGCAGGCGATCTTCGGCGACGCCAAGTGCGCGCTCGGCTCCGAACGCTGCGAGCTGCTGGTGATGGAGCCGGGGCTGCCGGAGACCTTCGTCTACGGCGGCGCCGGGCGCACCTACAAGATCGAACTGGTGAAGATCGACCTGGTCGAAACGGACAAGCTCAACCGCGCCCCCCTCGGCAAGCAGAAGCAGAAGGGCGACGGCTAGCTCAGACCGCGATCAGCGTCAGGACCTGGCCGGGGTCTGCAAGGGCTCGGATGTCATCGGAGTCCGAGGTTGCGACCGCGGCGCGATGCGCGTAGGCACAGCAGACGACGTGAGCGTCGGCGATGTCAGTCGCGCTGCAAACGCCGAGCCGCACACCGACCTCTTTGGCGCGGTCCTCGTCGAGCAAGTCGATCTCCCCTGCGGCCGCCAGTCGCGCCAGCACCGCCGATCGTGATCCCCCACGCCAAACCTGTGCCAGCGCGCTGGCCGGGACGATCACCCTGGACCCCAAGGCCCGAGCGCCCCTCAGTATCGCCTTGATCTCGGGACCGCCGCGCTCGAGGGCGATCAACGCTCCGGCGTCGAGGATGAGATCTCCCGGAAAGCCCTTTCCAGTTCTCGGCGCCCCCATTCTTCAGTCTCCTTGCTGATCGGCCCATGTTCCGCGTCTGAGAGATCGAGCGCTTCTTTCAGCGCTTGTGACTTGCTGCGAGCCCTCAGAGCTCGCTCGACCGCGACCGAGAGATTGGGGGCCCTTCCGGCCTTCACCTCCGCTCGCGCCGCCTCGAGCGCCTCAGGCTCGACGGAGATGGTCACCCGTTCCTTCATACGCAGCATCATACGCCCCTGTCGATGGTCGTTGACTCGTTCCCGACCACTTGTAGGGAGAGAAGTCGCGCCCGTGGCGCGCACAACCGATCAACTTCGAGTCAAGACTCCGGCATCCGGAAGAACCCCTGCGAGGAGGAGACGCGGAGGCCGCTCTCGCCCGATTCGACCAGGCGCTCGGCGCTGCGGGCCTCGACCTCAAGGATCTCCAGCCGCGCCCGTTCGTGGATCTCCATCGCTTCCTCCAGGCCCTTCTCATCGACCACCAGCGGCGTCCGCGTCAGGTGGAACTTCTCGTCGGCGCCGACGATCCCCGCCTTCCTCGACTTGACGAAGTCGTCGAGGATCTTCTGCATGAAGTCGCAGACGAGGTCCTCGGCGACCAGCGGCTCCAGCTCTTCCCACTCCTCGGTGTCGATCAGGTGGCGCTCGGTGGCCCGGTAGAAGTGCTCGAGGGCGCCGCGCACCGGCCGGGTGCTGACCAGCTCCGCGCATTCGAACTGGACCAGCTGCTTGGTGTGGTAGCTGACGTTCGACAGCTCCTCCTCGAGCTCCCTCGCCATTTCCGCCGGGCTGGCGGTGCGTTCGACGAGCAGCCGCAGGATCGCCGCCCTGAGCGGATGGCCCATCGCCTTGATGCGGTTTTCGCTCGCCTTGCGGCGCTGCACCTTCGTCGACATCGTTTCCTCCTAGGAGAGCCTGAGCAATTGATCGTAATCGTTCAATGGGGAATTGGATCAACGTTACGGCCTTTTTTCCTGGCATTTCGCGCCAGTAAATCCTCGCCCCCGGCGGCGGCCGGCGGTCTGGCGGGATGTCAGCCGAGGTAGGCGTCGAGGATCTGGTCGCCGACGAGCAGCCCGACGACGCCGCCGAGGGCGAGGAACGGCCCGAACGGGATCGCCATCTTGCGGGCCGCCGAGCCGTGCCTCGCGATCAGGGCGAGGCCGACGAGACTGCCGGCGAGTAGGCCGGCGAGCAGGGCCGGGGCCACGGCGCGGCCGAGGAAGAGGCCCATCGTCGCCGTCAGCTTGACGTCGCCGAGGCCCATGCCCTGCGGGTAGGCGAGGGCGACGAGGAAGAGCAGGCCGCCCGCGGCGACGGCGGCGATCGCCCGCTCCGGCAGGCCGCCGGGGTCCGTGGGGGCGGCGATCGCGACGCAGAGGATCGCCCCCGCGAGCAGGATCTCGTTGGGGATGATCCGCTGCTCGAGGTCGGTGAGCGTGACCGCCGCCAGCATCGTCACGAAGACGCAGCCGATCGCGGCTTCCGCCGGCTCGTCCCAGTAGACGAGGACGGTGGCGGCGAAGAGGACGGCGACTGCCAGCTCGGTGAGCGGGTAGCGCCGCGAGATCGGCGCCCCGCAGCAGCGGGCGCGGCCGCGCAGCAGGAGCCAGGAGACCACCGGGACGTTGTCGTAGGCGGCGATCGTCGTCCCGCAGCGGGGGCACTGGGAGCGCGGCCCGGCGATCGAGAGGCCGCGCGGGACGCGGTGGGCGACCGCGGTGGCGAAGCTGCCGGCCACGAGGCCGAGGACAAAGGCGATCGCGGCGACGGCGGCCATCGGGGCGGAGTTCTACCCGAGCCGGCGGCCGGGAAGACGAGGCGCGCCTACGGGCGCGGGACCACCATGAAGCGCCGCTTCGCCGTGCGGGCCTCGACGTTGCCGGCCGGGTCGGTCGCTTTCACCTGGACGACGTAGCGTTTGGGGCGGAGCTTGCGCAGCCGCAGCGGCGAGGCGCACCGCCTCCACCTGCGCTTGTCGACCTTGCAGAGGAAGGTCGTCCCGGGGGCGTTGCCGGTGGTATCCATGAAGCGCAGGATCGCCCTGCGCTTCGCCGTCTTGGACGCCGGGCCCATCGTGATCCGGGTGTGCGGGGTGAGCGAGTCCTCGACGTAGGTCACCGGGTCCGAGCAGTCGGAAACCTTGTCGCCGGCCAGCGAGCGGGCGGAGAGAACGGTGACGTCGTTCTCGACGACGCGGATCGCGATGCCGGCCTCGAACTCGGCCGCCGTCGCCTTGACCACCGGCGAACCGCCGCAGTTCGGGTCGGCGAAGATACGCACCGTGGCCGCGCCCGGAGCGTTTCCGGTCACCACCGGCGTGCTGTCGTTGGCCCAGCCGCCCGGGATCGTCCGCAGGTACGGGGGTCGCGGTGGCGAGACGGTGTTGCCCGGCGAGACGCCGCTGCCCCACCGGACACCCCTCCGCCGCCCGGATCGCCGGGGGGCGGCGTGACCTCCTGGTAGGTGATCGGCGCCGCCGAGCAGCCGGAGGCGAAGTCGCCGGTTCCGCCGCCTTCGAAATGGACGGTGAACGTCGCCTTGGCCCAGAAGGTCGTCTCGGAGTTGTCGGGGACGTTGACCTGGATCCCCGGCGATGCGAAGGCGGACCCCGGGCCACTAGCGATTGCGGTGCCGGCGCAGGAAGCGCTGGTGTGGATGGAAACCGTCGCTTCGGGATTGGCGCTACCGGTCAGCCGAGGGAGGTTGTCGTTGGCCGGAGAGGCCGGGGTGACCGATTCGAGGACCGGTGCGCCAGGGGGATTCGTCACTTGCCGGTAGGCGATGCCCTGCGTCGAGCACGGCGATTCGCCTTCCACCGGATCGATCTCTCTCGCGTAGAAGGTCGTGACCGCATCCGGGGTGACCGCCGGGCTGGCCTGGACTCCGGCGCCTTCCAGGTCTTCGACGGTGCCTACGCCGGCCACCGGACCGGTGCACCCTGGTTCGGTATAGAGCCTGACTGTGTTGCCCGGATCGCCTCCGGTCCTGGTGATCGGCCCCGCGCCTCGTAGCCCAACGCCGAGGACCACTTTCGTCCCCCCTCCTTCTTCGGGGATTTCGCCCTGGATGCGGGGGGTGAGGGAGGCTCCGGGGGAGACCGGGTTGGTGCTAGCGAGAACCGGTGCCAGAAGGGCCGCGTGGGCGGATCCCGCAAGTGCCAAACAGGCAACAATCGCCACAGCCAGGACACACAGCGAGGGGCGGGCCATACCGGCCCGCCCCTCAGTCGCCTTCGCGCTCAACTTAGCCATTTGTCGCGCGATCTGGCCCGAGAGACTATTCGTTCCAGTTACCGCTGGCCGGGCAACCGCCCTTGCCTTTGACCGTGCAGATATACGTCATCACACCCGCAGTGTTTTCGATCGTGAAGCTCTGCCCCGTGGAACCATTGGCGGTCAGGGTGTAGCCGGTTTTTTTCGGAGTCACAGCCGTGAAGCCGCCTTCTTTTTCCGGAATGGTGGGCTCGATTTCGTGCAGGTTTTTCTGCAAGCAGGCAGTTTCGCTGTAAACGCCGTTGTTGTCGGTGGCACACGTCTCCATCGCAACCTGCGCGCTGAGTGCAGGTTCTCCTTCGCCTTGGCGTCGCCGGCCTTGTCCTTCTGGTTGAAGAACGCCGGCAGCGCGATCGCGGCGAGGATGCCGAGGATGAGCATGACGACGAGGAGCTCGATCAGGGTGAAGCCCGCCTCGCTGTCGCCGTTGAGCCGGGCGCCAACCTTTGCCCGGAGATTCTGGAGCAACATAGGTACCTCCTAGTGGACCTATCGTTTGCGCCAGAGCCCGGGTTGATCGCCTTGCGGCACCGAGGCACTGGCATTCTTCTGCCCTCTCCTCATCGGCTCCTCACACACCGGCTTTAGCTCCTGCACGAAGGAATGTGGAAAGCCCGAAATTTCGCTCTCCTATGCCAAAAAGTGGGTGTGCGAACGCCAAAAACTGTCGAGACGGAGGGCCGCGGCTCCGCAATAGTCACGAGCAGTCCGCCGTACGAACGTCTACGAAGGGATGATCGTCTAGGCCGGCTGAAGGACGTTCAAGCCTTGCTCGCCTGCCGCATCGGCGAGGCGCTGATCGTAGGTGAACAACGCGCCGATCTCGTCGCGAATGCTCAGCGCCGTGGCGAGGTGGAGCGCATCCAAGCTTCGCAGCCCCGCGGAGCCGACGGAAGTGGCTTCGTCGAGCACCGCATCGTCGAGTGGAAGCAAAGCGAGGCCCTCCAAGAATGAACGGGCTTCGTCCGCGTACCGCCGGCCGTAGCGAGCACAAGCGCGAATCCCCTCGACAGCGAGAAGCGCACTCGACACATGGCCATCCCACTCGGCCAGCTCGACCAGCAAGGCTTCGTGCTCCGCCTCCTGAAGCGGCAGCTTCACGTAGGCGGAGCTGTCCAGGTATGCGAGCCGACCGGCTACAGCCGCTCCTCGCGAAGCTCGTCGAGGATCTCGATGCTGGGCGGACCCACGGCAGGCGGTGCATCGGAGCGGCGAGCCAGGAACAGCAGGTCGGCGCGAGGCATCGTCGCTCCCCGGTCCGCCACGAGCCTGGCGAGTGGCGAATCGGGCGGTCCGGACGGTGACAGCCGGGCGACCTCCCTGCCGCGCTCGGTCACGACGAAGCTCTCGCCCTGCTTGACCTCCGCGAGGTAGCGGGAGAGGTTCTGTCGCAGCTCCCGTACCCCGACCTGGTTCATGTGCGTCAGGGTAGCACTTGGCCTGCTCTCAGCGGATGTGTTCGTAGATCGAGAACATCGGCAGGTACATCGAGATCACGATGAAGCCGACGATGCCGCCGACGAAGACGATCATGATCGGCTCGATCAGCGCGGTCAGCGCCTTCACCTTGGCGTCGACCTCGGCCTCGTAGAAGTCGGCCACTTTGGCGAGCATCGGCTGCAGCTGGCCGGTCTCCTCGCCGACCGAGACCATGTGGCCGACCATCGGCGGGAAGATCGGGTTCGCCTCGATCGGCCCGGCAATGGTGCCGCCGCGCTTGACCGAGGCGTAGACGTCCTCCATCGAGCGCTCGACGACGATGTTGCCGGAGGTTTCGCCGGTCAGCTTGATCGCCTGCAGCATCGGCACGCCGGCCGACACGGAGCCGGCGAACGTGCGCGACCAGCGGGCCAGCGCGACTTTCTGGATCACGTCGCCGATCTTCATCGGGATTCGAAGCTTGAAGCGGTCCCAGAGGTCGTGGCCGCGATCGGTCTTCTTCCATTTGAAGAAGGCGACGAAGGTGAGGACGATGACGGGAATGATCACGAACCAGTAGCCGGTGAGCGCGTCGGAGGCGCTGATGCAGATCTGGGTCGGGATCGGCATCGAAGCCTTTTCCTCGGGATTTTCTTCGTTGAGTTCTTCGAAGATCTTGGCGAAGACCGGGATCACGAAGGCGACGATCGCCACCAGCACCACGGTGGCGAAGCCGAAGACCAGCGCCGGGTACGTCAGCGCCGATTTCACCTGCCGCCGCAGGGCGTCGCTCTTCTCCACCTGGAAGGCGATCCGGTCGAGGACTTCGTCGAGGCGACCGGACTGCTCGCCGGAGCGGACCATCGCCCGGAAGAGGCGATCGAAGACCTTCGGGTAGCGCTCCATCGCTTTCTCCAGCGAGCTGCCGGCCTCGACGTCTGAGCGCACGCCGGCGATCGCTTCTTTGATCTGGTCGTCCTGGGTCTGCTCTTCCAGCGTCTGCAGGGTCCGCAGCATCGGCATCCCGGACGCCACCAGGGTCGCGAACTGGCGCGAGAAGACCGCCAGCTCGCGCATGTCCGCGCCCTTCCAGCCCTTGAAGAGGTCCTCGATGTTGAGCGGCTTCGACTTCTCGCTGACGTCGAGGACGATCAGGCCGCGCTGGCGCAGCTGCTCGCCGACGACGGCCTTGGACTCGGCCTCGATCTCCCCGGCCGAGGTCGACCCGGCCAGGTCCATCGCGCGGAACTCGAAGGTGGTCGCGCCGGCCATCGCCTACTGCGTCCCCTGGACGTAGACGGGCGGCGGGGCGCCGTCGGTCGCGCCACCCCCCGCGGGCGCGTCGTGCGGCGATCCGCCGAGCAGCCGCTTGAGCTCCTCCGGCACCGAGGCGCGCTGTTCGGCCAGGGCGCGGCTGACCTTGCCGGTGCGGACGAGACGCGCCAGGTCGGCGTCCATCGTCTGCATGCCGACCGCGCCGGAGGTCTGCAGGGCGCCGTAGATCTGGTGGGTCTTGCCCTCGCGGATCAGGTTGCGGACGGCCGGCGTGGGGATCAGCACCTCGCAGGCGACGACCCGGCCCTGGCCGTCGAGGGTCGGCAGCAGCTGCTGGGTGACGATCCCCTGCAGCGCGATCGAGAGCTGCGTCCGCACCTGGCCCTGCTGCTCGGGCGGGAAGACGTCGATGATCCGGTCGACGGTCTGCGCGGTCGACTGGGTGTGGAGGGTGGCGAAGACGAGGTGGCCGGTCTCGGCCGCGGTCAGCGCCGTCGAGATCGTCTCCAGGTCGCGCATCTCGCCGACCAGGATCACGTCGGGGTCCTGGCGCAGGGCGGCGCGCAGGCCGAGGGCGAAGTCGGGCGCGTCGGAGCCGATCTCGCGCTGGTTGACGATCGATTTCTTGTGCCTGTGCAGGAACTCGATCGGGTCCTCGATCGTGAGGATGTGGTCCTGGCGCTCCTGGTTGATCACGTCGATCATCGCCGCCAGCGTCGTGCTCTTGCCGGAGCCGGTGGGGCCGGTGACGAGGACGAAGCCGCGCGGTTTCCTGGTCAGGTCGCGCAGGACCTGCGGCACGCCCAGCGAGTCGAGCGCGGGGATCTCCTGCGGCACGAGGCGGAAGGCGGCGCTGACCGAGCCGCGCTGGAAGAAGCAGTTGACGCGGAAGCGGGCGACGCCGGGGATCGCGTAGGCGAAGTCGAGCTGCTGGTTGTTCTCGAAGCGTTTGCGCTGGTCGTCGTTGAGGATCCCGTAGACGACCTCGCGCGTCTGCTGCCCGTTCAGCACCGGGAAGCCCGCCATCGGCTCGATCTGTCCCTTTTCGCGGATCGCCGGCGGGAAGCCGGGGGTGATGTGGACGTCCGATGCCTTCGTCTCGACCATGTGGCCGAGCACCGCGGAGAAGTCGAAGTCAGGCAGTGACACGGAACACCTCCTCGAGGCTGGTGAGGCCCGCGCGGACCTTGGAGACGCCGTCCTCGCGCAGGGTCAGCATCCCCTCCTCGCGGGCGAGGGCGGCGATGTCGGTCTCCGGCGCGCGGGCGATCGTCAGCTCCTTCAGC
The DNA here is from genome assembly GCA_963703585.1 of uncultured Solirubrobacterales bacterium. Taxonomy (GTDB): domain Bacteria; phylum Actinomycetota; class Thermoleophilia; order Solirubrobacterales; family 70-9; genus VAYN01. Next base: position 13,349 of record CAVPEX010000043.1, on the reverse strand, counting down.
GGGTCGCTGAGGGCCATCACCGAGTAGATCCCGACCCTGCCCCGGTAGCCGCTCTGGTTGCAGCGGGCGCAGCCGACCGGCTGGTAGGCCTCGATCTCGGTGCCGACCCTGACCCCGGCCTCCGCCAGCGCCGCCGGCGGGATGATCAGCCGCCGCTTGCAGGCCGGGCAGAGCTTGCGAGCCAGTCGCTGGGCGACCACGCAGTCCACCGCCGAGGCGGTGAGGAAGGTCTCGATCCCCATCTCGTTCAGCCGCGCGATCGCGCCGGGGGCGTCGTTGGTGTGCAGCGTGGTCAGCATCAGGTGGCCGGTCAGCGCCGCCTCGATCGCGATCCGCGCCGTCTCGGCGTCGCGGATCTCGCCGACCATGACGATGTCGGGGTCGGCGCGGAGGATCGAGCGCAGCCCGGTGGCGAAGTCGAGGCCGGCCTTGCGGTTGACGTTCATCTGGTTGACCCCGTCGATCCGGTACTCGACCGGGTCCTCGATCGTGATGATCTTCTTCTCGATCTCGTTGAGGTCGCTCAGGGCCGCGTAGAGGGTCGTGCTCTTGCCCGAGCCGGTCGGGCCGGTGACGAGCACGGCGCCGTAGGCCTGGTGGAAGGCATCCTCGAAGCGGGCCCGGGCCGAGCCGCCCATGCCGAGGTCGTCGAGCGAGCGGTGGGCGTTGCTTTCGTCGAGGATGCGGATCGTCGCCCCCTCGCCGCGCTGGGTCGGCAGCGTCGTCACGCGGAGGTCGATGCGGCGCTCGTCGACGGAGACGCTGACGCGGCCGTCCTGCGGCACGCGCTTCTCGGCGATGTCGAGCTCGCTCATGATCTTCAGGCGCGAGATCACGGCGCCGATCATCCGCTTCGGCACGTGCGCCGACTCCTTCAGCACGCCGTCGACGCGGAAGCGGATCCGCAGCTCCCCTTCTTCGGGCTCGAGGTGGACGTCGGAGGCCCCCTCCCCCACCGCCTGGGCGAGGATGCTGTAGACGAGCTTGATCACCGGCGCGTCCTCGGCGCTCGCCTGCATCTCGCTGACCGCGGCGAGCGCCTGTTCCTCTTCTTCGTCGGCGTCTTCGTCGGTGATGATCGCCTCGGCGGCGGCGTTCTGCAGGGTGCCGAGCCGCGATAGCAGCGCCTCGACGTCGCTCTTGGCGGCGACGGCGATGCGGCAGTCGAGGCCGGTGGCGATCTGGATGTCGTCGACCGCCAGCACGTTGGCCGGGTCGGCGGCGGCGACGAGCAGGGTGTGCTGATCCATGTAGCCGACCGGCACCGCGCTGTAGCGGCGGGCCATCGTCACCGGGAAGAGCGCGGCGGCGGCGACGTCGACGTCGTAGACGCCGAGGTCGACGTGGTCGAGCCCGTAGCGCTCGGCGGTCGCCCGCGAGAGCTGGTCCTCGGTGATCGCGCCCTGCTCGAGCAGCAGGCTCTCGGGGGTCCGCCCCGCGGTCCGCCCGCTCTCGACCGCGCCGCGGACGACCTCCTCGGAGGCGAAGCCCAGCTCGACGAGGACGTCGGTGATGAAGCCGCGTGAGTGGCCGCGCTGGCGCGGCTGGGTCAGGCCGGGGGTGCCGGAGCCCCCGGGCGCGGGCATCGCCGGCGCCGCCGAGGTCCCCGAGTCCGGGACCGGCCGCAGGTGGCTCGGGTACTGGGTCCTGTCGTTCGGGCTCATCGCCTGCTCAGTCCGGGTGGTAGGTGGTTTCGGGGCCCTTGTAAGCGGCGTCGCGGACCGCCTGCACGACGCTCTCCGGCGTCTGGAAGCCGTAGTCGACGCTGGCCTGGGGGATGCCGCCATCGACGCTGCGCGGCCGCATCACGACCAGCGCCGGGACCCGGTTGAGGTTGACGCCGACGGTGATCGCGGCGTAGCGGGCGACGCGCCTCGCCGGGACGACGAAGAGGGCGGCGTCCGGGACCTCGGCGACGTAGCCGATGACGTCCCCGGTCAGCGCACGATCGATGTCGCCGTCGTGGACCACCAGCAGCACCACCGTCCTGCCCGCTTCGTAGGCGGCGGTGACCGGCGCCGGGGGCGGCGGCACCGGCACGGACGTGGGAAGTTCTCCGCTGCCGGCGCTGGCACCCGCCGCCCCTTCTTCGAGGCTTTCCACCGCGCCTTCCACGGCTTCGCCCGGAGTCGCGCCGGTGGCCGTCACCCCGTTGACGGTGGCCACGGTCGGGCCGGCGCTCGATTCTTCTTCTTCGCCGCCGCCCGATTTGCCGAGCAGCATGAAGCCGGCTACGCCCAGCAGCACGACGACGAGGACGACCTGGGCGATCGGGTTCTCATTCAGCTTCTCCCTCATCGCGCAACCGGCTCCTCCTGGCGCTGGAGCTGCTCGATGCCGCTCGCGCGCTGGCCGCCGGCGGCGAGCATCAGCTTGAAGTCGTGCGGGCTCGAGGCGTACTCGAGCGCCGTCTCCTCGGTGATCCGGCCCTCCATCGCGTAGGTCAGCAGCGACTGGTCGAAGGTGCGCATCCCGTAGTACTCGCCTTCGGCGATGACCTCGGTGATCTTGCCGGTTTCCTCCGGGTTGAGGATCAGGTCCTGGACGCGGCCGGTGACGACCATCACCTCGGAGGCGGGCACCCGGCCCTCGCCGCTGACGTCGGGGACGAGGCGCTGGGCGATCGCCCCCCTCAGGGTCGAGGAGAGCATCACCCGGGCCTGGTGCTGCAGGTGGGGCGGGAAGAAGTCGACGATCCGGTTGATCGTCTCCGTCGCGTCGAGCGTGTGGACCGTGGAGAGCACGAGGTGGCCGGTCTCGGCGGCGGAGAGGGCGGTGCGGACGGTCTCCTCGTCGCGCATCTCGCCGATCAGGATCACGTCGGGGTCCTGGCGCAGGACGCGGCGCATGGCCCGCCCGAAGCTCTTCGTGTCGGAGCCGACTTCGCGCTGGTTGACGATCGAGCGTTTGTCGGGGTGCAGGTACTCGATCGGGTCCTCGAGCGTGACGATGTGCCGCGCCCGGGTCTGGTTGATGTGGTCGATCATCGCCGCCAGCGTCGTGCTCTTGCCGGAGCCGGTGGTGCCGGTGACGAGGATGATCCCCCGCGGCTCCTCGGCCAGGTCGCGGACCACCTCGGGCAGGCCGAGGTCCTCGATCGAGCGGATCTCGAACGGGATCGCGCGGCAGACGATCGAGATCGCGCCGCGCTGCTTGAAGCAGTTGACGCGAAAGCGCGAGACGCCGGGCAGCGCGTAGGAGAAGTCGGCCTCGCCGTCGTCCTCGAATTCGGTCAGCGAGCGGACCTCGGCGATGTCGTGGAAGGCCTTCTCGGTGTCCTGCGCCGAGAGCTCTCCGAATCCCTCCAGCGGGATCAGCTCGCCGTGCATGCGGGCGATCGGCGGCGAGTCGACCTTGACGTGAAGGTCCGACCCCTCCCGCTCGACGAGGGTGCGCAGCGCTGAATCGATCTCGAACATCCCGGTCTATATCGACCAGGACCCCCCACGCCTTAAACGGCATCGTCAAGCGCCAAACGGCTGCAAAGCGCCACCCGCCGACCGCGAGCCGGGGGCTGACAGCTCAAGTGTGAAGCGACTCACGCCCGAGCCTCGGAGCGAAGCGGCGTGGCAGAGCTTTCCCGCACATAGCCCGGGAAAGCTCTGCCACGCCTGGTCCCTCGGTAGCTGAGGAGCTGCGGGGACTGTGGCGTGGAATCGTTTCTCCCCGCCATCTCAGGCCCTCCCACGCACGCCCGAGGTAAAGAAGCAGCCCCCAGCCCTCCCGGCTGGGGGCGCCCGTACGTCCTAAGCGACCTCGCGCAGTTTCTGCGCCTCGCCGAGGGACTGGAGCTTTTTGAGGCTCTGGTTCTCGATCTGGCGGATCCGCTCGCGGGTCACGTTGAAGGTGCGACCGACCTCGTCGAGGGTGCGGGGGTGCTCGCCGCCGAGGCCGTAGCGGAGCTCGAGGACGCGGCGCTCGCGGTAGGAGAGGTTCTCCAGCGCCTCCTTCAGCGCCTCTTTGGTCAACAGGTCCGCGGCGCGGTCGAACGGGGACTCGGCCTTCTCGTCGGCGATGAACTGGCCGAACTCGGACTCCTCCTCGTCGCCGACCGGCTTCTCCAGCGAGACCGGGGCCTGGGCCGAGCGCTTGATCGAGTCGACCTCCTCGGGATCGATCCCCGTCACCTCGGCGATCTCCTCCGGGGTGGGCTCGCGGCCCAGCTCGGTGACCAGCTTGCGCTCGGCGCGACCGATCTTGTTCAGCTTCTCGACCACGTGGACCGGGATGCGGATGGTCCGCGCCTTGTCGGCGAGCGCACGGGCGATCGCCTGGCGGATCCACCAGGTCGCGTAGGTGGAGAACTTGAACCCCTTGCGGTAGTCGAACTTCTCCGCCGCGCGGACCAGCCCCAGCGTGCCCTCCTGGATCAGGTCGAGGAAGGGGAGCCCCTGGTTCCGATAATTTTTCGCGATCGAGACGACCAGTCGCAGGTTCGACTCGACCATTTTCTGCTTCGCGTCGAGGTCGCCGCGCTCGATGCGCTTGGCGAGTTCGACCTCCTCCGCGGCAGTCAGCAGGCGAACTTTCCCGATGTCCTTGAGGAACAGCTGCAAGGAATCGGTCGTCATGTCCGGTTTCAGGTCGAGCGCCTGTTTCTGGCGCCGGCGGCCTTTTTTCCCGGTGTCGACGGGCATGGCTTCGGCCGCGGCTTTCTGGGCCGGGTCCATGTCCTCGACGAGCTCGATCCCCGACTTCTCGAGGTGCCCGTAGAGGTCCTCGACGTCAGACTCGTCGAGATCGACCTCGGAAACAGCCGAGGCGATGTCGCCGAAGGTCAGCACGCCGAGCTGCTGCCCGCGATTGATGAGGTTCTTGACCTCCTCCAACTCCTGAAGCTCTGCTACCAGCATCCGTATCTACTCGTTTCCCTAGCGCTTAATGTTTAGTCCTGGGCGATAAAACGCCGTCGCGACCGCGAAGTCGCGCCGGACGATGAAAAAGCGGACCGAAGACCTGGTCCGCGAAAGTAAGTCTCTAGACATCAGTTTGCCCAAGGGGGCCGGCGTTGGGTTACTCCTCAAACGCTTGTTCGTATCGTAGTCGCTTCAGTTTGTGAAGTCAAATGCCCAACTCGATCCGCCATCCCCGCCCCTGGCTCCACGCCTTCTGGAATCGCGCCTACCGCGAGAACGTCACCGGGCTCTCGGCGATGGTCGCCTACAACCTCATGCTGGCGGTCTTCCCGTTCGCCCTCCTCGTCCTCTTCGTCTTCGGCCAGGTGCTGAAGATCGGCGGCGTCGAGACCAGCGTCCTCAGCGACCTCGAACGCCTCTTCCCCAGCGCCGAGCAGCAGACGCTGACCGATGTCCTCAACCGGATCGAGGGCAACTCGACGACGATCGGGATCGCCGCCTTCCTCGGCTCGCTCTGGATCGGCGCCTCGTTCTGGGGGGCGATGGACACCGCCTTCTGCCGCATCTACCACGTCGAGTGCCGCGGCTGGGTCGAGCAGAAGCGGTTCTCCTTCGCGATGCTGGGCGTCGTCCTCCTCTTCATCGCCGCCAGCATCTTCGTGCCGACGATCGAGAGCACGCTCCTCTCCAGCACCGACCGGCTCCCCTTCGGCCTCTCCCACATCAAGGCGATCGACACGATCCTGCTGCTGGCGGCGGCGCTGCTGGTCACCTTCGGGATCTGCTCGGTGATCTTCTGGGCAGTCCCCAAAGGACACATGCCCTGGCGCGCCGTCTGGCCCGGCGCGGCCTTCGTCACCATCGCCGCCGGCCTCGCCAACTGGCTCTTCCCGCTCTACCTCTCCAACGTCTCCAGCCTCTCGCGCTTCGGCTCGACGCTCGGATTCGTCCTCATCGCGCTGCTCTGGTTCTACGTGCTCAGCCTGGCGCTGATGGTCGGCGCGGTGATCAACTCGCTGCGCTACGAGCTGCATGACACCGGCGAATTGCCGTACGGCACCAAGCGCCCCCGCGACGGCTGCCAGGAGCCGGCCGAGGCCGGCTCCGCCCCGCGCGCGTCGACGCCCGGCCAGTAGAAGTCAGAAAAACTGTCATATTCCAGTGCAGGGGTTGCCCGTCTTTCGGCCGGCCGGGCCGCCGAGGGGTAGCGGCGCGCGTCTGCGCTTGCTGAAACAATCCAATTGATGCAAAAACACCAGAGTTCTGGAGCCGGGTCCAGCGTTTTGTCTCCGACCATCCCGGTCGACATAGGCGAGACCTCGCAGCGTCAGCGCATCATCGACGCGATGATCGCCAGCTGCGCCGAGAAAACGTATGGCGGGACGACGATCACCGACATCGTCAGCCGCGCCCGGATCTCTCGCACGACGTTCTACAAGCGCTTCGCCGACAAGCGCGCCTGCTTCGACGCCACCGTCGACTTCTGCCTCGAGGAGCTGCGGGACGCAGCGCGGAAGGCCCACTCCCCCGACGACCCGCCGGCGGCGGCGGTGCGCCGGGCCACGGCGGCGACCCTCGAGCTGATGGCGGCGCAGCCGGCGCTGGCCCAGCTGCTGGCCGGGGACGCCGTCTCGGTCGACCCGGCGGTGGTCGGGCGCTATCGCAAGCTGCTGATCCCGGCCCTCGCAGGCCTCTGGGAACGGGCGGGCGCCTCCACGGACTCCCATCTCGACCCGCGCCTCGCCTTCGGCCGCGCCCAGTTGCTGATCTTCAACCAGGTCGCCTCCGGCGGCTCGGCCGAGCTGCCGGAGCTGCTCCCCGACATCGTCTATCTCGCGGTCGCGCCCTTCGCCGGCCACGAGGAGGCTCTCGAGCAGGCGCGCCAGGCCCGTTCGGAGATTCCCAACCCCACGCCGAAGCGGTGAGCGAACCCGAGGACCTGCGCAAGTGGCGGCTGCCGCGTGGCCGCCACGGGTTGCCGCGCGAGCTGGTCACCCGGTCCCAACGCGAGCGGCTGCTCGCCGCGGTCGTCCGCGTCACCGCCACAAGGGGCTATGAGGCGACCACCGTCGCCGACATCCTCGAGGAGGCAGGCGTCGGCAGGGAGAGCTTCTATGAACTCTTCACCGACAAGCGCGACTGCATGCTGGCCGCGCACGCGATCCTGATCGACGACCTCGAATCGAAGGTGCGAGATGCCTACAACGGGTCCGGCGCCTGGCAGGAGAGGGTCACCGACGCCCTCTCGGCGACGCTGCAGTGGTTCGCCGCCGATCCCGTGGCCGCCCGCTTCACCGTGGTCGAGCTGGCGGCGGTCGGCACCGTCTCCCGCGAGCGGTTCCAGGTCATCTTCAGCCGCTTCGTGAAGATGCTCGACGCGGGGATGGAAGACGGGTCGCGCGCCGACCTGGCCCAGGCGACGAGCCTCGCGGTCAGCGCCGCCCTGGCGCGCATCTACGAGGAGGTCGTGCTCGGGCGCGCCGCCGAGCTGCCGTCCCTCCTGCCCGACCTCACCTACGAGCTGCTGGTCCCCTTCGTCGGGGAAGAGGTCGCTCGCGACGAGCAGAGCCGGGCCGCCGCTATCGGCCGTTGAGCGCGGCGTGGAGGCCGCGGACCAGGCCTTCCGCCAACTGACGACCGCCGCCGAATCGCAGCTCGGCCACGTCTCCGTCCATGACCGCGTGGAACCACTTGGAGGGGGAGCCGACAGCGTAGGTGCTGGGGCTCGGCTCCAGCTCGGAATCGCAGTCGACCACCTTCCCGTCCTCGACCTTTACCGTCACCCCGGCCGGCTCGCGGATCGTCCCGGCTTCGACCTTGAGCTGGCAGGCACCGGCGACGTCCGGTGGCATTCCCACCAACGGGGTCGCCAGCATGAAGGCCGCCTCGATGTCGATCTGGGTGACCGGCGCCGCCCGGTCACCCATGTGGAGCAGCTCGCAGTCGCTGGCGACGGCGAGTGGCACGACGCCGCGGCGGGCCCACTCGGTGACCGTGTAGGGGGTGCCGGCACCGCGGCTCGGGCGCGCTTCGATCAGGCCCGCCATGCGCATGCTCGCCAGGCGCCGCTCCAGCGCCGGGTAGCTGAGGTCGGCGATGCGGCGGTCGAGCTCGGTCAGCGACATCGGCTGCCCGGCGAGACCCCGCATGATCGTCGAGCCCCAGCCGTCGACGAAGGCCTTGATCACCCCCTTGGCGCCGCCGCTCTCGAGCGAGATCGGCCCCTCGGGCGCCTGGCTGAGCCAGTCTTCGAGCCGCTCGGCCACCTCGAGCAGCCGTCGGCCCATCGGGGTCAGCTCGTTCTCGACCGCGTACGGCATCTGCTGGGTGGGGCGTTTGTCGACGACGCCGATCTCCGCCAGACTGGCGAGGTGCCCGCGCAGGGTCGTCTGCGCCGGCAGGCCGGTGGCGCGCCGCAGTTCGGCCAGCCGCATCGGGCGCTCCGCCAGGGCACGCAGGAGCAGGAGGTTGAGGGGCGTCGCAAGTACCGTCAGCGCCCGCTCGCCGGCCCGGTACCGAGGCTCCTCCGCGGCGGCGACTTCGATGGTCCCCCCAGCGGTGCCATCGTCAGTTGAGATATCTGCCAAACCGACCAACACTCTCCCCTCTGAAGGGGCTAGGTTATCAGCAGTTTTTTATTGGAACAAGGTTGTTTTATAAACGAACGGGTACGTTCGCAACGGCTTCGCGCAGCGCCTCGGCGAGTGGCGTACCGCTGATCTGGGGGAAGAGCTCCATGCCGCTCGGATCGGTCACCACGGTCTCCGTCGAGAGCCCCTCCACCAGCGGCCGCGCGACCCCGGCGTCGACCGGGGTGACCAGGCCGATCCAGAGTGAGGAGAGCCACGGCGTGAACACCGGCACGACGATGCGGCGGCGGCGGCCGCCGCCGCCGTGGCGTGCCGGCTCGCCAGGTGCTCGGTCGACCCCCGCGAGCGCCGGCCCCAGCGTCTCGCGATCGAGGACGTCGGCTTGGACGACCTCACAGCCGACGTCCTTCAGATCCTGGGCACGATCGGGATTGCGCGCGAGGGCACGAACATGCCTACCTTCATCGCGCAGACGCCCGCGAAGCAGCCCACCGATGTAGCCGGTGCTCCCAGCAACGGCAATCACCCCTCCAAACTAGCCGGAGGGAGCTTCCTCAGCCGTATTTCTCGCCGATGATCGACCGTAACTTCGAACGGTCGTGGCGAGCGTGGATGCGGCGCACGGTGCCCGAGCGCGAGCGCATCACCAGGGACTCGGTGGTGGCGCCGGGGCCGCGGTAGCGGACTCCCTGCAAGACGTCGCCGTCGGTGACGCCGGTGGCGGAGAAGAAGACGTCCTCGCCAGAGCAGAGGTCGTCGGCCGTGAGGATGCGGTCGAGGTCGTAGCCGGCGTCGATCGCGGCCTGGCGCTCGCCGTCGTCACGCGGCCAGAGGCGACCGATCAGCTGGCCGCCCATCGACTTCAGCGCCGCGGCGGAGAGCACTCCCTCGGGCGTGCCGCCGATCCCCCAGAGCAGGTCCACCGGCGAGCGTTCGCTGACCGCCAGGAGCGCCGCGGAGACGTCGCCGTCGGTGATCAGGCGGATGCGGGCGCCGGCCTCGCGGACTTCGCGCATCGCCTCCTCGTGGCGCGGGCGGTCCAGCATCACCACGATCACGTCGCCGACGCTGCCGCCCTTGCGCTCGGCGATCAGCTTCAGCGTCTCCGGCAGCGGCCGGTCGAGGTCGAGCAGATCGCCGATCTCCTCGCTCCCGGCCATCTTCTCCATGTAGACGCAGGGACCGGGGTCGAACATCGAGCCGCGCTCGGCGAGGGCGATCACGGCCAGGGCGCTGGGCATGCCGAGCGCGCAGAGCCGGGTCCCCTCGAGCGGGTCGACGGCGATGTCGACGACCGGCGGCGAGCCGTCGCCGATCTGCTCGCCGTTGAAGAGCATCGGCGCCTCGTCCTTCTCGCCCTCGCCGATGACGACGACGCCGTCCATCGAGACCGAGTCGAGCACGTGGCGCATCGCGTCGACGGCGGCCTGGTCGGCGGCGATCTTGTCGCCGCGACCGACCCAGCGGGCGGCCGCGAGCGCCGCCGCCTCGGTCACGCGGACCAGCTCGAGGGCAAGGTTGCGGTCGGGCTTCGCCTGCGAACTCTCGGGCATCGGCGCGCAAGGCTATAGGGTCGCCCTGTGGATAGGCGTTGGGGACTGACGCTGCCGCTGGCCGGGACCTCGCTCGCCGACCACGGCGAGCTGGTGAAGCGGGCCGAGGCGGCCGGCTACACCGACCTCTGGACGGGCGAGACGAGCGGCCCCGACGGCTTCACGCCGCTCGCCCTGAGCGCCGCCTGGACCGAGCGGATGCGACTTGGGACCGGGATCGTCGGCGTCTTCCAGCGCGGGCCGGCGCTGCTGGCGCAGGAGGCGGCGGCGCTCGCCGACGCCTCGCGCGGTCGTTTCGTGCTGGGGATCGGCTCCTCCTCGGACCGGATCGTCGAAGGCTGGAACCAGATCCCCTTCGAGAAGCCGCTGAGCAAGGTGCGGCAGACGCTCGACTTCCTCGACGCCGCCTTCGCCGGCGAGCGCACCTCCTCCGGCTTCAAGCTCGAAACCGCGCCGGCGCACCCGATCCCGGTCGTGCTGGCGGCGCTGCGGGGCAAGATGCTGGAGCTGGCGGTGGAGCGAGCGCAGGGCGCCTTCACCAACTTCCTGCCGCTGGCGGCGCTGCCGCAGGTCAGCGCGCAGCTGAACGGGGCGCCGGCGGGCTTCGAGCTGCTCTGCCGCTTCTTCTGCGCCCCCGGCGAGCGCGAGCAGGTCGAGCCGCTGGCCCGCTTCATGTTCTCCTCCTACATCACCGTCCCCGTCTACACCGCCTTCTACCGCTGGCTCGGCTACGGCGACGCGATCGACCCGATGGTCGCCGCCTGGGAGGCCGGCGACCGCAAGGCGGCGGCGGAGGCGGCGCCGTGGGAGGTAATCGAGGACATGTTCGTGTTCGGCACTCCGGAGCAGATGCGAGAGCGGCTCGAGGCCTTCGTCGCCGGCGGCATCACGCTGCCGATCCTGACCCTGATCGCCCCGCCCGATCGCCAGGGCGAGTTGCTCGACGCGCTCGCCCCCGTCTGACTCGAACTGCATCATTTTCTTGCCCTTCTGGGGCCAGAATTCGATGCAGCTTCAGTGGGGTGGGTTCATCATCTCTGCCGCCTCCTCGGCGAGGCGGGCGTAGGCCTCGGGGCGGCGCGTCGTCAGGAAGGGAAAAAGCTCCAGCCAGTCGTGGCGCTGGTCGAGGTCGAGGTCGGCGACGAGGACCGCGGGTTGCGAGCGCGGTGCCTGCACGAGGATGCGCCCGTAGGGGTCGGAGATGAAGGAGGAGCCGTAGAAGTCGAGTGGTGGCTCGGCGCCGATCCGGTTGACGGCGACCATGAAGACGCCGTTGGCGATCCCGTTGCCGACGATCACCCGCTCCCAGAGCGGCTGCGTGTCGAACTCCGGGTGGTCGGGCTCGGAGCCGATCGCGGTCGGGTAGACGAGCACGTCGGCGCCCTCGAGGCTGTAGGCCCGCGCCACCTCTGGGAACCACTGGTCCCAGCAGGTCGGCAGGCCAAGGTGGGCGTCGCCAAGGGCGAGCACCGGGAACGGCTCGTCCCCGCCGGGACCGGGACGGAAGTAGCGGTCCTCGTGGTAGCCGGCGGTGACCGGGATGTGGAGCTTGCGGGTGCGGGCGACGAGCTCGCCCCCAGGCGCGACGACGATCGCGGTGTTGAATCCGAGCCCGTCCTCGCCGCCCGCCCGCTCGTAGAGCGAGGCGTGGACGTGGGCACCGGTCGCCGCCGCCATCCGCGCGGCGAAGGCGTGGGTCGGGCCGCCGGGCAGCTCCTCCGGCTCGATCCCGGCCGCCTCCGGCCCGGCCGGGTCGACGGCGAAGTAGCGGCTCAGGGTCAGCTCCTGCAGGCAGACGAGCTGGGCGCCCTCCCCGGCCGCGATCTCGATCCCCGCCGCGAGCGCCGCTTCGTGCTCGGCCAGGTCGGGGTGCCAGCGGTGCTGGACGGCGCCGATCCGGAACGGCGGCCGGCTTGGCGGGCGCTTGCGAGCGGGCGAGGGGTGCGGCGCAGGGGCGACGATGAGGCGGATCTCCTCCATCCCATCGACTGTAGCCGTCGGCGCCGGCCGATGGTCGGGCTACGTAGTAACTCCCGGCGCGGGCTGCGGGCGCGCCCCGATGGCACCCCGCCCGCGCGGTCGCAGAATCCGCTCCGATGAGGCATTTCGTCGACACCCAGGATTTCTCGCGCGAGGAGCTCGAGGGCCTGTTGGAGCTGATCCGCCTGCTGAAGGAGGCGGACCGGGCCGGCGCCGTGCCCGAGCTCTTGCCGCGGCGCTCGCTGGGGATGATCTTCGAGGAGCCCTCGACCCGCACCCGCGTCTCCTTCGAGGTGGCGATGTCCAAGCTCGGCGGCCACGCGCTCTACCTGAAGCCGGGCGAGATCCACCTCGGCCAGCGGGAGTCGCTCTACGACACCGCCAAGGTGCTCTCGCGGATGTGCGACGTGCTCGAGGCGCGGACCCTCAAGCACGCGACCGTGGTGGAGCTCGCCCGCGACTCCGAAGTGCCGGTGATCAACGGCCTCACCGACTTCAACCACCCGACCCAGGCGGTCTGCGACCTCTTCACGATGCGCGAGCACCTGCCGCCCGGGCGCCGGCTCGAGGACTGCACCGTCGTCTTCGTCGGCGACCGCACCAACGTCTGCAGCTCGGAGATGTTCATCACCACCCGGTTCGGGATGAGCTTCGTCCACGCCGCCCCGGCCGCCTACCAGGCGCCGGCGGAGTGGCTCGCCGTCGCCGAGGCCAACGCCGCCGCCTCCGGCGGCTCGGTCGCCGTCACCGAGGAGGTCGAGGAGGCGGTCGCGCAGGCCGACTTCGTCTACACCGACCTCTGGTGGTGGGTCGACCAGGAGGACGAGATCCCGGCCCGCCGGGCCGCCTTCATGCCCCGCTACCAGGTAAACGCCGAGCTGATCGCACGGGCGCCCGAGCAGGCCAGGTTCATGCACTGCCTGCCCGCCTCGCGCGGGGTCGAGGTCACCGACGAGGTGATCGACGGGCCGCGCTCGATCGTCTTCGACCAGGCCGAGAACCGGCTCCACGCGGAGAAGGGGATTCTCGCCTGGCTCACCTGCCCCACCCTCGGCCAGCCGCCGAGCGAGGAGCTTCGCAACCACCACGAGGGGCTCGTCCGGGCCCAGATCAACGAGTTGGCCCAAAAGGAGAAGTCATGAGAGAGCGCCGCAGAGTGATGGGACGCCTGGACGTGACGCTGTTCACGGTCTCGGCGATCCTGGTGGTGGACCAGCTGACCGCATCGGCCTCGATCGGCACCGGCGCGATCGGCTGGTGGATCCTGGCGATCGCCTTCTTCCTCGTGCCCTATGGGCTGATCACCGCCGAGCTGGCGACGACCTACCCGGAGCAGGGAGGCATCTACGTCTGGACGAAGCGGGCGTTCG
>CAVPEX010000042.1:0-80375 GCA_963703585.1 uncultured Solirubrobacterales bacterium | reverse complement strand
AGGGTCGCCTCGTTGGCCAGGGCGCCGGCCCGCAGGGCCATCTCCAGCGGCGAGCCCTCCTTCGCCGCGACCTCGATCCCGCCGCTGAGGATCTCGCCGCGGGGACGGTAGCCGCCGCCGCTCAGCTCGAAGCGCTCGCCGCCGGCGAAGACCTGCTCGACGGTCATCCGGTTCTGGGTCAGCGTGCCGGTCTTGTCGGAGCCGATCACGGTGCAGCTGCCGAGCGTCTCGACGGCTGGCAGGTGGCGGACGATCGCGCCGCGGCGGGCCATCCGGCTGACGCTGATCGCAAGCGTCACGGTGAGCACGATCGGCAGTCCCTCGGGGAGGGCGGCGACGGCAAGGGCGACCATCGCCCGGAAGAGCTCGGAGAGCTCCTCGCCGTGGAGCGCGCCGAGCGCGAACCCGAGCGCGGAGCTGGCCAGGGCCCAGGCGCCGACGAGCCGGGTGAACCGGCTCATCCGGCGCTGCAGCGGCGTCGGGCCCGGAGTGATCCGCTGCACCGTCCCCGCCACCCGCCCCAGCTCGGTGCCGGCGCCGGTGGCGGTGACCGCCGCGCGCGCGTGCCCGCGCGTCACGACGGTGCCCATGAAGAGCATGCTGGCGCGGTCGGCGACCTGCGCCTCCCGGTTCACGGGCTCGGTCCCCTTCGAGACCACCGTCGACTCGCCGGTCAGCAGCGACTCGTCGACGTCGAGCGCCGCCGCGTGCACGATGCGGGCGTCGGCGGGCACCTTCGCTCCGGTCTCGATCAGGACGACGTCGCCGGGCACCAGCGCCGTCGCATCGACCTCCACCTCGCGCCCGTCGCGCATCACCCGTGCCTGCGTGCGCGCCAGCCGCCGCAGCGCCTCCAGCGAGCGTTCCGCGCGGTACTCCTGCAGGAAGCCGACGATCGCGTTGAAGAGGAGCACGAGTCCGATCACGGCCGCGTCGACGTACTCGGCCAGCGCGACGGTGACGGCGGCCGCCAGGAGGAGGACGTAGATCAGCGGGCTGCGGAACTGGCGCAGCACGATCGCGGCGGGGTGCAGGGCCCGCTCCTCCTCGAGCAGGTTGGGACCCCAGGCCGCGAGGCGGGCACGAGCCTCCTCGCCGGCGATCCCGCCCGGGCCCGAGCGGAGCTCCTCGAGCACCCGCTCCGCCGGGGCCGCCCAGGGCGCCTCCGCCGCCGCTGCGGGTGCGTCGGCGGAGACGTCTCGCGGCGAGGGCATCCCCCCGGTAGGTAACCAGACCGCCCCTCGCGGGCAGGGCCGTCGGGGATACTGACCCCATGCCTGCGCAGCCACGCGCGTCGGCCCCGCACCGGGTCGAGGTGACCCGCAAGTCGCTGGAGCGCTATCGCCCGATCGTCGGCGACGAGCTGATCGCCGAGATCCGCGACCGGGCGCACGACCTGCGCGGGCTGCGGGTGCTGGAGCTGAGCGCGACCGCGACGGGCGGGGGAGTGGCCGAGATGCTGTCCTCCCTGGTGCCGCTGCAGCGCGACGTCGGCCTCGACGTCGAGTGGGAGCTGATCACCGCCGACGCCGACTTCTTCGAGCTGACCAAGAAGCTCCACAACGGCCTGCAGGGAATGGAGGTCGAGATCAGCGACGCCGAGGTCGCCGACTACCTCGAGCACAACGAGGCCCACGCTGCGGCCCTCCTCGACAATTGGGACGTCGTCATCGTCCATGACCCGCAGCCCGCCGCCGTGCGCTCCTACGCCGGGGACCGCGGCGCCAAGTGGGTGTGGCGCTGCCACGTCGACTCCTCCGCGCCGAGCGCGGCGGTCTGGGGATTCCTCCGCCCCTACGTGGAAGCGCACGATCACGCCGTGTTCACGATCGACGAGTTCGTCCCCCCCGACCTCTCCACGCCGACCTCGACGCAGGTGCCGGCGATCGATCCCCTGACCTCGAAGAACCGCCTGCTGCCCGCCTACCTGGCGCGCGAGACGGTCGCCGACCTCGGCGTCGACCTGGCCCGGCCGCTGCTGCTCCAGGTCTCGCGCTTCGACCCCTGGAAGGACCCGCTCGGGGTGGTCGAGGTCTGGCGCCGGGTGCGGGAGACCTTTCCCGGCCTGCAGCTGGCGCTGATCGGCTCGATGGCGAGCGACGACCCGGAGGGCTGGCGCATCTACAGCGCGATCGAGGAGCAGGTGCATGGCGAGCGCGACTGCTTCCTCTTCAGCGACCAGATGGGCGTGGCGAGCCACGAGGTGAACGCCTTCCAGCGGGTCGCCGACGTGGTCATCCAGAAGAGCATCAGGGAGGGGTTCGGCCTGATCGTCTCCGAGACCCTCTGGAAGGGGACGGCGATCGTCGCCGGGCGGGCCGGGGGCATCCCCCTGCAGCTGGAGGACGGCGTCAGCGGCCGCTTGGCCGACGGCACCGACGAGTTCGCCGTGGCCGTGCGGGGGCTGCTCGAAGACCCGGTGCGGGCTCGCGGCCTCGGCGCGGCGGGGGCAAGGCGCGTCCGCGAGCGATTCCTGGCCCCGCGCCTGCTGCTCGACCAGCTCGAGCTGCTGGGGGAGCTGGCGGGCAGGTCCTGAGCGCCGGGTGCGTCAATCCTTGGTGACCAACACGGGACAGGGGGCGTGGTTGACCAGCCCGCGGGCGGTGCTGCCCAGGTGCAGCCCCGGAAAGCCACCCACCCCACGGGTGGCTACGACCGCGATCGCCGGCGAATGCTCTTCGCAGGCGGCCATCAGCTCGGACCGCGGCGACCCCTCGCGCATCTCTTCGATCACGTCATCGAGCGGCGCGGACACGATCGCGTTCGCGTCGCGGAGCACTTTGCGCCCGTGGCGCCGCAACTCCTCGATGAACCTGGCCGGTGGGTTCGTGGCGAAGGGAACGGACGGGTCGACCACATGCACGAGCCGCAGGCTCGCCTCCAGCGCGACCGCCAGCGCCTGGGCCGGCATCAGCGCACGGAGGGAGGCCTCGGACCCGTCGAGCGCTGCGAGAACGCTGAGGCGCCCCTCCCGGCGGCGCCCCGCCGCGCACCAGCAGCACTGGGCACGGCGCGTTGCCGAGGAGCTGGTGGGAGACGCTGCCCAGCAGAGGCTTCAGCCCACCGACGCCGTGCGTCCCGGCCACCGCGAGGTCCGCGTTTGCCGCCTTCATCTCCTCGAGCAGCGCCCCT
Source organism: uncultured Solirubrobacterales bacterium (assembly GCA_963703585.1). Lineage (GTDB taxonomy): Bacteria > Actinomycetota > Thermoleophilia > Solirubrobacterales > 70-9 > VAYN01. The sequence continues at coordinate 77,243 of CAVPEX010000042.1, read as the reverse complement.
GCGGCCTGGCCGCGCAAGACCTTCGGCTCCAGCCGCGTGCCCTGTGGGGCCAGATCGCCGAGCGCGCGAAGGGCTCCCAGCCAGTCGCGATCCTCCTCGCTGAGACGCTGTTCCAGGCTGGCGAGCAGCTCGGCGTGAGCGGGAAGCGACCCCGATCCCTCGACCGCGTGTGCCAGGACTACGTTCGCCCCGCAGGAGTGCGCGATCCTGAATGCGAGACCCGCGCCGGCTTGCGAGGGCTCCGACCCGTCGTAGGCCACCACGATCTGTTTGAAGAGCGGTGACAGTTGTTCCCTCCTCTCTCTTCATTCAGCTTAGGGGGACGCGCGTCGGGCCGGCCTGCTCGCCGCAACGTCAGCAAGGAGGGTGTGTGCGCCGGGTCACCGAAATGGCCGGCAACCTGCTGCGTCTCAGAATCCCTAATCTTACGTAACAGTTGATTATGGCGGCCCGACGAGGAAGACAGGCGAAGGCGCGGGGCAGGCAACTGCTGCGCGGCCCGAGTCCGGCCGCGGCGCGGGAGCTGCCGGCTGGCAGGTTGCGAGACGCGGCCCGCGGCGCCCTGCTGGGGACGTTCGTCGGCGACGCGCTGGGAATGCCCTTCGAGGGAGCGGCCCCAAACGCCGTTGAGCCGCCGCTGGAGATGGTCAAGGCGAGGCTGGGACGCGGGACCTACACCGACGACACGCAGATGGCGATCGCGCTGGCCGAGTCGTTGCTGCGCTGCGACGTGGTCGAGCCCGGCGACCTGCAGCGCTCCTTCCTCGAGGCCTTCGACCCGCGCCGCGGCTACGGCGCCGGCACGCAGGAGGTATTCCGCCTCTGGCGCGAAGGGGTCGTTGACGCCGCGTCGCAGGTGTTCAGGGACGGCTCCTTCGGCAACGGCGCCGCGATGCGCGTCGCTCCGGTCGCCGTGCGCTTCGCCTTCGATGATGTCCTCGTCGAGACGCAGGCGGAGCGAAGCGCCAAGCTGACGCACGCCCACCCGGCCGGCATCGACGGGGCGGTGGTGCAGGCGGCGGCGGTTGCCGCCGCTATCCGTGGCGACTCACCGCTGCGCGCCGCGCAGGGCGCTGCCCGCACGCGCGAGTTCCAGCGGGCTCTTGCGATCGCCACCGAACTTCTCACTCGCGGGGGTCTGAACCCTTCGGTGCTCGAGGAGCACCTGGGCGCAACCGTCGCCGCCCATCACTCCGTGCCGGTCGCCGTCTGCATCGCCGCCGCCAGCGAGGATTTCGAGTCCGCCCTCACGGTCGCCGTCGCGTGCGGCGGCGACACCGACACGATCGCGGCGATGACCGGCGCCGTCGTCGGCGCCCGCGACGGCGCCTCGACGATCCCGCAACGCTGGCTCGACGCGCTGGAGGAAGGCGAGAAGGGCCGCCGCCACGTCGCCGCCCTGGCCGATCAGCTGGTGGCGCGAGCGCAGCGCCCGCGAACGGTCGCCGGCGGCGCGTAGCGGCTCAGATCTCCTCTGACACCCAGCCGCAGGCCGCGCACTCCTTGGCGATCCGGTAGCCGATGATCGACTGTTGAGTGCCCCGCGCTTTTTCGATCAGCGGCTTGCGAACAGAGGTCAGCGCGCGCTTGCCGCATTGCGGACAGTCGTCGGGGTGGCGCTGCCAGACGTGGCCACAGGTCAGGCAGGTGATGAAGATGCTCCCATCCTGGCGCTCGGGCTTCAGCAGCTCGCGCGCCGACTCGCCGCAGCTGGGGCAGACGATGCGGATCATCGCTCAATCCCCGAAGCGGGCGTCCATGCTCGGCTCGTAGGTGGCGATGGCATCGCCACCGCGGTCCTTGGCGCTGTAGAGCGCGACGTCAGCACGGATCATCAGCTCCTCGAGGCTGAGTGGGGAGTCGATCAGCGCGGCGCCGATGCTGGTCGTCACGTTGCCGCCCCTGCGCAGCGCCTCCAGCAGGTCTCCGCCGAGCGCCTCGATCGCGCTCTCGTCGCCCTCGGCGATAAGCACGCCGAACTCGTCTCCGCCGAGGCGGCCCAGCACGTCGTCGCGGCGCAGGCGCCTGGCGAGGCGTGCAGCGCTCTGCTTGATCATCTGGTCGCCGGCGCCGTGGCCGAGCGTGTCGTTGACCCGCTTGATCCGGTCGAGGTCGAGCAGCAGGAGGGCGCCGCGCCAGCCCTGGCGGGCGCAGCGGTCGAGATGGTGCTGCAGCAGCTCGTGGAAGCGGCGGCGGTTGGCGAGCCCGGTGAGGTCGTCCTGGTTGGCGAGCTCGGCGAGGCGACGCTCGGCCTGCTTTCGCTCGCTGATGTCGCGGGCGATGATCGAGGCGGCTCGCACCTCGCCATCGCTCTCGGTGATCGGCGAGACCGTGAGGGCGACGTCGACCCTGCGGCCGTCCTTGCGGCGATGCACGGTGTCGCGCTCGTACTGTGGCACTCCGCCGGCACGGAGCCGCTCGGCGTAGGTGGGAATCGGATCGCCGCCCACGCCCACCAGGGCCGCGAAGCGCTGGCCCAGGGCCTCCTCGGCGCTGAAGCCGTAGACCAGCTCCGCGCCGCGGTTCCAGCTGAGAACAGTCCCGTCCAGCGTCTGGCTGATGATCGCGTCGGTCGAGGACTCGACGATCGCCGCCAGATGTGCGGCTGGCGCCGGTCGCGGCCCTCCCGCCGGCCTTCGCACGGTGATCTCGGCATCGGTCCTTGACTCGTCCATCGCCGACACGCTCAGTCGGGAAATCGCTCCGGGCTGCGGCCGCCGCGCTGGTTGGCGGCGGCGAGGGCCTCGCGAGCGTGCCGGCGGCGCCTTCCGCGCTTGGGAGCATCGGCTCCAGTGGGCCGGCTCTTTCCCTTGCGGATCGCTCGAAACGTCTCAGTCGTGCGTCGCAGCATCCCCCCACCCTACCGTAACGTTAGGTTTGGCGGTCCGGGATGGACGACCTGGCCTATCCGGCACCGCGAGAGACGAGTCGCTCCCCGAGCTCGTCCTCGCTGACCTCAGCGGCCCGTTCCTTTTCGACGAAGCGCCGCAGCTCGAACTGGTCGCGGAAGGCGGCCAGCAGCCCGCCGTCGGAGCGAAAGAGCGCTTCGCCGCCGGGCCAGGCGCGAAGCGCCTCGGCCAGCTCCGGGTCGGCGCGGCGGCCGATGGCGAAGCGCAGAGGCTCCAGTCGCAGCTCGACGCCGAACTCGGCCTTCATCCGCTCCGCCACCGCCTCGAACTGCAAGTCGCCGAGGCCGGCGAGGATCGACTCGGGATGGTCGGGGTCGCGGCGCAGCACCTGGATCAGGCCCTCCCCGTCGAGCTGGCGGAGCCCCCGCTCGAACTGCTTGTGGCGCTGGCCGAGAGCATTGCGGGCGACCGCGAAACGCACGGGGTCGAGGCGCGGGGTGGGGGGGAAGCTGACCGGCTCGGCCGCGTAGACCGTGTCGCCGACCTGAAGGTCGGCCGCGTTGACGACGCCGATCACGTCGCCCGGCCAGGCCCGCTCCAGGGTCGAGCGCTCGCGCCCGAAGATCTGCTGCGGGTAGTTGAGCGCCAGCTGCCGGCCGCTGCGCGCGTTGGTGACACCCATCCCGCGCTCGAAGCGGCCCGAGCAGATCCGCAGGTAGGCGAGGTTGTCGCGGTGGCGCGGGTCCATGTTCGCCTGCACCTTGAAGACGAAGCCGGCGAACGGCGCCTCCAGCGGTCGCTCGGCGCCCTCGAGGTCGGCGCGGGCTCGCGGCGGCGGCGTCAGCTCGGTGATCGCCTCCAGCAGCATCCGCACGCCGAAGTTCCAGGCCGCCGAGCCGAACAGCACCGCGGCTTGCTCGCCGGCGTGGAAGAGCTCGCGGTCGAAGTCGAGCGTCGCCGACTCGACCAGCTCCAGCTCCTCGCGCGCCCGCAGCCACGGGGTGCCCTCCTCGCGCTCAGCCTGCGCGGCGGAGATCCGCTCCTCGGCAACGGCAGTCGCGCCGTGGGCGGTGCGCTCGAAGCGCAGGAAGCTGTCGTCGCCGCGTTCGATCAACCCGCGCAGCTCACCCGGTTCGCCGACCGGCCAGTTGAGCGGCGTCACCGGCATCCCGATCCCGGCCTCGACCGCGTCGAGCAGGCCGAGCGGCTCCACCCCGGGACGGTCGCACTTGTTGACGAAGAGCAGCAGCGGCATGTGACGCGAGCGCGCGACCTCCAGCAGGCGCGCGGTCTGGCGCTCGATGCCCCGCGTGGCGTCGAGCAGGACCACCGCGCAGTCCGCCGCCGCCATCACCCGCAGGGTGTCCTCGGAGAAATCGTGATGGCCGGGGGTGTCGAGCAGGGTCATCTCGCGGCCGCCGTGGGGGAACTGCAGGGCGGTGGCCGTGATCGAGATGCCTCGACGGCGCTCGAAGTCCATCCAGTCCGAGGTCGTCTGGCTCTGGCCGGCCCGCGCCTTGACCGAGCCGGCGCGGTCGAGCGCTCCCGCGTAGAGGAGCAGCTTCTCGGTAGTGGTCGTCTTGCCGGCGTCGGGGTGGGAGACGATCGCGAAGGTGCGCCTGCGCGCCGCCTGCGCGGTGACCTCTCCCACGCCCGCGGCGGCGGGCGTGGAGGCCACCGATCAATCCCCGCTCTCGGCCTCGCTGCGAATCTGGCGGGCGAATCGCTCGGCGCTGCGCAGCTGCTTGCGAAGCTCGCCGCACCGCTCCCCGGCGATCTCGGCGAAGCGCTCCAGGCTGTCGCGGGCCGCGGCCCGCTTGCGGGCGCTGGTGCTGCTCTGCAAGTCGCTTCGGGCGTCCAACAGCGCTCGCATCTCCTCGATCGAGAGGCCCAGCGGCTTCATCTGCTTGATCAGCCCCAGCTGCTCCAGGTGCTCGGCGCCGTAGAGGCGGAAGCCGCCCTCGGTGCGAGCTGGCGCCGAGAGCAGGCCGACCTCCTCGTAGTAGCGCACCGTGCGCAGGGAGAGACCCACCTGCTCGGCGACCTCGCCGATCTGGTGAAGCTGCTCGGTGCTCTCCGCCGTCGGACTCATCCACGCCTACCTTAATGGCCCGAGCGAGCGCCTCAGCCGGCCGCAGCCTTTCTGGTTTCTCTCGGTCCTGCCAATGCCTCGCATCGATGGCCGTTGTCGATCGCGACCCTCGACGGAGTCTTCGAGAGGAGGCCCCTCCCGCCGAGGGTCGCAGGATTAATCTACAGTCACGTAAAGGTAGAGTATCCGAAGATTGGAGGTAGTCGATTGGAGATCGTCAGCCGAATGGAGCTGGCCGCAGTGGTGCGTCCGGCATTCGAGCACGCCCCCGTGTCGCGCGAGGAGCTGATCCACGTCGCTGAGGAAGGCGGGGCCGGCGAGGGCGTGATGCGAGCGCTTGTGCGCCTACCGCACGGCAAGCGCTTCGCCGCGCTGCGGGATCTGTGGGAGCATCTTCCCGACCTGCCGGTCGAGGCGGAACCCGCCCGCGCCCTCTCCTAGCCGGCACTTACGTAGCTGTAGGGTCCCTCGCCAGACCCGCAGCGCCCCTCCTCCAATGGAGCCGTCCCGATGAGCAAACCGACCCTGCGAATCCTGCCGCTCGGCGGGCTCGGCGAGATCGGCAAGAACATGACCGTGGTCGAGTTCGAGGGGCGGATCGTCGTCGTCGACGCGGGCGTGCGCTTCCCGACCGCGGAGATGCACGGCATCGACCTCGTGCTGCCGGACTTCACCTACCTGGAGGAACGGGCCGACCGGGTCGAGGCGATCGTCATCACCCACGGCCACGAGGACCACCTCGGCGGCCTGCCCTGGGTGCTGCGGCGGCTGGGGGAGGACGCCGTCCCGGTGGTCTACGGCCGCCGCCTGACGGTGGCGATGGCGAAGTCGAAGCTCGAGGAGCACAAGCTCCACACGCCGATCAAGCTGCTGGAGCCGGGCAAGAAGACGAAGGCCGGGCCGTTCGGGATCGAGCTGGTCCACATGACCCACTCGATCCCCGACGCCGCCGCGGTCGCCCTCACCACCGACCTGGGAACGGTCCTGTTCACCGGCGACTACCGCTTCGACCAGACCCCGGTCGACGGCAAGCCCGCCGACGTCGCCCGGCTCGTCCGCCTCGGCGAGGAGGGGCTGCTCCTGCTCTGCGGCGACTCGACCAACGCCGACCGGGACGGCTTCGCGCACTCGGAGTCCGACGTCGGCCCCAGGCTTCGCGAGGTCTTCGGCCGCTGCGAGGGGCGGATCGTGGTCACCAGCTTCGCCTCCAACATCCACCGCGTCCAGCAGGTGATCGACGCCGCCGACGCGCTCGGGCGGCGGGTGGCGCTGGTCGGCCGCTCGATGGTCAAGAACGTCGGCATCGGCCGCGACCTCGGCCACATCAAGGTCCCGAAAGGGATGTTGGTCGAGCCGAAAGGGCTCGCCAAGGTGCCCGACCGCGAGCTGGTGATCGTCACCACCGGCTCCCAGGGTGAGCCGCTGGCGGCGCTTCGGCGCATGGCCCACGGCGAGCACCGCCAGGTGCGCCTGCACGCGGGCGACACGATCGTCTTCTCGGCGACCCCGATCCCCGGCAACGAGCGCGCGATCAACGACACGATCGACCGCCTGTTCAAAATCGGCTGCGACGTGGTCACCGCTCGTGACGCGCCGATCCACACCTCCGGGCATGGCCATCGCGAGGAGTTGAAGCTGATGCTGAACCTGACCCGTCCGCGCTACGTGCTGCCGGTCCACGGCGACCACAAGCGCATCCGTCTGCATGCCGAGATTGCCGAGGCGCTCGGGGTCCCGCCCGAGAACGTCTTCCGCGGCGACAACGGGCTGCCGCTGGAGATCGACGCCGACGGCGCCCGCTTCGCCGAGCGCGAGCGCTCGGGCATGTTCTTCGTCGACGGGATCGAGCTGGGCGACCCGACCGAGAGCGCGATGCGCGACCGGCGCGCGCTCTCCACGGACGGGATCATGTTCGTCGTCGCGACCGTCTCCGCCGACGAGGGCGAGACCGTGGCCGACCATGAGATCGTCCTGCGCGGCGTCCCCCTCGCCGAAGAGGAGGCCTCCTTCATCGCCGTGGTCCGCGAGGCGATCGAAGCCTCGCTCGACCGCGCCGCTGACGACGAGGTGCACGAGGTGGAGCTGATCGAGAAGATCCTCCACGACGACCTCGCCGAGTTCGTCTACAAGCGCCTGCGGCGCCGGCCGATGATCCTGCCCGTGGTCGTCGAGGTTTGACTTGGTCCGGACGTTTGGGCCGTGGTGATGGCCGTTGTTGTCCCGACAGTTACGTAACGTAAGGTTGCGACCGAAACTCCCCGGCCGGGGATCGGTTGCGAGCTCTAGAGACGGATGAGATCGATGCGACAGATTGGATTCGCCGCGGCGCTGTTCGTGCTGGCGGGCGGGCTGATGCCCAACGGCGGGGCCGAGGCGGCGATCCCGCCGCCCTACGCCCAGGGCGAACGACCCAGCTTCGTCGTCATCCAGACCGACGACCAGACGCTCGACGGCCTCTACGCGACGCACCGCTCCTACCCGGGCGCCCCGGCGACGCGGGCGATGCCGAGCACACTCGACCTGATCGGTAAACGGGGCATGAGCTTCAATCGCTACTACGTGCCCTACCCGCTCTGCTGCCCCTCGCGGGTCAGCCTGCTGACCGGGCGTTACTCGCACAACAACAACGTCCGCGGCAACAACCCGCCCAACGGCGGCTACACCGGCTTCTCCTTCCGCGGCGCCGCCACCAACAACATCGCGACCTGGCTGCAGGGGGCCGGCTACCGCACGGTCCACGTCGGCAAGGTGATGAACGGCTACGGCCAGGAGCCCTTCAGCAGCGGCCTCGAGGTGCCGCCCGGGTGGAGCTCCTGGTACGGGATCCTCAATGAGGACCAGACCCATTACTCCTACGGCTACACGCTGAACGTCAATGGGACGCTGACCGAGCCGTTCGGGGATTCCGGCAGCTGGGAGACGCGCGAATACGGCGTTCGCGACGACCCCGGCTGCCCGCTGGCGCCGCTCAACGGCCTGCCCTGCCTGCACGTCACCGACAAGCTGACCGAGATCGCCGCCAACGAGATCCTCGCGACCCCGGCCGGGCAGCCTTTCTACGTCCAGCTCGACTACACGGCCCCGCACGGCGACTTCCGCCGCCCGGCCGGCCCTGAGCCGGCGCCGCGTCACTACGACTGGTTCCGCGGCGCCCGCCTGCCGCACGGGGTGGGGGAAGGGCTGAAGGAGGGCAACGTCACCGACAAGCCGCACTTCATTCGCACGGCGAGCTACCTGACGCCGACCGAGAAGCGCACCTACCGCGTCTACTGGCAGAAGCAGCTGGAGTCGCTGCGCTCGGTCGACGACGGCGTCAGGAGAGTGATCGAGACCCTCGGCTACCTCGGGAGGTTGCGGAACACCTACGTGATCTTCGTCTCCGACAACGGGTTCTTCTTCGGCGAGCACCGGCTGTTGGGCGGCAAGTTCCTCGCCTACGAGCCGGCGACCCACATGCCCTTCCTGATCCGCGGGCCGGGGATCAGGCCGGGGACCGAGACCGGCGAGCTGGCGGCCAACATCGACGTCGCGCCCACCCTGCTCGACCTCGCGAACGTGGAACCGACCAAGAGCATCGACGGCCGCTCGCTGGTCCCGTTCCTGGAAGACCCCGAGCTGCGCAGCCGCCGGCCGATCCTCTTCGAGTCCTTCGTGGAGAGCAGCGACGTCGAAGCCAACGGGGCGCTTCGCTCACGCGCCGCCGGCGAGGAAGCCTCCACCTCGCTGCTGGCGCCGCCCAAGGACTACGCCGGGATCCGCCTCGGCCCCTACAAGTACATCGCCTGGCCGAGCGGCGAGAAGGAGCTGTACGACATCAACCGCGACCCCCACGAGCTGAACTCGATCCACAAGGTCCCCAACTTCTTCCCGATCCGCAACTTCCTGCACCGTCAGATGAAGCGGTTGATCGACTGCGTGGGACGCGAGTGCCAGGAGGTAGCGCCGCCCTTCCCGCTCACCCGCAAGGAGGCCCAGCGCCTGCGCGCGCAGAAACGCAAGGAACAGCGCGAAAAAGAGAAGGAACGGGAAGAGAAACGCAAAGATCGCAATAGGCCGCTGCGCGGCTGAGTCCCAGCTTCGATGTCGACCCTCGAGGCGATCGTCCTCGGCCTCGTCCAGGGTCTGACCGAGTTCCTGCCGATTTCCTCCAGCGGGCACCTGCGGATCGTTCCCGCCTTCCTCGGCTGGGAGGATCCGGGGGCGGGCTTCACCGCGGTGATCCAGTTGGGGACGATGGCGGCGGTGCTGATCTACTTCCGCGCCGACCTCTGGCGGATCGCGGTCGCCTGGCTGCGCGAACTGCGGGTGCCGATCCGGCGGGCCAGCGCCGACGCCCGGCTGGGCTGGTTCATCGTCCTTGGCACGATCCCGATCTCGATCTTCGGGTTCGCCTTCAGCGACCAGATCGAGTCCGGGGCACGCGACCTCTACCTGATCGGCTCCGCCCTCATCCTTTTCTCCTTCGTCATGGTGCTGGCCGAGTGGCTCGGCTCGCAGCGCCGCTACCTCGGGCAGATGACGCCGCGCGACGGCATCTTCATCGGCTTCGCCCAGGCGCTCGCCCTGATCCCGGGAGTCTCGCGCGCAGGCGCGACCATCTCGGCCGGGTTGCTGCGTGGCGTCGACCGTGTCGCCGCCGCCCGCTACTCGTTTCTGCTCTCAGTCCCCGCCATCGTGCTCAGCGGCCTCTTCGAGCTGCCGAAGATCGGGGAAGACGGAAACGCCTCGGCCGGCGCAACCGCGGTCGCGACGCTAGTCGCCTTCGCCAGCGGCTACCTTGCCATAGCCTGGCTGCTCCGGTACCTCGGCAGCCACGGCCTCGGAGTCTTCGTTATCTACCGGGTCATCCTCGGCGTGCTGGTCCTCGTGCTTGCTGGCGGCGGTGCCATAGCTTAAGTCGAGTTCGTGCACCGATTCCCGCGCACGGGCCAAGAAGTTCACCTCGGCCACTTGCGTCCCGCTCCCGGGCCGCCCTCTGATGGCGCTTTATCCTGACCTCACCCGGCGAGGCTGCGGAGGTCCTGCCGGCAGGTAAGGAGGAGCTATGAAGATCAGGCTACGGCGCCCTTCACCAGCGATGGTCGTCGCGCTGCTGGCTCTCTTTCTCGCGGTGGGCGGCAACGTCGTCGCCTATGGGCTGGGCCGGAACTCCGTCCACTCTCGGGATATCGCGCCCGGAGCTGTAAGGGCGAATGACCTCGGCAAGTTCAAGTTTCGGAAGTCCGGCCCAATCGCCGATCGGGACACCGTGGCCCATGACGGCATCTACGCCGAGGCAGGGGGACGCGCGAAATGCAAGCGAGGTGAGCGGCTAATCACTGGCGGCTCGGAGGCGACCGGCGGCGAAGCCGCCACTCCGTACATGCGGATGGTGGATCAGGGGCCGGTGCCGGCCGAACGAGCCTGGCAGGTGAGGTGGGCTTCTGACATGGGCGGAACGGCAGGCAGAGAATTCGTCGTCGTCGCCCTCTGTCTGGTCCGGTAGCTGAAGGTCAAACTCCTGTCCTCCCGCGCAGGAAGATCATCGCTGCTTTAAAGCCGCTGGATTAAAGCTCATCAGAAGTGGGTAATTCCTTCTTCTGGTAGGCGGAGCCACGCAGCGAGCCGGCTCCACAGCTCGTCCGGAGGGCAGCGTGAGAACCAAAGCGCCAGCGAGAGGGGGGACCACTTCCTCGCCTCGGTGCTCTGTTGAAGAGATGGAAGCTCACTCTTCGACTATTGCCTCAGCCGGCGCGGACGTCCCACTTCAGGACATGGTCCGCGGCGAGCGGGGTCGCGCGCTTCGAGCGCAACTGGCCTCCTGGCATCCAGATTGCTCGATGGAGGAGGTCGCCGATGCGATCCAGACGGCCTGCAAGCGCTTTCTGGAGCACGCCGAGGGGATCTCCGAGCCGGGCCAGATCTACTCGTGGATTCGCACCACCGCCCACCGGGTCCTCCAGCGCGAAGACGAACGTCATGGTCGCGAAGAACCCCGCAAGAGCATCGACGGCCTGGCCGGCCTCGCGGCCGAAGAGCCCGGCCCGGCGGAAGAGCTGATCTCCAGCGAGGACGATGCCGACCTCGGGGAGCTAGTCGAGGAGGTCTACTCCTCACTTCCCGATCGCGGGCGCCAGATCCTTGCGCTCTACGGCGCCGGCTACAAGCGCCCGCAGATCGCCGAGCGCCTCGGCCACAGCGATCGCGTCGTCAAGCGAGAGCTGCTCGAGGTCATGGACGCCGCTCGGTCTGCCGTCGCCCGCCTCGCCGGTGGTGGCTGCCGCCACGGAGAGCCGCTGGTGCTGCGCTCGGTCTGCGGGCTCGCGACCGCCGCGGAGGATGCTCATGCCCGCGAGCACCTGGCCCGCTGCGGGCGCTGCGAGATCTTCAGCGAGCGGCTGATCGCCTGGCGGGAGAAGGCCGGCGCGATCCTGCCGGTGCCCGCCGCCGAAGGTGCGAGCCCGGGATTCGTAGAGCGCGTCCTCCACAAGTCCGCGGAGGGCCTCTCCTCGATCAAGCAGCACATCGTTGACGGCGGCGCTCAGGCCAAGCAGCAGGTCGCCGCCGGCTACTACCGCGCCGTCGATCCGACCCCGCTCGCCGCAGCTCGACCCGGACCGATTGCCACGGTGGTGGCGGGGTGCATCGCTATCGGCGGCGGCGCGACCTACTGCGTCGAACAGGGCGTCGATCCCCTCGGCGCCGCGCGGGGCTGATCGCCTCAAGCCCGCCGAAAGTGAGCCCGAACGGCTGACTCCGTCACCGGAACCCGAAGCGACCGCCCCCACCTACACGCCGGTTGAACCGACGGAAACCGAAGAAGCGCCCGCCCCGGAACCGACGCCGACGACCGAACAGGAACCCGACCCGAAGCCGAAGGCCGAACCGCCGCCGCCCGAGGACAGCTTCGAACCCAGCTCGCCCGCGTACACCTCGAAGCGAAGGCGAATCGGAAGAAACCTATGAAGCGTCGGAAGCGGCGCCGTCGAAAGCACGCAGTCGGCACCGGCTGCCGCCAGCCCGGTCCGCAGTTTGGAGGCCCATGATGCAACCCGCTCTACTCCCCGATGTCCGCTCCGCCCGCGTCTCTACGCTCGTCGCCCTCGTCTCCGCGCTCGTCCTCGCCGTCGGGCTCGCGGCTGCCCCGCCCGGCGAGCGCTGGCGAATACACGATCTATGCCTGCCAGGCCGACGACGCCGGCTACGTCAGCGCGGCCTTCGACGACTTCGCCACCCGCGGGATGAAGTGGCGGCGGGCCTGTAACCCGCTGGGGCCGGGGCTGCGCGGGTTCGTCAGCGCCAACGTTCCGGGCACCGGCAAGGTGGCGCGCGGGGCGCAGTCCGGCTTCGCGCTTGACGCCCCGCCGGGGACGACGTTCTCCCGTCTTCGCTGGTCGGGTCACGCGCAGCGCCGCGACTGCCGCTACGCCCTCCAGCTCTACGCTGAGCGTCCCAGTGCCTCGCCGGTCTCGATCAGGAACGTCCGCGCCAACCGCAACTGCCCCCGCCCCGACGTGGCCCAGGCGTCGAGCTGGCCGCGCCTGCGCTCCTACGATCTCGGCGGCGCGACCCGGATTGTCCAGCGCGTCGTTTGCGTCGGCGCCCCCTCGCGCGAGTTCTGCTCGGCCCGAGGTCAGAACTTCATTCGCACCTTCGCCGCGGAGGCGACCGTGGTCGACGGTTCTCCTCCCTCGGTGGGAGTCGCCCAGAGCACGAGCCTTTACGCAGGGGGCGTGGATTCGCGGAAAACAGAGCTTCGACTTCGACGCCTCCGACAACGTCGGCATCAAAAGCGCATCCGCCCTCGTCAGCGGCGGCGTGCGCGGGAGCGATCCTCGCGACTGCGACTACTCCCAGCCGGTTCCCTGTCCGAACGGGTCGGGGTCCATCCAGATTGACACCGCGGAAGCTCCCGAAGGCTCCCAGCCCTTGACCGTCGTCGCCGAAGACGCGGCCGGCAACCGCGCCGAATCGGGGGCCGTAACGGTGCGGATCGACAACGCCGCGCCGGGTGCAGTCCCGGTGGGAGTCGGCGGGGGAGAGACCTGGCGCAACGCCAACGACTTCGATGTCGCCTGGGCCAATCCCAGCGAAGGCGATCGGGCTCCGATTACCGCCGCCCACTTCCGCCTCTGCCGTGCGAGCGGCGAAGAGTGCATGAACGGAGACCGGGCCGGTGAAGGCATCGCAGCGGTGGAAAACCTGACGGTGCCCTCGCCGGGAGAGTGGGTGCTGCGGCTGTGGCGTGAGGACGCCGCCGGCAACCAGCAGGCGGATAACGCCTCCCAGCCGGTTCGCCTTCGCTTCGACCCTGAGCCGCCGCAGCTCGGCTTCGAGAATCCGACCGTCGAGGCCCCGACGCGGGTGTCCGTCCTCGTCACCGACCGCATCTCCGGGCTCGCCGGAGGCGGGATCGAGATCAGCCGCGCGGGTTCCGGTAGCTGGCAGGTGCTGCCGACCACCCAGGAAGGCGACCGTCTCGTGACGCGGATCGACGACGCCTCCCTGCCGCCAGGTGACTACGAACTGCGGGCGACCGCCCACGACCAGGCGAGCAACCTTGCGGGCACCGACCGCCGCCTCGACGGTCAGCCGATGCGGCTGAAGCTGCCGCTGCGGATCGCGACCGCGATGAAGGCGGGTGTGGTCGAGAGGCGCAGCGTCACCCGGAAGGGGAAGAAGGGCAAGGTGCGCCGGACCGTCCTCGAGCCGCGCGCCACGGTCTCGTTCGGGAGCAAAGTGCATCTCGGCGGCCGCCTCGTCAACCGGGCCGGGCACCCGCTGACCGACGCGAAGGTGCTCGTCTACTCGCGCCCGAAGGAAGGAACCGAGCAGCTCGCCGGGACCGTGTCGACCGACGCCAACGGTGGCTTCACCTACACGGTCGAGGCGCGTGCCTCGCACAATTTCCGCTTCGTCTATCCCGGGCACCGCGACGATCTTGCCGGTCGAAGACACCGCGACCCTGCTGGTCAAGGGGACCTCGACCTTCACGGTGAAGCCGAAGCGCGTGCAGAACGGCGATTCCGTGACCTTCAGCGGCCGCGTCAAGGGCCGCCCGCTTCCCGTGGCGGGAAAGCTGTTGGAGTTGCAGGTCCGGTTCACGTCGGGATGGCAGACGTTCCGCACGATCCACACGGAGACGGACGGCACCTGGCAGATTCCCTACCTCTTCGATCGCACCTGCGGCGAGCAGGAGTTCGGCTTCCGGGCTCACCTTGCCGGTGAGGCTGGCTGGCCGCTGGAGGCCGGCAACAGCCGGACGTTGACTGTCCGAGTGAAAGGGCGGCCATGCTAGGTGCGGGACAGGTCAAATCAGCCTGAGTCGAGGAGAGACCAACTGAGAGCGTTGCTTGACCGACTCACCTACGCCAACGTCGTCGCGACCCTGGCCCTGTTCATCGCCGTGGGAACCGGCGGCGCCTACGCGGTTTCCAAGCTCGACGGCTCTGACATCAGGAACCGCAGCCTGACCGGCAACGAGTTCAAGTCGAACTCGATCGGCGGCAGGGTGGTCAAGGAGTCGAGCCTGCGGCCGGTCCCCCGCGCGCAGAACTCCGCCCGCCTCGGCGGCCAGCCCGCCTCCCGCTTCCTCGATAGCTGCCCGCAGGCGTTCGCTCCCACGATCCCGGTCGGGGACGTGTGCGTTGAGACCCAGGCCCGTCCGCCTCGGTCGTACGGAAGCGCCGTCTCTGACTGCGCCCTGACCGACAACCGGGAACGGGTCGGCCGGCGACTGCCGACCCAGCAGGAGCTGATGGTGGCGCTCGCGCAGCCGCAGATTCAGCTCGCGCCAGGCGGCGAGCTGACCAGCGAGGTCTATCCATCCAGCAGCAAACCCGGCGCGGTCGACGTCCTCTACGTCACCGCAGAAAACGGCAGCGTCGGCATCACCGAAGACCTTGGCGGCGACAAGAGCTATCGCTGCGTAGCCGATCCCATGAACTGAAAGCGACAGCCTCGACAACGAGGAGGAGCCCGATGGCAAACATCACCCAGCACCTGACGTCCGTCTCTCTCGACTGCCGATCGGGGTCTCCTCCTGGCCGGCGCCTCCTCTCTCTAACGCTGGTCGTGATGCTCGTCCTCGGCAGCGCCTTCCCCGGCTTCGCCCTGGCGGGCGAGAACGACAGCGAAGGCGTGGGGACGGTGCCGCCGGTGGAAGTGCCGGTCGATCCAGGCTTCGATCCCGGCGGCGAAGAAGAAGCGCTCGAAGAAGCCCCGGCAGCGGGCGGCGACGAAGAAACCGGCGCGGTCGAAGTCGAAACCGAAGTGGACGTGGAAGCGCCTCCGGCCGACGAAGTCACCAGCGCCGCAACCGAGGCGCCGCCGAACGAAACGGCGTCGTCGGCGCCGGCCGCCTCTCCGGAGTCCGCCGCCCCGGCACCCGAACCCGAGTCCGTGCAGCAGCAGGCGCCGGAGGCGAAGACCTCCGAGCCGGTCGCCAATCAGTCGATCGTCGCGCCGGAGCAGAGACCCGCCGAGCAGCAGGCGGCGTCCTCGGACGCGACCTCCGGCGAAGCCACCCCGGCGAGCGAACCGTCCGAGGAAGAAGCGCCGTCGGCCCCGGCGCCCCAGGCTGCCGGGACGCCTCCGGCCGACCACGGCCGCCACCTCGGCGGGAAGGACTCCTACGTCGTGCGGTCGGGCGACTGCCTCTGGCACATCGCCGCTGCCCTGCTTCCGGCGGGCGCCAGCGACGCGGAGATCGCCGCCGAGGTCGCGCGCCTGTGGGCTCTGAACGAAGACAGCATCGGCACCGGCGATCCCAGCCTGATCTACGCCGGGACCACGCTCCGCCTGCGCTAGGCGAACTCCTCGCTCCCCGGCGATCGGCACCTCGGCCCCCGGCGGGCCGAGGTGTCTTTCGGCTGTCGTCTTTCGGCGGGCGTCGGGCCAGTCACATTCGGATTGCCCGGCAGCGCTCACATATCTAAGGGTCCACTTTGTTAGCTCGGTGCTCTGTTGTTCAGAGGACCATTGAGTAACGGTGTAGACAACGCAGCCAACGGGACGGGGCAGGCCCCAGCTTCCCGCCAACCGCTCTCGCCGGAGGTGATCGAGTCGGTGTCTTCCTGGCTGCGCGTGATCGCGGACCCGACCCGGATTCGGCTGATGGAGATCCTCAACGCCGGCAGCAGCAGCGTGCAGGGCTTGGCCTGCCAGCTCGGAACCTCGCGCCCGAACGTCTCCAAGCACCTCGGCATCCTTCGCCAGGCTGGCATCGTGCGCCGCCGCAAGGTGGGCAGCCACGCTCTCTACGAGCTGGTCGACTGGTCCGGCTGGTGGATGGTGGAGCACGCCCGCACCACTGTTACCGCCGAGGTCGGCACGCCCAAGGCGCTGCCCGTAACCGCGTAACCACACAGTTACGACCACTTTGGCTCTTCGCCTCCCCGTTGTCGTGAGCCAGCAAATCGGCTGGCCCCAGCACGACAACGGAGGTGGTCTGGAAGTGTCAGTAGGAATTGGTACCCAGCTCAGGCGGCGCGGAGGTGACGGTCGCTCGGTCGGCTCGGCGCTCCGGGCTGTGGGCCGGGTGGTGCTCTGGGCGCTGGTCGGGCTCCTGCTCCTGCGGGGCATCTCGGGCGTGGTGTCCGAGCCTCGCCAGGGCGGCTCGACCGGCGCCGGACGCAGCGCCGCCGCCGACCCCGCGACTGCCGCTTTCGCGGTCAGGTTCGCGCGGGCCTACCTCACGGACGCCTCGCCGCAGGCGCTGGCTCCATATCTCGCGCCGGGCGCCTCGGTGCCGGTTCCCGCTGGGACCGGCGCCGTCGCCCAGGTCGAGCAGGCCGAGGTCGCCGCAGTTCGCGACCTCGGCGATCGCCAGGCGATCGTCACGGTCGCCTGCGAGCTCGACGACGCCCGCACTCTCTACCTCGCCGTCCCGATCGTCCGCGAAGACGCGGCCGAGGTGGCGGCCCTGGGGGTGCCGTCGGTCGTCGCCGGACCGGGGGGGGTCGGGGCGAGCGTCGAGGCGCCCGGCCCGTCGCCGGTCCCAGACGCGGGCGACGTCGCAGAGCTCGTTCAGCGCTTCCTGCCGGTCTACCTGTCGGCGACGAGCGCCCAGGAGCTCTCCTATTTTCTGGCTCCCGACGCCGGGGTCACGCCGCCCGGCGGCGGCCTGGAGGTCATCGACGTCGCGAGCGTGAAGCAGCTCGGCAACGGCGAAGGGCCGCGGCGCACCGTGGTCGCCGAAGCGCGGGTGCGCGACTCGCTCAGCCGTTCGAGCTTCGCGCTCGCCTACCGGCTGCGGCTGACCCGCAGCGAAGGCCGCTGGTACGTCGAGCGGGTCGAAGGGGCGCTCTCGTGAGCCGGCGAGCGCGTCATCGCCCTGCCCCTTGCGGGCGTCGTCGTAGCGCCTGCTCGTAGAGCCGGCCGCCGCCCTCGCCGCCGGCAACGACGTCGGCCGCAACATCGGCTCAGCTGCTGCGCCACTACGCCGGTCCAGATCTACGGCGGCGTGATCGCGATCGTCGGCCTGGTCTTCCTGCTGAACAGGAAGTTCACCGACCTCGCGGTCTTCCTCGCTCGCCGCGATCCTGGTCGGCTGGCTCGTCTTCTGCCCCGACCAGGTCGCCG
Organism: uncultured Solirubrobacterales bacterium; assembly: GCA_963703585.1. Lineage (GTDB taxonomy): Bacteria > Actinomycetota > Thermoleophilia > Solirubrobacterales > 70-9 > VAYN01. Next base: position 59,741 of record CAVPEX010000042.1, on the reverse strand, counting down.
ATGCGGCGCGGGCGATCGGAAACCGGATTCTGCCGTGAGCGACGGCTACGAGTCGATCCGCTCCTACCAGCGGATCTTCCGCCCGGAGCGCCGCATCTATTCCAGTCGAGGGCCGGCCGCTGCCGGTGCCGGGCGGGGTCCCGCTGCGCTGGCTCGCCTACGCGACCGCTGCGCTTCTCGTCGTCGTCGCCCTCAGCTCGGGCTCGGCCACCGTCGCCTTAACGATCGCCGCGATCGCCGGGCGTCGGGGCGCGAGCGCTGGGGGCCGGGTCGGTGGGGCGGTGGCCGCGCTCGGCGCGCTGGCGGCGACGTGGATCGGCGGCTGGGCGCTGGGCCTGCTCGACTGGCCGCTGCGGCTGGTCGTGATCCCGGTGGCAGTCGCGACGCTGGCGACGCAAGCGACGCCCGATGGGCGGCGTGCGGATCGTTTCGCCCTCTCCTGGCTCGCTGTCCGTCTGGCGCCACTGCGGCGCTCGCTCGGCCGGTCGCTGCCCGCGCTCGGCCGAGCGCACCTGCTCGGCGGCGAGCTGTGGGTCGCGCCCGACGAGCGCTCGCCACGACTGCGCCGGGGGCGGGTCCGCGGCCCGGCGCTCATCTTCTTCTCCACCGCCGTCGAGCTGCGACGCGGCGGCTTCGGCAAGCGCCGCCTGCGAGCCCGGCCGAAGGGCGGCGAGGCGCGCGGCGCCTGGCGCTCGGCGCCCGCGAGGTGCTGGAGGTGCGCCCGTGCGCCTGAGCGCCGTGTCCGCGCGACCGTTCCAGAAACCCGTGCCGGGGCCGCTGTTCGTCTGGGTCAAGCGACTCTCCTGGGTCGAGCTGGCGATCTTCGCCGGGCTGATCGTGTTCTGGCTGGGACCGGGGTTCGAAACCGAGACGATGCTGTTCGGGTGGGCGCACGGGTTCGGTTTCATCGCCCTCTGCATCCTCATCTGGATCGCCGCCGTGCGCCACGAGGCTCCTTACACCCTGCTCGCCGCGACCCTTACCCCCGTCGGCCCGGTCGGGAGTGTGATCGGGATCGAACTGATCGAGCGCAAGGGATGGGGCGTCGCGCCGGCGGCCGGAGGCGTCCCGGATCGGCTGCAAAGCGCGCCCGATCGCCCTTAAAGCGGTCGGTGGCGCTTGACCGTAGGGTGTCCAACCTGTATAGCTAAACGCTGACTGTTCCTACTGGGCAGTCCCGTCCAGGGGAACGGCCGCGTCGGCATCCCTCCCTGGCTACCGGCGCGCAGGTGCAGTGAGGGTCGCGCGGACCCCCCTGCCTCCCGCGGCCCCGCTGCACCTACTTCCTCAGGTTGCGCAGCACGGTCTGCAAGATACCGCCGTTTATAAAATACGTAACCTCGTTCGGGGTGTCGAGCCTCACCGTGGCGACGAACTCTTTACTGGAACCATCTCCACTACTGGCAGTTACGGTCACCGTTTTCGCCTGACCTCCCTCGAGGTCACCGAAGTCGAAGCTCTCCTCACCGCTGAGCCCGAGGCTCTCGACGCTCTCGCCGGCGGCGAACTGCAGGGGCAGGACACCCATTCCGATCAGGTTGGAGCGGTGGATGCGCTCGAAGCTCTGGGCGATCACTGCCCTCACCCCCAGCAGTTTCGTCCCCTTCGCCGCCCAATCGCGCGAGGACCCGGAGCCGTACTCCTTGCCCGCCAGGACGACCAGCGGCACGCCGTCGGCGGCGTACCTCATCGCCGCCTCGTAGATCGTCGTCTCCTCGCCGTCGGGGAAGTGACGGGTGAAGCCGCCGGCCCGCTCGACCAGCAGGTTGCGCAGGCGGATGTTGGCGAAGGTGCCGCGGATCATCACCTCGTGGTTGCCGCGGCGCGAGCCGTAGGAGTTGAAGTCCCCCGGGTCCACCCCCTGCTCGATCAGCCAGCGGCCCGCCGGGCTTTCGCGTTTGATCGCCCCGGCCGGGGAGATGTGGTCGGTCGTGATCGAGTCGCCGAGCAGGGCGAGGACGCGGGCGCCGGCGATCGGCTCGACGCCGGGCGGGTCGGCCGGCATCCGCTCGAAGAAGCTCGGCTGCCGCACGTAGGTCGAGTCGGGCCAGGTGTAGCGGTCGCCCGCGGGGACCTCGACCGCGCTCCAGGTCTCGTCGCCGGAGAAGACCGAGGCGTAGTTGCGGGTGAACATCTCCGAGGCGACCGAGGCGCCGACGACCTGCTTGATCTCCTCGGCGCCGGGCCAGATGTCGCGCAGGTAGACCGGCTCGCCGTCGGAGCCCTCGCCGAGCGGGTCCTCGGCGAGGTCGACGTCCATCCGCCCGGCCAGCGCGTAGGCGACCACCAGCGGCGGGCTGGCGAGGTAGTTGGCCTTGACGTCCTGGTTGATCCGGCCCTCGAAGTTGCGGTTGCCCGAGAGCACGGCGCAGACGGCCAGGTCCTTCTCGGCGATCGCCGCCGAGACCTCGGGCGCCAGCGGCCCCGAGTTGCCGATGCAGGTGGTGCAGCCGTAGCCGACCAGGTTGAACTGGAGCGCGTCCAGGTACTCGGTGAGGCCGGCCCGCTCGAGGTAGTCGGTGACGACGGTCGAGCCGGGGGCCAGCGAGGTCTTCACCCAGGGCTTGCGCGCCAGGCCCCGCTGCACCGCGTTGCGGGCGAGCAGGCCGGCGCCGACCATCACGCTCGGGTTGGAGGTGTTGGTGCAGCTGGTGATCGCCGCGATCACGACGCGGCCGTGGTCGAGCTGAAAGCCGGTGCCGTCCGCCAGCGTGACCTCGATCGCATCGTTGGTGAGGCGCTCCAGGGCGGCTGCGGTCGGGGCGCCGCTGACCGCCGGTCGCGGCTTGCCGCGCTCGTCGTCGTGGTCCTCGGCCGGCGGGTCGGAGGCGGGAAAGGACTCCTCGATCGCCTCGTCGCGGCCGTTGCCCATCTGCTCGGCGGCCTCGGCGTCGAACTCCCCCATCGCCTCCAGGAAGGACTCCTTCGCCTCTGACAGCGGCACCCGGTCCTGCGGCCGTTTCGGGCCGGCGATGCTGGGCACGACCTCGCCCAGGTCCAGCTCCAGCAGGTCGGAGAAGACCGGGTCCTCGGTCTCCTCGTCGTGGAACATGCCCTGCGCGCGGGCGTAGGCGTCGACCAGCTCGATCGTCTCGGTCGGGCGCCCGGTCAGGTCCAGGTAGCGCAGCGTCTCGGCGTCGACCGGGAAGATCGCGCAGGTCGAGCCGAACTCCGGCGACATGTTGCCGAGCGTCGCCCGGTCGGCGAGCCCGAGGGTGGGCAGGCCGGGCCCGAAGAACTCGACGAACCGGGAGACGACGCCGCGGCGGCGCAGCATCTCGGTCACCGTCAGCACCAGGTCGGTCGCCGTCGCCCCCTCCGGCAGCTCGCCGCTGAGCTTGAAGCCGACCACCTGCGGCAGCAGCATCGAGATCGGCTGGCCCAGCATCGCCGCCTCCGCCTCGATCCCGCCGACGCCCCAGCCGAGCACGCCGAGGCCGTTGACCATCGTCGTGTGCGAGTCGGTGCCGACGAGGGTGTCGGGATAGGCCTGCAGGACGCCGCCGTTCTCGCGGCTGTAGACGACCTGGGCCAGGTACTCGAGGTTGACCTGGTGGCAGATGCCGGTCGCCGGTGGCACTACGCGGAAGTTGTCGAAGGACTGCTGCCCCCACTTGAGGAACGAGTAGCGCTCGCGGTTGCGGTCGAAGTCGTGCTCGGCGTTGACGGCGAAGGCGCGCTCGTTGCCGAAGGCGTCCACCTGGACCGAGTGGTCGATCACGAGGTCGACGTCGACCAGGGGGTTGATCGCCGCCGGGTCGCCACCGATCTCCTCCATCGCGTCGCGCATCGCCGCCAGGTCGACGACGGCGGGGACGCCGGTGAAGTCCTGCATCAGCACCCGGGCGGGCTGGAAGGGGATCTCGACGCTGGGCTCGGCGGCGGCGTCCCAGGAGGCGATCGCCTCGACGTCGGCGGCGCTGACCGAGACGCCGTCCTCGAGCCGCAGCACGTTCTCGAGCAGGACCTTGATCGAGTAAGGCAGACGGGCGACGTCGAAACGCTCCCGCAGGGCGTCGAGGCGGAACACCTCATACTCGCGCCCGCTCACCGCGAGGGTCGAACGGGCGCCAAACGAATCACTGCTCATGGTGCTTCCTCCAAAGTCGTGGTCTCTCTACCTCTTGTCCGCCTGTCCCGCGGCGACGTTCGCCGCTGCCTTCTGCCCTGCCTCGCCGCTGGCGATCTTCACCGCTATCCCCGGGCTGGTCAGGGCGAAGTGAGCCAGCAGGCGCTGTTGGATCGGCGCCACGGTCACCTCCACCCTGTTCTTCTCGATCGCCCCCACGACAGCGTCGGCGACCTGCCGGGGGGACCCGGTGCCGAGGCCCGGGATCGGGTCGGCGCCGGAGTCCGCGTACATGCCCGCCTCGCGGATCGTGCCCGGCGAGACCAGCGAGACGCCGATCCCGAGCGGGTCGAGGTCCGCGCGCAGGCCCAGCGCGAAGCCGCGCAGGCCGAACTTGGTCGCGTTGTAGACGGAGGAGAGCGGCGTCGCCGACTTTCCCGAAAGCGAAGAGATGAAGACCATGTGGCCGCAGCCGCGCTCCAGCATGCCCGGCTCCAGCGCCCGGGCCAGCAGCATCGGCGACTCCAGGTTCACTCGCAGGGCGCCGGTCAGCTCCTCGGCGCTGAACTCGGGCAGGCGCCCGGTCGCCGGCAGCCCGGCGTTGGCGACGAGGAGGTCGACGTCGCCCGCCTCGACGGCGAGCATCTCGGCGGCGCCGGGCTCGGCGAGGTCGGCGGGGATGGCGCGATGGCCCTCGCCGGGCAGCTCCGCCGCCAGCGTCTCCAGCGCCTCAGCCTTGCGGCCGCTGAGCAGCAGCACCGCGCCGCGCCCGGCCAGCGCCCTGGCGATGGCCCTGCCGAGGCCGCCCGTGGCGCCCGTAAGCAGTGCTTTGCGGCCTGAAAGGTCCATCCCGAAACCCAAGCTACCAGCCGTGCGTCCGACAGGAATCTGGGATGCGATTGCGAATGCTGAGTAAATGTTTGCGTTTCGTGAGCAAAGCGCCGGCCGATGGTCTAGACTGCCGCCGGTCCGAAAAACCGGAACGCCGAATCCCAAGCGCCAGAGGGCGTAACGGGAACGGGGGAACCATGTTTTCGGGGCTAACCCGCCAGCAGGCGGGGGCGCAGGCTCCTTACGCGCCAGCCCGACAGCTAACCCCGTAGGCCGACAAAGGAGATCGGTTTGCATTCAAAGTTCAAGCTGAAGGTGGGGTTGGGGTGTATCGCTGCCCTCCTGACCGTCGCTGTCGCTGCCCCGGGCAGCGCCTCGGCCAAGTGCACCGGCGGTGGCCTTTCGCCGGCCGAAATCGACGTCTGCACCCCGACCGCGAAGGCGAAGCTGCTGTCCAGCGGGACGCTGATCCCGCCGAAGAGCGCCCCCGCCCGCGTCAAGCAGGTGATCGCCGCGGCCAACAAGATCACCAGGAAGCCGTACGTCTACGGCGGCGGCCACGCCCGCTGGTACGACCGCGGCTACGACTGCTCCGGCTCCGTCAGCTTCGCCCTCCACGGCGGCCGCTTCCTCGAAAGCCCGCTTCCTTCCGGCCCGATGGAAGAGTGGGGAGAAGAAGGCGAGGGCCGCTGGATCACGGTCTTCACGAACCCCGGCCACGCCTACGCCGTGATCGCCGGCGTCCGCTTCGACACCTCGGGCGACTCGGGCGGCGAAACCGGCCCCCGCTGGCACGAAGACCTCCGCGACGATGCGGGCTACGTCGCGCGGCACCCGGCTGGGTACTGAGGTCGGAGGTTAGGGAGGGGTCGTCACCCCCTTCCACTTAGCTTGCTGCGGTGGATCGTCGCCGGCTGTCCGCCGGCCGTCCTGCCGCAGAAGTACAAGACGCTCCAGGGGGGTGACGACCCCTCCCAATCCAACCGCAGCTAGCACCCGTCTGGCGTCCCACAACGCCCCTGGCTGATCGCGCGGAGGTCGAGGTGCGCGGTGGCTAGCTTGGGTGCTTCGAGGGCTTGAGTGTTAGGTGGAAGGGGGTACCGGCTCCCTCCTCCACCTTCGCGGTACTCCGCTCGGTCCAACCGTCGGCCGTCGCTTTGTCCTTGCTTTCCGCGCCTCCTGGGATAACGTGGCTGCGATAGCCGACGTACCCCCTGACATACGAATCGCGGGCCTCGCGAAGCACTACGGCGAGGTGGTCGCGGTTGCCGGAATCGACCTCGAGATCGAGCGCGGGGAGTTCTTCACCCTGCTCGGTCCGTCCGGCTCGGGCAAGACGACGACGCTGCGGATGATCGCCGGGTTCGAGGATCCGAGCTCGGGGACGATCGAACTTGCCGGCGAGGAGGTCGTCGACGTGCCGCCGTACGACCGCGCCGTCAACACGGTCTTCCAGGACTACGCGCTGTTCCCGCACATGACCGTCGGCGAGAACGTCGCCTACGGGATGCGGGTGGCCGGAGTGGCCAAGGCCGAGCGCGCCAAGCGCCGGGACGAGGCGCTGGAGATGGTGCGCCTGCCCGGCTACGCCGGCCGCAGGCCGGGCGAGCTGTCGGGCGGCCAGCGGCAGCGGGTGGCGCTGGCGCGGGCGATCGTCAACCGGCCCAAGGTCCTGCTCCTCGACGAGCCGCTCGGCGCCCTCGACCTGAAGCTGCGCGAGCAGATGCAGGTCGAGCTGAAGTCGATCCAGGGCGAGGTCGGCATCACCTTCGTCTACGTCACCCACGACCAGGACGAGGCGCTGACGATGAGCGACCGAATCGCCGTCTTCAACGAAGGCCGGATCGAGCAGGTCAGCCCGCCGCTCGAGCTCTACGAGCACCCGGTGAACGAATTCGTCGCCGGCTTCGTCGGCGTCTCGAACGTGATCGAGCGCGACGGCGAGCGGCTGACGATCCGGCCCGAGAAGATCGAGCTGCTCGACCCCTCGGCCCCGGCCGTCGGGCTGCACAGCGAGCGCGGCCGGGTCGTCGAGGTCGCCTACGCGGGAATGGTGACGCGCTACACGGTGTCGCTCGAGCAGGGCGGCAACCTGCAGCTCGTCAGGCAGAACGTGGGGGGCGCGTCCACCGACGCGCCCGGGCAGGGGACGGAAGTCCTCGTGGGATGGCGCCCGGAGCACGCGGCCGCCGTCCGCAGCAAGTCAACGAAAGAGGAGGTAGCACCATGAGGAGAAGGGACGCCAACCCCGCCAGGACGGCATGGCTGATCGTCGCCGGCCTGGTCGCTTTCATGCTCGTCCTGGCCGGCTGCGGCGGCGGCGATGACACCACCGGCGGCGGCGAAGGAGGCGAAGCGCTGCAAAAGCTCGGCAAGGGCGAGGGCCAGGTCAATCTCATCTCCTGGGCCGGCTACGTCGAACCCGGCTGGTCGAAGCCGTTCGAACAGGAGACCGGCTGCAAGGTCAACAACAAAGTGGCCGGCACCTCCGACGAAATGGTGGCGCTGATGCGGACCGGCGAATACGACGGCGTCTCGGCCTCGGGCAACGCCACCGCGCGGCTCTTCGAGGGCGGCGACGTGGCCCCGGTCAACGTCGAGCTCGTCCCGAACTACGAGACGGTCTTCGCCGACCTCAAGGGGCAGCCGTACAACACGTTCGACGACCAGCCCTACGGCATCCCGCACGGCCGCGGCGCCAACCTGCTGATGTGGAACTCCGACGACGTCTCGCCGGCGCCCACCTCCTGGGACGTGATGCTCGACCCGAAAGTCGCCTCCAAATACGCGGGCAAGCTGAGCGTCTACGACGACCCGATCTACATCGCCGACGCGGCGGTCTACCTGAAGACCCACCAGCCCGACCTGGGCATCGAAAACCCCTACGAGCTGAACGACGAGCAGTTCGAAGCGGCCGTGGGCCTACTGGAAGAGCAGCGCGCCAACGTCGGCGAATACTGGTCGGAAGCGGAAAAACAGATCTCCGCCTTCGCCAACGGCGACGCCACGGTCGGGACCACCTGGCAGTACCAGTACTTCGCCCTGCTGGAAGAAAAAGAGCCGGTGGCGGCGAGCCCGGCGAGCCAGGGCTTCCTCCCCAAGGAGGGGGCGACCGGCTGGTCGGACACCTGGATGATCAGCTCCGAAGCCAAGCATCCCAACTGCATGTACGAGTGGATGAACTGGATCATCGAACCGAAAGTCAACGCCGAAGTGGCGGAATGGTTCGGCGAGGCCCCGGCCCAGAGCCTGGCCTGCGACGAGACCGAAAACGCCAACTTCTGCGCCGACTACCACGCCGACAACCCGGCGTTCTGGAAGCGCGTCTACTACTGGGAAACCCCCCTTGCGGACTGCGGCGACGGGTCCGAAGACTGCAAGGACTACAACGAGTGGGTCAAAGCCTGGACGGCGATCAAGGGCTGAGGCGGCCGGTCGCAGGCGATGGCTGCTGAAGCAGCCGCACCGAGGAGGTCGGCGGGCCGCAAGCTCGCCGGCCTCTTCCACGGTCGCCCCCGCCTGCAGGTGGGGTCGCTGCTGGCCGGCCCCATCGGCTGGCTCGTCGTCGGCTACCTCGGCTCGCTGGCGGTGCTGCTCGTCACCGCCTTCTGGTCGGTCGACGCGCTCAGCGGCGAAGTGATCGAAGGCTTCAGCCTCGAAAACTTCGAAGCGCTCTGGAACGAACCGGTCTACCGCGACATCATCGGCCGCACGGTCGGGGTCGCGGCCGCGGTGACCGTCACCGACGCGATCATCGCCTTCCCGATCGCCTTCTACATGGCGAAGGTGGCGAGCAACCGCGGCAAGGCGCTTCTGGTCGTCGCGATCCTGCTGCCGCTGTGGTCGAGCTACCTGGTCAAGGTGCTGGCCTGGCGCACGATGCTCTCCAACGACGGGGTCATCAACTGGGCGCTGGAGCCGTTCGGCCTGAGCGGACCCGGCTACGGGATCGTCGCCGTCTGGCTGGTGATGAGCTACCTCTGGCTGCCGTACATGATCCTGCCGATCTACGCCGGCCTGGAGCGGATCCCGGGCTCGCTGACTCAGCGCCTCCGAGGACCTCGGCGCCCAGCCGCTGACCACCTTCCGGCGGGTGATCCTGCCGCTCTCCTTCCCCGCCGTCGTCGCCGGCTCGATCTTCACCTTCTCGCTCACGCTCGGCGACTACATCACGCCGCGCCTGGTCTCCAGCGACCAGTTCATCGGCAACGTCATCTTCAACAACATCACCAACAACCAGCCGTTCGCCGCCGCCCTGGCGATCGTCCCGATCGTGGTGATGATCGCCTACCTCCTGGTGGCGCGGAAGCTAGGCGCCTTCGAACACGTATGAGGCTCTCCAAGCGCGCAACCTGGGTTCTGCGGGCGGGGGTCGGCGTCGGCCTCGCCTTCATCTACATCCCGCTGATCGTGGTCGGGATCTACGCCTTCAACTCCAGCGGCACGACTCAGAAGTGGCCGCCACCGGGGCTGACCCTGGAGTGGTTCCCGAAGGCGATCGAAGACGAGAGTGTCCGCGAAGCCTTCCTCACCTCGGTCGAGGTCGGGCTGGTGGCGACCGCGATCGCGATCCTGCTCGGGACCCTCGCCTCCCTCGCCGTCGCCCGCCACCGCTTCTTCGGCCGCGAGACGATCTCCTTCCTGGTGATCCTGCCGATCGCGCTGCCGGGGATCGTCACCGGCGTCGCCCTCAGCAACACCTTCACCCAGGTGCTGGGGATCGACCTCAGCCTCTTCACCGTGATCGTCGGCCACGCCACCTTCTGCATCGTCGTCGTCTACAACAACGTGATCGCCCGGCTGCGCCGCACCTCGGCCTCCTTCGAGGAGGCCTCCGCCGACCTCGGCGCCGACACCTGGCAGACCTTCCGCCACGTCACCCTGCCGACGATGCGGACCGCGCTCGTCGCCGGCGGCCTGCTCGCCTTCGCCCTCTCCTTCGACGAGATCATCGTCACCACGTTCACCCTCGGCGCCGGCGACGAAACGCTGCCGATCTGGATCTTCCGCAACCTCTTCCGCCCCAACCAGCTCCCGGTCGTCAACGTCGTCGCCCTGCTCGTCATCCTGATCTCGATCGTCCCCGTCTACCTGGCCCACCGCCTCTCCAGCGAAGAGGGCGGGGCCGCCGCCGGCAAAGGCGGCGCCGTCGAGGCCGAGGCGACCGCGGTCCCCTAGACCAAGGCCGCCGCGAGCCGTCGAGCGTTGAGGGCCGGCCTCCCACCCGGGGAGAGGCCGGCCCCGCAGCTCATCCGCCCTTCCCGATCTCGTCGAGCGGCACGACACGAGTGGTGCTGGCGATCTGCATGCGGTCACCCCCTCCCTGCATCGATGGCTTCGAGGGAACTGACCCGATTATGGTGGAGAAAGCTCCAGCAATGCAATGCCCCACAGCAAAATCTCCGCTCTCCGCGCGGCTTCGGAACCGAGAGTTGAGTGAGAAGGGGCACCGGCGCCGGCGCGCCCGGCGCGGAGCTGGCTAGAGCGGGATGTTGCCGTGCTTGCGCTTCGGCTGCGGCACGCGCTTGGACTGCAGCATCCGCAGCGCCTTGATCAGCTTCGGGCGCGTCTGCCGCGGCTCGATCACGTCGTCGATGTAGCCGCGCTCCGCCGCCGAGTAGGGGTTGGCGAAGTGGGCTTTGTAGTCGTCGATCAGTTTCTGGCGCCGCTCGTCGGGCGTCGGCGAGGTGGCGATGTCTTTGCGGTAGATGATGTTGACGGCGCCCTCGGGGCCCATCACCGCGATCTCCGCCGTCGGCCAGGCGACGTTGAAGTCGGCCAGCATGTGCTTCGAGCTCATCACGTCGTAGGCGCCGCCGTAGGCCTTGCGGGTGACGACGGTGAGCTTCGGCACCGTCGCCTCGGTGAAGGCGTAGAGCAGCTTGGCGCCGTGGCGGATGATCCCGTTCCACTCCTGGTCGGTGCCGGGCAGGAAGCCGGGCACGTCGGTGAAGGTGACGATCGGGACGTTGTAGGCGTCGCAGGTGCGGACGAAGCGGGCCGCCTTCTCGGAGGCCTCGATGTCGAGCACGCCGGCGAGGTAGGCGGGCTGGTTGCCGACGATGCCGACGGGATAGCCGTCGAGCCGCGAGAAGCCGCAGACGATGTTCTTGGCGAAGTGCTCGTGGACCTCGAAGAACTCCTCGTCGTCGACGACGCGGGCGATCGCCTCGCGCATGTCGTAGGGCTTGGAGGGGTCGTCGGGGACGAGCGTGTCGAGCGACTCGTCTTCGCGCTCGGGGTCGTCGGAGGGCGCGAAGCGCGGCGGCATCTCGAGGTTGTTCGAGGGCAGGAAGCTCATCAGGTAGCGGACGTCCTCGAGGCAGCTCTCCTCGTCCTCGGAGGCGAAGTGGGCGACGCCGGACTTGGTGTTGTGGCTCATCGCCCCGCCCAGCTCCTCGAACTCGACCTCCTCGCCGGTCACCGTCTTGATCACTTCGGGGCCGGTGATGAACATGTGCGAGGTCTCTTTGACCATGAAGATGAAGTCGGTCATCGCCGGCGAGTAGACGGCGCCGCCGGCGCAGGGGCCCATGATCAGGCTGATCTGCGGGATCACGCCGGAGCACTGGACGTTGCGGACGAAGACGTCGCCGTAGGCGCCGAGCGAGACGACGCCCTCCTGGATCCGGGCGCCACCGGAGTCGTTGATGCCGATCACCGGCGCCCCGACCTGGGCGGCGAGGTCCATCACCTTGCACATCTTCTCCGCCATCACCTCGCCGAGGCTGCCGCCGAAGACCGTGAAGTCCTGCGAGAAGACGAAGACGGTGCGGCCGTCGATCGTGCCGTGGCCGGTGACGACGGCGTCGCCCCAGGGCCGCTTTTTCTGCATCTCGAAGTCGTAGGTGCGGTGGCGGACGAAGGTGTCGAGCTCCTCGAAGGAGCCCGGGTCGAGCAGCTTCTCGATCCGCTCGCGGGCGGTCAGCTTGCCCTTCGCGTGCTGCTTCTCGACCGCCTCCTCGGAGGCCGAGTGGATCGCCGCCTCGCGCAGTTCGCGCAGGTAGGCGAGCTTCTCCTCGTGGGTGATCGGGTTCTTCTCGCGCATCGGCGCGGGAGTCTATTTAGGGCGGCTGCGAGGCGTCCAGAGGCAGGCGAAGGGCCCGCCGGAGCGGGCCCTTCGAACAACCGGAACTGGAACCGCGCGCTGGCTTGAGACCGGGTAGGACCCGGTCACCGCAACCTCGGCGAGTTCGCCTTCGAGGCGCACACCGCCGCCGATGGCCTGCTTGCCGGACGGACAGTTGATGGTCGCGCTCTTGTTCGCTTCGCTGTCGGATGGGCTGCTGGCGTCGAAGTAGGCGACGTTGCGAACCAGCTGTGCGTAGAGCGCCGCCGAGAGCTTCGACGAGACGATCGATTCGTTGGCGATCTTGCCCGACGTGACCGTTTCCTCGGCGATCGTTCGCCCGGTGACCGCCTGGGTCTTGATTAGGACAAGACGTTGGCCACCGTGAGGTGGCGCTTCAGCTTGTTCACTTTTCGACTCGCTTTCTGGGGCGGCCACGGCCGCCCCAAGTTGGTGGGATTGCACGCTCGTGTGTCCCTGGCAGAGCGGCTCAGCTGAAGGGCCGGCGCTGCGGTTCGGCGAGACGGTCGAGGATCGCTTCGAGATCGGCCTCGACCAGCCCGCTCTGCTCGCTGGCGCGGATCTCGACGCGGGTCCCGAAGCCCTTCTCCGCCATCGTCACCTCGAGGCCTTCGACCTCGGCGACAAGCTCCGCCAGCTCGGGCTCGGACTTCATCAGCGTCCTGGAAACCTCGATCATGCGAGCGGCTTCAACCGGCGGGCCGTCGTTCCTTCCCCGCACCGCCGCTGAAAGAGTCCGTTCAGGGGGAGAGATCACCGCTTCCGATTCCTTCCACAGCCCGGTCGGGAAGGAATCGGACAAGCGCAGTGCCGAGGCATGGGCCCTGGCCGGAGAACAGCACGGGATCGTGACGCGACGGCAGTTGCCGGCGATCGGGTTCGGGTCGAGGTCGATCGAACACCGCATCGCGCGAGGCCGCCTCTTCCCTCAGCCATCGCAGCGCTGCCGCGCTCTGGGGAATAGGCACCGAGCTCGCGGGTCGCATCGACGTCAGCGTGCGACGCCGCTGCGAACTGACCCGTCCGGGCGTGCTCTGCCGTGGCCGACCCACTCTCTCGGAGAGCGACGTCTGGCTGCGGGACGACATTCCCGTCACCTCGCCGGCACGAACGCTGGTCGACATTGCGAGCGAACTGGAGGAGCTCGCCGTCGCGCTTGTCGGCGGGCAACGCCGCCGACAAGCGCGACCTGATCGACCCCGAGACGCTGAGGAAGGCCCCTGACGGGTTCGCCGGGGAGCCCGGGGTGCGCCTTCCGCGCGGCTTGCTGGACAGGCTCAGCTTCCAGCTCTCGGATTCGGAGCTCGAGATCCGTTTTCGCCCACTGGCACGTGCCGCCGGCCTGCCGGCAGCGCTCAGCAAACGATTCGTCAACGGCTTCGAGGTCGATTTCTCCTGGCCGGAGCTAGGACTGGCGGTCGAGACCCGACGACTTGCGCTACCACTCGGCACCGCCACCGATGCGCGCGACGCAATCCCCAATCATCGCGGGTGGTCGGTGGGTGTAGGCGTGCGACTGAGGGCGGCTATGACCAAGCAGCTCAAGGACGCAGGGAGCCCGAATAGCAGCGCTATTTGGGCGACCGAGGACGCCGAGATGCGCCGGTCAGAGGCGTCTTCAGGCGTGCGGATACACCCGCCGACCACCCGCTAGAAGAACGAGCCGCCCTTGTATTCGCCGAAGACCTCGCGCATGGCGCCGCAGACCTCGCCGATCGAGGCGTCGGCGGCGAGCGCGGCGCGGATCGGGTGCAGGAGGTTGCCGTCACCGCGGGCGACGTCTCTCAGCGACTCCAGCTTGGCCTCGACGGCGGCCTGGTCGCGCGACTCCTTGAAGGTCTTCAGGCGCGCCAGCTGGCGGCGCTCGGACTCCGGGTCGACCTTGAGGATGTCGACGTCGTCGACCTGGTCGGTGACGAATTTGTTGACGCCGACGATGACGTCCTGGCCGCTCTTGTAGCGCTCGTGGTAGCTGAGCGCGGACTCCTCGATCTCGCGCTGCATGAACTCCAGCGCCTCGACCGAGCCGCCCAGCTCTTCGACCTTGTCCATCAGCTCCCAGGCGCGCAGCCTCGATCTCGTCGGTCAGCGACTCGACGAAGTAGGAGCCGGCGAAGGGATCGACGGTGTCGGCGACGCCGGACTCGTAGGCCAGCACCTGCTGGGTGCGCAGGGCGATCCGGGCCGAGCGCTCGGTCGGCAGCGCCAGCGCCTCGTCGAAGCCGTTGGTGTGCAGCGACTGGGTGCCGCCGCTGACCGCGGCGAAGCCCTGCAGGGCGACGCGCATGATGTTGACCTCGGGCTGCTGCGCCTGCAGCGTCACCCCGCCGGTCTGGGTGTGGAAGCGGATCTTCATCGAGTTCGGGTTCTCCGCCCCGAAGCGCTCGGCGACGATCTTCGCCCACATCCGCCGCACCGCGCGGAACTTGGCGACCTCCTGGAAGACGTTGTTGTGGCAGTTGAAGAAGAAGGCCAACCGCGGCGCGAACTCGTCGATCTTCAGGCCCCGCGCCAGCGCCGCTTCGACGTAGGCGATCGCGTTGGAGAGCGTGAATGCGACCTCCTGCACGGCCGAGCAGCCCTTCTCGCGGATGTGGTACCCGGAGATCGAGATCGTGTTCCATTTCGGCACGTTCTCGCGGCAGTACTCGAAGATGTCGGTGGTCAGCCGCATCGTCGGCTCGGGCGGGTAGATGTAGTTGCCGCGGGCCATGTACTCCTTCAGCACGTCGTTCTGGACGGTGCCGCGCAGCTTCTCGGGGGGGACGCCCTGCTCCTCGCCGACCAGCTCGTAGAGCAGCAGCAGGATCGCCGCCGGGGCGTTGATCGTCATCGAGGTGGAGACGCCGTCGAGCGGGATCTCCTCGAAGCAGATCCGCATGTCCTCGATCGTGTCGATCGGGACGCCGGTGCGGCCGACCTCGCCGTTGCAGAGCGGGTCGTCGGAGTCGCGGCCGAGCTGGGTCGGCAGGTCGAAGGCCATCGAGAGCCCGGTCGAGCCGTGCTCGATCAGGTAGCGGTAGCGCTCGTTGGTGTCCTCAGGCGAGGCGAAGCCGGCGTACTGGCGCATCGTCCAGAGCCGGTCCCGGTACATGCCCTCGTGGATGCCGCGGGTGAAGGGCGGCGCGACCCGGGCTCGCCGAGCCGCTCCTCGAGGTCCGGGGCGACGTCGCTCCTCGGTGTAGAGCGGCTTCGATCTCGATGCCGGAGTCGGTGAAGACCCGCTCGTCGTCGGGGCCGACCACCGGGGCGATCGTGCGGTGGGTCTCCCCGGCCGCTGAGCTGTCGGTTCGGCTCGCCATCTACAGGCAGGATATTGGGGTGGGCCCGCGCCGTGCATGGCGGCGCCCACCGGAACCTTGGCTGGCCAGCCGGGTTGTTATCCCCGCAGGCCGTTACTAGGCTTGCTCGCAATCGACTTGCCGTAAGTCGCCTTGAGGCACCGCAGGGGGCGGCAAAAAACGGAGGAACCATATGACTGACGCAACCCAGCCACGCTTGGCTCGGGGGACGAAGCTGACCGCCGCAACCGTGGCGGCCGCGCTGTTCGCGCTGCTGGCGTTCGCTCCCTTCGCATCGGCCACGCCCGATCCGCTCGGCAGCGGCACCTCGACCGTGACCCTGAAGAAGGGGTTCACCAACTACCTCAAGACCTTCGGCATCAAGGTGCAGAAGATCAGCCCGGCCAAAGTCAAAGGCACCAAGGCCACCTTCCCGGTCACCGGCGGCGAACTCGACCCGACCACCGGGCTCGGCACCGTCACCCTGGGCGGCGGCATCAAGTTCAAGGCCGGCAAAAAGACCGCTCCGGTGAAGGGTCTGGTCCTCGACACCACGAAGAAATCCCTGACCGCCAAGATCGGCGGCAAGAAGACGAAGCTCGCCAGCGTGGCCGGCTACTCCTACGTCCGCAACGGCTTCGGGGTCAACCTGACGGTCAAAAAGCTGAAGATGACCGGCTCGGCGGCGTCGGCCCTGAACAAAAAGCTCGGCTTCGCCAAAGGCAAGCCGAAGCCGTTCCTCGGCAACAAGCTGATCGCCTCCTCGACGAGCGAAACCCAGCCGGCGACGGTGACGGTTCTGCCGAGCGGCAACATGACGTTCGCCGGCGACCCGACGCTGCTCGCGAAGCTGAAAGACGTCGAAACCAACGTCGAAACGATCGCCCCGACCACCGCCGCGGCGAACGTCTTCACCTCGCCGATCACGGGCGGGACGATCTCCCCCGCGGGGACGGCCGGAGTGACGCAGTCGGGCGGCGGCCTGAGGCTGGTCCAGATCCTGCCCACCGGTCCGACGACCGCCCTCACCACGAAAATCACCCTCGGCGCGATGTACCTCGACCTCTCCGCGAAAACCGTCACGGTCGAAGTCGTCGCCGAATCGGACGCCAGCAAAGACCTGAACCTCGGCAACCTCGGGCGCAGCTCGATCGCCGACATCACGGTCGCCGGCGTCGCCGCGGACCCGGTCACGCGGACGGTCAGCGTCAACGCCTCGGCGGTCCTCCAGCCGATCTCGGCGGAAGTCCTCGAGGGCTTCGTGAAGGTCTACCAGGCCTACTTCCAGGCCGGCGCCGAAGCGGAAGGCGCACCGGAAGAACTCGCCAAAAAATTGGCGGAAGAAAAAGTGGCCAACGACCACATCAAATCCGGCGAAGCGCTGGGCGCGTTCTCCTTCACGGCGCAGACGCAGTAGTCCCCGCCAGAAGGACCTTGGAAAGGGCGGCCTCCGGGCCGCCCTTTTCTTTAGTCCGAGGCGCCGACGAGGCGCTCGACGCCGGTCTGGTCGATCGTCCGCTTCAGGCCCTCGCGCAGCTCGACCTTCGGCTCCCAGCCGAGCAGGTCGCGGGCGCGACCGATGTCGGGGCGGCGCTGCTGGGGATCGTCGACCGGCAGCGCCTCGTAGACGATCTCCGAGCGGGACTCGGTCACCTCGACCACCGTCTTCGCCAGCTCCAGCAGGGTGAACTCGTTCGGGTTGCCGATGTTGACCGGCGTGTGGACGTCGGACTCGGCGAGGGCGACGATGCCGCGGATCAGGTCGTCGACGTAGCAGAAGCTGCGGGTCTGGCTGCCGTCGCCGAAGACGGTCAGCGACCGGTCCTGCAGCGCCTGGCGCAGGAAGGTCGGGATCGCGCGGCCGTCGTTGGGCCTCATGCGAGGGCCGTAGGTGTTGAAGATGCGGACGATCGCGGTGTCGACGCCCTGCTGGCGGTGGTAGGCCATCGTCAGCGCCTCGGCGTAGCGCTTCGCCTCGTCGTAGACGCCGCGCGGCCCGATCGGGTTGACGTTGCCCCAGTAGTCCTCGCGTTGCGGGTGCACCTGCGGGTCGCCGTAGACCTCGCTGGTCGAGGCGATCAGGAAGCGGGCGCGCTTGAACTTGGCGACCCCGAGCATGTGGTGGGTGCCGTGCGAGCCGACCTTGAGCGTGTGCAGCGGCAGCCGCAGGTAGTCGATCGGGCTGGCCGGCGAGGCGAGGTGGTAGACGAAGTCGACGTCCTCGGGGATGTCGACGTAGCTGGTGATGTCGACGTTGCGGAACTGGAAGGCGTCGCCGCGGATGTGAGAGATGTTCTCCAGCGAGCCGGTCTCGAGGTTGTCGAGGCAGATCACCCTGTGCCCCTGCTCGAGCAGGTGCTCGCAGAGATGTGAGCCGAGGAAGCCGGCGCCCCCGGTGACAACGCAGGTGGTCACGAAGACGATGCTATCGGGGCGGAGGGGGAGCGCGTGTTGGGGGGCATCTCTGCAATTTCCGCGAATCGCGGCTGCGAGAAACGTCCAAGCCGGGGGAGAGACGTGCGCAAGTCGTGACTTCCGCTGGCATGTTTGGTGAGGAAAAGTGAATTGGGCAGGGGGTGCCGAGCAGTGAGTTCAAGCCAGGTCGAGGGAGGGATCTCCGATGCGGCGCGCAAGCGCGCCGCGGTCGAGACCTACGTCCGGCACGAGGCGACGCTGCGCCGCACGGCGCGGCGGTACTCGATCTGCGCCGACGACGCTGACGAAGCGCTGCAGCGGGCGCTCGAGATCCTCCTCCGCAAAGCGCCCTCGGTCGACCCCCGCGAACTGATCCGCTGGACCCAGACCGTGGTCAAGCACGAGGCGCTGGCGGTGCGCCGCGACCGCGAGCGGATCCTCAGCGGCCCGGCCGCGGCGCGTCCGGAGCCGGGCAGGGAGGACTGGGTGGCGCTGATCCCCGCCGAGGGTGACGGCCCGCCCGAGCGGCTGGAGCGGCGCGACGCGATCGCCCGCAGCCGCGAGGCGCTGCAGGCGCTGAAGCCGCAGGAGCTGCGCGCCCTCACCCTCCTCGCCGAGGGCTACTCCTACGTGGAGATCGGCGAGATCACCGGCTACAGCCAGACCAAAATCAACCGCTGCCTCGCCGAGGGCCGAGAGCGGTTCCGGCGCGTCGTCGCCAGCAGCGAGAGCGGCGGCCGCTGCGCCGAGATGGGGCCGCTCCTCTCCGCCTTCTGCGACGGCGAGGCCGGGGCCGAGGAGGTGGCGACCGTACGCGAGCACCTGCGCGCCTGCCCCCGCTGCCGGGCGACGCTGCGGGCCTACCGGGCCGCCCCGGCCGCGGCCTCGGCGCTGGCTCCGGCGCTGCCCCTCCACCGCTCCCTGCTCGACCGCGCCCACGAGGCCCTCGCCGGCCTCGCCGGTCGCCTTCACGGCGGTGGCGCCTCTGACTCGGCGCTGCAGCATGCCGCCGCCGGCGGCGGCATGCGCGGAGCCGGGCTGGCGGCGCTGGCGAAGGTGACCGCGATCTGCGTCGGCACCGTGGGCGGCGCCGCCGCCTGCGTCGCCACCGGCGTCGTCCCGGTGCCGCTGGAGATCGGCGCCGAGCACTCCCCGCCGGCCAAGGTCGAGCGCCACCGGCAGCCACTGCTGGCCGAAGTGCCCGAGCAGCCAGATGTCGAATACGCGCCCGAACCGCCGGCGGCGAGCGCCGAGCCCCAAGAGCCCGTCAGGCACCCGCAGCACCAGGCCGACCCGGAAGAAGAAGCGTCCTCCGCCACCTCGGCCGCCGCCGGCGGCGCCGTCGAATACGCGCCCCCCGCGCCGCCGCCGGCGCCACCCGTCCAGTCCTCGAGCTCTGCCCCGGCAGCGGGTAGCGCGGCCGGGGAGTTCGGCCCGTGACCCGCCTGGCCTTGGCGTTGGCCTCCCTCGCGATCGCTGCGTCGCTGCTCGCGGCGAGCCAGGCGGCAGCGGAACCGCAGGCGCATCTGAACCCGGTCAACCTGCGGGTCGCCGGCGGCAGCGCCACCTGGTGGCCCGACAACGACTTCCGGCTTGCCTGGGACCTGGACCGCTCCGCGCAAGACGCCGACCCAAGCACCGTCCACTACCTGATCCGCAGCGCGACCGGCGCCATCGCCTCCCCGGTCGTCAGCCTGCCGTGGGAGGGCAACCGGGTCGAGCACTTGCACGTCCCCGCGATCCCCGGCCTCTACGAAGCCGAGGTCTGGCTCGAGAGCCGGGTTGGCTCGGGCCTGGCCGCGCGCGTCGCACTTCGCTTCGACGACGTTCGGCCAGCGCCGCCCGGGGCCAGGGCGGAGGGGCCGTGGCTGAGCGGCGGCACCGCCGCGAAGCTCAACCTCGAGCCGCCATCGACGCTGTCGCCCTCGGGCATCCGCGGCTACGCGATCTCGGTCGACCGAGCGCCGCAGGGCTCGCCCTGCGCGGCTGCCGGGCGCTGCACGGAGGCCGAGACCGACGTTCGCGCCCCTGCCGCCGAAACCGTCACGCTCGGCTTCCTGCCGGAGGGCGTCAGCTTCGCCCACGTGGCGACGGTGTCTGGGTCCGGCGTCAGGTCGGCGGTCCGGGACGTCGAGCTGCACGTCGACGCCAGCCCGCCGGCGGTCACCCTCGCGGGAACCCCCGGCGGCTGGTCCGACGGGCCGGTGCCGATCGCCGCCACGGCCAGCGACGCCCTCTCCGGCATGGAGAGGTCCGGCCCCGCCGGGCCCTTCACGGCGCTCTCGATCGACGGCGGCGTCCCGACCATCTCGCCCGGGCCCTCGGCGAGGGCCGTGGTCAGCGGCGATGGGATCCACCGGGTCGACTCCTACGCGCGCGACGCCGTCGGCAACCTCGGCGCCGCCGGCCCCGCGGCCCTGTCGTCCACCACGGTCCGCATCGACACGGCGCCGCCGCGGGTCGCCTTCGCCGCCGCCGGAGACCCGCGCGACCCCGAGCGCATCGAGGCGACGGTCAGCGACAGCCTGGCCGGGCCGGACGCCGGACGCGGCTCGATCTCCTTTCGCCGCGCCCGATCCCACGGCGCGTTCCAGCCGATCCCGACCGCGGCCGCGGAGGGGAGGCTCGTCGCCCGCTGGGATTCGGAGACCTACCCGCCGGGCAACTACGAGTTCAGAGCCACGGGCTACGACGCGGCAGGCAACGCCGGCAGCGGCGACCGCCGCGCGGGGGGAGCTCGCCTGGTTCTTTCCAACCCACTGAAGGCGGAAGCGGCGCTCCGCTTCGGCTTCGGGGGCAAGCGGCTGGTCTTGCACCGCTGCGCCGGACGGAGCGGAGCGCGGCGCTGCCGCCGCGAGGCGATCGAGCCGTTCGAGCGGCGGCCGGCGACCCGCTCCGCGCCCTACGGCAGGGGAATCGTCGTCGGCGGCCAGCTGCGCTCGGCCGCCGGCTCGGGCCTGGCGGGCCGCCAGGTCGAGCTGGTCGAGACCTTCGGGCCCGGAGCCGAGGTTCCCCGGCGCACGACCACCGTCGCCACCGGCGAGGACGGGGCGTTCGTCGCCCACCTCTCCGCCGGCCCCGGACGGAGCATCGAGGCGAGGTTCCCCGGCGACCGCACCCTGAACCACGCCGACGGTGGGGTGCTGCAGCTGCGGGTCCCGAGCGCGGTGCGACTGCGGGCGTCCGCCGCCTCGGCCCCCGTCGGCGGCCCGCCGGTGGTCTTCAGTGGGCGGCTCGCCGCCGCCGGCGCGACGATCCCGCCCAGCGGCCGGCCGCTCGAGCTGCAGTTCCGCGTCGCCGGGTCGGACTGGAGCGAGTTCCGCACCGTCGAGACCGACCGCCACGGCCGCTTCCGCTACAGCTACGCCTTCAGCGACGACGACAGCCGCGGCGTCCGCTTCCAGTTCCGCGCCTTCGTCCCCGCCCAGGCCGACTGGCCCTACGAGCCGGCGCCGTCGCGGCCGATCTCCGTGACCGGTCGCTGAACGCCGACCGCCCCGGGGATGCCGGGGCGGTCGGTACTGCGAGATCGGCTCGCGCTTAGCGGAGAGCGGCGAACTGATCGGTGACCTGATCAACGAGACCCTGCGCGCGCGAGGTCGGAGCGTCGATCGCGCGGCGGAGGCGCTGCTCGACCTCGTTGCGATTGCGCTTCAGCGAGCTGGCTGCCGAGCGCTGGTGTTTGCGGGCCTCGCGCTCGACCCGGGTGCGGGTCTTGCGGGCTTCGGTCGTCGCTTTGCGACGAGCGGTGGAGCCGCGGCGCTCGGTCCGTTTCAGCGTTTTGCGCAGCTGGCTGCGGTAGGACTTCAGCTGCTTCTCGGCCTTGCTGCGATCGGTCCACGGCTCGACCAGGTCAGCGAGGCGGTCGCTGACGGTGAGCACCGCGCCGACCGGGAGGTCGACGGCGGCCTCGGCGACGGCCTGGACCTGGTTCTTCTCGGCGGCGGCGGTCTTCGTCGCCGCTTTTTTCGCTTCCGTGGTGGCGCGTTTGGCTTGCGTTTTCTCTTTGCTGCTGTTCTGCGTGGGCATTGACTCAAAACCCCTTCGATGTCGTTTGGCTGCCTCGGGCGTTTGCCGAGTGTAGCGAACATATGTTCTTTTTACGAACACACGTTCTTAACCCACTTTTGATCAGGGTTACACGCAGATCTGAACGCTCAGGGGCTCTCCACTCGCGCTCTCTGGGCGGAAAGAAGGGTCTCCAGCTCCGCCTCCCCAAGGGCGGCGGCGATCGGGTAGCGCGCCTCCAGATCCAGCGATGCCTCCGCGAGCGGCAGGTCGCCGAAGGCGATTGCACCCCCCGCCTCACGGGCGATCAGCTGCGCCGCGGCGGCGTCGACCGAGCGACAGGGACGCAGGCTGAGCATCCCGTCGAAGCGGCCGGCGCCGACGTAGGCGGCGGAGATCGCGATCGAGCCGACCACGCGCAGCCGGTAGACCCGCCCGCGCAGGACCTCCAGCGCCGGCAGCGACCACTCCGGCTCGGCCGACTCGATGCCGACGACCTCGAGCGTCTCCCCTGCGACCGCGACCCCGATCGGCTTGCCGTCGAGGCTTGCGCCCCTGCCGCGGCGGGCGACGAACTCCTCCTCGGCGCCGAAGTCGTGGACGAACCCGAACTCGACGTCGGCCATCGAGGAGCCCGAGGCGACGGCGATGCTGAGGCTGTGCGCGGGGATCGTGCGACGGGCGTTGAGCGAGCCGTCGATCGGGTCGATCACGACCCGCGCCCGGCCACCGGAGCCGAGCTCGACCTCGCCCCGCTCCTCGGAGACGGCGACGAAGGCGGCGCCATCGGCGGCCAGCCGCTCCAGCTCGGCGAAGACGACGTCCTCGCAGCGGGCGTCGATCGCCAGGGTGCGATCGCCGCCGACGCCGATGCCCTCGTAGACGGTGCGCTCCTCGCTGCTCGGGGCGGCGGCGAAGAGCCCGCGGTGGGCGGCGACGATGCGGCGGCAGATTCCCAGCCAGTCTGCGGAGAAAACGTCCATCGACCCGGACTCTACGTCGCGCTAGCGTTGAGCGATGCGCCAGCAGTCACCCCCGGCGGCAGCCGAGACGAGCGAGCGGGACCGCGCGGCCGGTCACGGCGACGGCCCCCTGCTCGTGCTGGGAGCCGCCGGGACCGGCAAGACGGAGCTTCTGGCGCGGCGCCTGGCCCACCTCGTCGCCGCGGGGGTCGGCCCGGAGCGGGTGATGGTGATCGGCTCGACCCGGGCGACCGCGCGGCGCCTGCGCGAACGCTCCGAGGCGTTGCTGGAGGGGCCGTTCGAGGAGCTCTGGATCGGCGGCTGGGACGTCCTCGGCGAGCGGGTCCTGCGCGAGCGCTCCGACGCGGCCGGCCTCGACCCCTTCTTCGACGTGCTCGGCCCGGCCGAGCGGCTGGCGATGTTGCTCGACCGACTCGACCAGCTACCGCTGCGCCGCCACGAGATCCGCGGCAACCCGGCCGGGCTGCTGGCGCGGCTGCTGGCGCGGATCGACCGCCTCAAGGCCGACGCGGTCGGCCCGACCACGCTCGAGTCCCGCGCCCGCGAGCGGGAGCAGGCGGCCACCGCGGAGGCCGAGCGCGAGGGGGCGCGGCGCGACCTCGAGTTCGCCGAGCTGTTCTCCGCCCACGACCGCATCCTCGCCGACGCCGGCAGCCTCGACCGCGGCGACGTCTTCCTCGCCCTCAACTGCCTGCTGATCGAGCGCCCCGACGTGCGCCGCGAGATCGCCGAGCGCTTCCGGCACCTGATGGTCGACGAGCTGGAGGAGACGACCAGGGCGCAGCGGGCGATCCTCGAGGCGCTGGCGGCCGACAACCCCAACCATCTCTACGCGCTGGAGGACGGCGAGCCCGGCGAGGGCGACCTCGCCTCCTGGTTCCGCGACCTCCACCCGGCCGGCGACGTGGTCATGCTGGAGCAGCGCTTCCGCGACCCCGCGGTGCGCTTCTGGAAGTGCGGCAGCGAGCGGGCGCAGGCGCAGGCGGTGGCGCGCAGCGTCGAGCAGCTGATCGCCGCGGGGAACGCCGCCGAGCAGATCTGCGTCCTCGTCGCCGACCCCGCCCAGCAGGGCGGCGTCGTCGCCGCGGCGATGGAGGAGCGCGGCATCCCCTTCCACCTCTCCGGCCCGACCGCCCTCTTCCAGCAGCCGGAGGTGCGGGACGCGATCGCCTGGCTGCGCGTCCTCGCCGACCCCGACGACTCGGCGGCGGCGGCGCGGGCGCTGACCCGGCCGCCGATCGAGCTGCGCTCCGGCGACCTGGCACGGCTGACGACGATCGCCCGGCGGCGCAAGCTCGACATGGTCTCCGGCTGCGAAGCGGCACTCGACAGCCCCCAGTTCCAGCCCGAGGCGCGGGAGCGCTTCCAGGCCTTCCTCAAGCTCTACCGAGCGGCCTCGGCGGCGATGGAGGAGCGCCGCGCCGACGTCTTCGTGCGGCGGCTGATCGAGCGCGTCGGGCTGCGCCGCCAGCGCCTCTTCGCGGCCCAGCCCGAGGTCGCCGAGCGCCTGCTCGGCCTCTCCCGCCTGGCCGAGCTGGCGACCGCCTGGGCGCGGCGCGAGCCGCACGGCTCGACCCGCGGCTTCGTCGCCTACCTCAGCGCCGTCGCCGAGGCCGGGATCGAACCGGCGGGCGGCGAGGAGCCGCGCTCGCCGGCTTCGGTTCAGGGCATGGCGGCCGACGCGGTGAAGGGGATCGGCTTCGACCACGTCTTCGTCCTCGGGCTCGAGGCCGAGCACGACTGGGCGCGGATCGGCTGGCCGGCCCGCACCGAGCTGGTGCTCTCGCGACTGGCCCGCGGCGAGGGCGGCGAGGGCCGTCCCTCCCACTACTACGCGGAGGCGCTGGCCGCCGGCGGCGGCGCCGAGGAGGAGCACGAGGAGGAGCTGTTCGGCCCCGCCGAGGGACTGCACGCGACCTACCGCAAACTGCGCGAGCAGGTGCTGGAGGCGTCCTGGCGGGCGGGGCGGGAGCTCTCGGAGCCGCGCCTGGACACCGCGATCGACGTCAACCGCGCGATCGCCCGCTACCTGGAGCTGCTGAAGCTGGCGGCGCTGGCCCAGCGCCCCGGCGACGAGCCGACCGCGGAGGCGATCGACGCCGTCAACGGCCTCCTGCGCCAGGTGGCGACGCCCGAGCAGCAGGCCGAGCTGGACGCCTCCTCGCTCGACTCCTACCTGCTCGACTCCGAACGCGAGCGCGGCCGCCGCCTGGAGCTGATCGCCGCCCGCGAGGAGCCCTCGCTGGCGGCCTTCCTGCCGCGCCGCGGCGACGGCCGCCTCAGCCTCTCCGCCTCCGACCTCAGCCTCTACCTGACCTGCCCGCTGAAGTACAAGTTCGCCCGCGTCTTCGGCATCCCCCAGGAGCCGACGATCAACCAGCGCTTCGGCATCCTCATCCACAACGTCCTCGAACGCTTCCACAAGGAGCCGCCGGGCGAGGGGGAGGACGGCCTCAAACAGCTGATGCGGCTGTTCGAGGCGGGCTGGCGGCGCACCGGGTTCGGCACCACCGACGACGAGCTGCAGTTCCGCGACCGCGCCCGCGAGGCCTTCCGCCTCTACTGGGAGCGCGAGCGGGTCGCCGAGAGCGAACCGGTATGGCTCGAGCGCAAGTTCGACTTCAAGGTCGGCGAGCACCATGTTCGCGGCCGCGTCGACCGCGTCGACCGGCTCGCCGACGGCGACTACGAGCTGATCGACTACAAGACCGGCGAACGCAAGACCGCGGAGGAGCTGGAGAACGACCTGCAGCTGGCCCTCTACCGCCTCGCCGCCCGCGAGGCCTGGGAGATCGAGGCGGCGATGGGCAGCTACTACTACGTGCTCGACGGCGACAAGGTTCCCGCGCCGACCAGGCCCGACGACGCCGAGCGGGTCGAGCGCACCGTGCTCCAGGTCGGCGAGGGGATCCTCAGCCAGGACTTCGAGCCGCGCCCCTCACCCACCGTCTGCGGCTGGTGCGACTACCGCCTGATCTGCCCCGCGGCGGAGACCTAGCGGCGGCTGCCGACTCGTAGCGCCCTCAGCGCTGGTCGCCGCGCTGGCGGAGAAAGCGCTGGAACTCTCTCGCGATCGTGTCGGCGGAGGGGAGGTCGTCGCCCTCGGCGCTCAGCAGGTCGACCTGTTCGGCCTCGATCCGCGCCACCAGCTCCTCGATCTCCGGGTTGGCGGCGACGGCGCGGCCGATCTGCTCCTCGTAGTCGGTCGTTTCCTCTTCCAGGTCGGAGGCCTCGACGGCGATCCCGGTCAACCCTTCGAGCCGGCGCAGCAGCGCCAGCGCCGCCTTCGGGTTGGGGACGGCGGCGACGTAGTGGGGCACCGCCGCCCACAGCGAGGCCGACTCGATCCCGGCCTGGTGGCAGAGGTCGTGGACGACGCTGACGATCCCGGTCGGCCCCTCGTAGCTGGAGCGCTCGAGGTCGAGCTCCTCGACCAGGCCCTGGCTGGAGGCGAGGCCGGTGATCGGCACCGGCAGCGTGTGGGAGACCTCGGCGATCAGCGCCCCGAGCGTGATCACCATCTCGACCCCGAGGGCGTCGGCGGCGGTCGCGATCGTTTCCGAGAAGGTGCGCCAGCGCAGGTTCGGCTCGGTCCCGTCGAGCAGGACGAGGTCGCGGTCGGCGGCCGGCACGCGGACGGCGATCAGGTTGTTCTCCGGCCAGTCGATCCGCCGCGTCAGCCCTTCGTCCAGCGAGATCGTCGGCCGGGTCGCCTGGAAGTCGAAGAAGTGCTCGGGATCGACCTTCGCGATCAGCTCGGCGTCGAGCGCGCTGGTGATCGAGGTCAGCGCCGTCGAGGCGGCGGCGGCGGCGTCGTTCCAGCCCCGGAAGACGCAGACCAGGACGGGAGAACGCAGATGCGGCAGGTCGCTTTCCCAGGTCAGTGCGTCCACGCTTTGAGCGTAGACGATGAGGCCCGCGGCGCCGCTCTGCAAAAGCGGATCTTTAGGCTTGCGAGCGAGCGCGGCGGACCAGCTGCGCGGCCATGAACAAGGCCAGGGCGGCGAAGGTGAGCTGCAGGAAGCGTTCGGAGACGTGGTTGGCGACCGCCACCCCGACCAGCACCCCGAGCGGGGAGAGGACGCCGATCGCCATCGCCTCGCGCACCCTGACGTTGCCGTAGGCGTTCTGGCGGATCGCGCCGACGATCGCGACCAGGACGATCATCAGCAGCGAGGTCGACTCCGCCTCGACCTGGGTGAGGCCGAGGCAGATCGTCAGCGCCGGCACGAAGAGGATGCCGCCGCCGACGCCGACGAGGCCCCCGGCGAGCCCGCCGGCGGCGGCGATCAGGGCTGCCAGCAGCTCGTTCACGAGAGGATCAGCTCGATCGCGATCGCGACCAGCAGCGCCGCGAAGAGGTAGGAGACGGCGCGTTGCGGGATCCGCTGCTGGATCGCCGTGCCGAGGACGACGCCGGCGATCGCCGGGATCGCCAGCAGCAGGCCGGTGAGGACGTGGACGTTGCCGTAGATGCCGCCCTGCGCGAGCGCGCCGAGGGCGCCGATGAGGATGATCGCGGCGAGGCTGGTACCGGTCGCCAGCCGCTCCCCGTAGGCAAACCAGAAGATCAGCAGGGGGACGATCACGGTGCCGCCGCCGACGCCGAAGAGGCCGCTGAAGACGCCCGCCAGAGTGCCGATCACGGCCAGCTTCCAGAGCGCGTGGTCCGGGGAGGCGCCGGCGACGGATGGCATCTCGCGATACTAGAGCCGTGTCTCGCGACCATGAGACAGGGGGCGGTCCTTGGGCGGCGAGCCTCGGGCCGCTACGCGACGAGCCCGGCAAGAGCGCGATCCTCACCGACGTCGACGGGACCCTGGCGCCGATCGCCGAACGGGCGGACCAGGCCGCCGTGCCGGAGGAGGCGCGGCGGGCGCTGGCGGCGCTCTGCGGGCGCTACGGCCTGGTCGGCTGCATCTCCGGCCGCCAGGCGCTGGAGGCGCGGCGGCTGGTCGGCCTCGACGGGGTCGCCTACGCCGGCAACCACGGGCTCGAGCTGCTGCTGCCCGGCGACGCCGAGCCGCGGCCCGACGCCTCGCTGGCCGGGCGCGAGCGCGAGGCGGCGGACTTCATCGCCGGGCTCGACGCGAGCTTGCTCGAGGCGACGGGCCTGCGGCTGGAGGACAAGGGGCCGATCCAGGCGCTGCACTGGCGCGGGGCCGCGGACGAGGCCAGGGCCGAGAGCCACGCCCGAGAGTTCGCGCGCGACGCTGGCAAAGCCGGCCTGGAACCGCGCTGGGGCCGAAAGGTGCTGGAGCTGCGCCCGCTGGGCGGCGGCGGCAAGGACGGAGCGGTCGCCTCGCTGCTGGCCAGCGACGGCGTCGACCGTGCCGTCTACGCCGGCGACGATCGCACCGACCTCGACGCCTTCCGACGCCTGCGCGCGCTGCGCGAGGCCGGCGAGCTGGTCGCCGCGGTCTGCGTCGGCATCGTCTCCGCCGAGGCACCGGCGGAGCTGGCGGAGGAGTCCGACATCACCGTCGAGGGCCCGGCCGGGTGGCTGGCGATCCTCGAGTGGCTGGCCGCGTAGGGCGCCGCATGCCGTACACCGACCTGCTGCGAGTCACCGTCTTCCTCACCGGCGCCGAGGCGACCGTGCTGGGCGCGATCGCCGCGCTCGGCGCCCAGCGGACCGGCGACTCGACGACGATCCTCGTCGCCGCCGGCTGGTGGGCCGCCTCGCTGGCGATCGGCTTCTACCTCGGCCGCCCCTCCCGCGCCGCCGACGACATGCGCGACGCCCTCGCCCTCGCCCGCACCGCGACCTCGCTGCCGCCGGAGAGCCCCGCCCGGATCGCCATCGGCCGGCTCTGGCCGATCGCCCTCACCGCGATCCTCGCCGGCGGCCTCGGCCTCTTCTTCCCCGGCGTCGCCGTCGTCGGCGCCGGCTACGCGCTGATCGTCTCCCTCGCCTGGCACACCCGCGAGGCGGCGGTGCTCGGCATCGAGCACCGCGACGGCGTCAAGTTCTACGTCGTCCCCAACTCGGCCCTGCGCCCGATCGAGCTGATGCGGACGCCGGGCCTGCGCAGCGCTCCCCGGGAACGCGGTCCCTGGGGTGCAACTTAGTGTTCGCTATCTAGGACTTCGGGCTCAAGCCCCTTCGCCCGGCGGCATCACGCCAGCTCGTCGTTGCCCGGCCCACCTCTGCCAGCGTGGGACAGGCGCCTCCTAGCGTTCGATCAGCTTCTTGAACTGGGCCCAGCCGCGGGTGTTGGCGACGTCGGCGGCGGTGAGCCAGGCGCGGCGGGCGGTGGCGACGGCGTAGGTCATGTTGTCGAGCGTGTCGACGCCGTGGGCGTCGGTGTTGAGGACGATCGTGACGCCGGCGTCGACCGCGAGGCGGGCGTGGCGGTCGGAGAGGTCGCGGCGGTTGGGGTTGCCGTTGATCTCGATCATCGTCCCGGTCCGTGCCGCCGCCTCGGCGACCGCCTCGACGTCGATCCCGTAGGGCTCGCGGCGGCCGATCAGGCGGCCGGTGAGGTGGCCGATGCAGTCGACGTCGGGGTTCTCGATCGCCGCCAGCACCCGCTCGGTCATCGCCTCTTCGGAGATCGCGAAGGAGGTGTGGACGCTGGCGAGGACCCAGTCGAGCGCCGCGACGAGGTCGTGGGGGTAGTCGAGCGAGCCGTCGAGGCCGATGTTGATCTCCGAGCCGGCGAGCAGGCGGAAGCCCTTGTTGTCTTTGTCTTGGCCCTTGTTCCAGGCGCGGATCTCCTCGATCCGTTCCCACAGCATCTCGTCGGTGACGTGGTCGCCGAAGCCGTGGCTGGCGGAGTGGTCGGTGAGCGCCAGGTAGGCGTAGCCGCGCTCGCGCGCCGCCGCCGCCATCTCCTCGAGCGTGTTGCGACCGTCGGAGAGGGTGGTGTGGGCGTGGAGGTCGCCCTTTACGTCGGCGAGCTCGATCAGGTCGGGCAGCTTCCCTTCGCGCGCCGCCTTCAGCTCGCCGCGGCCCTCGCGCAGCTCCGGCTCGATGTAGGCGTAGCCCAGCCGGGCGTAGACCGCCTCCTCGCTCTCGCAGAGCTCGGTCTCGCCGCTACCTGTGTCGGTGATGCCGTGCTCGGAGACCGAGAGCCCGCGCGAGACCGCCTCTTCGCGCAGCTGCACGTTGTGGGCCTTGGAGCCGGTGAAGTGCTGCAGCAGGTTGCCGAAGGCGGCCGGCGGCACGATCCGCAGGTCGACCGAGATGCCGTTGTGCGTCTGGGCGCGGACGCCGTTGGGGCCGGGCGTGCCGGCGGCGGCGATCAGCGGGTGGGTGGCCAGGGCCTCGGAGAGCGCCTGGGGCCGATCGGCGGTGGCGATCAGGTCGATGTCCTTGCAGGTCTCGGCCCAGCGCCGCACCGAGCCGGCCACCTCGACCCGGTTGGCGGCCGGATGCTCGCGCAGCGCCGCCGCCAGCTCGGCGGCGATCGGGCGCACGGCGGAGAGCAGCAGCCGTCCCGGCCCCTCGCCCGGCTCGCCCAGCCGCTCCAGCGCCGTCAGCACGTTTTCCTCCGCTTTCGGGCCGAGCCCCTTGAGCTCGCGCAGCTGTTCGGCCTCGGCCGCCGTCCTCAGCTCCTCCAGCGAGGAAATTCCCAGCTCATCGAACAGGCGGCGGGCGGTTTTCGCCCCCACTCCCGGCACCCGGGTCACCTCGACCAGGGTCGGTGGGAACTTGGCCTTCAGCTTCACCGCGGCGGGGATCTCTCCGGTCTCCAGCAGGGCGGCGATCTTTTCCGCCAGGGTCTTGCCGACGCCCGGGATCTCCGTCGCCCGGCCCTCCCTGGACAGCTCCGCCACCGAGACCGGGCTCTCGCGAATCGCCTTGGCCGCGGTGCCGTAGGCGAGCACCCTGTATTTGACGGCGCCGTCGAGCTCGTAGAGGACCCCCAGCTCGTCCAGCGCGGCGGCGATCTCGGCGTTGGTCACGGCTGGAACTTAACCGCCGCCACCTTGGCGGGATAGGGTCCGCTCTCCGGCCGTGGGCAAAGTCGATCCATGCACACCCTCCTCTGGTAGAGCGTGGTTATGGAGACTTTCGTTGGCCGCAAGGCGGAGCTGGATGTCCTGGCGGCGGAACTCACGAGGGTCAGGGAAGGCGAGCGGGGGCGCTTCGTCTGGATGCGGGGCCGGCGCCGGGCTGGAAGGTCCCGCCTTGCGCAGGAGCTCTGCGATGGCTCAGGCGCCCGCTACTGCTTCTACCAGGCTCCGCGGCGGCAACGACCCGAAGCGCTCGCCGACTTCGTCGAAGCCGTCGGCGAGTCGACCCTCGCCGCGGCGCCCGGCTTCGACGGCGTCGCGTACGACTCCTGGTCGGCCGCCCTGCGAGCAGCTGTGCAGAGCGCCTCCGTCTCCGACCCGACGATCATCGTCATCGACGAGCTTCCTTACCTGACCGAGCTCGACCCCGGCTTTGCGGCCGACCTGCAGCGGGCCTGGGATCGAACGCTCGCGCCCGCTCCGGTGCTGCTGATCTGCGTCGGCTCGGACGTGCGAATGATGGACGCCCTGGTGGAAGAGCGCTCGCCTCTGCAGGGCAGGCCGACGCGCGAGATGAGGATCGCGCCCCTCAGCCCCGCCGCGGTGGCTGAGATCACCGCTGCGCCCGGTCCGGCCGAGGCGGTCGATCGCTGCCTGATCGTCGGCGGCCTCCCTCTGCTCTGCGCCTCCTGGCCTCGATCCGCCGGCCCGCGCGAGTTCCTGGAGGGGGCCTTGGCGGACGACCAGACGCCATTCGCGACGACCGCGCTGCGGATCATGGCCTCGGAGCTCGAGCGGGACACGCAAGCCGCGAAGGTGATCGAGACGATCGGCCACGGGGAGTCCGCTTACAGCCGGATCCAGTCGCGCAGCGGAGTGAGGGGCAACACCCTGACCGGCGCTCTGAGCGTACTCATCGACGCAAAGGGGCTGGTGGCCAAGGAGCTGCCCTACGCAGTCCCCCCCCGGCAAGACCACGGCCAAGTACACGGTGGTGGATCCCTACCTCCGCTTCTGGCCGCGCTTCGTCGGGCCGCACATCGAGGAGCTGTCGCGCGGCCGTCCGGACCTGGTCCTCGACCGGATCGCGCGTGACTGGGTGGCCTACCGCGGCCGCGCCGTCGAGCCAGTCGTCCGCCGGGGACTTCGAGCGCCTGCTCGCCGACCCGTCCCTCAACGAGCGCCTCGGCGGCGCACGACACGTCGGCTCCTGGTGGCGCCGCGACCACAGCGTCGAGGTCGATCTGCTCGGCGGCGACGCGCCCGAGCCGACGAGTATCGGGCTGGTCGGCTCGATCAGGTGGCGCGAGAACGAGCCGTTCGCCGCCGCCGACCTGCGCGAGCTGGCGAAGCACCGTGCCGCGGTGCCGGGCGCCGAGGCGGCCAAGCTCGTCGCCGTAACCCGCACCGGGGTCGAGCGGGGGGTCGCCGTTGACGCGGCCTTCGAGCCCGGCGACCTGCTCGCCGCCTGGTCGCAGCAACCCTAGGCGCTATACTTTCTGAAGTATTGAGCTAGGGACGACCTCGATTCGGGAAGGCGATATCCAGTGACCGGGAAACTGACTGACGTAACGGACGCAACCTTCAAAGCCGACGTGCTTGATGCGGATGGGCCGGTGCTCGTCGACTTCTGGGCTCCCTGGTGCGGCCCCTGCCGAGTCGTCCACCCCGTCCTCGAGGAGATCGACGCCGAGCGCGACGACCTCAAGATCGTCAGCATCAACGTCGACGAGAACCAGCAGACCGCCGCTCAGTACGAAGTCCTCTCGATCCCGACGATGATCCTCTTCAAGGACGGCGCGATCGCGAAGAAAATCGTCGGGGCGATGCCGAAGCGGCGCCTCGAGGCCGAGCTGGAGCCGGCGCTCGCCTAGGCGGCACCGCCCCCTGCAGCCATGCCCTTCATCGAGGTCCACTGGTACGAGGGTCGCTCCGACGAGCAGAAGGCGGAGATCGCCAGGCGCATCGAAGCGGCGCTGATCGAGGTCGCCGGCGTCCCTCCCGAGCACTGCTGGGTGAAGTTCTCCGACTCGAAGAGGACGGACTTCATCATCGGCGAGTCGCGGGACTAGCGGCGGCGCTCAGAGCAGCTTGGCCTCCCTCAGCCCGGCTTCGATCCAGGGGCTGAGGGTGCGGGCGAAGGTCGCCGTGAGGTGGCTCTTGTCGCGGTAGACGAGGGCGTTGCCGATCACCGCGCGGCAGAGGTCGCCGGGGCAGATCTCGGCGGTGAGGTCGATCAGGTGCGCGCCCGGCGCCGCCCTGGCGGCGCGGACGTCGAATTCCTTGTCGCGGTCGCGGACGCGCCGGAAGGCGCAGGACTGGAGGTTCTGCAGGTCTTCGGAGACGCAGCTGGGGACGTCGCTGGCGGAGACCGGGGTGTCGCGGATCACCGCCGTGCGCAGGCCGGCGCGGTCGATCCGCTCCAGGGTCCGCACGTAGCCGGCCTCCAGCGCCGCCGCGCCGGCGTCACCGCTGAGCTCGTTGCCTTCGCTGTCGTAGGGGGTGTAGGCGGTGTCGCCGCTCATCACCACCATCGCCGTGCCGGCGGCGTCTTCGATCCGCTGCAGCGAATCCTCCCGCCAGGCGTCGCACTGCGAGTACTCGCGGTCGGCGACCATGCTGCGGATCGGCACCTCGCCCGGGGTGCATTCGGCCTTGGTCAGCGCGATCAGGCGCCAGTGGTGCTTGCTCGCCAGCTCTTCCAGGGCGGAGAAGTACTGCATCGCGTGCGAGTCGCCGAAGAGGATCAGGGTGCGCTTGCCGTCCGGGTCGCCGTAGAGGCAGCGGTTGGAGTTGGTCCCGTCGATCCCGACCAGGCAGCCGTCGTAGTAGGCGCGGGAGCGGTCGGCGCGGGCCCGCAGCGGGTTCGGCCGCACGGCGTCGGCGTGGCGCTGCGGCTGGGGCTGGCTGGCGAGGGCGGCGGCGCCCCGGACCTGGCTCTTCGGCGCCGTCTGCAGGACCGGCTGCAGGTCGGTCAGCATCAGCCCGGTGCCGACGGCGAGCGCCATGCAGCCGAAGCCGAGCGCGAGGGCGCGGTTGGGCATGCGGGCGAGGGAGCGGGCGCGGCGGACCGGGTCCTCGATCAGGTGGTGGGTGATCGCGGTCGGCACCCAGGAGGCAGCGACGACGGCGAGCCCGGCGAGCGGCGAGAGAGGCCCCCAGAGGACGGCGGCGAAGACCAGCGCCGGCCAGTGCCAGAGGTACCAGGAGTAGGAGATGCGGCCGACGTAGCGGACCGGCGCCAGCCCCAGCAGGCCGGCGGGGGCGCCCTTCGCCTGGGCGTGGATGGAGGAGCCGGCGACGATCAGGCAGGCGGTCCCGAGCGTCGGGATGAGGGCGGCAACGCCGGGGAACGGGGTGCTGGCGTCGAAGGCGAGGGTCGCGTAGAGGATCGCGCCCAGCCCGGCCCAGCCGGCCGCGGCCGCCAAGGCCCGCGGCAGGCGCACGGCTCCTGTCAGCGCCAGCGCGGCTCCCAGGGCGAGCTCCCAGGCGCGGCCGAAGGTCGAGAAGTAGGCCGATGCCGGCTGCTCGCCGGTGAGCTGGACGCCGAGCGCCAGCGAGCCGACGAGGACGACGGCCAGGGTCACCCAGAGGGCGGGCCGGATCGAGCCGCCGCGGCGGCGCCAGAACCAGGTGACCGCCAGCATCAGGGTCGGCCAGACGAGGTAGAACTGCTCCTCGATCGCCAGCGACCAGAGGTGCAGGACGGGACTCGGTTCGATGTCCTGGGCGAAGTAGTCGACCGACTGGGAGGCGAAGTGCCAGTTGGCGGTGTAGAGGGCCGAGCTGATGATGTCGCCGGAGACTTCGACCGCCCGCAGCGGCGAGAGCAGCAGCAGCGAGAGGGCCCCCACCGCGGCCAGCAGGACCGCCGACAGCGGCAGCAGCCGCTTCGCCCGCCGCGCGTAGAAGCGGCGC
This sequence comes from uncultured Solirubrobacterales bacterium, assembly GCA_963703585.1. Classification (GTDB taxonomy): domain Bacteria; phylum Actinomycetota; class Thermoleophilia; order Solirubrobacterales; family 70-9; genus VAYN01. Next base: position 25,184 of record CAVPEX010000042.1, on the reverse strand, counting down.
AGGGAGATCCCGCCGGTCCTATCGACCTCGCTCAGCAGCAGGCGGGTGATGAGGAAGCCGGAGACGACGAAGAAGACGTCGACGCCCACGTAGCCGCCGGCGAGGAACGGGATGCCGGCGTGGCAGAGCAGCACGGCGCCGATCGCGACCGCGCGCAGACCCTCGATGTCGGCTCGAAAGCCACGGTTCGTGCCCGGCTCAATTCTTGAGTTCACAAGTCAACTTTAGGGAAGAGTGTCGCGACGGGCGGCCGCCCTCGCCTGCAGGGCGGCAGTGTGGGCCAGCCAGTGCAGGGCTCTGCCGATCAGCCGGGGGCGGGCGCGCTCGGTCGTGTGGCCGCCGGGGACCCTCCACAGGTGCACCGGCTCGAACTTGTCGGCGAAAGCCGCGTTCATCCCGATCGGGACGACCTGGTCGCCCAGGCCCTGGTAGACGAGCAGCGGGCTGCGGGCCGGGCGCCGCAGGGGCGAGAGCCGATAGCGCGCCGCCGGCCCGAGCTGGATCTGTTCGTAGTAGTCGGGGCCGTAGGCCGTCAGCGGCCATTCCCAGCCGACCAGGTCGGAGACCGGAGCCTTGGCCACGGCGGCGGAGACGAGGCCGTCGCCGGCGAGGAGGGCGGCAAGCGTGCCTCCGGCCGAGGATCCGTAGGCGTAGACGCGCCCGACGCCGACCTTCTCCCGCAGCCTGCGCGCCTCCGCCCTGGCGCTGAGCACGGCGGCCGGCATGTCGTCGAGCGGATAGGTGACGTAGTGCGGCACGAAGCCGGCCTCGATCGCGCGCCGGGCGGTCGCGGGCTGGAAATGCGGATCCTCGAAGAGGAAGGAGCCGCCGTGGAAGAGCAGCAGCTGCGGCTTCGGGCCCTCCGGCACGACCTCGACGCCGCCGGGCGAGGACGACCGCGCCGGCGCCGGCGCGACGAGACACGCCAGCAGGGCGATGGCGAGCAGGGCGAGAGACCCGCGGCGGGAGGTGAGCCGGCGTTCCATGCCCCGGTAACCCTGACGCATGGCGGAGGTCGCGCCCGTTCTCAGGCGCGGTGAACGGAGATCGCCAGCTCGCGCCCGTCGATGCCGGCGCCGGCGCCGTCGCCGCCCTCCTCGTAGGAGACCGAGGTGGCGAGCACCTCGCCGGCGACGTAGTCCTGGTGGGCGCGGGCGGCCTCGATCAGGTCCGGGTCGCCGCCGAGAGTCAGCTCGATCCGGTCGGTGATCTCCAGCCCCGCGTCTTTGCGGGCGATCTGGACCGCGTGGACGATCTCGCGGGCGAGGCCCTCGCGGCGCAGCTCGTCGTCGAGCTCGAGCTGCAGGGCGACGGCGTGGCCGGCCTCGGCCTCGACCTCGTAGCCCTCCAGCGGCTGCAGGGCGAGGCTGATCTCCTCCGGCCCGAGCGCGTGCTCGTCGCCGTCGACGTTGATCCCGACCTGGCCGCCCTCTCCCAGCACCGCGGCGACGTGGGCCGCGTCGAGCGCCTCGACCGCCGCCGCCACCAGCGGCATCCGCTTGCCGAAGCGCGGGCCGAGGGCGCGGTAGTTGGGCTTCGCCGTGTAGCTGACCAGCTCCGACTCGTCGCTGACGAAGTCCAGCTCCTTGACGTTGAGCTCGGCGGTGACGAGGTCGGCGCGGGCCTCGATCGCCTCGCGCTCGGCGTCGTTGGCGACGATCACCGCCCGCCGCAGCGGCTGGCGCACCTTGGCCTTGGCCTGGCCGCGGGCGGCGCGCCCGAGCTCGACCGTCAGCCGCACCGCCTCCATCCCGGCCTCCAGCTCGGGGTCGGCGAGGGCCTCCTCGACGACCGGAAAGTCGCGCAGGTGGACCGAGTCCTGCAGCTCGCCTGTGTCGAGCAGGGCGCCGCCGGCGAGGTTGCGGTGGATCTCGTCGGCGAGGAACGGCGTGAACGGCGCCAGCATCGCCGCCGTCTCCAGCAGGCAGTGGCGCAGGGTCGCGAAGGCGGCGCGGTCGCCCTCCCAGAAGCGGCGGCGCGAGAGCCGCACGTACCAGTTGGAGAGCTCCTCGACGAAGTCGGCGATGGCGCGGCCGGCGGTGGTGCAGTCGTAGTCGTCCATCCGCTCGCACACGGTCGCCACCGTCGCCTGCAGCCGCGAGAGCGCCCAGCGGTCGAGGTCCTGCGCGGGCTCGGGCGGGTCGCGGAAGTCGAGCGGGCCGAGGTCCTCGGCGTTGGCGTAGAGCACCCAGAACGAGTACGTGTTCCAGAGGGTGAGCAGGAACTGGCGCACCGATTCGCCGACGGTGTCGACCGAGAAGCGGTAGCCGGCCCAGGGCTGCTGGGAGGTCAGGTAGTACCAGCGGAAGGCGTCGGCGCCGTGGGTGGAGATCACCTCCCAGGGGTCGACGACGTTGCCGCGGCTCTTCGACATCTTCTGCCCCTCGGGGTCGAGGATCAGGCCGAGGCAGACGCAGTTGCGATAGCTGGAGGTGCCGAAGAGCAGGGTCGACTCGGCCAGCAGGGTGTAGAACCAGCCGCGGGTCTGGTCCTGGGCCTCGCAGATGTAGTCGGCGGGAAAGCGCTCGGCGAACTCCTCCTGCCCCTCGAAGGGGTAGTGGAACTGGGCGAAGGGCATCGCGCCGCTGTCGTACCAGGTGTCGATCACCGACTCGACCCGGTGCATGACGCCGCCGCAGTCCTCGCACTCGACGGTGACGCCGTCGATGTAGGGGCGGTGGAGGTCGTCGGGGATCGGCTCGCGGGAGCGCTCGCGCAGCTCGGCGACCGAGCCGGCGCAGAAGCGGCCCTCGCAGCCCTCTCCCCGGCACTCCCAGATCGGCAGCGGCGTCCCCCAGTAGCGGTCGCGCGAGAGCGCCCAGTCGACGTTGTTCTCCAGCCATTTGCCGAAGCGGCCGTGCTTGACGTGCTCGGGGTGCCAGCCGATCGTCTCGTTGTTGGCGAGCAGCTGGTCGCGGGCCTGCGAGGTGGCGACGTACCAGCTCGACTTGGCGTAGTAGAGGAGCGGCGTGCCGCAGCGCCAGCAGTGCGGGTAGGCGTGCTCGTAGACCTGCTCGCGGAAGAGCAGGCCGCGGCTTTCGAGGTCGGCGATCAGGGCGGCGGTCAGCTCCGCGTCCTTGACGAAGCGGCCCTCGAAGCCGACCACGCGCTGGTCGAAGCGGCCGTCGAGCCCGACCGGGTTGTAGAGGGTGCCGTGGCTGGTCGGGTCGAAGAGGCCCTCGGCGGCGGCGACCGCGTAATCGTCCTCGCCGAAGGCCGGGGCGATGTGGACGATGCCGGTGCCGTCCTCGGTGGTGACGAAGTTGCCGGCGAGGACGCGGAAGGCGTCGGCCGGGCCGCCGTCGGCCAGCTCGAAGACGGGGCCGCGGTAGGAGCGGCCGAGCAGCTCGATGCCGGGGAAGACCTCGAGGATCCGCGCCTCCTCTCCCAGCACCTCGTCGACCAGCGGCTCGGCCAGGATCAGGGTCTCGCCGTCGAGGGTGGCGCGCGCGTAGGCGACCTCGGGGGCGACGGCGACGGCGACGTTGCCGGGCAGGGTCCATGGCGTCGTCGTCCAGACCAGCAGCGACTCGCCGCTCTCGCCGCCGTCGTCGCGCAGCATGGGGAAGCGGACGTAGATCGATGGGTCCTCGACGTCCTCGTAGCCCTGCGCCACCTCGTGCGAGGAGAGGGCGGTGCCGCAGCGGGGGCAGTAGGGGACGACCTTGTGGCCCTCGTAGAGCCGGTCCTCGTCCCAGAGCTTGCGCAGCGACCACCAGACCGACTCGATGTAGTCGTCCTCGAGGGTGACGTAGGGGTCGTCGAGGTCGATCCAGAAGCCGATCCGCTCGGTCAGCCGGTTCCACTCCTCGACGTACTCGAAGACCGACTCGCGGCAGTGCTGGTTGAACTCGGCGATGCCGAACTCCTCGATCTCCTGCTTGGAGGCGATCCCCAGCTGCTTTTCCACCTCCAGCTCGACTGGCAGCCCGTGGCAGTCCCAGCCGGCCTTGCGCGGCACCCGGTAGCCGCACATCGCCTTGTAGCGGGGGTAGATGTCCTTGAAGACGCGGGCGAGGACGTGGTGGGAGCCGGGGCGGCCGTTGGCCGTCGGCGGCCCCTCGTAGAAGCTCCAGATCTCCGCCCCCTCGCGGTTGGCGAGCTGGCGCTCGAAGACGTCCTCGTCGCGCCAGCGCGCCAGCACCCGCTCCTCCAGCTCGGGGAAGGACTGCTTCGGGTCGACTGGGTTGAATCCGGGCACGGGGCGGATTCTAGGAGCGGCGGGCGCAGCCGCGGCGATTCACCAGACGAGGATGAAGTCGGTCGGGTCCCGCGGGTTGGCGTAGGCGGGCAGGACCAGGCCCGGCTCGAGGCGGCGGGCGGCGAAGACCGAGATGATCTCGCGGCGCTTGACGCGGCGGGTCTCGAGGCCCGGCAGGTCGAGGTCGAGCCGCAGGCTCATCAGCGGCATCTCGTTGACGGTGGCGTGGCTGGAGGCGGAGACGACGGTGGCCGTGCCCCTGAGTCCCTGCTGGAAGATCCAGTCCTGGTGCGCCGCCTTGCGCTCCTGGTGGCGGGCGTAGAGCAGCAGGCCGCCGGCGACGACGATCCAGATGACGCCGATCGCGGCGAGGATGCCGCTGACCTGGGAGGGGACGCCGATCGCGATCGGGACGACGGCCATCGCCAGCCCGGCGAGGCCGAAGAAGGCGATCAGGCCGATGCCGGTCCGGTTCAGCTGCATCGCCCTACTCCTCGCACTCCCGCCGGATCCGCTCGGCGACGTGCGCGGTCGCCTCGCAGAGGGCGGCGAGGCCGGCGGCGCCGGGGTCGTCCTCCTCGACGCTGCCGAGCAGGGCGCCGTAGGCCAGCTCGAAGGAGAAGTCCCCGGGCGGCTCGGTGGCCAGCCAGTCGACGAAGGCCGGCGAGAACAGCTGGCGCAGCCAGACCGGGTCCTGGAAGGGGCTGGTGGTGACCCGGTAGCGCGCGCTCAGCAGCGCGCTCTCGGTCCAGAGCTTGGAGTCGCGCGCTTCGAAGCCGTAGAGCTCGTCGTCGCGGGTGCTGCGGCCGCTGCGGATGCAGAACAGGCGCGGGGCGAAGGCGGTGGAGGCGGCGACCTCGGCGAGGACGACGTTGAAGCGGAAGGTCTTGTTGCGGGTGTAGGCGAGGTGGCCGACGACGCCGTCGAGCTCGCCGGCGAGGCGGCCGCGGGCGGCGGGCGCGAGCGTGCCGTCGCCGGCCTCGACCAGGAGCGGGGTCAGCGGGCCGGCGGCGAAGCTGGCGAGCGGCTCCAGCCCGCGCTCGGCGGCAAAGGCGGCGTAGGTGGCGCCGGGGTCGGACACGGGCGCCAGCCTAGATGCTCGGGCGAGGCCCGAACGGCGAGCGGCGATACCCTGCCGCGCTATGCCCATATATGACTTGAACGCGAAAGTTGCCTTGGTCACCGGTGCCGCCCGCGGGATCGGCTTCGAAACCGCCCGCCAGATGCACCTGCGCGGCGCCTCGGTGGCGGTCCTCGACCTCGACCCGACCCAGGCCCAGGAGGCGGCGGAGCGGATCGGCCCGCGGGCGATCGGCATCGCCGCCGACGTCACCGACCAGAACGCGATGATGGCCGCCGTCGCCGAGGTGGTCGAGAAGCTCGGCGGCGTCGACGTCGCCGTCGCCAACGCCGGCATCGCCCAGCAGAGCTTCGCCACCGCCCGCGGCATCTCCGGCGAGGAATGGGAACGGGTCTTCGAAGTCGACCTGCTCGGCGTCTGGCGGACGGCGCGGGCGGCGCTGCCGCAGGTCGTCGAGCGCCGCGGTCAGATGGTCGTCGTCTCCTCCGTCTACGCCTTCGCCAACGGCTTCGGCAACACCCCCTACGCGGCGGCCAAGGCCGGGGTCGAGTCGCTCGGCCGCGCCCTCCGGGTCGAGCTCGCCCCGCACGGCGCCAGCGCCACCGTCGCCTACTTCGGCTGGGTCGACACCAAACTCGTCCAGGACGCCTTCGCCCAGCCCGACGCCGACCGCGTGCGCGAATTCAGCCCCGACTTCCTGCTCAAACGGATCACCCCCGACGAGGCCGCCGCCGGCCTCGTCCGCGGCCTCGAGGAACGCGCCCCCCGCGTCTTCATGCCGAAGTGGTGGCGCTACGTCTCCGCCCTGCGCGGGGTGATCAACCCCCTGCTCGACCGCCGCATGGAGAAGGACCAGAAGATGGCCGCCTTCGTCCGCGAGATCGACGCCAGGACCGTCGACGCGGAGAAAACGCCCAGCCCGAGCTGATAGCTCCTGAACAACTGGTGGTGGCGATCGACTGCGGCAAGAGGAAGGATCCTTGGACCGACCCGGATCCCCAGCCGGGTGATTTCGACGAGTACCTGGCGGAAATGGGGCCGGAGCACATCCAGCATGTCGAGGCCGGGTCAGGCGGGAAAGTAGTCCTCATCGAGGACAACGACGTAGACAGCTTGCTCCGGCGGCGGGAAGAACGCGAGAAGGCGGGCTCCGCGCGCCCGAAGCGCTAGACCCGGGTCAGCCGCTCGAGCAGGACCAGGAAGGACTCGTAGGGCTCGCCGGTGGCGCGCTCGAGGCCGATCTCGCAGGTGCGGTTGCTGGAGAGGTGGGCGTCGAAGTGGCGGCCGGACAGCTCCTCGGCCTGGGGGCGGGTGGCGGCGGCGGTCAGCTCGGGGTGGGAGATGCCGCGGTCGCCGGCGAAGCCGCAGCAGGTGGCGGTGGGCGGCACGTAGACCTCCTCGGCGAGGGCGCGGGCGAGCGCCTCGAGGCGGTGGGCGAGGCCCATGCGGCGGGTCGCGCAGGTCGGGTGGACCGCGGCCGAGCCGACCTTCTCGGCGACGGTCAGCCAGGGCAGCAGGCGGTCGTGCGCCCAGCTGACCGAGTCGAGGAGGTCGAGCTGCGCGAGGCGCTCGGCGTTGGCCTCGTCGAGCACGGCCTCGCCGGGCTCGACGACGGCGGCGGTGCAGGAGGCGGCGTCGACGACGATCGGCAGCGCCCCCTCCCCGCTCCAGGCCCAGAGGCGCTCGACCAGCTCGTTGGCCTTGTGGCGGTGCGCCGTGGCGAAGCCTTTCGAGCTCCAGGGCAGGCCGCAGCAGCTGCCGCCCACGTCCTCGGGGATCCAGACCGGCAGCCCCGCCCGGGCCGAGACCTCGACCAGCGCCTCCACCACCCAGCCGCGGTCCGGCGCACCGAAGATGCGGTTGGTGCAGGAGGGCAGGTAGACGGCGGCGGCGCCGGCGTGGATCGTCGCCGGCAGCCTGCCCGGGGCCGGCGGCGGCAGCGCCTGGCCGCGCTCGCTGCGCCGCGCCAGCGGCCCGCCGAAGCGCAGGCCGACCCGCGAGGCGCCTTCGACCGCACCCCAGCGCCGGGCCGCGGCGAGGGCGCGCTTCTCGGCCCGGCCGCCGTGCTCGGCATGGCGCAGCTCCTTGACCAGGCGGCCGGTGTCGATCCCGACCGGGCAGGCGAGCTGGCAGGAGCCGTCGGTGGCGCAGGTCTCCAGCACCTCGTACTCCATCTCCTCCTCCAGCGCCCTGTAGACGGGCGAGCCCTCCGGCTGGCGCGCCATCTCCCGCCGCATCGCGATCCGCTGCCGCGGCGTCGTCGTCAGGTCGCGGCTGGGGCAGACCGGCTCGCAGAAGCCGCACTCGACGCAGGTGGTGGCGGGCTCCTCGATCGCCGGCGTCGTCTTCAGGTTGCGCAGGTGGACGCCGGGGTCGCGGTTGAGGACGACGCCCGGGGAGAGCACGCCGTCGGGGTCGGCGAGCTTCTTCACCCGCCACATCAGCTCGGTCGCCTTCTCCCCCCACTCGCGCTCGACGTAGGGGGCCATGTTGATGCCGGTGCCGTGCTCGGCCTTGAGCGAGCCGTCGTACCTGTCGACGACCAGCTCGACGAGGCCGCTCATGAAGGCCTCGTAGCGGTCGAGGTCCTCCTGCTTGGCGAAGTCCGGGGTCAGCATGAAGTGGAGGTTGCCGGCGGAGGCGTGGCCCGCGACGCCGGGCAGGAAGCCGTGCTCGCCGAGCAGCGCCTGCAGGTCGCGGGCGCCCTCGGCGATCCGCTCCGGCGGCACGCAGACGTCCTCGACGATCAGCGCCGTGCCCGGCGGCCGCAGCTTGCCGATCAGCCCGTGCAGGCCCTCGCGCACGCGCCAGGCGAGCTCGATCTCCTCCGCCTCGCGGGTGAAATCGATCGGCCGGATCGTCTCGTGCGCGGCGAGGATCTCCCCCGCGGCGGCGACGTAGTCGTCCAGCTCCGCCTCGGTCTCGGCGCCGAACTCGACCAGCAGCACCGCCGACTCCGGCGGCAGCTCCTTCCACTCCTCGGAGACGCCGACCATGTTCCAGGCGGCGGTGATCAGCGCCGGCGCCACCATCAGCTCGACCGCGGTGGCGCCGCACTCGACGAGGTCGCGGACCGGCGCGATCGCGGCGTCGATGCCGGGGAAGTGGACCCAGGCGGCGCTCGTCACCGCCGGCAGCGGCACCGTCTCGAAGACGATCTCGGAGGTGAAGGCGAGGGTGCCCTCGGAGCCGACCAGGAGGCGGCGGAAGATGTCGAGTGGCTCGTCGGCGTCGAGGAAGGCGCAGAGCCGGTAGCCGGTCGTGTTCTTGATCGCGAACTTGCGCCGGATCCGCTCGCAGAGCTGCTCGTCGGCGCGGATCTCGTCGCGGATCGCCTCGAGGCCGGCGAACAGCTCCGGCTCGGCCTCGGCGAAGCGCTCGAGGGCGTCGGGGATGGCGGTGTTGATCGTCGTCCCCGAGGGCAGGACGAAGGTCATGTCCCGCACGGTCGAGTAGGAGTCCCGGGTCACCCCGCAGCGCATGCCGCCGGAGTTGTTGGCGACGACGCCGCCGACCGTGGCGACGTCGGTGCTGGCCGGGTCGGGGCCGAGCTTGCGCCCGTGGGGAGCGAGCACCCGGTTGGCGTGGCCGAGGATCGTCCCCGGCTTGACCCGGGCCACGGCGCCGTCCTCCTCGACGGCGACGCCGCGGAAGTGGCGGCGGACGTCGACGAGGATGCCGTCGGTCTGGCCCTGGCCGTTGAGGCTGGTGCCGCCGGCGCGGAAGGTGACCGGGATCCCGCGCTCGCGGCCGTAGGCGAGGACCTTGGCGACGTCGGCCGCGTCGCGGGCGATCGCGACCGCCTGCGGGAAGAGCCGGTAGGGGCTGGCGTCGGAGGCGTAGCGGACGATGTCGCCGGCGCTGGTGAGGAGGCGGTCGGCGCCGAGCAGGGCCTCGAGCTCGCCGCGCAGCGGCTGCGCGACGCCGCCGGCGAGGGAGTCGGGGGCGCGGTCGGGCGCCGCCTCGCCCGCCGGCGGGGCGAGCGACATCGGCTTGCGCTGAAGCAGTGCCATCGCTTCCTCCTCTAGAAGAGTGACATTCCCGGCGCGACCGGGACTTCGACCAGCTCCGGCTGCGAGGAGGCGAGCGCCGTCTCCAGGGCGCCGCGGACCTCGTCGCGGTCGCCGGCGCGGTGCGCCTTGACGCCGTAGCCCTCGGCGACGGAGGCGACGTCGAGCTTCGGCAGGTCGAGGCCGGGCGCCCCGGTCACCTGCTCGACTTCGGCGAACCACTTGAGGATCGCGTACTCCTCGTTGCGCAGGACCAGGAAGGTGACCGGCGCCTGGTAGGCGACGGCGCTCCAGAAGGCGGTGATCGCGTACTGCGCCGAGCCCTCGCCGAGCACGCAGACGACCGGCCGGCTCGGCTCGGCGAGCTGGACGCCGACCGAGGCGGCGAGGCCGAAGCCGAGGCCGCCGCCGGCGCTGAAGTAGTAGCTGCCCGGCCGCGAGATGCGCAGCTGGTTGCGCAGGGCGAGCGTGCTGGAGGGGGACTCGAGGACGACGACGGCGTCCTCGGGCAGCACCTCGGCCAGCGCGGTGTGGACGGTCGAGGCGTTGAGCGGGTCGGTGGCGGGGATCTCGCCGGGCGGCTGGTTCGGCTCCGGCACCGGCCGCGCCGACTCCGGCACCGCCGCCACCAGCGCCTCCAGGGTCAGCTTCACGTCGGCGACGATCGCGTCGCCCATCGGCGCCCGCACCGCCTCGTCGGGATCGCTGGCGATCGCCACCAGCTTCGCCCCGGCGGGCAGCAGCGGCCCGGGGATGTACGGGTAGTAGGGGAAGACCGAGCTGCCGACGACGAGGATCAGGTCGTGGCCCTCGAGCGTCTGGCCGACCGGGCCGATCGCGGGCGGCAGCACGCCGCGGAAATTGGGGTGCCCCTCGGGGAAGCCGAGGCGGACGCCGCCGGTGGCCGGCGAGGCCCAGACCGGCAGCCGCTGGCGCTCGGCGAGGGCGACGGCGAGGTCCCAGCCGCCGCTGGCGTCGACGTCGGGGCCGGCGACGAGGACCGGGTTGGCGGCGGCGTCGAGGCGCTCGGCCAGCGACCGCACCGCCTCCGGGTCGGCGACCGCGCGGGCGGTCACGGCGCGCTCGATCGCGGCGCGGGCGTCGCCCTCGTCGACCTCCTGGTCCCAGTCGTCCATCGGGATCGAGACGAAGACCGGGCCGCGCGGCGGCAGCCCGGCGAGGTGGGCGCCGTGGGCGAGGGCCAGCGGCACGTCCTCGGCCCGCGGCGGCTCGAAGGCCCACTTGACCAGCGGGTGCGGCATCCGCGTCGCGTCGCGGTTGGTCAGGTTCGCCTGCAGGGTGATCTGCGCCCGCGCCTGCTGGCCGGCGGTGACCAGCAGCGGCGAGTGGTTGGCCTGGGCGTTGAAGATCGCCCCCATCGCGTTGCCGACGCCCGGCGCGGTGTGGAGGTTGACGACGGTGGTCCTGCCGGAGGCCTGGGCGAAGCCGTCGGCCATGCCGACCACGACCGCCTCCTGCAGCCCGAGGACATAGCGGAAGTCGGCCGGGAACTCGGCCAGCATCGGCAGCTCGGTCGAGCCCGGGTTGCCGAACATCGTCGTCATTCCGTGGGCGCGGAGGAGGTCGAACGTCGCGTCGCGAACGGTTGGCATCGGCGGAACCCTATCCGGCCGCGGGAGAATCGCTGATCAATGGCGCTTTCTGGTCGCTATGCGGGCGAAATGTGCCAGGCCTCGCCCGGATTCAAGGCCACCGGGACGGGCGGTCGATAACTCGCTGGTGAGCAGGGATTTCGACTTCCATCGCGACGGCTGGCGCTGCGGAGCGCTGCTGGTGCTGCTCGCCTGCGCGGCGCTGACCGGCCTCTTCTCCGCCAGCGCCGATGCCGAGGCGCCGCCGGCGACGACCCGCCTGCTCTACGCCCCTGGCGAGATCGTCCCGATCCCGGCCTCGATCCCGCACGAAGAAGGCGACATGGTCGACCGCCGCATCGTCCCCAACCTGCGCTGGATCGCCGAGCGCTACCCGATCTACGTCAGCGACGGCTACTCCGGGCCCCTGCCCGATGGCGAGCACGTCGGCTGCCACGGCTGCCACGTCAAGCACTCCGACCACTACAACGGCCTCGCCGTCGACATCGTGCCGCTGGAAGCGACCGCCAAATGCGACGGCAGGTGGGCGGCGATCACCCGCCTCGCCCGCTGGGCCGAGCCGCGCCAGAACCGGCCCGTCCCGCCCTTCCGCTGGGTCGGCTACGACGGCGACGCCGGTCACGGCTGCGGCGACCACCTCCACCTCTCCTGGAACCACGCCCCGGCGCCGCGGTTCGAGCTGGCCGAATGGGTCGAAGTCTTCCCGGTCCAGTTCACCGGCGTCCGCAACGGCACCGAAGGGAAGCAGACCGCCGCCACCGAGCCGAAGGGCCCCTACGGCGGCGTCTCCCAGGCCCCCACCGGCGGCCTCTCCCCCCGCGGCACCGGCGACTGAGCGCCAACCCCGCGAACCGCATCAAATTCTGGCCGCATCAGGGCCAGAATCTGATGCGGTTCGGCTGGGAGGTGAGGTGCCCGTAGGATCCGGAGCCGATGCGTGCCCGGCTCGCGATCGCTCTGCTCACCTGTCTGGCAGCCGTCGCCGCCGGCTGCGGGCGCGGGGACTCCTCGACGCCGGTTGCCTGCCTGGAGGGCGCCGACGTCTTCCTGAAGGCGCTTGAGGCGGCGCCCGGCGAGGTGCTGCTGGCCGGCGCGACCCCGATCAGCGAGTGCTTCGCCGAGAACCAGCGGGCTGGCGACCTGGCGACGGTCGGCGAAGCGACCGTCGAGGCGGCGACGCGGCTCAACGCCGAGGCCCGGGCCGAGCGGGGCGGCGACGCCAACCTGCAGCTCGGCTACCTGATCGGCGCCGCCAAGCGCGGCGCCGCGGAGACCGAAGGCATCCACTCCGACCTGATCCGGCGCCTGCTCGTCGCCGCCCGCTTCGCCCCCGGCACCGAACCGCTCCCGACCGAGTTCCTCGCCACCTACGGCGAAGGCTTCGACGCCGGCCGCGAGGGCGGCTAGCGCTCAGTCGCCGCGCCGGCAGCGGCCGACCGGGGCGGCGCGCAGCGGGCGGGCGGCGCGGCGGGCCGCTCCCGGCGGCGCCGTCGCCCGGATCTCGGCCAGCACCGCGTAGGCGATCTGCAGGGGATGGGCGCCGCGGTGGCTGAGCGCGTGGTCGATCAGCAGGGCGCGGTGGTCGCGCTGGTCGGGGTTGAGGCAGAGGCCGTTGGTGAGGTGGTCGGCGAGCGCGTGCGCCTGCTCGCGACAGCGACAGCCGGGCGGCGCCGAAGAGCGGCAGCGAGGCCTCGTCGAGGCGGGCGCCGGGGCACTCCATCGAGGTCACCGCGAAGCTGGCGGCGAGCGCCGCCTGGGCCTGGTCGTGCTGCAGGCGCGGCATCCCCAGCAGCCGCGCCGCCGAGAGCTCGCCTATCTCCCCGCTCATCGACCCGGCCTCAGGCGTCGACGGGCCGCGGGTCCCGGCCCAGCTCGGCGCGGTCGGCGTCGAGACAGCGGGCGGGTCGCGCGTCCCTTCTTCGTCGATATCCGAGTCTGCAGATCAGCTGTCATTAGGTCACCCTAATACATATCGCTTGGACGGTCCCACAGGCCGGGAAGGCCTGGCCAGCCGGCGAGGACGCCGTCCCAATACCCTCCAGGCCCCACACGAACTTCAAGCGAGGAGTCGACTTGACTGAGCAGCTCTGGGGTGGCGAGACCACCAAAGCCGTAGACAACTTCCCCGTTTCGGGCGAGCCGATCCCGGCCCCCGTGGTGCACTGGCTCGGCCGCATCAAGTCCGCCGCGGCCGAGGCCAACGGCGCCCTCGGCAAGCTCGACGCCGACGTCGCCGAGCGCGTCGCCGCCGCCGGCGCCGCCGTCGGCGAGGGCAAGCACGACGACCAGTTCCCGGTCGACGTCTTCCAGACCGGCTCCGGCACCTCCTCGAACATGAACGCCAACGAGGTGATCGCCAACCTCGCCGGCGACGGCGCCCATCCCAACGACCACGTCAACATGGGCCAGTCCTCCAACGACGTCTTCCCCTCCGCCGTCCACCTGGCGGCGCTGGACGAGGTGACGCACGACCTGCTGCCGGCGATGGGCGCGCTGGAGGCGGCGCTGGAGGCGAAGTCGAAGCGGTTCGCCGACGTCGTCAAGGCCGGCCGCACCCACCTGATGGACGCGGTGCCGGTGACGCTGGGGCAGGAGTTCGGCGGCTACGCGGCGCAGGTCCGGCTCGGCGTGCAGCGGGTCGAGGCGACCCTGCGCCGGGTGGGGCAGATCCCGCTCGGCGGCACCGCCACCGGCACCGGCCTCAACACGCATCCCGAGTTCGCCGCCAAGGTGCGGGCCAAGCTCGCCGCCGACACCGGCCTGGCGATCTCCGAGCCGCTCGACCCCTTCGAGGCGCAGGGCAACCGCGACGCCCTGGTCGAGCTCTCGGGCGCGCTCAAGGTCTACGCCGTCTCGCTCAACAAGATCGCCAACGACCTGGCGCTGATGGGCTCGGGCCCGCGCGCCGGCCTCGCCGAGCTGCGGCTGCCGGAGCTGCAGAAGGGCTCCTCGATCATGCCGGGCAAGGTCAACCCGGTGATCCCGGAGGTGGTGATCCAGGTCGCCGCCCAGGTGATCGGCAACGACGCCGCGATCACCGTCGCCGGCAGCCAGGGCCAGTTCGAGCTCAACGTGCGGGTGCCGCTGATCGCCCGCAACCTGCTCGACTCGATCAAGCTGCTGGCCTCGGCCTCGCGCCTGCTCGACGAGAAATGCGTCGCCGGGCTGGAGGCCAACGAGGAGATGACCGAGCGCCACGCCGAGGCGACCCTGGCCACGGCCACCGCCCTCAACCCCCACATCGGCTACGACCGCGCCGCCGACATCGTCAAGGCCGCGGCGGAGTCGGGCCGCTCGCTGCGCGAGGTGGCGCTGGAGCAGGGCGTCGAGCCGGCGGTGCTGGAGGAGGCGCTGGACCACCGCCGCATGGCGCGGCCGCACGAGTAGCGGCCGCCGGGCGGGAGGCGGGAGGGTCAGCCGTCGTCGACCGTCGAGCCCCAGCTCGTGGGCGATCGGCCGCGATAGCTCCATCAGCTGCAGCGAGTCGATGATCGCGCCGCGCAGGCCGAGCACGGAGCCGGCCAGGGCGAGCCGGGAGCCGCGGAAGTCGACGCTTTCGAGCCCGGCGCGGCTGAAGTCGGCCTCGACGAGCTCGCAGTCGTCGAAGTCGGCGCCGCGCAGGCGGGCGCCCTGGAAGTCGGCGCCGCGCAGCACGCATTCCCTGAAGCTGACGTTTTCGACCCTGCTGTTGCGGAAGTTCGCGTAGTCGAGCTTGCAGCCCTCGAGGCTGACGTCTTCGAGGTGCGCCTCGCCGAGGTCGATGCCGGTGAGGCGGCAGCCGCGCAGCGAGACGCGACGCAGCGTCGCCCCGCCCCAGAAGCCGTTGGCGGCGGCGAGCCGCTCGGCAATCACGTCGACCAGCTGCAGCCCGGGCAGCTTCGCCTCCTCGAGGTCGACGTCCTCGAGCTGCGCCGCCTCGATGCGGCCGGCGGTGGCCTTCGCCTCGCGAAGCTCCGCCGCCGCGATCCGCACCCGTTCGAGCTCGAAGCCGGATTCCAGCCGCTGCACCTCGGTCCACTTCAGCTCGGCCGAGACGATGTCGGGCACGTTCGTCGCGCCGATCTCGTTGGGGGGACGCCGCGTCATCGAGCAAGGCTAGCCGCGGCAACCCCCCCCCTGCGCTTTTCGCCCTCTGGGCTAGCCTAGGAAAGGCGGGTGGGTTGCCCGTGCGAGCGCGAGCGCTCCCCCGACTCGATCATCATCGCCGCCAGGAAGCGCGGCTCCGCGCCCGCCCACAGCCAAGGCCAGCCGCACCTCAGCCCTGCAGCGTGACGAAGCGCTCCTCGGTCAGCTCGTAGACGGCGTAGGCCGGGCCCTCGCGGGTGTTGCCGGAGTCCTTGACGCCGCCGTAGGGCTGCTGGTCGGCGCGGAAGGTGGGCACCTCGTTGATCAGGACGCCGCCGAACTCGAGCGTGTTGCCCGCCTGCAGGGCGCGGCCGACGTCGCGGGTGAAGACGCCGGCCTGGAGGCCGAACCTGGAGTCGTTGGCCAGCTCCAGCGCCTGCTCGAACTCGGTGAAGGTGTCGATCGTCGCCACCGGGCCGAAGATCTCCTCGCACCAGACCTTCGCCTCTTTCGGCGGCGCGCCGAGCAGGGTCGGCGCCAGGCAGCGGCCCTCGTCGACCAGCTCGCCGCCGGCGATCAGCTCCGCCCCGGCGGCGAGGGCCTCGTCGATCCACCCCTTCACCCGGTCGCGGTCGCCGGGGGTGATCAGTGGGCCGACGTCGGTCTCGGAGTCGAGCGGGTCGCCGACCCGGAGGCCCTCGAGGTTCGCCTGCAGGCGCTCGGTGAAGGCCTCGGCGATGCTCTCGTGGAGGAGGATCCGCTGGATCGAGATGCAGCTCTGGCCGGCGTGGGAGAAGGCGTGGAGCTTGGCTTTGTCGGCGGCCGTCTCCCAGTCGCCGTCCTCGCTGACGATCAGCGGCGCATTCGACCCCAGCTCCAGGTTGACCTTCTTGTGGGGGACCTTGCTGCGGATGCCCCAGCCGACCGGGGCCGAGCCGGTGAAGGTGATAGCCCGGGTCAGCTCGTGCTCGACGATCGCGTTGCCGACGCTGCGCCCGCCGCCGGGGACGACGCTGAGCCAGCCCTCCGGCAGTCCCGCCTCGACCAGGATCGCGGCCAGCTTCAGGGCCGAGATCGGCGTCTGGCCGGCGGGCTTGAGGACGATCGCGTTGCCGGCGGCGATCGCCGGGCCGAG
This sequence comes from uncultured Solirubrobacterales bacterium, assembly GCA_963703585.1. GTDB lineage: Bacteria > Actinomycetota > Thermoleophilia > Solirubrobacterales > 70-9 > VAYN01. The sequence continues at coordinate 9,079 of CAVPEX010000042.1, read as the reverse complement.
CTTGTGGGCGACGAGGTTGAGCGGGAAGTTGAAGGGGCTGATCGCGCCGACGACGCCGTAGGGGACGCGCAGCATCACGCCGAGCTTGCCGGCGCCCGCCGGGGAGGCCTCCATCGGCACCGTGCCGCCGGTCAGCCTGCGCGCCTCGGTGGCGGAGAAGGTGAGGGTGTCGACGCAGCGCTGGGCCTCGACGGTGGCGGTCTTCAGCGGCTTGCCGGCCTCGGCGGCGATCGTCAGCGCCAGATCCTCGACCCGCTCGGCGACCAGCTCGGCGGCGCGGTCGAGCACCGCGGCGCGCTCGTGCTGGGGAAAGTCGGCGTGGAGGAAGGCGTCGTGGGCGGCCCTGACGGCGCGGTCGACGAGCGCCTCGTCGCCCTGCGCGACCCGGCCGACAACGCTCTGGTCATACGGGCTCTGGACCTCGTCCCAGTCGCCGGTCTCGATCCACTCGCCGGCCGCGAGGAGCTTGTGATCTACCGCTGCGACCGCTTGCGAAGCCATTTCACCCTCCTGTGTTTCCTATTGCTTGACACCAGACTAGCGTTCCGGTGACGCCCGCCAGTCCCTCCCTAGAGCGCAGGGCGCTACTACCCGCCGGCGAAGCTGTTCTGCAATAGATGCCCGCTGAGATGATGAAGACCCGCCTCCCCCGCCTGCTCGCCCTGCTCGCCGCCGCCGCCAGCCTGGCGGCGCTCGCCCCGGCCGCCGCCTCGGCCAGCGTCAGCTGGATCGTCCACGGGCGCGGCTTCGGCCACGGCGTCGGGATGAGCGCCTACGGCGCCTACGGCTTCGCCAAGCACGGCAAGGGCTACCGCTTCATCCTCGGCCACTACTACACGGGCACCACGATCGGCACCGCCGGGAAGGCGCGGATCGTCCGCGTCCTGCTCGGCATCGCCGGCGGCGACGTCGGCTTCAGCGGCGCCACCAGCGCCTGCGGCGAGCAGCTCGATCCCGAGCGCAGCTACGAGGCGCACCGGGTCGGCGGCTCGGTGCGGTTGCGCAGCTCCGGCGGCAAGCCGCTGGCCAAATGCGGGGACCGCCTCCGCGCCGCCGGCAACGGCACGATCGAGATCGCCGGGCTCGGCCGCTACCGCGGCGCCCTGGAGACGGTCCCGACCGAGAGCGACTCGGGCTCGCTCAACGTCGTCAACGCGCTCGCCCTCGAGCAGTACGTGAAGGGCGTGATGCCGAACGAGGTGCCGCCCTCCTGGCCCTACGAGGAGCTGCGCGCGCAGTCGGTGGCGGTGCGCTCGATCGCGCTGACCGGGGACGTCGGCGGCAACGGCTTCGACCTCTACGCCGACACCCGCAGCCAGGTCTACGGGGGCCTGGAAAGCGAGTACGACCGCACCAGCGAAGCGGCCGAATCGACCCGCGGCCAGGTGGTCACCTACCAGGGGAAGGTCGCGACGACCTTCTACTCCGCCTGCTCCGGCGGCCACACCGAGAGCGCGGTCAACGTCTTCGGCACCGCGATCCCGTACCTGGTCGGCGTCCCCGACCCCTACGACGACGAGTGCCCCCTGCACACCTGGACCCTCAGGTTCAGCGGCCCGGAAATCAGCTCGCGGCTCGGCGCCTACCTGCAGGGCAGGCTGAAGAAAGTGGTGGTGACCAAGCGCGGCGTCTCCCCCCGGATCCTCGAAGCGAAGCTCTACGGGACCGGCGGCGTCAGCACCGTCACCGGCTCGGAGCTCGAGGTCGCGCTGGGTGGCTATGACACCTGGATGAGCTTCGAGAAGGTCGTCTCGGGGAAGTGAGGGCGGGCGCTCCGCGCCCCTCGCCTACGGCAGCGCCAGCACCGCGTGGATCGCCCGGTGGTCGCTGCCGGGCATTTCGTGAACGTCGTAGTCGACGATGCCGAGGCGCCCGTCGGCGAGGACGTGGTCGATCGTGATCGGCGGCGGGAAGTCGCGTTCCCGCGGCCAGGTCGGCTCCAGGCCCTCTCCGGCGACCGCGCCGGCGTCCCGGTAGCCGCGGTCGAGCAGGTCGCGCAGCTCCGAGTGATCGAGCGTCGCGTTGAAGTCGCCCGCCAGGACCCAGAGAACGCCGCGGCCGGTCGTGGGCAGGTCCTCCAGCGTGTCGCGCCCGGCGCCGATGCCGGTGCGGCCGGGCGTCAACGGGTGGACGTCCACCACTCGAACGCGCTGGCCATCGGACAGGCGCACTTCCGCGCGCGGCATGCGGAAGAAGGACGGCGTGCCGCCGGCCAGCGGCCGCAGCGGCAGCCGCGAGTAGAGGCCGCCGCCCGCGGCTTCCCGCTTCACCTCGACGATCGCGTGCGGCAGGCGCTCACCGAGGCCGGCGCGGCGCAGCTCGCGGGCGAAGCGGGGGGTCAGCTCCTACACCGCGAGCAGGTCGGGGTGCAGCTCGTCGACCAGCTCGACGAGCCCCCGCCATCGCCGTGGGCTCAGCCGTCGGGATAGGGCTGGATCGGGATCCCGTGGGTGGTCTCGCGCATCCCCAGCTCGTAGGCGCCGCCGCCCGGCAGGGTCAGCCCGCGCGGCGGCAGGCCGGGCCGTTCGACGGTCAGCTCGAGGTCGGCGACGGAGCAGTTGACGGTGTTGTGCTCGGGGCCCTTGGGGTCGGCGTAGACCCAGCCGACGAAGTCCTTCTCCGGGGCCGAGATGCGGCCGTGGACGACGATGTCCTTGCCGGGGAGGGAGAAGCTGCAGACGGAGGGCTGCTCGTCGATCGAGGCGGAGCGGATCGCGCCGAGGCCGCCGAGCCGGTGCGGCTCGCCTTCCAGCATCAGCATCCCGGAGGGGATCCAGGGGCTGGTCCGCCTGCCCAGCTTGACCCGGGCGGCGCCGGCGTCGAAGTAGGTGTTCGGCGCGTCGGCGAAGCCGGTGCCCTCGAGCCAGACCCAGCGCTCGGCGTGCTCGGTGCCCCAGTTGTGGCCGATCATCCCCGGCCAGCCGTCGAACTCGATCGTCTCGTCGTCGATTTCGAGCCGGCCCTCGAAGCGGGCGTCGGGGAAGGGGGCGACGAACTTGGTCCGCGGCAGCGGCGCCTCGTAGAGCCAGTCGGCGGGCAGGTAGCGGCAGGGCTCGGCGCTGCCGGTGAAGTTGAAGGACCAGCCGGCGCTGACGGCGTCGGTGTCGACCGAGCCCTCGGCCCGGCCCGGCCCGATCTCGGCGTCGCCGACGCGGATCCAGGACCCCTGCGGCGCCGACAGCTCGGAGGCCGGCACGGTCACCTTGGTCGCCTTCGGGCCGGCGGCGACGCGGTCGAAGAAGCAGAACCAGATCGAGGCGTTCGGCTCGGCTCCGGGCCGCTTGTGGACCGTGTGCCGGATCCAGACTCCGCGACCGCCGCCCGGCTGGGAGGCCTTGATGTAGAAGCTCTCGTAGTGGCCGCCCTTGGCCGCCACCCGCGGGAACCGCGCCCCTTCGTCCATGCCCAACACCCTAGCCCGCTGATGCGTATCCGGTTCCGTCAGGTGCCGCGCCTGAACCGTGGGCGACCCGTCTCTGCTCCACCCTGCGGGGCGCCTTTTGGTCGCATACCGACCAAAAGGCGCCCCGAGCTGCCCTCGTCTTTCGCGCAGCCGATCTCGCTCGCCTTCGGCCCGAACCTGGTCATGCACCAGCTCACCAACCTGCCCGACGACGCCGCACGGATCCCCGAGATGGGCGCCGCCAACTCGCGCATCCGCACCGAGGGCACGCGCAACCTGCTCGCCGCGGCCGAGGCGGGCGGGGCCGACCGCTTCCCCGCCCAGAGCATCGCCTGGCGGCTGCCGGGCGACGCCCGCCTCCCGGTCGACGAACACGAGGCGATGGTGCTCGGATCTCGATGCCGTGGGCCTCGGCGGCGGCGCCCAGGCGGTCGATGTCGACAGGGCGGTCCTGCGGCGACAGCTCCTCGCGCTCGGCCGGGTCGGAGGCGGCGAGCACGACCCACTGCACGCTGACCGACCGCGGTCGCGAGGCGCTGCGACGCGAGCTCGACGAGATCGACGCGTGGCTCGACGAGGTCGAGCGCGAGCTCAGCAGCTGAGCTCGGCCCTCAGACCTTGATGGTTATGACGTCGCCGTCCTGGACCACGTAGTCGCGGCCCTCGATCCGCAGCAGGCCCTTGTCGCGCCCCTGCGAGTAGCCGCCGCACTCGACCAGCTGCTCCCAGCCGATCACCTCGGCTTTGACGAAGGCTTCCATGATCTCGGTGTGGATCGTCCCCGCCGCCTCCAGCGCGGTGGCGCCGCGGCGCAGCGGCCGCGCGACCGCCTCCTTGTCCTCGCCGGCGGTGAAGAAGGTGATCAGCTCCAGCAGGTCGTAGGCGGCGCGGACCAGGCGCGCCAGGCCGGAGCCCTCGACGCCGTAGGACTCGCGCATCTCCTCCGCTTCGACCGGGTCGAGCTCGGCCAGCTCGCCCTCGATGCGGGCGCTGACCGCGACCGCGCCGGCGCCGACCGAGGCGGCGTGGTCGGCGACGTCCTGCGGCACCTCGGCGTCGCCCTCGTCGACGTTGGCGACGTAGAGGATCGGCTTCGTCGTCAGCGCCTGCAGGTTGCGAGCGGCGTCGGGGGCGCCGTCGGGCAGCGGGATCGAGCGGGCCGGGCGGCCCTCGGCGAGCGCTTCGCGCACCCCCTCCAGCCACTCCAGCTCGGCGATCGCCTCCTTGTCGCCGGACTTCGCCTGCTTGCCGACCCGGCCGAGCCGGCGCTCGACCTGCTCGAAGTCGGAGAGGATCAGCTCGGTCTCGATCGTCTCGATGTCGGCCATCGGGTCGACGCGGCCGTCGGGGTGCGGGACGCCGCTGTCGGCGTGGCAGCGGACGACGTGGCAGATCGCGTCGGTCTCGCGGATCGAGGCGAGGAACTGGTTGCCGAGCCCCTCCCCTTCGGAGGCGCCCTTGACGAGGCCGGCGATGTCGTGGAAGGAGATCGTCGCCGGCACCAGCTCGGAGCTGCGAACCGTCGCCGCGACCTGCTCCAGCCGCTCGTCCGGCACCTGGGCGATCGCCACGTTGGGCTCGATCGTCGTGAACGGGTAGTCGCCCGTCTGGGCGCCGCCCTTGGTCAGGGCGTTGAAGAGGGTCGACTTGCCGGCGTTCGGCAGCCCGACGATCCCGACCTTCATCAGGCGCCGCCTCCTCCGCTGGCGCGTCCGGGGGCGGCTTTCATGGAGACAGCGGCACGATCAGGCCCAGGGCGACGCCGATCAGGGCGCCGACGAGGACGTCGGACGGGTAGTGCATCCCCAGGTACGGGCGGCCGAGCGAGAGCGCGATCGCGACCACGAAGGTCGCCGCCATCGCCGGGTCGACCCGGACCATCGCCGTCGCCACCGCGAAGGAGGAGGTGGCGTGGGCGGAGGGGAAGCTGAGCGAGCTGGGGGCGCCGCCGAGCGGCGGCAGCCCCTCGAGCACCGGGCGCGGCCGCCGCACCGCCAGCTTGATCCCGTAGTTGAGGCCGATCGCGACCGGGCCGAGCAGGGCGCAGATCAGCCACGATTCCCAGCGGTCGTTGTCGATCAGGGCGAGCGCGGCGCCGAGCACGAACCAGACGAGCCCGTTGTTGCCCGCCTTGCCGAGCGCCTTGGCGGCGTCCTCCAGCCCGGGCGTGTGCCCGTGGGTGCGCATCCAGCGCAGCAGTCTGAGGTCGGCGCTCGCCATCGGCGGCGCAGGATACGGGTCGTTCGTCCTTCTTCGCCCACAGGGCTAGAAAGGACGAACGCTCTGCCGCGTCGGCCGGTTCTCGGTCAGAATCCCGGCATGCCCGCCGTCCCCGGTTACGTCCACACGCCCGGCAACCACTGCGGCTCGACCGCGCTGCGCAACCTGCTCGCCTTCCACGGGATCGAGATCAGCGAGGAGATGGCGTTCGGGCTCGGCGCCGGCGCCTGCTTCTACTACCTGACGCTGGAGGACGCCTCCCCCAGCCGCTGGTTCAACGGCCGCACGGCGCGACTGGAGGAGAGCTTCCGCGACCTGACCGGGACGGCGCTGCAGATGCGCACCTTCGCCGAGGGCGACCGCGATGCCTGGGAGGCGGCGCGGGCCGAGGTCGACGCCGGCAACCCGGCGCTGCTGCTGACCGACATCTACCACCTCGACCACTACGGCAACTCGGCCCACTTCCCCGGCCACGCCGTGGTCCTGGCCGGCTACGACGACGAAGTCGCCCACCTCTCCGACACCGCCTTCGAGGACCTGCAGACCACCCGGCTCGACCACCTCGCCAAGGCCCGCCACAGCGGCCACCCCGCCTACCCGCTCGAAGGCCACATGTTCACCGTCGCCGAGGAGGTCGACGAGGAGCGGCTGCTGGCGGCGGTCCCGCGGGCGATCGCCCAGGCGACGCAGGAGATGGTCGAGCCGACCTGGGGCGAGTTCGCCGGCCTGCCGGCGGTCGACCGCCTCGCCACCGAGGCCGGCTCCTGGCCCGAGCAGGCCGAGGACTGGCAATGGTGCGCCCGCTTCGCCTACCAGGTGATCGAGCGCCGCGGCACCGGCGGCGGCTGCTTCCGCCCGATGTACTCGCGCTTCCTCGCCGAGGCGGGGCGCGAGGAGGCGCCGCTGGCGGCGGCGGCCGGCGAGCGCTGGAGCGAGCTGGCCGAGGCCTTCCGCCTGGCCAGCGAGAGCGACGAGCCGGAGGCGCCGCTGTGGGGCGAGGTGGACGCCGCGCTCGGCCGCGTCGCCGAGGCCGAGCGCACTCTCTGGGAGACGCTCGCCGAAGCCTGAGCAGCCGGCGACCGCGCTAGCCCCGTTTTCCGCACTTGCCAACGCCTACCTCCCCAGCTCCGGCCAGGGGATCTCGACCTCGAGCAGCTCCAGGATCCGGCGCTGGGTGGCGGTAAGGCGGTCCAGGACGATGCCCTCGGAGGCGTAGGTCAGGCCCAGCCCCTGGAAGGCGGCGAGGACGTTGCGCCCGGTCGGCTTGGCCGCCCTCCCCTCGGGGAGGAGGCCCGGCATCAGCTCCCCCTCGCCCTCGCTCGCCTCGGCGAGCCGCTTGCGCAGCTCGGTCTCGATCAACCCGAAGACGAGCAGGGCGATGCCGACGATCGAGACCAAGGCTTCGATGCGCTCGTCCTTGTGCAGGAAGATCGGCCGCACCCGCAGGGTCTGCTTGAGGTCGCGGTGGCGGCGCTCGACGATCTGCTGGCCCTTGTAGCGGGCGAGGATCGCGTTAGCGCCGAGGCGGCGGTCGGGGAGGTTGGTGGCGAGCGCGTAGACGCCGTCGGCCCGGGCGGCGGCGGCGATCGCCTCCTCCTCGCGGCGCCAGGAGATCGTGGGCTTGCCCGCGCGGGTGGCGGTCTCGACGCGGATCAGGCCCTTGACGGGGCCGGCGAGGATCTGGGCGACGCGCTCCTCGACCTGCTTCCTCGTCTTGTAGTAGCGCCCGCCGAGGCCGTTGCGCACTCGCCCCAGCTTCTCCTCGGCCCGCCGAAGCGCCCGCTCGCGCGCCTCGCGGACCTCGCGCTCCTCCTCGGAGGAGTGGACGTAGGCGAGGCGGAAGCGGTGGCGCTCGCCGCTCTCGGGGTCGGCCACCTCCCAGTCGCGGATCGCGCCCCGATAGCGGCTGCGCTTGGAGGCGGGCAGCTCGCGCTCGCGCTCTGAGACGTAGGCGAGCGGGGCGAGGGCGGCCGGCCCGACCTCGCCCAGGTAGCGCTGCCGCCACCCCGTGCCGGCTTTGAGCGGGGCGATGAAGCGGAGCCCGGCGCGGGCGATCCGGCAGAGCGTCTTGGGCTGGCCGACCGCCGAGTCGCAGACGAGCAGGGGCCCGCGGCCGTTTGAGCGGGCGAGCTCGCGCAGCCGCTCCAGCGAGGAGCCGATCGCGGCCAGCTCGGCCGCGTTGCCGGCCTCGGGGCGCAGGTAGAGCGAGACGCCCTCGGCCGAGGAGGCCTGCAGCGCCCGCACCTGGCGGCCGACTCCCTGCCCCTGGGCCCAGCCCTTGGCGACGAGCGAAGAGCCCTCGTAGGCGCCGGCCATCCGCAGCGCGGTGAGGTCGACGTGCAGGCGCCCGGCATCGAGGCCGAAGCGCTCGATCGCCCGCGCCGCGAGCGCCCCGCGGGCCGCCTCGGCGCAGGCGGCGAAGCGCTCCAGGCCGCGCCCGAGGCGGTCGTCGTCGAGCAGCTGCGGCGGGATCCCGAACAGCTCGCGGACCGCGGCCCCCGAGGACCAGCCGGCGACGTCGTAGAGCGGCGAGGGCGAGCAGAGCCGGTTGGCGAGGAGCGCCACGACCAGCTCGCCGACCGAGAGCTCCGAGCGCGGCGAGCGCGGCAGCAGCCGATCGACCGTCGCCGCGATCTGCAGCTCGCGCTCCAGGTGGGCGACCAAGAGCAGCGGCCCGACCTCGCGGCGGATGCCGGCGGCAGGCGGGTCCAGGCGGGCGAAGGCGCCCGCCAGCGCGTCCAGCTGCCCGCTTGCCTTGAGCTCGTCCTCGCGGCCGAGCTTTGCCACAACCCGGTGGCGCACCTTGCCGTTCTCGTCGCGATAGCCCTCGACCAGCTGGAGGTAGACGTACTCGCGCCCAGCGCGTTTGACCTTCGTCCTCTTGACGAACATGTTGCCACACCCTAGCTGCCCGATCGGACGTGGACACGGGAGAAAGTTGCCACAACCAAAGCGCCGACCCGCCGGTGCCGGCGCAGCCGGAAACCGCACCGAGATGCCGAATCCGCACCCCGAAACGGGGCGGCTAGGCGTCAGCGGATGCGGAAAACGGGGCTAGTAGAAGTTCCAGGCCCCTGAGGGGGGCCGAAAATTCCGGTTGGATCGCGTTCGCCGGAGTGATGATGGTGATCCTCGGCTGCCTCGACGTGATCTGGGGGCTGGCGGCGATCTTCAACGACGAAATCGTTGTCGTCGGCGGAAACGGCGCTCTGATCTTCGACATCACCGCCTGGGGATGGATTCAGTTGGTCCTCGGGATCGTCGTAGGACTCACCGGTATCGGTCTAATCGTCGGCAACGAAGTGGCCCGTGTCCTGGGAATCTTCCTCTTGACGATCAACGCGGTTCTGCAGGTCGTCTGGTTCCCCGCCGCGCCGCTCTGGGCCTTCCTGATCATCATTCTCGACGTCGTGATCATCTACCAGCTGACCGTGAACTGGACCGGAGAGGAGGCCT
>CAVPEX010000041.1:0-16779 GCA_963703585.1 uncultured Solirubrobacterales bacterium | reverse complement strand
ATAGCCGTAGGCGTAGTCGGCCCGGCTGAGGCCGTCCTCGTCGTAGGTGACCCAGGGAATGGCTGAGTTGTCGGAGCGGAAGGGCGTGCCGGAGAGAAGCAGCCGGAAGCGGGCGCCGTCGAAGGCCCTGCGGGTTTGCACGCCCCAGGCGGCCTGATCGCCCATGTGGTGCGGCTCGTCGGCGATCAGCAGGGTCGGCCTGCTGCCGGCGGCCAGCCGGTGCGTATCCGGCCCGGCCGCGATCGTCTGGTAGGTGACGGCGACGCCGTGGAAGTCGCCCGACTCCGGCCCGTCCGAGTTTGGCCTGTTCGGCTCGAGGTCGATGCCGTAGCGCCCCGCGTCGGCGGCCCACTGGCGGCAGATGTGGGTGGTCGGGCCGGCCACGACAACCCGCGAGACGAACTTGGCGCTCAGCATCCGGTGGGCCATGTGCAGGCCGAAGGTGGTCTTGCCGGCCGCCGGCGTGGCCGAGGCCAGGAAGCTGGCGGCCGAGTGCACCCGCACGGCCTCGGTCGCCTCCTCCTGCCACGAGCGCAGGGGTCGGGCATCGGGCCAAGCCGGAAGCGATCGGGCACGCGCCCCGCCGCCGATCAGGTGCTGGGAGGCGTCGTACAAGGGCGGCAACAATAGGGTCGCCCGCGGTTGGAGGACGGCCGACCCCGCACGGGCTCGATCAGCCTCCGTGGAACAGTGAGGATGGGGACGGCGCTTCTGCTCGCCGCCGGCATCCCCACCGGCAAGGCCTGTGAGTGGGCCAACAGCCGCTGGGGTACTGGCGGATCGCGAGGTCGTGGGTCCTCTCCCGCAGCCTCACCAACGCCTGCTGGCGCGAGCAGAGGCTGCTCGGCTTCGGCGATCCCCTACGGCCGTTTCCGGGACGCGACGCGAACCGCCGGATGCGGACCCGCACGTCCGGTGGTGTGGGAGGGGCGGGGGGTAAGCTCCACCCCTACCCGATTCTCGTCTCCAGCCAAGGCGTGATGGCCGCGGGCGATATTCTCGCGAGATGCTTCAGCCGCTCGCCCGTCGGCTTCGGGATCGCGTCGACGCGAAACTCATCGACAAGCGCTTCCTGCGCCGCGAGCACTTCCGACAGAACGAGGTTCAGACCACTCCGTACACGGTCGACGAGTACATGGTCGAGCTTGCCGGCGTCGACGGCATGCCCGTACGGCTGCTGATCGAGGAGAAGTCGTACAACCTCAACGTCCCTCCCCCGGCGGTCGGTGACACCGTGGCCCTGCTGGTCAACAAGAAGCGAACCCAAGCCGTCTTCGACCGGAAAGACCCGCGCAACGACTTCATGGCGGCTGAGGGGGCTCGGGAAGCGGCCCGGAAGGCCAAGGACGAGGCCCGCTTCAAAGTGAAGCTCGAAGGGCTCGACGACGGAAGCGTGGCGAGCAGGACCCGGGAAGCCGAGGATGAGGCCCTGGCTGAGCTCGCCAGGTCCGGCGACGGAACCGCCGCCCTCGAAGCCATGGAAGCGGCCGAGGAGGCCCGGCGCAGGGCCGGGTTCGCGGATCCCGAGTCCAGCTAGCCCTGAGCTCGCCCCATTTTCCGCACCTCGCTGTTCCTGGATGAGGACCGACACCGCTCCGTTCCCATCGAGGCAGGCCGAGTAGCCGACACCGTTCCGCTTTAGAGCGGGATTTCGAGTCAAGTCGCAGATAGTGGTGTAACTCCTCGCCGGCGGCTTCACGCGGCTTGTAGTGCAGGCGCCCTCTCTCGTTCCTTCGCGCCCTGGTCCTCGAGGACCAGGGCGAGCGACTCCTCGGAGAGGTAGCGGCGGCTGACCAGCCACTCGACTCGTTTTGCTCGATCAGCAGCGCTCCGACCAGGCGGTTCACCGAGGCGTCGTCGGGGAAGATCCCGACCACGTCCGAGCGCCGCCCGATCTCGCGGTTGACCCGCTCCAGCGGTTGGTGGACCGCAGCTCGGGCCAGTGGTCCTGGGGGAAGGCGTAGAAGGCAAGCAGGCCCTCCGCGGCGGCCTCCAGCAGCTCGGCGAGCTTGGGGACGGTCGGCTCAGCGCGTGTTCCTCGGCAGCACCTGCCGGATCGAGTCCTGTTGAAACCAGACACGCTGGCCGGAGACGAGGCGGCGGACGGCGAGCGGCCGCGAGCTTTGCGACGCGCAGCTGCCGAGGGCGGCGGCGATCGCGACGTCGGCCGCGAAACCACCGCGCGCCCGCCGCAGCCGCTTCATCTCCGCCGCCCCCAGACGCCTGACTACACGCACCATGCCGTCGACGGCGACCTCGCGGGTCAGCCCGCCGAGAAGCATCGAGTCCCGCCCATGGTGGTCCATGAAGCGCAGCGTCACCCGGGCCGGCGCCGCGCCTCGGTTGCGGGCCACGAGGCGGACCTGGTTCCGCCCGCGGAAGACGAGGACGCGGGTGCGGACGTTCGGCGGCGCGCAGCTGGACGGCAGCACCTTTTCGTCGATGGTCTGCTCGAAGGGCGGCGCCGAGGAGGGTTCGATCGCATCGTCGCCGGAATAGGTGGCGACGATCTCGTGGTTCCCGGCGGGCAGGGAGCTGGTCTCGAGGTAGGCCCGGTCCGCCCCCGGCACGGTCGGGTGCACGGGAGCGGTCCCGAGCAGCTGCGAGGCGGAGCGGAAGCTGACCGTCCCGGTCGGCATCTCGCCCGCCAGCCCACCGACCACATCAGCGCTCAGCGTCACCGGTTCTTCGACCAGGGCCGGGCTCGCCGAGGTCGAGGCGACCGTGTGCGAGGGAACCCGGACGGTAATGAGTTAGCGGGGTCGCCGGGTGGAGTGCTCGTCGGTGATCGCTTCGGCGATGTGGGCGATGAGGTGGCGGGGGCCGCCCTGGCCGAAGTGGACGTCCATGAGGTCGTCGTCGAGGTTCGCGATGGCGGTGATGAACGCGCTGCCGTAGGCGTCGATGACCTGCGTGGTCTTGCCGTTGCGCAGCTCGTAGACGCAGACGCGGTAGCGCGGTTTTCGGGTGGGGCTCACGGGCCGCGCGGGTCGGCGGCGGTCCCCGGGAGGCGCAGCATGTTGCTCGGGGCGGGGGTGGTCTGGAGTTGGAGGTCGGTGAGCAGCGCGATCGGGCAGACGTGCTGCTGGCGGCTGGTGCGGATGACGCTCATCAGCGTCTGCTGGACGTGCGCGCCGTTGGGGGTGCGGTTGCCGCCCCAGTTCTTGCGGTTCACGACGGCTGGGCGGATCGCCTGCTCGGCGCGCCAGTTGGTCGCCGCGACACCGGGCGTCTTGAGGAAGGTCAGCAGATGGTCGCGCTCGTTGGCGAGGTGCTTGAGCAGCTTGCGGTTGGGCGCGTGCGTGGGGCTGCGCGCGAGCAGCGTGTCGATCTGATCCTGCAGGCGGGCGACCTCGGCGTCCAGATCGGTTTGGCGGTCGGGCTGGCCCGCGATCATCTCGTCGCGGTCGTCGCGGTCAGGGCCACCGTTCAGCAGCGCCACGTCATCGGTGATCTCGATGGCGGTGCCTTCGACGATGTCGGCTTGCTCGAGCAGGTCGCGATGCGCGTCGCGGACAGCGAGCGCGTCCAGCAGCAGCCGACGCACGGCGTGCGGGATCTTGGCCTGCCCGGCGACGGAGTCGGCGATCAGCTCGCCGGCGCGCCTGAGCAGGTGGGCAACGCACGTCTGGTGTTGGGCGTGCTCGAAGCGCCGGTAGGGCGCCCACCCGTCGCGCTCCAAGACGCCGGCGAAGTCGTCGCCCAGCACGCTGTTGGCCTGCTCATAGCCGCGGCCGGGGGCGATCAGGTAGACGGTGATGCCGTCGCCGACGAACACCCACAGCCACTGACGGTACCCGGCGACCCGCCAGCCGGTCTCATCGGCGGCGACCGCGCTGCTGGCACGGACGGCGAGCACGAGCGCCGCGCTCGTCGGCTCGGCCGCTCTGGCGAGCCGACCGATCGCCTGGTACAGCCCGCCCGGCGTGACCGTGATCCCGAACAGCTGGAGGATCTGGCAGACCTTGCCCATAGCGACCCCGAGCTCCTTGTTGAGCTGCGCGGCAACAGCGACCGCCCTGGGGCCCAGCTGCGAGCCAGCCGCCCCGACCGCGTCTGAGGTCTGATCGGGGTGACGGCCCTGCGCCCGGCGCCCGCACTGACGACAGCGCCCCCGCGCGATCCGGAAGCGCCGCACATGCCCGCGAACCTCGATCAGCTCCTCCTGGTACTGATCGACCTCGTCCTCGAACTCCAGCTCACCGCTGCAACACGGGCACGCGTCCGGCAACGGCACACCGATCTCCTCATCGACGTGATCGGGAACCGGCCGGTGAGCCTTGGTCCCATACGCCTCGCCGCTGCGGCGCCCTGATCGCGCAGGGTCCTTCTTCGGCTCGCCCTTGGAAAACGGAGCCGCCTGACGCTTCCCAGCCCGCCGCGCCGCCTCCAACTGCGAGCGCAACCGGACGTTCTCCGCCAACAGCCGCTCATTCTCGGCGCGCAACCCGCCACCGTGATCACCGCGCGCGACCCGCAAACGACCCCCACGCCACCCCGTGCCGCTCACATCGCATCCACGCCAACGCTCCACAGTCCGCAAGATTCCCTGCACACCCAAGGAATCCTGCGCACACCCACGACGGCCCGACAGCCGTCAAACCAGCGCTAACTCAATACGTTGCGCATTGCTGCCTCCTCCTCCTCCTCCTCCTCGCTTGCGGAACTGCCCGCCAACGAGGATGGCATCGATCAGGGCGGGGCGAAAGGGGCGGGCGGCGTGACCGTCAGGCGCTGGGGAGTCCCGGCCCGCCGTGCAGCGGGTTGAGGTCGGCGAGCAGCTCCAGCAGCTGCGGCTCGGGCGCGTCGGTGTCGACCAGGACCGCGGTGCCTGGCCAGGCGTAGCGCAGGTAGCGGGCGTAGGCCTGGCGCGAGCCGAGGTCGGGCTCGTAGATCCAGGAGCCGGTGTTCCAGTAGCGGGTGCGGGCGTCGCGGTTGGAGCGGACGTCGGCGAGCGGCTGGTGGGTGTGGGCGAAGACGATCTGCTCGGCCCGCTCGCGCCAGCCGAGGTTCTCGACCACCCGGGCGAAGGCCTCGAGCGCATGCTCGGCGGGATCGCTGCGGGAGACCAGGGTCGGCTCCGGGTAGATCGGCCGCGACCAGGGCGGCCCCTCGACCGGCTGCTCGCGCGCCTGCCGCTCGGCCTCATCGCGGGTGACGGCGTCGAAGTGCTCCTCGCTCGGCAGCGGCTCGGCGCCGTCGCCGAGGCCGCGGTCGCGCAGCTCCGCCGCCAGCCGCTTCGCCCCCCGCACCGGCAGCGCCAGCGCCGAGGCGAGCCGGCCGGCGCGCTGGGCGGCGCGGAAGACGCTCTGCTGGGCGTGGGTGCCGTGCGGCACCTGGGCGGCGATGTAGAGCCACTCGGTCAGCAGCGTCGTCACCGACTCGTAGTCCTCGACGCACTTCGGCTCCTCCGGGCCGCCGGCGGCGATCCCCCACAGCGTCCGGGTCAGCAGGCGGTCGGCGCGGGAGCCGCTCTGGCGGGCGTGCGGGTCGAGGTAGTGGCCGTGGGTGCAGAGGACGCCGCCGAAGCTGTAGGTCGGATAGGCGATCTCGACCTCCACCCCCGGCAGGCGGCGTTCGAGGAAGGCGCGGAAGTACCAGGGGCCGGGCCGCCCGACCTCCGGCGCCGAGCCTTCGGCCAGCTTCGCCTCGAGCCGGTCCTCTTCGTCGCGATGGACGAGGTGGTGGTCGTGGTTGCCGGCGAGGAAGACGAGGCGCTTGCCGCCCATCCGCTCGGCGATCAGACGCAGCAACCCGTCGGCGGAGTCGACCGCCTGCTCGACCGAGCCGAAGAGGAAGTCGAAGAGATCGCCGAGGAAGATCAGCTCGTCGATCCCCTCCAGCGCCGGCGCCAGCCGCTCCAGCGCAAACTCCTCGCGAAGGACGTCGCGCCCGGTCCAGGCGCCGAAGTGGGTGTCGGAGATGACGAGAGCGCGCATCGCCCGCGAGTCTAGGCGCGCTCGAGCACCCGCATCTCCAGCCCGCCCTTGGGCGAGAGGGTCGGCATCTGGCGGACCGTCATCGTGCGGCCGGGGAGGGCGTCGAGGCGGAGGCGCTGCAGCAGCATCGTCGCCACCAGCTTCACCTCCATCTGGCCGAAGCGTTTGCCGATGCAGACGCGCTGGCCGCCGCCGAAGGGCACGTAGGCGCCGCGCGGCAGCGCCGCCTTGCGCTCGCGGGTGAAGCGCTCGGGGATGAAGGCCTCGGGCTCGGGGAAGACCTCGGGGATGCGGTGGCTGGCCCAGGAGCAGTAGTTGACGTAGGCGCCGCGCGGGACGGTGTAGCCGCCGAACTCGAACTCGCGCACGGCGCGGCGGGGGCCGATCCAGGCCGGCGGGTAGAGGCGCAGGACCTCGTCGAGGACCATGTCGAGGTAGGGCATCTCCTTTTCCAGCTGGTCGACGGTCGGGGCGGCGCCGCCGAGCACCTGCTCCTGCTCCTCCCGCAGGCGGCAGACCACGTCGGGGTGGCGGGCCAGCTCGTGCATCATGAAGCTCAGGGTCGAGGTCGAGGTGTCGTGTCCGGCGAACATCAGGGTCATCACCTGGTCGCGGATCTCGCGGTCGGTGAAGGCCTCCCCGCCCTCCCCGCGGGCCCCGATCAGGAGGTTGAGGATGTCCATCCGCCCCTCGTCGGGGTTGGCACGGGCGGCGGCGATCTCGCCGAAGACGATCTCGTCGAGCACCTTCCGAGAGGCGAGCAGCTTGCGCCAGGGCGAGCCCGGGCCGCGGACCAGGCGCCACTGGTAGTCGATCCCGTAGTAGCCGAGGGCACGCTCGAAGTGCTCGGCCGCGGCGGCGCCCTTGCCGGCCTCGTCGGGGTCGAGCCCGAGCAGCGCCCGCATCGCGATCCGCATCGCCAGGTTGCGCATCCAGTCGTAGAGGTCGAAGACCCGCCCCGGTCGCAGCGGCCCGATCGCGGCGCCCGCCTCGGTCGCCATCGCCGCGGCGGCGGCGTCGAGCTGGCGCCGGTGGAAGGCGGGCAGCATGATCGCCCGGGCGCGGTCGTGGTAGCCGTCGTCGATCGTCAGCAGGCCGTCGCCGAGCAGCGGGATCAGGTCGCCGAAGCTCGACTCGCGCCAGTGGAAGTTCTCCGGGTGGGCGACGGTGACGAAGTTGTTCGCCTCCGGGCCGAGCATGAAGACGACGCGCGTGTGCAGCAGCCGCATGCTGAAGATCGGCCCGTGCTCTTCGTAGGCACCGAGCAGCAGCGGCAGCGGGTCGTGGGCGACCTGGTGGGTGCGGGCGAAGCTGAAGTCGTTCGGCCCGGGCGGGAACTTGCCGCGGCCCTGCCACTCCGCGACCAGGTCGGCGACCACCCGCCGCACCGGGTTGGCCGACATCTGCGGCGGCCGGGCCGGGTTCGCCGAGTCGATCGTCGCCATCGCTCGGGAGAATAACTGGCTGCTCAGCCAGTTTGATCTCGGATGTCTCCTAGTCCCAGAGGACGCCATCCGCTGCATCAGGCAGGAGGCGCTGGATTGCCTCATCGGCCGGTACCCAGCCATTGCCAACCTGCCGAAGCAGGCCGAGCACCCGAATGGCATTGAGGTCGCGGCTCAGAGTCTTCTCGGTCTTCGAGGCATACGCAGCCGCCAAGCGGGGCGTGAGACCCGGAATCTGCCTCTTCAGTATCGGCTCCCCGTCAGCATGGAACTGCCGCGAGAGGTCGAGCACGAGTCGAAGGCGGCGATCTGCAGTCTCACCACCGCGCCCGCCGAAGCGCTGGTAGACGTACTGCTCCCACCGATCCGCAAACTGCACATTCCGAATGACCTCAAGCTGTTCGCTCAGCTGATCCACGAAGCCTTGGGTGGCGTAGCGCAGGAAGGAGAGGACGCCCTCATCGCTCCGGCTGGAGAGCGCTAGCTGCCGGTAGTACTCGGAGCGCGTCAGGTTGTAGTGATTCGAGAGCAGCTGGCACGTAGGCACCGGAAAGCCCGCACAGAGGAGAATCTGCAACTCCAAGAGCCGAGCCGTTCTCCCGTTGCCGTCGCCAAACGGGTGTATCCACGCGAGGTAGAGGTGCGCCACTATCGCCTTCACGATCGCCAGTGGAGCGGCAAGCTGGGGGACATCCGGGGGCGCATCGAAATCATTCCCGTTGAGCCACTCGCAGAGACGCTCGAGCAGGGATTCGACTTCATCCTTCGGAGCGGCCCGGTATGCCCCGACCACCACGGAGTGCGTCCTGATCTTGCCTGGGATCACACCCTCATCAAGCTCGAGCCCGTCGAGTATCAAGCGGTTGTACTCACAGAGTCGATCTACGGAGAAGGGCAGCTTCGGATCGTCTAGAAGCTCCTTGCGGGCGACGTTGTAGGCCGAAAGCACGTTCTCGATCTCGTGCTCCAGATACTCGCGAGACGGGGGGAGCTCAAGCGTCCGATCGAGGATCCGGCGTACCTCCTCTTCGGACAACGTATTGCCCTCGATAGCCGTGGTCGCCAACATCCCCTTCGCGAGGTACACCTGCAACAGGTCGGCCGCCGCATCGGGGGACAGCAGGGCCCTGCCGACATGGAGGCTCTTCGACTTCGCCTCCCCTAAAAGAACCCAAGTTGCCGGGGGGGCACGCCGAAGATCGACATGAAAATTGATGTGTGGATGGCTCTCCGAATAGCGCTCTGGAACTGGCATTGAGCAATTATAGCCCAGCATCTGTCCCAGACTCTGTCCCGTATTCTGTCCCTATCTCGCGGTGGCGGCGAGCTGGCCGCAGGCGGCGTCGATGTCACGGCCGCGGGTGAGGCGCACGGTGGCGGTGAGGCGGTGCTCGGAGAGGATCGCGCGGAAGCGCTCGATCCGCTCCGGCGAGGAGCCGTCGTAGGCGCCGGTCGGGTTGTAGGGGATCAGGTTGACCTTGTAGACGCGGGGGTCGAGCAGGGCGGCGAGCTGGCGGGCGTGCTCGGGCAGGTCGTTGACGCCGTCGAGCATCACGTACTCGACGAAGACCTTGCGCCGGCGCCTGGCCCGGTAGCGGTCGCAGGCGGCGAGCACCTCGGCCAGCGGGTAGCGGTCGTTGACCGGCATCAGCTGCGAGCGCAGGGCGTCGTTGGGCGCGTGCAGCGAGAGGGCGAGGGCGACCGGCAGCTCGCACTCGGCGAGGCGGTCGATCCCCGGCACCCAGCCGACCGTGGAGATCGCCGTGCGGCGGTGGGTGACGCCGAGGTCGGGCAGGCGCTCGCAGGCGGCCAGCACCGAGTCGATGTTCATCGTCGGCTCCCCCATCCCCATGAAGACGACGTGGTCGATCTGCTCGAGGCGGCGGAAATGGAGCGCCTGGTCGAGGATCTCGTCGGCGCTGAGGTTGCGGCCGAACTTCATCTGGCCGGTGGCGCAGAAGGTGCAGGTGAGCGGGCAGCCGGACTGCGAGGAGACGCAGACCGAGCGGCGCCCGTCCCGGTAGCGCATCAGCACCGCCTCGATCGGGCGCCCGTCGGCGGTGTGGAAGAGGGTCTTGACGGTGCCGTCGTCGGATTTCGCCTCGGCCTGGACCGTCAGCGTCGAGAGCGGCAGGGCGGCGTCCAGGCGGTCGCGGAGCGTCCCCGGCAGGTTGGTCATCTCCTCGTAGGAGGAGGCGCCGCGCGCCAGCCACTCCCAGACCTGGGAGGCGCGGTAAGGGGGCTCGCCGGCGTCGGCGAGGGTCGTCTGCAGGAGCTCGCGGTCCACGCGCCGAGTGTACGGAGGCCGCTGCTCCCCCAGATGGGGGCGATCGGCTGCGGCGGGCAGGAAACGGGGCGCGGTGGGAGAATCCCCGCGGCGATGAGGCGAAGGGTCCTACCCGTGCTCGCCCTCGCCGCGCTCCTCCTCGTCGCGGCCGGCCCGTCGGCGCAGGCGAAGCAGGCGCCGATCAAGGTCAAGCCGAGCGACGACTTCTACCCGGTGCTGGAGGCGTTCGGCTCCGGCGGCGTCGAAACCGGCGCGGTGGTGAACGGCTGCCAGCTGGTCCCCTTCGCCGCGTGCCCGGGAGCAGACCTCACAGGCAAGAACCTGACCGGCGCGATCCTCCCCGACTCGAACCTGCGCGAACTGCACGCCAGCGGGGCCACCCTGGCCGGGGTCGCGGTCTCGCTGTCGGACCTGCGCGGCGCCGACCTGCGCAAGATCGGCGCCGCCGCGCTGGTCGCCAGCTACGCCGACCTGCGGGGAGCGAACCTCGCCGGCGCCGAGCTGACCTTGGGCGGGCTCGCGAGGATGCGAGCGAGGGACGCCGACCTGCACGGTGCCGCTCTGCACGCGGCCGACATCAGCGCCGCCGACCTGCGCGGGGCCGACCTGCGCGCCGCCGACCTCTCCGGCATCCTCGCCGCCGGCACCGACCTTCGTGGCGCGGACCTGCGCGGCGCCGACCTCACCCTCGCCGACTTCGACCGCGCCGACCTGCGCGGCGCCAGGCTCGCCGGCGCTCGGTTCTGCAACACGATCATGCCCGGCGGGCAGGCCCGCGACCACCGCCAGAGCTGCCCGTTCCCCAGGTCCCACCGGCACGGGCCGACGATCCCGATCCCGCCCGAGGCGGCGATCTACACGGTGCTGAAGGAAACCAGCCACAGCAAGCTGCCGAACCCGGCGGGGGCGCGGGTGCGGGGTTGCCTGATCGCCTCCGAGTCGTCCTGCCCCGGCGCCGATCTGCGCGGCGTCAAGGTGCACGCGGCCTTTCTCTCCTACGCCCGCTTTCCCAAGGCCGACTTCACCGGCGCCAACTTCGCCCTCGGCAACCTCTCCTTCGCCGACATGCGCGGCACCCTGTTCCGGCGCTCGGTCCTCGCCGGCGCCGCCGCGGTCGAAACCGACTTCACCAACGCGAGCATGCTCGGGGCGAACCTGACGGTCGGCGACCTCGTCGGGGCCGAGCTGGTGCGGGTCGACCTGCGCGAGGCCGACGCCCGCGAGTCGAACCTGACCAAGGCCGACCTGCGCCACGCCGACCTGCGCAGGGCCCGTCTGAACTCGGCCGCCCTCGCCGGCGCCGACCTGCGCGGCGCCAGGTTCGGCCGCACCGACCTCAGCGAAGCGATCCTCGCCGGGGCCAAGGTCGACCCGAGCTTCCCGGCCGGCGCCACCCTCTGCAACACGGTGCTGCCGGACGGCTCGGTGGCGAACCCGCAGAAGGAATGCGAAGAGCGCTGAGCCGGCGCTAGCCGCTTCAGCGACCGGCGAGCGCGGCGCAGACAGCCAGCGCCCCCGCATGGCGGAGGGCGTCGAAGGCGGCGCGGACGGCGGCGGTCTTCGCCTTCGGCACGACCTGAGCGTTGGCGGAGACGGTGACCGAGCGGCGGCCGTCGAGCGTCGCCGCGGTGAACTGGGTGAAGCCCGGCAGGTTGCCGGTGTGGCCGTAGACGGTGCCGCAGCCGGTTTCGTAGCGGAAGATCCCGAGGCCGGCGGCGTTGACGCCCGGGCCGGGCGGCTCGGAGTGGCCCCTGACGAAGCGCAGCTGCTGGCGCTGGGTGGCGTGGCCGAAGAGGCGGCGGCCGACGTAGCCGCGGACGAAGCGGTTGAGGTCGGCGGCGGTCGACTGGATGCCGCCCGAGGCCCAGGCGCCGGACATGCTCAGCAGCGTCGTGGCGTCGGCCGGCGCCTGCGGCGGCGAGAGCACGTAGCCGCGGACGTGCGGGGCCGGCAGCCGGAAGCCGGTCGGCAGCGTCGTCTCCGCCATCCGCAGCGGCTCGAGGACGCGCTTGCGCAGCGCCTGGCTGTAGGTGCCGCCGCTCACCTCGGCGGCGATCAGCCCGATCACGATGTTGTCGGTGTTGGAGTAGCGGTAGGCGGAGCCCGGGGCGAACTCGAGCGCGTCGCCGCTGACGAATTCGACCAGCTCGCGCGGGCGCACGTAGGCGTGGAGGTTGCCGGCGAAGAATTCCTGGAAGGCCGGCGCGCCGGAGTAGTCGGGCAGGCCGCTGGTGTGCCTGAGCGCCTGCGCCACGGTCACCCGCCCCCATGCGGCCGGCAGCCAGGGCAGGTGGGCGCGGATGCTGTCGCTCAGCCCCAGCCGGCCGCGGTCGGCCAGCGAGAGCGCGACGGCGCCGCTGAAGGCCTTGGCGACGCTGGCGATCCGCATGTGGTCGTCGAGGTGCCAGCGGTTGCGGCTGCCGAGCTTGGCGACTCCGGCGCTGTGGAAATCGCGCTCGGCGCCACGCTGGACGACGACGGCGACCCCCGGCGGGCCGCCCGGCATCCGCACCAGTCGATGGAGAGCGCCATCGAGGGAGCGGTCGGCGTCGGCAGCCGCCTGGCCGGCCTGCGCCGGCGAGGCGACGATCGCGAGCGCCGCCAGGATCGGGGCGAGCGCGCGGCGGATTGAGACCAGGTCAGACAGGGCGACCGAGTCTCTCACAGGGTGACCGAGTCTCCCACGCCGGCTTCGCGCTGTCAGGACGCCGCTGCTCCTCAGAGCCCGGCGGCGTCGGCCAGGAGGTCGACCTGGGCCGGGTCGCTGTTGGTCGGGAAGAGGATCAGCTCGCTGCAGCCGACGCCCTCGAAGGCGGCCAGGTACCGCTGCACCATCTCCGGGGACGTGGCGGCGCTGTCGGCGATGTAGCCGGCGACCTCCTCGCCCAGCCAGGCGTAGTAGTGGGTGAGGCCGCGGCGGGCGTCCTCCTTGCCGTTCTCGCCGAGGCCGTAGTAGGCGAGGCCCGTTTAACTAGCCGGGCAACCGCGTGGGGAGGTGAGGATCTCTCACCCGGTTCCGCGCAGAGCCTCGAGCAGCGCCGCCTCGTCGAGGCCTTCGACGCGGACCAGCTTGTTGCGCGACTTCTCGCCGCGGACCACGCTCACCCGCGAGGGCGCCACGCCGACCCGCTTGGCGATCAGCCTGCGAAGCGCCGCGTTGGCCTTGCCGTCCACCGGCGGCGCCGTCACCCGCGCCTGCAGCACCCCACCCTCGACCCCGGTCAACTCGTCGCGGTGCCCCCGCGGCCGCACCCTCACTTCGATCGTCGCCATCCCCTGATTCTCGCCGAGCGGCGAATCGACATCGCCAGATGGGACGGTCAACGCATCAGTCGCCGGTCGAATCCGGCAGCTCCGCTGCCAGCCGCTCCAGGGCGGCGCGAGCGTGGTCGAAGACGCGGCGGTCGACATGCCGCCCAACTACGACAACTACCCCGAACACGACCACACGCATGACAACCAGGAGGAGGTCTTCCTGGTGATGCGCGGCGGCGGCGAGATCGAGATCGCCGGCAGGCGCTTCCCGCTCGACGGCGACCACGTCGCCCGGGTGGGGCCGGAGACGAAACGCAAGATCTGGCCGGGGCCCGAGGGGATCCGGCTGGTCGTCCTCGGCGGCGTCCCCGGCCGGGCCTACGAGGCGCCCGACATCACCAAGCTCGGAGAGCCCGACCCGAGGGCGGCCAGCTAGTAGGCGGCTACCCTGCTCGTGTGCTTCGACGCCTCTCGTCCGTAGCGTCCCTGCTCGCGCTGGTGTCGTTGGTCGTGCTGGCCGCCGCTCCCGCGGCGCCGGCCAGCGACGAAGACGGCGAAGACGCGATCGTCGTCATCTCCGGCGACGTCACGGTCGAGGGCGGCCAGGTCGTCGAAGGCGTCTTCATCGCCAGCGGCGACGCCCGCATCGACGGCTACGTCGATGGCGACGTCGTCGTGCTCAGCGGCGACGTCGTCGTCCGCGGCACGATCGACGGCAGCCTCTTCACCGCCAGCGGGCAGGCCCGGCTGCTGCGCACGGCCGAAGTCACCGGCGACGTCAATTACGGAGACGAGCGGCCGATCGTCTCCGGCGCCGCCCGGGTCCGCGGCGACGTGCAGAAGGAGGGCTGGCCGGACCTCGGCGGCCTGCTGCCGTGGATCGGCGGCTTCCTCGTCTGGCTCGCCGTCGGCATCTCGATGCTGGTGCTCGGCGGCCTGCTGCTGCTGATCGCCCCGAACGCCGCCGACGCGCTCCAGGCCCGCACCCGCGAGCGGACCGGGCCGGTGATCGCGATCGGGGTCGCGATCCTGATCGTGCTGCCGATCGCCGCCTTCATCGCCGCGATCACGATTCTCGGCCTGCCGCTGGCGATCCTCGTCGGCCTCGCGCTGCTGCCGCTCGGCGCGGTCGCCTACGTGGTCGCCGCCTACGTGCTTGGCCGGGCGATCGTGAAGCCGCCGCGCGAGCGGCTGCTCGCCTTCCTCGCCGGTCTGGCGATCCTCCGCCTCGGCGCCCTGATGCCGATCCTCGGTCTGCTTGTCGGCCTCGCCGCGGTGATCTTCGGCCTCGGGCTGATCGGCGCCGCTATCGGAGCGGCTCGGAGTCCGGAGGAGGAACCGGCGCCGGTTCAAACCCCGGGCAGCTGAGGACCGGGACCCGCGGGTAGCGCGGGTAGCGCTCTTCCTCGCGGGAGCGCTCGCAGAGCGAGAAGACCGAGCCGCGGGTGTTGCGGACCAGGCGCTGGTGGCGGCAGCTGTCGCAGAGGCCGTTGCTCATCGCCGGCTGCTCGGGGAAGATGCCGTGCACACGACAAGGAGGATCCATGAACGACGCGACGATCACGTTGACGATGTCCCGGGCGGACGCCGAGATCCTGGTGGGGGTGCTGGCCGCCGAGCGCCATAACGAGGACGTCGAAGCCGTCTGCGACGCCCTGCGCAAGCAGGTAGACGAGCAATTAGCGCGATAAGGCGGGGCGACTCCCGCCTGGCAGGCGGCTAGCCTCGAGGTGTGAACGGCACCGCCACCCTCTTCGACGCCGACGCCGCCGCCTACACCGGCACGGTCGAGGTGCTCGGCGTGATCTTCCGCGCCGAGGACGACGGCTACGCGGTGCTCGAGGTCCAGGAGAGCGACTCCGGCGAGGGCTTCGCCCTCATCGGCCCGGTCGCCCACCTCGGCCCGGGTGACCGCGCCGAAGTCAGCGGCGAGTGGCAGACCCACGCCCGCTACGGGCGGCAGCTGCGGGCGCAGGGGGCGCTGCCGCTCGACCCTGCCGACCGCGAGGGCCAGGTCGCCTACCTCACCTCGCTGCGGCACATCGGCCCGGCCCGGGCCGAACGGCTCGTCGACGAGTACGGCGAGGGGGTGCTGCAGGAGATCGCCGCCGACCCGCAGCGGGTGTTTGCCTCGCTGCGCGGGGTCAGCGCCGACCAGGCCGCGGCGGCGACCGAATCCTGGCACGCCAGCCGCGCCGTCCGCGACCTCCACGTCCAGCTCGCCCCGCACGGGCTGGCGCACCTGGCGGCGCCGATCCACGCCCGCTACGGCGAGCGCTCGATGACGATCCTGCACGAGGACCCCTACCGGCTGACCGAGGTCGAGGGCGTCGGCTTCGCCCGCGCCGACAAGATCGCCCTCGCCGCCGACGTGCCGCCGGAGTCGAGCCGGCGGGCGCAGGCGGCGGCGGTCTACGCCCTGGTCGAGGCCGAGCAGCAGGGCAACAGCTACCTGCCGCTCGACGACCTCGCCCGGCGCACGGCGAAGCTGATCGGCCTCGCCCCCGACCCCGACGTCCTGGTCGAGGCGCGCGGCCTGCTGGTCGACGAGGGCCGGGTCTACCGCGAGGGCACCCACGCCAGCGAGCTGGCGGTGGCGGCGACGCTGCGCCGGCGAGCCGGCGCCCCGCCCCACCTCGACCATGACCCCGGCGAGAACCCGGGCGACGGGCTGACCGAGGAGCAGTGGGCGGCGGTGCGCGGCGCCTTCGCCTCGCGCGTCTCGGTCCTCACCGGCGGCCCCGGCGTCGGCAAGACCGTCTGCACGAAGCAGATCGTCGCCGAGGCGGAAGCGGCGAGCGCGACGATCGCCCTCTGCGCCCCGACCGGGCGGGCGGCGCGGCGGATGGAGGAGGCGACCGGGCACGAGGCGAAGACGATCCACCGGCTGCTCGAGTGGATGCCGGGGCGCGAGCCGACCTTCCGGCCGGGGCATCCGCTGCCGGTCGACCTGATCATCGTCGACGAGTCCTCGATGCTGAACCTGCGCCTGGCCGAGGTCCTGCTCGCCGGCCTCGCCGAGTCGACCCACGTCGTCCTCGTCGGCGATGCCGACCAGCTGCCGCCGATCGGGGCCGGCAAGCCCTTCGAGGACCTGATCGCCTCCGGCGCGGCGCCGGTGGTACGGCTGACGCAGATCTTCCGCCAGGCGGCGCGCTCGATGATCACCACCGCCGCGCACGAGATCAACCAGGGGCGGCCGCCCCACCTCGAGCCCGCCGCCGACCAGGACCACGACTTCTTCTTCGTCGACCGCGCCAGCCCCGAGCGGGCGCTGGAGACCGTGGTCGAGGTGGTCGCCGAGCGGGTGCCGGCCCGCTTCGAGCTCGACCCGGTCCGCGACGTGCAGGTGCTGGCGCCGATGTACCGCGGGGTGGTCGGGATCGACGCCCTCAACGAGCGCCTGCAGGCGCGCCTCAACCCCGACGGCAGGCGCGCCCTGAACGACCGCTTCCGGATCGGCGACCGCCTGATCCAGACGCGCAACTCGCACGAGCTGGGGCTGATGAACGGCTCGATCGTCTTCCTCCGCCGCGACGACCCCGACGAGGAGGCGATCGTCGTCGATACCGACGAGGGCGGCTCGCTGGTCATCCCCTACGGCCAGACCGGGACCCTGAAGCTCGCCTACGCGATCTCCGTCCACAAGGCGCAGGGCTGCGAGGTGCCGGTCGTCGTCGGCGTCTGCCACCGCTCCCACGCGCGGATGCTGACCCGGCCCCTGCTCTACACCGCGATCACCCGCGCCCGCAGCAGCTGCGTCCTGGTCGGCGACCGCTCGGTCCTGGCGGCGGCGGTGCGCGCGACGACAGCGGCAGCCGCCACTCCGGCCTGGCGGAGCGGTTGCGCGGCT
>CAVPEX010000040.1:0-131873 GCA_963703585.1 uncultured Solirubrobacterales bacterium | reverse complement strand
CGCGATGCGCAGGCAGGGCATTCTGGAGGCCCGCAAGGAGGGCACCAGCGTCTTCTACAAAGTGCGGGACCCGCGCGTCTTCCAGACGCTCGAGAGCGCCCGCCAGGTGATCGGCTCCCACCTAGAGGAAGCCAACGCCCTGCTTGGGGAGCTGGGCGGGCCGGCCTCGAAGCCCCGCAGTACGACCGCGAAGCCCCGGTAGCGATCGGCATCCGGAGTTGAGCGAGTCGAACTGCCTTGCAGGGGCCGGCGCCGCGCTGCTCGCGGCCGGGACGCTCTGCGCCCCTCGCGCGCCGACGGCGCCGCGCCCGGGCTCGCGCTCCAGGCGCCGGGAGCGGCGCTGCTCGGCGTCGCCGGCGCCCTGTGCCTGTTCGGCGACGGATCGATCGGCGTGGACTTCCACGACGGCCTCGACCCGCGCCTCGGGATCGACCCCCTCACCGGCGCGTTCGTCGCGACCATCGCCGTCGTCGCGGTGCCGTCGGTGCTCTACGCGGGCGGGTACCTCGCGGGCGCGCGCGCGAGTGGCGCCTCGCGACCTCACCGGCCTCTTCCAGATCGTGCTCGCCCTGGTCGTCGCCGACGCGCGACCCCACCACCTTCCTCGCCGGCTGGGAGCTGATGACCGGTCGCCGGCGGCGGCCGCGATCCTCACGCGACCGCGACTCCGCGGTGCGCGGCGCCGTGTTCGAGTACCTCGCGATGACCCACATAGGTGGTGCCGGCGTCTGGATGGCCATGATCGTGCTCGCGCCCTAGGGCGCTGGCCGAATCCGGCCCCTCGCCGGCGAGAGCGGCGCCCGGCGCTGGTGATCGTCGGCGCGCTGATCGGCTTCGGGACCAAGGCCGGCCTCGTCCCGTTCCACGCCTGGCTGCCCCGCGCGCACCCGCTCGCGCCGTCCCACATCTCCGCCCTCATGTCGGGGGCGATGGTGAACGTGGGGCTCTACGGGCTGGCGCGCCTGCTGCTCGAGTGGATCGGCGGGCCCGAGCTCTGGATGGGCCTGCTGCTCCTGGGCCTGGGAGCCGCCTCGGCCCTGGTCGGAGTCGCCTACGTCCTCTTCGAGCGCGACCTGAAGCGACTGCTCGCCTTCTCGACCATCGAGAACGTCGGCATCATCGCCCTGGCGCTCGGGGCCGCGGCCGTCTTCCTGTCGCTGGGGGAGGCGCGGTGGGCGGGCCTGGCGGTGGCGGCGGCCGTGCTCCAGGCCTTCGGCCACGCGGCCGCCAAGGCGCTGCTGTTCCTCGGTGCCGGATCGATGGATCGCGCCGGGGGCGAGCTGCGCCTGGATCGCATGGGCGGGGTGCTCGGTCGCATGCCGTGGACCGGCACGGCCGTGCTGATCGGCTCGCTGACGATGGCGAGCGTCCCGCTGTTCGGCCTCTTCGCCTCCGAGTGGCTGACGTTCCAGGCGCTGCTGCGGCTGGGCCGGGACGACGGCGTGGTCGAGGCGATCGCCGGCGGCATCGCGGCCGCGACGCTCGGGGCCACGGCCGCGCTCGCCGCCTACGGCTTCGTCACGGTCATCGGGCTCGTCCTGCTGGGGCCCCGCGCACCCGAGGGCTATCGCGACGCCCGCGACGTCCCCCTCGGGATGCGCGCGCCGGTCGTCGCCCTGGCCGGCGTCTGCGTGGCGGCGGGGCTCCCCCGGACTCCTCGTGCCCCGCCTCAGCGCCCTGGTGCCGGGCGCGCCGTCGCTCGACCTGGGCGCGGGTCTGTCCATTCCGGGGCCGTCCTTCCGCACGGTGGGCCTCGCGCTGGCGCTGGCGGCGATCGCGGCCGCGCTGGCGGCGTTCAGGGGGCGGCGCGCGGCGCGCACCGCGCCCGTCTGGAACTGCGGCCAGGACGCGGCCCCCGAGCTCGAGTGGACGGCGGCCGCGTTCTCAAAGCCGGCCAACCTGGCCTTCTCGACCGTCCTGCGCCCCGAGCGGGAGGTGTCGGTCACGGCCCCCGAGGGCGTCGTGCACGGGGTCCGCCACGAGGGTGGCGTGCCGCACCTGTTCGACGCGCGCGTCTACGCGCCGGTGCTGCGCGGCGCGCTGGCCGGCGCCCTGGTGGCGCGCCGACTGCAGTCGGGCAACCTGCGCCAGTACGTGGCGTCGCTCGTCGCCCTGGTCCTGGTGCTGCTGGCGCTGGTGCGCATCGGGGTCCTGGGATGAGCGCGAGCGACGTCCTCGTGGCCGTCGTCGGGGTGGCCGGCCTCGCCCTGGCCCCGCTCCTGCCGGGGGCCATCCAGGCGGCGAAGGCGCGCCTCCAGGGACGTCGCGGCCCCGGCCTGCTGCAGCCCTACCGCGAGCTGCGCCGGCTGTGGCGGCGCAGCGCGATCGACCCGGTCGGATCGGGCCCGGTCTATCGCTGGGCGCCCGTCGCGGTGGCGACGGCGCTGGCGCTCTGCGTGCTGATGGTTCCGGTCTCCTCGCACGGGACGGAGTGGCCGACCGGCGGCGACGCCCTGGTGCTGGTGGGGCTGCTGGCCCTGGCCCGGGTCGCCCTCGCCATGTCGGCGTGGGACACCGGCGCAGGCTTCGGCCTGATGGGCGCGGCCCGCGACCTGACCTTCGCGATCCTCGGCGAGGCCCTGCTGGTGCTGGTGATGGTGCTGGCGGCGGTTACCGCCGGCGCGACCGACCTGCGCGAGATGTGGGCGGCCGCGTCCGGCACGGGCATCTGGGGCGAGCCGGCCCACTGGTGCGGCGCCGTCGCGATCGCCCTCGTCGTGCTGCTCGAGACCGGGCGCCAGCCGATCGACAACCCCGACACCCACCTCGAGCTGACGATGATCCACGAGGGGCCGCTGCTCGAGTACGCCGGCCGCGACCTGGCGCTGCTCACCTGGAGCGCCGCCGCCCGCCACTGGGTCGTGCTCGTGCTCGCCGCCGAGCTGTTCCTGCCCCACTGGGGCGGCTTCGGCGCCCAGCTCACCTACCTCGCCGGCGGCGTCGCCCTGCTCTGCGCGGCGCTGGCGGTGACCGAGACGGCGCAGGCGAAGATGCGGATCCTGCGGGCGCCGGCGCTGCTGGCCGGGCGGGCTGCTCGCCCTGGTCGGGCTTTCGAGCTGGCTGGCCGGGGGCTCATATGAGCACGGCGACGGTCGCGGCGCTGGTCGCGCTCGGCTTCGGCGTGATGCTGGCGCGCCGGCGCAGCCTGGCGCTGGTCCTCCTCCCACCGCCCAGTCGCTGCTGCTCGGCGTGGCGGCGCTGACGTTGGCCGAGGGCGGGTCGGGGCTGCTGGTGGCCGGGGCGATCGTCGTCCGCGCGCTGGCCCTGCCGGCGCTGCTCTCGCTGACCCGGCGCCGCACCCCGGAGCCGGGCCCGGTGACGCCGGCGACCACGGTCGTCGTGCGGCTGCTGGTCGCCACCGTCGTCTCGCTGGTAGCCGTCGCCGCGGTGCCGCCGCTGGGGATCGGCGACGCCGCGGCCGAGCACGGCGCCGTCGCCCTGCTCTGCCTCGGGATCGCGATCGTGATCATGCGGCGGCCGGCGCTGGTCCAGGTGATGGGCATCCTCGTCGCCGAGAACGGCGTCTACCTGCTGGCGGTCTCGGTCGACGGCGGGCTGCCGTTCGCGATCGAGCTCGGTGTCCTCTTCGACCTGGCGCTGGTGATCACGGTCGCCGCGGCCTTCGCCCAGAAGATCCACGGCGAGCTGGGCAGCGGCGACACCGACCTGCTGAGGGGGCTGCGTGACTGACGCGACGCTCGTCTACGCGGTCCTCGCCGCCCCGCTCGGCGCCGCCGCCCTGGTCGGCCTGATGCCGACCGCGGCCGCCGCCGACCGCCTCAACCTCGCCGCCTCGGTCCTCACCGCCGGCCTCGCCCTGGCGCTCGCTGCGGTCGCGCTGCTCGCCGCCCCCGACCAGGCGGCGTCCGGGGAGTGGTACCTCGTCGACGCCGCCAGCGGCGTTTTCCTCGCCCTGATCGCCGTCATCGGCCTCGCCAGCGCCGCCGTCTCGCCGGCCCACCTGCGCCACGCCGGCCGCAGCTGGTTCAGCGCCCGCCGCTCCCGCGCCACCTACTACGCCGCCTTCAACCTCTTCTGGGCCGTCCTCATCGCGGTGCCCCTGGCCGACAACCTCGGCCTGGCGTGGATCCTGCTGGAGGGCTCGACGGCGGCGTCGGCGCTGCTCATCGCCTTCAGCGGCAAGGCGAGCGCGGTCGAGGCGGGGTGGAAGTACCTCGTCCTGACCAGCCTCGGGCTCGCGTTCACCCTCTTCGGGATCGTGATCCTCAGCGTGCGGATGGCCCCGGGGCCCGAGGTGGCCGCCAGCCTCGGCTGGGACCGGATCGCCGCGGGGCGCCCGGCCTGGAGGGCACGCCGATCGTGGCGGCGTTCGTGCTCATGCTCGCGGGGCTCGCGACCAAGGGCGGGTGGGCCCCCGTCCACAACTGGCTGCCCGACGCCCACAGCGAGGCGCCGCCGCCGGTGAGCGCGCTGCTGTCGGCGGCGCTGCTGCCCACGGTCGCCCTGATCGCCTGGCGCCTGGGCGATCGCGCCGGCGGTCGGCAGGGACACCGTCCGCGGCCTCTTCATCGCCTTCGGGCTCGCGTCGCTGGCGGTCGCCGTCCCCTTCCTCTGGAAGGCCCTGCCGTGGAAGCGCCTGCTCGCGTACTCGAGCCTCGAGCACATGGGGGTCATCGTGCTGGCGATCGGCATCGACAACCGGATCGCCACCGCCGGCGCGCTGGTGCACGTGGCCGGTCACGGCGTGGCCAAGTCGCTCGGATTCGCGGCGGCGGTGCCCCTGCTGCGCTACCAGCCGGCCGCCGCGCCGGCGCCGCCCCGGGGCTCGCCCACCGAGCCGGCCCCGCCGGAGCGGTCAGCGTGAGCCTGGCCGCCCTGGCGGGGCTCCCGCCGTCTCCCCTGTTCGTCTCCGAGATCCTGGTCCTGTGGGGGGTGCCGCGGCGGCCGGGCTGGCGTGGGTGGCGGTCGTGGCGGCGCTGCTGCTTGCCCTCGGCTTCCTGGGCTGGGCCACGTCCTGGTGGAGGGCCTCGGCGGCGGCGGCCCCCGGCGAGCCGTCCGAGCCCGCGCGGCGCCCGCCTGCCTGCTGGCGCCGCCGCGGCGGCGGCGCTCCTCGCCCTCACCGCGGTCGCCTACCGCTGCCCGATTCGACGCTCGTCGGGCCCTGACCGGGCGCGACCTGATCCCGGGCTCGTCGGCCGTGGCCGGAGCGAGGCGTCGCGATCGCGCCGGCGCCGTGGCGCCAGGCCGGTCTGCGGGCGCTCGAGCGCGGCGCCCGCTTCGCGGACGCCTTCGCGGCCGGCCCGGCGAGGAGGCGCTCGCGCGCGCTGTTCGCGCTCGGCTACGGCGACGCGGGTCGCTGACCGCGCGCCCGAGCGGCCGCGCTGCCGACGGTGGTCGATCGCCTGCCCCACGCCTGGGACGAGCGCGAGGCGCACGACCTCTACGGCATCGACTTCGCCGGCCACGAGCCCCTGCGGCCCCTCGTGCACCACCCGCGCGGTCTCGACGCGTGGACCACGCCCGTGGCGGGAGACGACGTCCACCAGGTCGCCGTCGGCCCCATCCACGCGGGCATCATCGAGTCGGGCCATTTCCGCTTCCACTCGGTCGGCGAGCGCGTCATCCATCTCGACGCCCGCCTCTTCCACAAGCACCGCGACCTCGAGCGCCTGGCCGAGGGGCGCACCCTCGCGGAGCTCATCCACGTGCTGCGCCACGCCTGCGGCGCCTGCGCGGTGGCCAACTGCGTGGCCGGCGCGCAGGCCGCCGAGCAGGCCGCCGGCCTGTGGCCGAGCCCGGCCCTTCGCCGCGCCCGCACCCTGCTCCTCGAGCTGGAGCGGCTCTACAACCACCTCAACGACATCGGCCAGATCTGCGCGGGGGTCGGGCTCGCGCCGGGGGCGATGGCCTTCGCGGCGCTCAAGGAGCGGGCGCAGCGGATCAACCGGGCGATCGGCGGCCACCGCTTCCTGTTCGACACCGTCGCCTTCGGCCGCAGCGACCTCGCGGTGACGCGGCAGCCGGCGCGGCGACCGCGCGGGAGCTGCGCCGCCGACGCGAGGTGGCCGCGCGTGGCGCGAGGTCCATCGCTCGACCTCGCTCCGCGACCGCACCCGGGACACCGGCGTCCTGAGCGCCGGCGACGCGGCGCTGCTGGGCGTGCTCGGCCCCGCGGCGCGCGCGAGCGGCCGCGCCATCGACACCCGCGAGCGGTCGCCGCGCCTGGCCTACGAGGGCTTCCGGCCCGACGCCGGCACCGGCGGGGGCGACGTGGCGGCCCGCATGGAGATCCGCGCCCTGGAGCTGGAGACCGTCTTCGCGGTGCTCGACGGGCTGCTCGAGCGCCGCTGACCCCCGCATCGCCACCGTCGCCGGCCCCGGCGGCACCCATGGGGTCGGTCGCGTCGAGGGGCCCCGCGGCGAGGGTCTGTGCATCGTCGAGACCGACGGAGGGGTCGTCCGGCGCGTCCACCTGCGGACGGCCTCGTACGCCAACTGGCCCGCGGTGGCGCACGCCACGGCGGGGGCGATCCTCCCCGACTTCCCCCTCATCAACAAGAGCTTCGAGCTCTGCTACGCCTGCGTGGACCGCTGATGTTCGTCCTGCTGCGCCAGCTGCGCCGCGACCGCCGGGCGGCGGGCCTCGGGCGTCCCCCGGGCGGGGCCGGGGCCCTTCAGCTGCGCCACGTGGACGCGGGCTCCTGCAACGCCTGCGAGCACGAGCTGCAGGCGACGGCGAGCCCGTTCTACGACCTCTCGCGCCACGGCCTGTCGATCACGGCCTCGCCGCGCCATGCGGACGTGCTGGTGGTGACCGGCCCGGTGACCACCAGGATGGTCGTGGCCCTCCGGCGCGCCTACGAGGCGATGTCCGAGCCGCGCCTCGTGGCGGCCCTCGGCGACTGCGCCGTCGGCTGCGGCTTCTTCCACTCCTCGCCCGACGTGATCGGGCGCCTGGAGGACGTGCTGCCGGTCGATGTCAGGATCCCCGGCTGCCCGCCCAGACCGGGGGAGATCGCCGCGGGAATCCTCGCCGCGATCCGCGCCTGACCGGGGTGCGGCGGGATGGCCCCCGTTTATGGAACTACTACTTAATTTTCACAATTCTCGCCCGACTGTCCCTATGATCGCCGCGCATGAGCGCGGGACCGGCCTGCGATCGACCCCAACGACGAGCGCGACCCCCAGATCGCCGAGGAGCTCGCCGCGCGGGACTCTGACGAGGCGCTGCGAAGGCGCGACTTCCTGCAGCGGGCGGCGGTGGCGGGCGGGCTCGCCGCCGGCATGGCGGGTGTCCGCAGTCCCGACACGATCCTCGCCCAGGCGACCAAACGGGCCCGGACGCCGGTTCCCGACCCGCGCAACCTGCCGATCGACACCTTCGTCGTGCTGATGATGGAGAACCGCTCCTTCGACCACTACCTCGGCTGGCTGCCCGGCGCCGACGGGCGGCAAGGGGGCCTCGTCGACCGCGACGCCGCCGGCGGAGCGCACTCGACCCACCGGCTCACCCCCGACTTTCAGGGCTGCGCCCACCCGGACCCCGACCACTCCTGGGAGGGCGGGCGCGCCCAGCTCGACGGCGGCCGCATGGACGGCTTCCTGCGCTCCGGCGAAGCGTACTCCTTCTCGATCGGCTACTACGAGGAACAGGACCTGCCCTTCATGCCGGCGGTGGCGCGCGCCTTCACGACCTTCGACCGCTTCTTCTGCTCGCTGCTCGCCTCGACCTACCCGAACCGCGAGTACATGCACGCCGCCCAGTCCTACGGGATGCTCGACAACACGATCCCGCTGGCGAGCGGCGGCTTCCCCGACACGACGATCTTCGCCGCCCTCGCCGCCAAGGGCGTCTCCAGCCGCTACTTCTTCACCGACATCCCCGTCTCGGCGCTGTGGGGCGTGCCGGGCTGCTCGGGGCAGGTGCAGGAGTACTACGAGCGCTGCGCCACCGGGACGCTGCCGGCGCTCTCCTTCGTCGACCCGGCCTTCGCCGGCGAGGAGCAGGGCACCTCGGGCGAGCACCCCCACGGCGACGTCCGCCTCGGCCAGGCCTTCATGGCCGACGTCGTCCACGCCTTCATGGAGAGCCCGCAGTTCAAGCGCGGCGCGCTCTTCATCGTCTACGACGAGTGGGGCGGCTTCTTCGACCACGTGCGGCCGCCGCGGGTCCCCGACGAACGCTCCAACCGCGACCTCGACCGGGACTTCGGCCAGATGGGGATGCGGATCCCGGCGGTGCTGGTCTCGCCCTACGCCCGGCGCGGCTGCGTCGACCACAACATCTACGGCTTCGAGTCGATCCTGAAGCTGATCCGCTACCGCTACGGGCTGTCGCCCCTGAGCGTGCGCGACAGGTACGCCCGCAACATCGCCCGCTCCTTCGACTTCGAGTCGAAACCCAACTACGACATCCCCAGCCTGCCCGACCCGCCGCAGGTGGTCGGCCACAGCTGCGAGGGCGGCGTCGCCCTGCCCGACATCGGCCTCAACCCGCTCGCCGGCCGGCCGAAGGAGCACGACCTGGCGACGCTTCACAGCTCCGGTGACCTCGAGCGGCTCGGCTTCGACTACCGGCCGGCGACGCCCGGGCGCACCTTCCGCCATCCCTCCAAGCTCGGGCTGAAGCCTTGAGGGGTCGCTGGGCGCTGGCGCTGGCGCCGGTTCTCGTCTGCGGGACCCTGATCGGCGCCACCCCGACCGCCGCCGACCTGATCGAGCCGGTCAGCGTCACCGCGACCGCCCCGCCGCTGGTCGCCGCCAAGCTGCCCTTCCAGCTCGGGTCCAGGTCGACGGCGAGCCCGACGCGCCTCGACATCGCCGCCCAGCCCTTGCGGCTGCGGGTGCGCTTCGCGCCGGAGTGCGGCGGCTCCTTCGCCGGCACCGAGGGCCCCGACCGCGATCGATCGCGTGTCGCCGGCGCCGTCGCCCGGCGCCGCCTACGCCGACCGCGTCGCGACGAAGGTGAAGCTGGCGGACCAGGGACCGGAGACGGTCTGCGCCTTCCTCAAGGACGACGAGGAACGGCAAGTCGCCACCGACACCGAAGAGACCCTCCTCGTCGGCCCCGGCTGCGCGACCGCGAGCCGCGGCGTCGCGAAGCTGAAGCTCGGGCGGCTGGCGCGGCTGACCCGCCACCTCCACCAGCCTGCGCACGCGCAAGCGCGATGCCAGCGCCATGCGGCGGAAGCGGCGGGCGTTGGGCAAGCGGGTGACGAAGCTCGCGTGAGCGCCGCCACGGGCTGGTGCGGAAGATCAGGCGCGCCCGGCAGCAGGCGAACGTCGCCTGCGAGGAGAGGGGCGCCGGGCGCGCGGCTCCGCCACCGCGAAGGCCGCCGCCGAGGACGGCCCCGTCCACATCAAGCACCTCTTCGTGATCGTGATGGAGAACGAGGACGTGGGGGAGACCTTCGGCGACAAACCGCCGGCTCCCTACCTGGGCACGACGATGCCGAGGTCGGCGCCTTCATCCCCGACTACTACGGAATCGGCCACCTCAGCCTCGACAACTACATCGCGATCGTCAGCGGCCAGCCGCCCAACCTCGCCACCCAGTCCGACTGCCAGGTCTTCCAGGACTTCCTCGGCTTCGTGCGCGAAGACGGCATCGCCGTCGGCCAGGGCTGCGTCTTCCCGCAGGCGGTGCAGACGGTCCCCAACCAGCTTGAGAACAGCGGTCACAGCTGGCACGGCTACATGCAGGACATGGCCAACTCGGTGGCCGCCGGCGAACCGGCAACCTGCCGCCATCCGGCGCTGAACGCGCCCGACGACACCCAGAAAGCGCGTGCCGGCGACGAGTACGCCGCGCGCCACAACCCCTTCGTCTACTTCCACTCGATCATCGACTACTCGACCTGCGACCGCAACGTCGTCGACCTCGACCGCCTGCCCGCGGACCTGGGGAAAGCGAGCACCACCCCCGAATACGCCTTCATCGCCCCCGACCTCTGCGCCGACGGCCACGACGAGACCTGCGCCGACGGGACCTCGCCGGGCGGCTTCGAGGGCAGCGACGGCTTCCTGCGGGAGTGGGTGCCGCGGATCCAGGCATCGCCGGCCTATCGCGATCACGGCGCGATCCTCGTCACCTTCGACGAGTCCGAGACCGGGGCCGAGTCCTGCTGCGGGGAGACCACCGGCCCGAACACGGTCAACAACGGCGGCATCACGCCCGGGCCCGGCGGCGGCAAGATCGGCGCCGTGGTGCTGTCGCCGTGCATCCGTGCCGGGACCGTCACCGAGACCGCCTACAACCACTACTCGCTGCTGCGCTGGACCGAGGACAACTTCGGCCTCGCCCACCTCGCCAACGCCGCCCCGGACGGCCTCTCCAGCTTCGGCGCCGACGTCTTCACCCGTCCCTCCTGCGACGTCGGCGCGGCCGCGGCGGAAGCCAGAGCCGGGGCGCGCACGCGGCTGCGGGTGCGGCCGCGGCTGGCGGCGGCGGGGAGGGGAAGGTTCTTCCGCTTCCGCCTCTCCAGCGACCTGGCCGAGTGCCGGGGCGGGGCCAGGGTCAGGTTCCTCGGCCGCGTCGCCAGGACCGACTCCGCGGCCGCGCCAGGATCTGGGTGCGGCCGCGACGTGCCGGCCGCTTTCTCGCCAGCGCCCGGGCGAACGGCTGCCGGCGCGCGACCGCGGCGGTCCGGGTACGCGCGCCGCGGCGACGCTAGCCCTTGAGCACCTCGGCCACGGTCTTCACGGTCAGCCCGCTGGCGGAGATCTCGTCGATCATTTCTTTGAAGGTCGCTTCGTTGGTTTCGGTCCCGCCTTCGGCGCCGCTGGCGACGATCTGGTGGAAGCTGAGGATCAGCCAGCTCTTGTAGCTCGAGCACCGACTCAGCGCCGCTTCGACGTCTTCCGCGGTCTCGACGTCGCCGATCGTCCAGGTCCGCAAGCGGCCGACGTCGCCCGGCGGGAAGGTCTCCTGCGGGCCGCCGTCGCCGCCCTTGCCGCCGGTGGTCCCGCGGACAGCGCTGAACAGCCGCCGCGCCATCACCATCTGCGATGCGGTGTAGGAGCCCAGCGGCCAGACGAAGACGTCGCGCCGCTTGAAGCCGTTGTCGAGCAGCCAGCGCTTGATCCCCTTCAGCTCGGTTTCGACGACCGAGTCTTCGAGGTTGCCGTAGCCGGTGTTGTGGTTGGCGACGGTGTCGGCATGGGCGATCACGTCCCAGTCGCTGGCGTCCTGCAGCGCCCGCACCTGGGCCAGGGTCATGTAGCCGGCGGTGCCGACGACGTCGCGGATGATCGCCGTGCTGGCCCGGTAGCCGTACTTGTCGAGGTAGGCGCGGGCGCGGGTGTAGGTCGATTCCCAGCCGTCGTCGAAGACGATGCTGACCACCGGCGAGGGCGCCACCGGCACCGCCGCGATCTCGTTGATGTGGAAGGTGACCGGGGCGTTGCCGTCGTCTTCGCAGCGATTGAAGAAATTGAGAATTCCTGAGCGCTACCTACCGGGTGTCGAGCAGCCGGCCGGCCAGCTCGGCGGCGCTGACGCCGATGAACGCGCCCGCGAGCACGTCTGCGGGATAGTGCACACCGGTGTGAACGCGCGAGTAGCCGACCAGCGTCGCCAGTGCCCGCAGCGGCGCCGAGAGCGCCGGCTGGGCGCTGCCGGCGGCGGTGGCGAAGGCGAAGGCGGAGGCCGTGTGCCCGGAGGGAAAGGAGCTGGAGCGCGGCATCGGCACGTGACGCCGGAGAGGCTCCTGGCGCTGGGGGCGCCCGCGCGTCGTCAGCGGCTTGGCGACCAGGTTGGCGAAGCCGGAGGCGAGCCCGAGCGAGACCAGCCCGCGGCGGGCCGCGCGGCGGCCGCCGGCGCCGCCGAGGACGGAGATCGCCGCCGCGGTGCCGAACCAGAGCAGGCTGTGGTCGGCGACGCGGGAGAGGCGGCGCATGGCGACGTCGAGGGACGGGGTCTCGCTGGCCGCGACGGCGGCGTAGACGGCGGCGTCCACGGCCTTCGCCTCGCTGAGCCAGTCCGCCATCAGGCGATGATATGAGCCGGCGCTCGGCGGCCGTGCTGGCCCTGCTCGGCGGCGCGGTCGCCGTCGCCCTCGGCCTCCACGTCCTCGTCGTCGACTTCCCGCGCGGCATCGCCGTGCTCGCCTGCGTCCTCGTCGCCCTGGGGACGGCCTGGCTGGGGCTCCTGCGCCGGGGCCTCGCTCGTGGCCTTGCGCTCGCCCTCGCCCTGGCCCTGCTTGCCGTCGCCGGCGTGCTGATGGCCAACGGCCACCGCGGCCTGGTCTTGGCTGGCATCGTCGCCGCCTTTGCGCTGGCGCTGGTCGGCGCACGCCTCGCCTTCCGGCCCGACCGCGCGCCGCCGCCGGCGCCGCCGCCGCCCCACCCGGTCCTCTTCGTCAACCCGCGCTCCGGCGAAGGCCGGGCCGGGCGCGAGGGGCTGCAGGAGGCGGCGGCGAGGCGCGGTATCGAGACCGTCGTCCTCGCCCCGGGAGACGACCTGGAGCAGCTGGTGCGGGCGGCGGTGGGGAGGGGGGCTGACGGGGTGGCGATGGCCGGCGGCGACGGCTCGCAGGCCCTGGTCGCCGCGATCGCCGCCGAGCACGACCTCCCGTACGCCTGCATCCCGGCGGGGACGCGCAACCATTTCGCGCTCGACCTCGGCGTCGACCGCGAAGACGTGGTCGGAGCGCTGGACGCCTTCGTCGACGGGGGCGAGCGTTATGTAGACCTGGGGGAGGTGACCGGCCGCGTCTTCGTCAACAACGTCTCACTCGGCGTCTACGCGCAGGCCGTGAGCGAGGACCGCTACCGCGGCTCGAAGCTGCTGACGCTGCTGGACACGCTGACCAGCA
This sequence comes from uncultured Solirubrobacterales bacterium, assembly GCA_963703585.1. Lineage (GTDB taxonomy): Bacteria > Actinomycetota > Thermoleophilia > Solirubrobacterales > 70-9 > VAYN01. Next base: position 119,097 of record CAVPEX010000040.1, on the reverse strand, counting down.
CGCTCGGCCCGCAGGGCGAGCCGGTGGAGCTGCGCTGGCGCGACCCGGACGGCCACGAGCAGCGCAGCACGGCGCTGGTGCTCGTCTCCAGCAACCCGTACCGGCTGGGAGCGACGCTCGGCTCCGGCACGCGGCCGCGCCTCGACAGCGGCCTGCTCGGGATCGTCGACTTCCACCCGCCGCTGGCCGGTAGGCGCTCCGACAGCGCCCGCTGGCGCGAGCTGACCGCCCCCGAGCTGGAGATCGAGTGCGACCAGCCGGTGCCGCTCGGAGTCGACGGAGAGGCCGTGACCCTGCAGCCGCCGCTGCGTTTCCGCGTCAGGCCGAGCGCGCTGCGGGTGCGGGTCGCCCGCAGCCACCCGGGCGCCTCGCCCTCGGCGGAACTACCCGAGGGCCTGCGGAGCGCGGTCTCGGCGCTGTTCGGGCTTGCCGCGGGCCGGTCCTAGTCGCGCCGTGATCCAGGAGACGCCCTCGGCCTCGCCCAGCGCCTCCAGGTTGGCCTTGGTGACCATCCCGCGGTCGGCGACGACGCAGACCTCGGCGAGCCCGAAGCGGTCCTTCAGCTTGGCGATCTGGGCGGGCAGGGTCGCCGCGTCGCGGGTGGAGCCGGAGAAGGCCTCGATCGCGATCGGGCGGCCCGCGGGATCGCAGAGCAGCCCGTAGGTGAGCTGCAGCGTGCCGCGCCGCCTGTCGCGCGAGTAGCCGCGCTCGGCGAGCGGGCAGCTGCGGCCCTCGAAGTAGGAGGAGGAGAGGTCATAGAGGACGTGCGTGCCGTCTTTCAGGTGACGGGCGGCGAGGCGGCCCTCGATCCGCTCCTGGCGCTCCACCAGCCAGTCCATCGCCGCGTAGAGGTCGTCTTGATCGGCGTCCTCGACCCCCAGCTCGGAGGCCAGCGTCGAGCGCCCGAGCGCCCGCGCGGTGGCGAGCTTGGAGGCGGGGGCGAGCACCCGCTGGCAGATCATCGCCAGGCACAGGTCGCGCTCCTTGCCGGGCGCGCGGTCGAGCAGCCGGGCGAGGCCGAGACGCCGGGCGGCGCCGAGCACCGCGTCGACGTGGCCGGCGGGCAGCGAGCGCTCGATCGCCACCTCCTCGCCGGCGGCGAGGAACGCCTCGCCGCGCAACGAGCGGCGCACCAGCTCGATCGTCTCCTCGGGAAGGTGGGAGAGGTTGGCGACCGTCTCCTTCTTCACCGCGCCGCCCTCGCGATAGGAGCGCCGCAGCAAGTGGGTGACGTACTCGCGGTCCTTGACCCGCTTTTTTGTCGTAACCACGTGGAAGGGACCCGATGGCCGACGAGGTCTTCCCATGGAGCCAAGGTACCATCGCCATCGGACGCTTTATTCCTGACCACACCAGACAGAACCAAGGGAGCCGCGATCCGCATGGGAAAGCGGAATCGCACCCCTCAGGTGCCTGCTATTCGGGGTAACTTCCGCCTAGTCGCGAACCCAACGCACGATAATGGTGGTTATGTCAACTCGGCCAGCTTCTAGCCGGCGGCTTCGATCGCCGATTCGAGTTCGCCCGCGCCACTCGGGGTCCCCAGCAGTTCCATGCCGTTGGTGCTCGGGCCCTTGATCGCGAACGAGGGCGTGCCGTTGAAGCCGAGTTTCCGCGCTTCGCTGAAGGTTTCTTCGACCTCTTTGGTCAGCACGGCGCCTTTGCGTTCCTTGTTCCATTTGGCGATGTCCTTGACGCCGGCGGCTTCGGCCACCGCGGTGAGGAATTCGTCGTCGGCGTAGCCGGAGTTCTCTTCGCCCTGGTTGCGGTAGAAGATGTCGAGGTAGTTCCAGCCGCGGCTCTGTTCGCCCGCGGCCAGCGCCGCGGCGCCCGCCGGGGCCGACTGCGGGCCGATGATCGTGAAGTTGCGGAAGTCGATCTTCGCCTGGCCTCGGGCGACCTGGCCTTCGATCACCGGTGGCAGCACTTCTTCGGCGTAGGACTTGCAGACCGGGCACTGCAGGTCCCCGAACTCGATCAGTTCGACCGGCGCGTTGGGATCGCCGAGGACGAGGCCGCTCTGGGGAATGCCGGAGAGCTCGTCGTTGACGACGGAGACTTCCTCCAGCTTGGTGTCGCCGCCGCCGTCGCTGCTCGAGGACTGGATCACGATCAGCACCACGACCACCGCGATCGCCAGGAACACGGCGCCGGCGCCGAACTGCAGCATCCGCGTCCGCCGATCCTTCGCGTCCACCTGGGTTTCGGCCTGCACCCGTTCTTCGCGGCGTTTCTCCCTCTCGCGCTTGTTGCTCATCTGCTCCTCAGCTCTCGGCCAGTGGCGGCCCGGTCGTGGTCGTCGTCCCGGTGGTCGTCGTGCCCGCATAGCCAATCAGACGAGTGGCGTTGAGCAGGAAGAGGATCGTCATCAGCACGGCGCTGGCCACGCACCACTGGCAGATCGCTTCGATCTTGAAGATCTCGAGGTAGGTCAGGTAGACGCTGAAGCCGAAGCCCCCCAGCGACAGCGCGAAGCCGCCGAAGCGGGCGGCGTCGTTGGCGAGGAAGGCCGAACCGAGGATCGCGATGTAGCCGATGATCCCGAACACCGCCACGTTGACCCCGGCGATGTGCGAGTAGGAGCTTTCCGCGACCGTCTGGCAGCCGTGGCCGCCGGCGACGCAGGTCGGCGCGCCGCCACCCGACTCGACGATCGTGATGTAGGTCGCGACGCCGACCCCGACGGTCGCCACGAAGGCGATGATCCGTCGCAGCGTGGCTTCGGTCGGGAATTTCATAGCGGTCACGATAATGGCTCCCCGCCGCCGGCGCCTGAAGGCTTCCTAAAGGTCGGTTACGAGGTCGGCGACGACGGGATCGGCGCAGAAGGCCGCGATCTCCCGCGACAGCTTCCCCCCCTGCCAGGCCAGCGGCGATTCGCCCGGCATCTCGCTGACCACGGCGGAGTTGGGCAGCTCGGCGGCATAGGCGAGCGCGGCCTCATAGGGATGGCCGGGATCGGCGGCGTCATGGCTGGCGACGACCAGCGTCGGCACCTCCAGCTGGCGCAGGTCCGTGAGCGAGTCGAACGGGCGCGAGCGCACCACCTGGCGCAGGGCGTCGACCACCGCCTCGGGATGGCGGTGCAGCTCCATCCGTGCCCGCGTGAAGCCGAGGACCGAGTCGCGCCAGGCGGGGTCGATCCCCTGCTCGCGGTCGATGTAGCCGACGAAGCCGTCGATCCCCCCTGCCTCCAGCGCGTCGGCGAGGCCGTCCCAGTAGGCGAGCGACTCCGCCGTGGCCGCCCCCGTGTACACCGGCCCGACCACGACCAGCCCGGCCAGCCGCTCCTGGTGGCGCAGCGCGTAGGAGACGACGGTGTGGGCGCCCATCGAGTGCCCGCCGAGGACGAACCTGCCCTCCCCCACCTCGGCGGCGACGACCCGCTCGAGGTCGTCGACCAGGCGCGGGTATCCATAACCCTCCCCGGGCGGGGCGGGGTCGGACTCGCCGTGGCCGCGGGCGTCGTAGCTGATGACCCTGTGGCCGCCCCGCTCCAGTGCCCGCGAGCCGTGGACGACGTAGTGGCGGCTGGCGGTGATGCCGTGGCAGAGGACGATCGGCGGCCCCTCGCCGGCGCTTTCGCCGCGGACCGTCGGTGCCGGGCCGACCGCGAACTCGGTGCCGGCGGCCATCAGGCGATCGCGGCGAGGGCCTGCTCGAGGTCGTCGACGGACTCGTAGGTGAGCCCGGCCAGGGTCACCTTGCGGTGGCGGACGATGCCCTCCTCGTCGAGGATGAAGATCGCCCGCCGCACCATCGGCCCGGCCAGCACGCCGTAGGCGCGGGCGACCTCCTTGTCCCCGTCGGCCAGCAGCGGCACGTTGAGGCGCTTCTCCTCGGTGAAGCGCTCGTGCGAGTCGACCGACTGCGGGGAGATGCCGAGCACCTCGGCGCCGAGGTCGTCGAGCCGCTCCCCCTGGTCGCGGTAGGAGCAGAACTGCTTCGTGCAGACGGCGGTGAAGTCGCCGGGATAGAAGGCGAGGATGACCTTGCGGCCGCGGTAGTCGGAGAGCCGGTAGGTCCTGCCGCCGGTACCGGGCAGCTCGAAGTCGGGAGCCGGGTCGCCTACGTTCAACTTCGCCACCGGCTGAGCTTAGCCGGCCGGCCGGCCCCGTCAGCCCTTCTCGACCGTCGCTTCTTCGATCAGGACCGTCTGTTTCGGTTTTTCTTCCGGGCCGGCGAGCTTCTCGATCCGTTCGACCACGTCGTAGCCCTCGCTGACCTCGCCGGCCAGGGCGTATTCGGGCGGCAGGCCGGCGTCGGCGGCGGTGACCACGTAGAACTGGCTGCCGGAGCGGCCCGGCGGCTCCGCCGAGGTCTTCGCCATCGCCACCACGCCTTTGGTGTAGGCGAGGCTGGCGGGCGGCTTCTCGTCGACGCTGTAGCCGGGGCCGCCGCTGCCGGTGCCTTCGGGATCGCCGCCCTGGATCACGAATTCGGGGACGACCCGGTGGAAGGTGGTGTCGTCGTAGACGCCTTCTTCGGCCAGGTAGGCGAAGGAGTTGCTGGTCTTCGGGGCCCGCTCGGTATCGAGAGCGATCTTGAAGGTTCCGCAACTGGTCTTCATCGTCACCGTCACCTTTTCGCCGCGCCCGATGGTCTGCTTGGGCGCCTGCAGCTGGACCTGCTTCGGTTCCGGCGCTTCGACCTTCTTGCAGCCGTTGCCGCCGGCGGAGCCGGTCGTCGAATCGCCGCCGCTGTCGTCGTCGCCACCGCTGCGCGAGATCAGGATCGCCCCGACCACGACGATCGCCACCAGCGCGAAGCCGGCGAGGATGTACAGGCGGCTGTCGACTTTCCCCTCCATCGGCGCGCAAGCCTAGCCGACCAGCGGGCCGGTAGGGCAAAGGGCCGCCGCCGCTCGCCTACGATCGTCGCGATGGCTTCTCCGCCGCCGCTGACTCCGCTCGCCGCCGCCGCCCTGCACGTCGGCACCCCCGAGCGGATCCTCCTGGTCGGGTGCGGCGAGGGCGAGGGCGCACTCTTCCTCGCCCGCGAGTTCCCGCTGGCGCGGGTGCGCGGCGTCGATCGCTCCGAGGCGGCGGTGCGGCGGGCGACCACGCGGGTCGGGCTCGATCCCGAGGGCCGGGTCGCGTTCAAGGCGGGGACGCCGCGGTCGCTCCCCTTCCCCGACGACCTCTTCGACCTGGTGGCGGCGCTCGACGCTCGGCCCTCGCCGCGTGAGGTCGCGCGGGTGCTGCGCCCCGGCGGGTTCCTGATCCTCGCCCACTCGCGGCGGGGCGAGGCGCCGCGGGGAGCGCGCGGGGCGCTGCTGCGCTGGCGCCTCTCGCGCCGCGGGATCGAGCCGATCTGGAGCGAAGCGGCCGGCGACGGCAGCTTCTCTGTCGCCCGCCTGCGCCGGACCGGCCCGGCGGCAGCATCCCAATAGGCTGCAAACGCGGTGAATTCGGAAGGGATGCCACTGGCGCTGCTCGTCAACCCGTCTTCAGCCGGAGGGCGGGCGCTGAAGCTGTTGCCGCGGGTCGAGCAGGCGCTCGACGCCCGCCGCGCCGTCTTCCGCGTCCAGCGCACCAAGGGCCTGGAGCACGGCGTCAGGCAGGCGCTGCTGGCGATCGAAGCCGGCGAGCTGCCGGTGGTGATGTCCGGAGACGGGCTGCTCGGCGCCGTCGGCGGTGCCATGGCCGGGTCGGAGACGCCGCTGGGGCTGATCCCCTGCGGTCGCGGCAACGACCTCGCCCGCGTGCTCGGTATTCCCGACGAGCCGGAGGCCGCGGTCGCCGCGATCCTCGACGGCCACGAGCGGCGGATCGACGTCGGCGAGGTCAACGGCAAGCGCTTCCTCGGTATCGTCAGCGTCGGCTTCGACTCCGAAGCGAGCCGGATCGCCAACGAAACCCACTTCCTGCGCGGCAGCCTCGTCTACGCCTATGCCGCGATCCGCACCCTGATCGGCTGGAAACCGGCCCGCTTCACGATCGCCGTCGACGACGCCCACACCCGGGTCAGCGGCTACTCGGTCTCGGTCGCCAACAGCCGCGCCTACGGCGGCGGCATGTTCATCGCGCCGGACGCCAAACTCGACGACGGCGAGTTCGACATCGTCTGCGTCGGCGAGGTGAGCAAGCTGCGCTTCGTGGGTAACCTGCCGAAGGTGTTCAAGGGCACCCACGTCGAGAGGGACGAGGTCCGCGTCTTCCGCGTCCCCCACCTCGAGCTCAGCTCCAGCCGACCCTTCCCCGTCTACGCCGACGGCGAGCACCTGACCGATCTGCCCGCCTCGCTGCGGGTGCTGCCGCGGGCGCTCGGCATGCTCGTACCGGCCCAGGCCGACGCTTGAGCACCGCCGGGGCGAGCGCGGCGGACCGGGCCGGGCCGTTGTTCGGCGCCAAGGTGGCCCTGGCGCGGGCGATCGGCGCCGCCAGCCGGGCCAGCGGCCGCGGCGGCGGCACGACGCTGCCGGGACGGGTGCTGCTGCGGCTGGAGCCCGAGGCGATCGCCCGCCTCGGCGCCGGCCTCGACCGCGGCACGACGATCGTCAGCGCCACCAACGGCAAGACGACCACGGCCGGGATGATCGCCGCGATCCTCGCCGCCGACGGCCGCACGCCGGTCCACAACCGCGCCGGCTCCAACATGACCTGGGGCGTCGCCACGGCGCTGCTGGAGCAGCGCGGCGAGGAGGGCCTGTTCGAGGTCGACGAGGCCTGGCTGCCGCGCGTGACCGAGCAGCTCGATCCCTCGCTGATCGTGCTCGGCAACCTCTTCCGCGACCAGCTCGACCGCTACGGTGAGATGGAGGCGCTGGCCGACGAGTGGGCGGCGACCGTGGCCGCGCGCGCCGGCCACACCGCCTTCGCGCTCAACGCCGACGACCCGCTGATCGCCGACCTCGGCCGCGACGCCGAGGGGCGCCCGCGCGAGCAGGTCACCTACTTCGGGATCGAGGACGCCGCGCAGGCGCTGGACGAGCCGCAGCACGCCTTCGACGCCAAGCACTGCCGCCGCTGCGGCCACCCCTACGCCTACGCGCGCGCCTTCGTCGGCCACCTCGGCCACTACTCCTGCCCAAACTGCGGCGCCGAGCGGCCGCGCCCCGACGTCGCCGCCGAGCGGATCGAGCTGCGCGGGATGGAGGGCTCGCGGGTCACGGTCCGCACCCCGCAGGGCCCGATCGAGCTGGAGCTGCCGGTGCCGGGCCTCTACAACGTCTACAACGCCCTGGCGGCGGTCGCCGCGGGCCTGCGGCTGGGTGTGGAGCCGGCGCGGATCGCCGCGGCGCTGGGCGGGATGCGGGCCGCCTTCGGCCGCGTCGAGACGATCGCGGTCGGCGGCGTCCCGGTCTCGATCCTGCTGATCAAGAACCCGGCCGGGGCCAACGAGGTGCTGCGGACGCTGCGCCTGGAGGCCGGCGGCGAGGGAATCGACCTCTGGATCGCGCTCAACGACCGCATCGCCGACGGCCGCGACGTCTCCTGGGTCTGGGACGCCGACTTCGAGCTGCTGGGGTCGGTCGTGCGTCGGGTCGTCTGCGCCGGCACCCGGGCGCCGGAGATGGCGCTGCGGCTTAAGTACGCCGGCTGGCCGACCGAGCGGATCGAGGTCGTCCCCGGGATCGAGGCGTCCCTCGACCGCGCCGTCGCCGCCGCAGCCGGTTCTGTCCCCAGTCGGGTGGGGACAGAACCGAGCGCGCGATCCGGCGGTGCGGGGGGCGCGCGGCTCTTCGCCCTCCCCACCTACACCGCCCTGCTCGAGCTGCGCAAGCTGCTCGCCGACCGCGGCTTGGCGCCGGAGTTCTGGCGATGAGCACGGCGGCGATCTGGCACGACGTCGAGTGCGGCTCCTACGACGCCGACCTGCCGCTCTGGGAGGAGCTGGCGGGCGCGGCCGACGGGCCGGTGCTGGAGCTGGGGTGCGGCACCGGGCGAGTCGTCCTGCACCTGGCCCGGCGCGGCCACGCGACGATCGGTCTCGACCGCGACCCGGAGCTGATCGCGGCGCTCGAGCAGCGGGCGCGGGGCCTGCCGGTGCAGGCGCTCGCCGCCGACGCCCGCGATTTCGGGCTCGGCGAGAAGGTCGCCCTGGCGCTCGCCCCGATGCAGTTCCTGCAGCTGCTGGAGGGCTCGGCGGAGCGCGTCGAGTGCCTGCGCCGGGTCGCGGGCTCGCTGCGGCCGGGCGCGACCGTCGCCGCCGCGATCGTCGAGCGGATGCCCGAGCCCGACGGCGCCCCGCCGCCGCTCCCCGACGTGCGCGAGGTCGACGGCTGGGTCTACTCCAGCCTGCCGACCGAGGCCGCGGTCGGCGCCGGGCAGATCGTCCTGCGGCGGCTGCGCCAGACCGTCTCCCCCGAGGGAGAGCTCAGCGAGGAGCCGAACGAGGTCCGCATCCGCACCTTCTCCGCCGAGCAGCTGGAGGTCGAGGCGGCGGCGGCGGGCCTGACGCCGCTTGCCCGCCGCACCATCCCCCCAACCGACGTCCACGTCGGCTCGGAGGTCGTGCTGCTGGAGGGAGGACGCTGATGGAGCTGCGCGTCCTCAGTCTCTATCCGGAGCAGATGAACATCTACGCCGACCGCGGCAACATCGTCTTCCTGCAACGGCGCTGCGAGTGGCGCGGGATCGGCTTCTCACACGCCGGCGCCGGGCCCGGCGACGCCGTCGACCCCGCCGCCCACGACCTCTTCTACATCGGCGGCGGCCAGGACCGCGACCAGCTGATGGTCGCCGCCGACATGGTCGCGACCAAGCGCGAGGCGCTGGCCGGCGCGGTCTCCGACGGCGCCGCCCTGCTCGCCGTCTGCGGCGGCTACCAGTTGCTCGGCCACAGCTACCAGCTGGGCGAGGAGAAGCTGCCGGGGCTCGGCCTCGCCGACCTGGAGACGGTTCGCGAGCCCGGCGAGCGGCTGATCGGCAACGTCGCGATCGAGGTCGACCTCGGCGGCGGCCCGCGCCTGCTCGCCGGCTTCGAGAACCACGGCGGCCGCACCTACCTCGCCGCGGGCGCCGAGCCGCTCGGCCGCGTCGTCAAGGGCTTCGGCAACAACGGTCGCGACGGCCACGAGGGCGTCCACCGCGCCAACATGATCGGCACCTACCTGCACGGCCCGCTGCTGCCGAAGAACGCCTGGCTCGCCGACCACCTGATCGCCCTGGCGCTGCAGCGCCGCCACGGCACCCGCCCCGAGCTGGAGCCGCTCGACGACGCGATGGAGGACGCCGCCCACGCCAGCGCCCGCGCCGCGGCGGGCATCTAGCTCAGCGGCCGCTGGAGCCGAAGCCGCCCTCTCCACGGACAGAGTCGGCCAGCCCCGCCGCCCCGACCGGCTCGGCGATCGCGACCGGGGTGATGACCAGCTGGGCGATGCGGTCGCCGGGCTCGACCCGGAAGATCTCCGCCGGGTCGGTGTTGAGCAGCAGCACCCGGACTTCGCCGCGGTAGCCGGCGTCGATCAGGCCGGGGCCGTTGACGAGGCCGATCCCGTGCTCGCGGGCGATCCCCGATCGCGGTAGGACCAGGCCGGCGTGCCCGGCGGGGATCTCCAGCGCGATCCCGGTGCCGACGCTCCAGCGCTCGCCGGGGCCAATGTGGGCGGCCTCGCAGGCGTAGAGATCGAGCCCGGCGTCGCCGTCGTGGGCGCGCGTCGGCAGCACCGACCCCTCCTGCAACTTGACGATAGGCAGCTGCACTGTCGGCAGCCTATCGAGGGATTCGGGGAGGATTCGACGGAGCCTCCCATCTGTTGCTCCGGCGAGTCCTCCCCGGATTCCTCGACTCGCTAAGCCACAGCCAGGTCGTCGAAGCGGTGAAGCTCTGCGGCGGGGACGCGGGCGTGCACGAGGACGCCGTCCTCGCGGTCGGTCCGCTCCAGGTCCCCGGCCACCTCGTGCAGCTCGTGCAGGCGCCCACCCTCCGAGTAGGGGATCAGCAGGTCGACCTCGGTCAGGGTCTCGGCGAAGGCGACCTCGATCCGCTCGCGCAGCTCCTCGAGGTCCTCGCCGTCCAGGGCCGAGACGAGCACGGCGTCGGGGTGGGCGAGCGCGACCTCGTGGCGCGCGTCGCCGTCCAGCAGGTCGGCCTTGTTGAGGACCAGCAGCCGCGGCTTCTCGCCGGCGCCGATCTCCTCCAGCACCTCGTCGACCGCCCGCATGTCGAGCAGGCGGCGCCGCTCGGACTCCGAGGCGTCGACGACGTGGACGATCAGGTCGGCGAGCACGGTCTCCTCCAGCGTCGCCTTGAAGGCCTCGACCAGCTGGTGGGGCAGCTTCTCGATGAAGCCGACGGTGTCGGTCAGCAGGTAGTCGCGGCCGCAGAGCCCGAGGCTGCGGGTGGTCGGGTCGAGCGTGTGGAAGAGCCTGTCCCCCACCCCTGCCTCGGCCCCGGTCAGCGCGTTCAGCAGGGTCGACTTGCCGGCGTTGGTGTAGCCGGCGAGGGCGACCCGCGGCAGCGAGGAGCGGTCGCGGCGGGCGCGCATCACGCCGCGGTTGCGCTCCAGGCGCGCCAGCCGTCGCCGCAGCGCCGAGATCCGGTCGCGGGCGAGGCGGCGGTCGGTCTCGATCTGGCTCTCGCCCGGGCCCCTGGTGCCGATGCCGCCGTCCATGCGCCCGGCGCCGAGGCGCTCGAGGTGCGTCCACAGCCCCCGCATGCGGGCCATGTTGTACTCGAGCTGGGCCAGCTCGACCTGCAGCTTGCCCTCGGCCGAGTGGGCGTGGTCGGCGAAGATGTCGAGGATCACCGCGGTGCGGTCGATCACCGGCACGCCCAGCGCCGCCTCCAGGTTGCGCTCCTGCCGCGGCGCCAGCTCGTCGTCGCAGGCGACCAGGTTGGCGTCGCAGGCGGCGATCTCCGCTTTCAGCTCCTCCAGGCGGCCGCGGCCGAAGTAGCGGTCGGGGTCGGGCTGGGGGCGCTGCTGGGTCGCCTGCCCGGCAGTGGCCACCCCGGCCGTGCGCAGCAGCTCCTTCAGCTCGGCGAGCGGCTCGCCCTCCTCGCGCCCGTCGACGATGCCGATCGCCATCGCCCGCTGGCGGGCCCGGCGGTTCGACACGCCCGCACCGTTGCCGTTCGACGCCGCGTATCGCGTCTGGGTGTTGCGGCCATTTCTCGAACGTTGCACTCAGGGGAATTGTAAGCGCACGGTTCGGCGGGATAGGATTGGGAACCGTGAGGGTATTCGTCACGGGAGGAACGGGGTTCATCGGCGGCGAGGTCGTGCGCCAGCTGCGCGCCCGCGGCGACGAGGTCGTCTGCCTCGTGCGCAACCCGGAGAAGGCCGAGAAGGTCGCCGAGCTGGGCTGCGAGCAGGTCGCCGGCGACCTCGGCGACGAGCGCGCGATCCGCGGGATGGAGGGCTGCGACGCGGTGATCCACGTCGCCGCGATGTACGAGGTGGGGATCCCCGCCTCCCAGCGCGAGGCGATGCGCGAGGCCAACGTCGGCGGCACCGAAAGGGTGCTGGGAGCGGCGCTGGCGGCGAAGATCCCCAAGGTCGTCTACGTCTCCACCGTCGGCATCTTCGGCAACACCCACGGCAAGGTCGTCGACGAGACCTACGTCCACCCGGGCAAGGAATTCACCTCCTGCTATGAGCAGACCAAGCTCGAAGCCCACCAGGCGGCGGAACGGCTGATCGCGGAGGGCCTCCCCTGCGTGATCGTGCAGCCCGGCGGCGTCTACGGCCCCGGCGACACCTCCTCGATCGCCTCCCTGCTCGACCAGTTCTTCGCCGGCAGGATGCCGCTGATCCCGTTCCCCGAGGCCGGCTTCTGCCTCTCCCACGTCGAGGACATCGCCGCCGGCATCCTGCTCGGGCTCGACAGGGGCAGGCCGGGCGAGTCCTACGTGATCAGCGGGCCGGTGACGACGGTGCGGGAGGCGGTCGACACGGTCGCCGCGATCAGCGGCCGCAAGTCGCCGAAGCACGCGATCCCGGTGCCGCTGATGAAGGCGATGATCCCGATCGGGCCGCTGGTCGGGAAGATGATGGGGCAGCCGCCGAACCTGCGCGAGCTGATCTCCTCCACCGACGGCGTCACCTTCTGGGCCAGCCACGAGAAGGCGACCCGCGAGCTCGGCTACCAGCCGCGCGGCCTCGAACAGGGCCTGCGGGAGATGCTCACCGCCGAAGGCCGCGCCGCCACGGCCTAAGCCGCCTGATCGGCGCGCCCCATAAGCTGCGGCGATGCGCGTAATCGACGTCGAGCACCTCGGGCGTCCGCACGTGATCGGCTGCTGGGAAGTCGACGGGCTGCTGGTGGATCCGGGGCCGGAGTCCTCGCTTCCGACCCTCCTCGCCGCGCTTGGCGAGGAGCGCCCGCGCGCCGTCCTCCTCACCCACATCCACCTCGACCACGCCGCGGCGACGGGGGCGCTGGTGCGGCGCTGGCCGGACCTCGAGGTCTACGTGCACGAGCGCGGCGCCCCGCACGTGGTCGACCCCTCGCGGCTGCTGGCGAGCGCCGAGCGGCTCTACGGCGACAAGCTCGAGTACCTGTGGGGGAAGATCCTGCCCGTCCCCGAGGCCAATGTGCGGACGCTCGCCGGCGGCGAGGCGGTGCTCGGCATGCGCGTCGCCTACACGCCGGGCCACGCCTCCCACCACGTCTGCTACCTGCACGAGGAGACCGGCACCGCCTTCTGCGGCGACGTCGCCGCCTGCCGCATCCCGCCCTCGAAGCTGGTCATCCCCCCCACCCCGCCGCCGGACATCGACCTCGAGCTCTGGGAGCAGTCCCTGGACGTCCTCGCCGGCTGGTCGCCGCAGCGGCTGGCGCTGACCCACTTCGGCGCCGTCGAGGACGACGTCCCCGGCCACATCGAGGCAATCCGCGCCCGGCTGCGCCAGGAGGCCGAGCTGGCGCGACGGCTGCCGGAGGACGACTACGAGGCCGATCTGCAGCGGCGGATCCGCGCCCAGCTGGCCGCGGAAGGCCACGGCGAGGAGATCGTCGAGGAGCTGCTGCAGGCGGTCCCCACCGCCTACCAGTGGGGCGGCCTCGATCGCTACTGGCGCAAGAAGGCCGAGCGCGAGGCGGCCTGAGCCACCGGGCTCAGGCCAGGTGCTCGCGCATCCGCTCGACCGCCTCTTCGATGCGCTCGTCGGGCGTGGTCAGCGAGATGCGGAAGAAGCCCTCGCCGCTCGGCCCGTACATCGAGCCGGGCGAGACGACGACCGCGGCCTCTTCCAGCACCAGCTCGGCGAAGGAGGTCGAGGACTGGCCCTCGGGGACCGGCGCCCAGACGTAGATCGTGCCCTTGGGCGCCTGCACGTCGACGCCGATCTCGCGCAGGGCGGAGACGACGAGGTCGCGGCGGCGGGCGTAGGTCTCGTTCATCCGCTGCAGCGGCCCCGCCGGGCCCTCGAGGGCGGCGACACCGGCCATCTGCACGGCCTCGAAGAGGCCGGAGTCGACGTTCGTCTTCAGCCGCCAGTAGGTCTGGATCGCCTCGGCGTTACCGAGGATCGCGGCGCAGCGCCAGCCGGTCATGTTGTAGCCCTTGGAGAGCGAGAAGACCTCGACGCCGATCTCCTTCGCCCCCGGCGTGGCGAGGAAGCTGGGCGCGACGTAGCCGTCGTAGGTGGTCTCCGAGTAGGCGTTGTCGTGGACGACGAGGATCTCGTGCTCCTTGGCGAAGGAGACGACCATCTCGAAGAAGCCCTCGGGAGCGACGGCGCCGGTCGGGTTGTTGGGGTAGTTGACGAACATCAGCCGCGCCCTGGCGGCGACGTCGGCGGGGACGGCGCTGAGGTCGGGGGCGAAGCCCAGCTCGGGGACCAGCGGCAGCAGCTCCGGCGTGGCGTTGGCGAGGATCGGGCCGCCGGTGTAGACCGGGTAGCCGGGGTCGGAGGCGAGGGCGACGCCGCCGGGGTCGAGGAAGGCGAAGCAGAGGTTGTAGATGCACTCCTTGGCGCCGATCGCCGGGATCACCTCGGAGCCGGGGTCGATCTCGACGCCGAAGCGGCGGTCGTAGAAGTCGGCGAAGGCCTGGCGGAACTCCTCGCGGCCGCGGTTGCTCGGGTACTGGTGGTAGGCCGGCTCGGCCACCGCCCCCTGCATCGCCTTGACGATGTAGGGGTAGGTCGGTTCGTCGGGGTCGCCGATGCCGAGGCTGATCACGTCGATGCCGGCGGCCCGCTTCTCGGCGATCTGCTGCTCCAGTTCCTGGAACTTGTACGGAGGCATCGCCTCCAGGCGCACGGACGGGTCAGAGATGGACATGGGCGCGGAAATGTATTGATCGACCGCCGACTCAGTCGTCCCGGTCGACCTCGGCGAGCGCCGCCATCAGCTCCGGCGAGAGCGCGCCGGCGTAGACGGGCTCGGCCCAGCCGGTCAGGCGCACCGCCAGGTTCTCGCCGATCTCGACCTCGAGCTCGCCCCCTTCCAGCTCGACGACGATCGGGCTCGAGGCGCCACGGAGGAAGGCGGTGACGGCGGCGCCGCTGGCGCCGGTGCCGGAGGAGAGCGTCTCCCCCACCCCGCGCTCGAAGATCCGCGCCCGCACCCGCTCGCCGTCGATGTCGAGGAAGGAGACGTTGGTGCGGTTGGGGAACAGCTCGTTGCCTTCGATGCCGGGGCCGATCTCGCCCAGGTCGAGGTCGTCGAGCTCGGCGCCGACGACGATCGCGCACTGCGGGTTGCCGATCGAGACGTGCTGGAACTCCCACTCGCGGCCGGCCGCAGTCAGCGTCCCCTTGCCGTCCTCACCGCCGGAGGGGAAGTCCTTGGAGGCGGTCGAGGCCCTGCCCATGTCGACGACGCAGGTCAGCTCGCCGGTGATCGTCGGCCGGATCGGGCCGGCGACGGTGCTGATCGCGAACTCCTCGGCGTCGGTCCAGCCGTGGCGGCGCAGGTAGAGGATCGCCTCGCGGGCGCCGTTGCCGGAGAGCTCGGCCTCGGAGCCGTCCGGGTTGAAGATGCGCAGCTCGGCGACGAACTGCGGGTCCGCGGAGCGCGAGAGCAGCAGGACGCCGTCGGAGCCGACGCCGAAATGCGGGTCGCAGAGCCACTCGACCCGCCTCGCGCTCAGCTCCCAGGGAAGCCGGTCGGCCTCGAGGATCAGGTAGTCGTTGCCCAGCGCCTGCCACTTCTCGAATTTCACGCGGCGCAGCCTATTCGGCGAGGCGGGTGAGGATCTCCGCCGCGACCTCGCGGTCGGAGCGGCCGGTGCGGTCGATCGCGTGGAGGTCGGGGATTTTCCGCATCCAGGTGAGCTGGCGGCGGGCGTAGTTGCGCGAGCGCTTCTTCATCAGCTCGACGTCGCCGGCGAGCAGCTCGTCGAAGCCGAGCGCTTTGCGGGCGGTGCGCGAGGGGCCGGCCTCGTCGGCCCGGCGAGCCTCTTCGGCGGCGCCGGCGGCGACGATCGCCTCGGTGCGGGCGTCGATCCGCTCGTAGAGCAGCCGTCGCTCCATGTCGAGACCGAAGATCGTCGTCGGGTGGCGCGTCTCGGGCGACCACAGCTCGGAGTCCTCCGATTCCGGTGGAACCCTGACCAGCGAGAGGTTGGCGAGCGCGGCGCGCAGGTAGAGGCCGGTCCCCCCGACCACGATCGGCTGCCGGCCGGACTCCAGCGCGCGGTCGACCTCGGCGTGCGCGAGCACCATGTAGTCGCCGACGGAGAACAGTTCGGTCACCGGCACGAACTCGACCAGGCGGTGCTCCAGCCGCGCCCGCTCCTCGGGGCCGGCGACGCCGGTCAGCGTTCCCAGTCCCTCGTAGACCTGCAGCGCGTCGCAGGAGATCGCCACCGGGTCGCCCCCGCGCCGCCGCAGCCACTCGGCCAGCTCGATCGCGACACCGGTCTTGCCGACGCCGGTCGGACCGAATATCGCGATGACGCTCAAAGGAGCTGGGAGAGCGGCCGCACCGAGACGCCGGCCAGCGTCTGCGAGGTCGCGCTCGTGATCTCGACGTCGACGAGCTCGCCGGGCTCGGCGACTCCGTCGAAGTTGACCGCCTTGTTGTGGCGCGTGCGCCCGCGCAGCCTGGTCGGGTCGGTGCGGCTGGTGCCTTCGACCAGCACCTCCATCGTGCGGCCGACGAAGCGCTGGCCGCGCTCGTGGGCGCGCCGCTGCACCGCCTCCACCAGCCGCTCCATCCGCTCGACCTTGACCGGGTGCGCCACCTGGTCGCCCATCTCGGCCGCCTCGGTTTCGCGCCGCGGCGAGAAGACGAAGGTGAAGGCGCCGTCGTAGCCGACCTCCTCGACCACCTCCAGCGTCGCGGCGAAGTCGGCTTCGGTCTCGCCGGGGAAGCCGACGATGATGTCGGTGGTGATCGCGCAGTCGGGGACGTGCTCCCGGATCAGCGCCACGCGGTCCATGTAGCGCCGGCGGTCGTAGGTCCGCCGCATCCGTTTCAGCACCGCGCTGGAGCCCGACTGCAGCGGCAGGTGGATCTGCTCGCAGAGCGCCGGCAGCTCCGCGTGGGCGCGGATCACGTCCTCCTTCATGTCCTTCGGGTGCGGGCTGGTGTAGCGGATGCGGTCGATCCCCTCGACCGCGTCGACCCGCGCCAGCAGCCCGGCGAAGCCGATGCGGCGGTCCTTCGGCAGGTCCCGCCCGTAGCTGTTGACGTTCTGCCCCAGCAGGGTCACCTCGCGGACGCCGTCGGCGGCGAGGGCCTCGGCCTCGGCGAGCAGCTCGGCCGGGTCGCGGCTGACCTCGCGGCCGCGGGTCGAGGGGACGATGCAGTAGGCGCAGGCGCAGTTACAGCCCTGGGAGATCTGCAGCCAGCCCTGGAACTCGCGCTCGCGGCGCGCCGGCAGGTGGCCGGAGAAGTCCTCGAACTCGAAGTAGCCCTGGGCGGTCAGCGAGTCGGAGTTGAGGAACTCGGCCAGCTTGTGGATCTGGCCGGGGCCGAAGGCGACGTCGACGAAGGGGAAGCGCTGGAAGACCTCGTCCTTGACCGACTGCGCCCAGCAGCCGCCGACGCCGACGACGCGCTCGGGGTTCTCGCCCTTGAGCCGCTTGGCCTCGCCGAGGTGGGCGATGAAGCGGCTGTCGGCGGACTCGCGGATCGAGCAGGTGTTGAAGAGGATCACGTCGGCCTCTTCGCGGCTGGCTGCCTCCTCGTAGCCGAGCGAGGCCAGCATCCCGCGCATCCGCTCGGAGTCGTGCACGTTCATCTGGCACCCGAACGTGGTGACGTGGAAGCGCTTGCCCATCGGCTGCAGGGTAGCGCCGGGTAGACCAAGCAGGTCGGTGGACGCAGGGAGCGCCGCGTGCTCCGCACGCAAGCGACCGAGGACGCCGAGATGCGCCGGTCTACGCGGCGCTACTTGACGGTGAGGGTGCCTTCCATGCCGGCCTCACGATGGCCCGGCACGGAGCAGAAGAAGGTGTAGGTCCCCGCTTCGAGTTCGGCGGTTACCGAGGTTTCGCCTTCGGTGACGAGCTCCGATTTGGCGATCTCCTCGCCGTCGGCTTCGATCGCCACGTCGTGTTCGATCGCCGAGGGGTTGTCGAAGTCGATCGTCACCTCGCCCGCTGCGGCGCTGAGCGTGGTGGTGTCGTAGGCGAGCGCAGACGTGTCCGCCGCGAGTTCGATCGTCTCTTCCCCGCCTTCGGCGCCGGCTTCTTCACCGCCGGTTTCAACTTCGGGCTCGGCTGCTTCTTCCGCGCCTTCTTCGGCCGCTTCGCCGCCTTCGGCTTCTTCGAAGGGCCCGCTCGACTGCTCCTTTTCGATTTCCTCGCCCGCCTGCTCGAACTCGGCGGCCTTGGCCTCTTCCTCGTCCTTGGCGTGGAGCACGGCGAAGGTCGTGGCGCCGCCGGCGAAGAGGGCGAACCAGAGGACGACGATCGGGAACGCCTTGCCCGGGAAGTCCTTCAGTTTCAGCCCGGCGAGGCTGACCAGCACCGCCGAGACGGCGAGAATGATCCCGCAGACGTAGAAGAGGGTTTCGTCGGTCATGAAGCGGCCGGAATCCTATCCTCTGGCGGCGGCGGACACGGTGCGGCTGGGTGGGGGTGGCTTGGGCTTTACCTCGGGCGTGCGTGGGAGGGGTCGGGATTCACGCTTCCGAAGCATCAGCCGACGCCTCAGGCTGCTTGGGCCTCGGCCACAGGCTCGACGGGTGCCTCGGCGGCGGTCTCGGTTGGCTCCCCCTCGGCGGACGATGAGCCGTCGATGCCGAGGGCGGCGCGGACCTTGGTTTCGATCTCCAGCGCCAGCTCCGGGTTATCGATCAGGAACTGTTTGGCGTTGTTGCGGCCCTGGCCGAGGCGGGTCTCGCCGTAGGAGAAGAAGGAGCCCGATTTCTGGACCAGGTCCTGCTCCATCCCGAAGTCGAGCAGGCCACCCTCGCGGGAGATGCCGACGCCGTACTCGATGTCGAATTCGGCCTGGCGGAAGGGCGAGGCGACCTTGTTCTTGACGACTTTGACCCGGACCCGGTTGCCGACCGCCTCGGTCCCGTCCTTGAGGGTCTCGATGCGGCGGATGTCGAGCCGCTGGGAGGCGTAGAACTTGAGCGCCCGACCGCCCGGCTGCGTCTCCGGCGAGCCGAACTGGACGCCGACCTTTTCGCGGATCTGGTTGGTGAAGATGCAGACGGTGTTGGTCCGGTTGAGGTTGCCGGCGAGTTTGCGCATCGCCTGCGACATCAGGCGGGCCTGCAAGCCGACCGTGGTGTCGCCGATCTGGCCGTCCAGCTCGGCTTTCGGGGTCAGCGCCGCGACCGAGTCGATCGCGACCACGTCGACCGCACCGGAGGCGATCAGGCGATCGGCGATCTGCAGCGCCTGCTCGCCGTAGTCGGGCTGGGAGACCAGCAGCTCGTCGGTGTCGACCCCGATCGCCCGCGAGTAGACCGGGTCGATCGCGTGCTCGGTGTCGATGAAGGCGCAGACGCCGCCGAGGGCCTGGGCCTGGGCGATGATGTGGTTGACCAGGGTCGTCTTTCCCGAGGACTCCGGGCCGAAGATCTCGACGATGCGGCCGCGCGGAACCCCGCCGATGCCGAGCGCCAGGTCGAGCGCCAGCGCCCCGGTCGGGATCGCTTCGACCTTGACCGTGCCTTTGTCGCCGAGGCGCATCAGGGAGCCCTCGCCGAACTCTTTCCTGACGTGGCTCACCGCGGCCTCGAGCGCCGCGTCCTTCGCTTTGGCCTCCTTGGCCGAAGCAGCGTCCTTCAAGTTCACTTTCTTGTCCGCCATCTCATCACCTCACTGCCGCCCTGCTCCGGGCAGCTCGACTTGGGCCAACGGGGCATATCGAGCGCCCGCTCGCTGGAGTTCAGAACGGTAGAGCGTCAACCGGCGGCAAAACCCTGCGTCGGTGAGCTCCTGGGGAAGCTTCTTCGGGGGCCGCTCGACGACCATCGGACGCTTCGATCCACGCCCCTCCGGGCGCACCCTGGCGAAGGTCACGTGCGGCCAGAAGGGCCGCTTCTCCGGCTTGTAGAAGCGCTTCTCGACCAGCCGCTCCTGCAGCCCCGCCTGCAGCAGCTCGGCGCCCGGCGAGACGGCCGGCAGGGCGAAGAGGCGCGGATGGCGCCGCGGCAGCGGCACCGGGTCCTGGAGCTCGACCAGCGGCGCCGGGCCGACGCTCTCCTCGACCACCGCCGCGATCCGCTCCACCTCCTTCTCCGGTCGCCAGCCGAGGAAGGCGAGGGTGACGTGGAGGTTCTCCGCCGGAAGCGGCCGCAACGCCGGATCGGCGGGCGACCTCCTCCCCCACGCCGCGATGCCCTTGCGGATCTCATCCGGCAGGTCGAGTGCCACAAACAGACGCAGCCGCGGGCTTTTCAGTCGTTCCTTCGCCATGACCGCCACGCTACGCCGCCCGCCGTCGCGGGATACAGCCTCTTCGCAAATCTTCACGCGCGACCCGCGCGCGGAACCGTGAAACCGGCCGGCCGAAGCCCTACAGGGCCGACTCCTCGCCGCTCAGCAGCGTCCGCAGCAGGTGCATGCCGACCAGGGCGGAGCGTTCGCGGATGTCGGCGCGGCCGCCGGGGATGACCGGGTCGCGGGCGATCGCGGTGCCGTCGGCGAGGCGGGCGTTGAAGCAGACATAGCCCACCGGCTTCTCCTCCGTTCCCCCGCCAGGCCCGGCGATGCCGGTGATCGCGACGGCGACGTCGGCCTCGAAGCGCTCCAGCGCCCCGAGCGCCATCGCCTCCGCCACCTGCGGCGAGACCGCGCCCTTGGCCTGGATCAGGTCGCGATCGACGCCCAGCAGGCTCGCCTTGGCCTCGTTGGAGTAGGAGACGACGCCGCCCGCCATGTACTCGGAGGCGCCCGGCAAATCGGTGATCCGCGCCGCCAGCAGACCCCCGCTGCAGGACTCCGCCAGGCCCAGCCGGTGGCCCTTCAGCAGCGCCGCCACCTGGGCGTCGACCGTCTCGCCGTCGAGGCTGAAGGTCTCGCGGGAGTGGCGCCGCGCCAACCCGTCGCGCACCGCGTCGGCGGTCTCCTCCGCCTGGTCGCGAAAGCGGACGTCGATCTCGATCTCGCCGCGGCGCAGGCAGGTGGTGATCTCCACCGCCCCCAGGTCGACCCCGTCGGCCTCGATCTCGCGCAGGCTCTTGGCGATTTCGGACTCCGGCACGCCGAACATCCGCAGCGTGTAGCCGTGCAGCGGCGTCGCCCGCGCCAGCACCTCGCGCACCGGCGCCGCCTGCAGCGCCGCCGGCCACATCGGCTGCAGCTCGCGCGGCGGCCCGGGCAGGACCACCACGACCCTCTCCCCCGCCGGCACGACCAGCCCCGGCGCGGTCCCCACCGGGTCCAGCGCCACCGCCCCCTCCGGCACCATCGCCTGCTTGCGGTTGGCCTCCATCACCGCCTCTTCGTCGAGCCGGAAGCGTTTGGCGAAGCCGCGCAGGATCTCGGCGATCTTGTCCTTCATCGCCTCGTCGAGGACCAGCTCGCGACCGGCGAAGCGGCCGACGACCTCGGCGGTCAGGTCGTCGGCGGTCGGGCCGAGCCCGCCCGTGGTGACGATCAGGTCCATCGCCTCCGCCGCCATGAAGCGCAGCGCCGCCTCGAGGTCGTCGGGGCGGTCGGCGACGATCAGGATGTGGGCGACCTCGACGCCCAGCTCGGCCAGCCGTTCGGAGACCCAGGGGCCGTTGCTGTCGGAGATGCGACCGGTGAGGACCTCGGTCCCGGTGACGACGATGCCGGCGCGGATCACGTGCAGGTCGGGCGTTCGGTTTCGGACAGCTCGCGCATCGCGCCGCCGTGCCCGATCGAGAAGCCGATCGGGCTCGAGGTCTGCGGGATGCTCGCCTGCTGTCCGTCCACGGTCATCGTCACCTCGCCGTTGCCGAGCGAGACCGTGAAGCTACCGGAACGGTAGGGGCCCTCGACCGCACCGGGGCTGAGGATCTGTCCATCGACCAGCTCTTCGCCGCTGCCGTCGAGCAGGCAGACCCATACTTCCGCCGTCGCCGCCAGCTGCAGCGAGAGGCCGGTGGGGCGCTCGCTGGCGGTGGTCTCGCCGCCGGTGGGCCCGTCGGGAGCGCTCGCCTTCTTCGCCGGCGCACCGGGGTTCCCCGAGGAGCCGCCGTCGCCGCCGCTGAGGAGGGCGACGACCAAAGCGATCAGGACCGCCGCGACCGCGGCAACCCCCGCCAGGCGCCCCACCGGCACTCCGCGTCTCGCGCTCGCCGCCGGGCGCAGGGGCGCCGGCTCCGCCCGCGACAGCGCTTCCACCGGCCGCTGCGCACCCGTCGACTGGCGCTGTCGCTCGGCCAGCTCCTCGCCGTCCAGCCCGAGGTAGGCGGCATAGGTGCGGATGAAGCTGCGGGCGTAGGCATCGCCCGGCAGCAGGTCCCATTCCTCGTCCTCGATCGCCCGCAGGAAGCGGGCGCGGATCTTGGTCGAGGCCTCGACCTCCGCGAGGTCGATTTCGCGCCTCCTGCGCGCCTCTCTCAGCGTCTCGCCAACGCCGCCGTCCATGCCTCCATTGTGGCCGCTTCACCCAACGTGCGGCACTTTTTCCGCCTAAACGTCGGTGTCGGCCTCGACTGAGACCGGTTCCGGCGCGCTCTCCTGCCCCCCGGAGGCGAGCACGCGGGCGAGGTCGGCCTGGGTGATCAGCACCTGGCGCGGTTTGGAGCCCTCGTAGCCGGAGATGACGCCGCGGCGCTCGAGCATGTCGATCAGGCGCCCGGCGCGGGTGTAGCCGACCCGCAGGCGCCGCTGGATCATCGAGACCGAGGCGGTCTCGGTCTGCACGACGAGGCGGATCGCCTCGTCGAGGAGATCGTCGCTGTCGGGGTCGAAGTCGCCCTCGCGCCCCTCCTCCTCGACCTCCTCCGGGCTCTCCAGCAGCTCGGCCTCGAATTCCGGTTCGCCCTGCTTCGCCCAGTGGTCGGTGATGCGGGCGATCTCGTCCTCGGTGATGAAGGCGCCCTGGATCCGCTGCAGCTTGGAGCTGCCGGGACCGCGGAAGAGCATGTCGCCCTGGCCCAGCAGCGACTCGGCGCCGCCCTGGTCGAGGATCACCCGCGAGTCGGTCTGGGAGGAGACCGCGAAGGCGATTCGCGAGGGGATGTTGACCTTGATCGTGCCGGTGATGATGTCGGTCGAGGGTCGCTGGGTCGCCAGCACCAGGTGGATCCCGGTGGCGCGCGACTTCTGCGCCAGGCGGATGATCGAGTCCTCGACTTCGGCCGGCGCGACCATCATCAGGTCCGCGAGCTCGTCGATCACGCAGAGGATGTGCGGCAGCGGCGCCAGGCCGTTCTTGCGCCGCACCCGGTTCAGCTCGTCGAGGTTACGGGTGCGTGCCTCACTCATGATCCCGTAGCGGCTCTCCATCTCGCCGATCAGGTTGGAGAGCACGTTGGCGGCCAGGCGCGGCGAGGTGACCACCGGCGTCAGCAGGTGCGGCACGTTCTCGTAGTGGTTGAGCTCGACCTGCTTGGGGTCGACCAGGACCAGTCGCACGTCGTTCGGCGAGGCCTGCATCAGGATCGAGGAGAGGATCGCGTTGACGCAGCCGCTCTTGCCGGAGCCGGTGGTGCCGGCGACGAGGACGTGCGGCATCTTCGAGAGGTCGGTCCAGACCGGGTTGCCGTCGATCCCCTTGCCGAGCCAGGCGACCAGCGGCGAGGTCTTCGCCGGGCGGCCGGCGTAGATGTCGCCGAGCCGGACCATGCGCCGCCGCGCGTTCGGAACCTCGACCCCGACCGCCTGTTTGCCGGGGATCGGGGCGAGGATCCGGATGTCGGTGGAGGCGAGCGCGTAGGCGAGGTCGTTGGCGAGCTCGGTGACCTTCTTGACTTTGATCCCCGGCGCCAGGCGCAGTTCGTAGAGGGAGACGTGGGGGCCGCTGACGACGCCGACGATCTTCGCCTCGACGCCGAAGTGGCCGAGCGTCTCGATCAGCTTGCGGCCGACCGCTTCCTGATCGCGCGGATCGGGGCCTTTGTCGCCCTTGCCGCGCTCCAGGGCCTTGGCCGGCGGCGGCCGGTAGTCGATCTCTTCCGACATCGTCACCCCGCGCTTGGAGCCCATCGGCGTCAGCCCTGCGTGCGCGCGGTCGCCGGGGTCGACCACGGCGACGGCATCCTCGGGGTCGTAGTTCTGCAGCTCCGGCACGTCCTCGGGCTCGGGCTCCTCCTCGGCGACCTCCTCGGCTGGGAGGACGTGGGTCTCGGTCTCCGCGTCTGCGTCGGCCGCGACGTCGAAGATTCCAGGCGCGAAGTCGTCCTCCTCGGCCAGGGCGACGGTCGGGTTGAAGTCCTCGTCGTCCTCGGGATAGGAGCTCATCACGTCGGTCGGGCCGGCGACGGTCTCGGCCTCCGAGCGCGTCTGGCGCTCCTCGCGCCAGTCGGCGTGGGTGCGGGCGACGGTGCGCGCCGCTTCGCTGCCGCCGAAGAAGATCCCCCGGAACGCCGCCCGTAAGCCGCGGCCGATCCCCCGGGCCAGGGTGGAGATCGAGGTGCCGGTCAGCAGCATCCCCCCCACCAGCAGCATCAGCAGGGTGAAGATCTTGGCGCCGACGGTGCCGAAGAGGTAGACGAGGGCGGTTTCGATGCCGTAGCCGACCTTGCCGCCCTCCCAGCCGCCGAAGAGGACGAAGACGAGGTAGACGCCGGCGGCGATCAGGAAGAGGCCGATCAGATCCAGGTGGCGCTGCTCGAGCGCGGCGGGGAGCCGCGGGCCGCCTTTCGCCTTCGCTTTCGGCCGTTTGCCGGCCTTGCCTTTACGAGCAGGGGAACGCTTCTTGCGAACGAACACGCCACTCGGTTCGACGTCGCGCCGCCGACCCCTGCGCGAGCGTGGCAGAGCTTTCCCGCACTATCTCCGGCAAAGCTCTGCCACGCCGGCTCGCGGACCCCTAAAGCCGGCATAAAACCTGGGGAAACCGCCGCTTGGCGGGGCTACCATCGTCAGATGCTCGCCGAAACCGAACAGCTCGGCGGCCGCGTCCTCATCGTCGAGGACGACGCCGACATCGCCGACGTCCTGCGCCGCTCGCTGCGCAACGAGGGCTACGAGGTGCGCACATCGGCCGACGGCATCGAGGCGCTCGACGTCGCCGCCGGCTTCTTCCCCGACCTGGTCGTGCTCGACCTCGGCCTGCCCGGCCTCGACGGGGTCGAGGTCTGCCGCCGCCTGCGCACAGACGGCGACGTGCCGATCCTGATGCTGACGGCGCGGGCCGAGACCGAGGACCGCGTCACCGGCCTCGACTCCGGCGCCGACGACTACCTGGTGAAGCCGTTCGAGCGGCAGGAGCTGCTGGCGCGGATCCGGGCGCTGCTGCGGCGGCGGCCGCCGCGCGGCGCCGCTTCGCTGGAGGTCGGCGACCTCACCCTCAACCCCGACACCCGCGAGGTGCGGCGGGGCGAGCGCGAGATCGAGCTGACCAACCGCGAGTTCGAGCTGCTCGAGTTCCTGGTGCGCAACGAGCGCCTGGTCGTCTCCCGCGAGCGGCTGCTGGACGAGGTCTGGGGATACGACCCGATGGCGGCGACGAACACGATCGACGTCTTCATCTCCAACCTGCGGCGCAAGCTCGAGGCCGGCGGCGAGCCGCGCCTGCTGCACACCAAACGGGGCGCCGGGTACGTGCTGAAGGACTGACGGTGGGCCGCCGGGGCAAGCGCACCCGGGCCTGGCTCCGGCGCCTGGTCCGTCCCCGCTCCTGGCCGGTGCGCTGGCGCCTGGCAACCGTCTCCTCCGGCCTGACCCTGGCGATCCTGCTCGTCTTCGGGATCACGATCGGCGAGGTGGCCACGCAGCGCATCCGCAGCGACTTCGACGGCGAGGTGCGGAACGCCGCCCAGACGCTCGCCTCGGAGTTCCGCGTCGTCTACACGCCGGTCGGCAGCTTCGCCCAGGCGGGACCGAGCCTCGAGGCCTTCGTCCTTCCCGACGACGCCTCGGCCCGGGTCCTCGACGTCGATGGCAACGTCAGGCGACGGACCCCCGGGGCGGGCTCCCTGGGGCCGGTTACGGCCGGGCTCTCCGACCACGGCGGCAAGCGTGTGGCGACGGCACCGATCACCTCCGAAGCCGGCGCCGTCACCGGCTACGTCCAGTACGGGCGCAGCCTCGACCACGTCGAGTCGACCATCGACCGCCTCTGGCTCTTCATCGTCGCCGGCGTCCTCGGCGGCACCCTCCTCGCCAGCCTCGCCGGGGTCGCGATCGCCGCCCGCGCGATGCGGCCGATCGCCTCGCTGACCGCCACCGCCCGCCGCATCGCCACCACCCGCGACCCCTCGCTGAGCATGCCCGAGCCTGTGGTCGAGGACGAGGTCGGCGAGCTGACCCGGACCCTGGAGGAGATGCTGCGCTCGCTCGACGCCGCCCGGGCCGAGCGCGAGGGGGCGATGCAGAAGCAGCGCGAGTTCGTCGCCGACGCCTCGCACGAGCTGCGCACGCCGCTGACCAGCGTCCTCGCCAACCTCGAGCTGCTGCAGGCCTCGCTGGGCGGCGCCGGTGCGGCCGAAGACCGCGAGGTCGTCGACTCCGCCCTGCGCTCCTCGCGCCGCATGAGCCGCCTCGTCGGCGACCTGCTGCTGCTTGCCCGCGCCGACGCCGGCCGGCTCGGCAAACACCGCCGCTGCGACCTCGCCGAAGTCGCCGGCGAAGCCGCGGCGGAGGCGGCGCCGCTGATGGGCGGTCGCGAGCTCGTCGTCGACAACGACAGGCCGCTGCGGGTCGAAGGCAACCCGGACGAGCTGCACCGGATGGTGCTGAACCTGCTCGACAACGCCGCCCACCACACGCCGCCCGGCGCCCGGGTCGAGCTGCGGCTTCGCGCGGAGGGCGGCTCGGCGGTGATCGAGGTGGCCGACGACGGTCCCGGCATCCCGGCGGCGATGCGGGCGCAGGTCTTCGATCGGTTCGTCCGTGGCGCCGGCCCCGCCGACACCGCCGCCGGCAACGGCACCGGCCTCGGCCTGGCGATCGTCAGCGCCGTCGCCGAGTCCCACGGCGGCTCCGTCGAGGCGCTCGAGTCGGAGTCCGGCGGTGCCCTCTTCCGCGCCCGCATCCCGATGGCCGGC
Source organism: uncultured Solirubrobacterales bacterium (assembly GCA_963703585.1). Taxonomy (GTDB): domain Bacteria; phylum Actinomycetota; class Thermoleophilia; order Solirubrobacterales; family 70-9; genus VAYN01. The sequence goes on along the minus strand of CAVPEX010000040.1, from coordinate 92,667 downwards.
CCAGAGCCGGCCCGCGGCGATGTTTTAGAGGCGCTTTAGGGCCGCCGCCTAAATTCACCCGCGGACGAGACACTGGGCCCGCCGGGATTCTCCCCAGACACCATCCCGGCGGGCTTTTTCTTTGCTTGGGTTCGGGGGTGGGTAGCTGGGGGCCGCGCGCCAAATCAGCTCAGGATGAAAGCGCCCCGCCTCCTTTTCGAGCTGCTTGACCGTGACACGCCGCGTTGGTCCCGAGGCGCTGCCTGCTCGCGTGTTGCTGGGGAGCCCTAACCACCAACGCCGGCGCAGCCCCGGTCAGACTTCGATAACCACCGGCAACACCATCGGCCGCCTGCGCAGGCGCTGGAAGACGAACTTGCCGATCGCGTCGTGCAGGTCTTCCTCGATCAGGTGCGAGGCGCGGTTGCCGGCCTCGGCGGCGTCTTCGAGGCTGTCTTCGACCAGGTCGCTCAGCTCTTCGACCAGGGCGTCCGCTTCCTCGAGGAAGGCGACGCCGCGGAAGATCACCTCGGGGTCGGCGACGACCCGGCCGTCGTCGGAGGAGATCGTGACGACGACGATGAAGATGCCGTCGGCGGAGATCTCGCGGCGGTCGCGCAGCGCCGCGTCGTCGGGCTCGCCGATGTTGACGCCGTCGACGTACATGACGCCGGCGTGGATGCCCTCGCCGAAGGCGGCGCCGTCGGCATCGAGCTCCAGCGGCAGGCCGTTGCGGCCGCGGAAGATGTTGGCGGGGTCGATCCCGACCGCCTCGGCCAGCTCGGCGTGGAGGCGCAGCCGCTTGTGGTCGCCGTGGACCGGCAGCACGAAGCGCGGTTTGGTCAGGTTCAGCATCAGCTTCAGCTCCTCCTGCCAGCCGTGGCCGGAGGCGTGGATCGGCGCGTCCTGGGCGGTGATCACGGTTGCGCCGATCTCGTAGATGCGGTCGATCGTCTCGTTCACCGCGCGCTCGTTGCCGGGCACCGGCGTGGCTGAGAAGACAACGGTGTCGCCCGAGTGCAGCTGCACGTCGCGGTGGTCGTTGTTGGCCATCCGCCGCAGCGCCGAGAGCGGCTCCCCCTGGCTGCCGGTCGAGATCACGACGATCTTCTCGTCGGGGAAGTCCTCGATCTCGCGGGGCTGGATGAAGAGGCCCTGGGGCGCTTTCGCCATGCCCAGGTTGGAGGCGATGTTGAAGTTCTTGCGCATCGAGCGGCCGACCAGGGCGACCTTGCGGTCGAGCGCGGCGGCGGCGTCGATCACCTGCTGGACGCGGTGGATGTTGGAGGCGAAGGAGGTGACGACGATCCGCCCCTCGCAGCGCGAGAACTGCTGCAGCAGCGCCGGGCCGACGCTCGACTCCGAGGGGGCGACGCCGGGGCGGTCGGCGTTGGTCGAGTCGCCGCAGAGCAGCAGCAGCCCTTCCTTGCCGAGCTCGGCCAGCCTGGAGACGTCGGCCGGGCGGCCGTCGACGGGGGTCTGGTCGAACTTGTAGTCGCCGGTCATCAGGACCGAGCCGACCTCCGTCGTCAGCAGGACACCGCGCATGTCGGGGATCGAGTGGGCGAGGTGGATCAGCTCGATCTGGAAGGGGCCGCGCTGGACCTTCTCGCCCGGCGGCAGCTCCTGCAGCGGCGCCGACTCGCCGAGCCTGTGCTCGTCGAGCTTGGAGCGGACCATGCCGATCGTCAGCAGGCCGCCGTAGATGACCGGCGGCGAGCCGATCTCGCGGAGGACGTAGGGCAGGGCGCCGACGTGGTCCTCGTGCCCGTGGGTGAGGACGATCGCCTCGATGTCGTCGGCGCGATCGCGAAGGTAGGAGAAGTCGGGAAGGACGAGGTCGATCCCGTGCATCTCGGCGGTCGGGAACATCAGGCCGGTGTCGACGACGACGATGCGTCCGTCGAACTCGATCACGGTCATGTTCTTGCCGATCTCGCCGAGGCCGCCCAAGGGCAGCACGCGGAGTTTCTTTGGCACTAGTCGCTCACTCTCTGTGAAGTCGTGTCTAACTGGCCACCGCGACGCCCGCGGCATCGAGGCCGGCCTTGACGGCGGCCCTCTGCTCGGCGTCGGCGGGAACCAGGGGAAGTCTGAGCCGATCCTCCGCGAGGCCGAGCATCGCAAGCGCGGCCTTCAGCGGAATCGGGTTGGTGGTGACCGAGATGCCCTCGTAGACGGGGGTGATCTCGGCGTCGATCTGTCGCGCGCGCTCGAGGTCGCCGGCCTGGGCCGCCTCCCACATCTCGCGCATGCGGTCGCCGACCAGGTGGGCGGCGACGAGGATGCCGCCGGCGCCGCCGAGCTCGAGCACCCGCAGGTACGTGTTGTCGTTGCCGGCGAGGATCGCGAGCCCGTCGATCGGGCCCAGCTCGGCGTCGTTCGCCTGCTTGACGGCGACGATGTTGGAAACCTGCCCCAGTTCCGCCAGCAGCTCCGGGTCGGCGTTGACGATCACCCGCGAGGGGATGTTGTACATCACCATCGGCAGCTCCGGCACCGCCTCGGCGACGGTCTCGAAGTGCGCCCGGATGCCCTCCCGGTTGGGCTTGTTGTAGTACGGGACGACGACGAGTGAGGCGTCGGCGCCGGCCTCCGCCGCCATCTTGGTCAGCTCGCAGGAGTGGCGGGTGTCGTTGGTCCCGGTCCCGCAGATCAGCAGCGCCTCCTCGCCGACCTCGGCCCGCACCGCCCGCAGCAGCTCGATCTCCTCGCCGTCGGTCAGGGTCGGGCACTCGCCGGTGGTGCCGGCGATCACCAGCCCGTGCGAGCCGTGCTCGAACAGGTGGGCGGCGAGCCGGCGGCTCGCCTCGAGGTCCACGTTCCCGCTCTCGTCGAACGGGGTGGCCATCGCCGTGATCACGCCCTCGATCTGCTTCATCGTTGCCAGGGTACCCCGTCGGACGGCCGCTTGGAACCCATGCTCAAAGCAGCTTCTCGAGCCCGACCGTGAAGCGGTCGGGCAGGTCGGCGACCCGGCGCACCGCCAGCACCACGCCCGGCATGAAGGAGCGACGGTCGATCGAGTCGTGGCGGAGCGAGAGCGTCTGCCCCTCGCCGCCGAAGATCACTTCCTGGTGGGCGACCAGGCCGGGCAGCCGCACCGAGTGGATCGGCTGGTGGACGTGGCCGCCGGCGGCGTCGATCAGCTCCTGGGTGCGCCTGGCGGTGCCGGAGGGGGCGTCGAGCTTGCGGTCGTGGTGCAGCTCGACGATCTCGCACTCCGGCATGTGCGGGGCGATCGTCTGCGAGACCATCATCATCAGCACGGCGCCGATCGCGAAGTTGGGGGCGACGAAGCAGTTGGCGCTGGCCGCCTCGGCGGCGGCGCGGGCGGCCTCGAGGTCGAAGCCGGTGGTGCCGACGACGGCGTGGACGCCGGCGCCGAGGCAGGCGCGGACGTTCTCCAGGGCGGTGTCAGGGACGGTGAAGTCGACGACGACGTCGGCCTCGCCCAGCACCGCGGCCAGCTCGACGCCGAGCGCGGGGTCGGCCCGGCCCGTCAGCCCCAGGCCCTCGGCGCCCTCGACCGCCTCGCAGACCGCCTGGCCCATGCGCCCGGCGGCTCCAGCCACGGCTACACGGATCAACCCGGCATCCCCGGACGCGCAAGCGGAGGAGGTGCCGGCTGATTCATGCGGCGACCAGGTCCTCGCTGACCGGGGCCAGCGCCGCCCGGAAGCGGTCCTCGTCGGCGCCTACGCAGGCGGCAGAGAGCCGGTCGGCCGCGTACAGCTCGGTGGCCAGCTCGGTCAGGTCGTCGACCTCGATCGCGTCGACCTTGGCCAGCATCTCGTCGAGGCTTTCGATCGGCAGCCCGAACAGGGTGGCGCGCGAGATCCGCGTCATCCGCGCCGCCGTCGACTCCGAGGAGAGGACGAGGCGGCCCTTGACGCTCTCCTTCGCCCGCGCCAGCTCCGCCGCCGAGACCGGCTCGGAGCGCAGCCGCGCCAGCTCGGCGCCGATGATCGCGCAGGCCTCCTCGACGTTGTCCTCGCGGGTGCCGACGTAGGTGGCGACCAGCCCCTGGTCGGTGAACTGCTCGTTGTAGGAGCCGACCGAGTAGGCCAGCCCGCGCTTCTCCCGCACCTCGCGGAAGAGGCGCGAAGAGGTCGAGCCGCCGAAGATCGCGTCGAGGACGGCCAGCGGGTAGCGGCGCTCGTCGTCGCGCCGCAGACCCGGCGCCCCGAAGCAGATGTGGTACTGCTCGGTCTCCTTGGGGTGGAAGCAGAGCCGCGCGGAGCCCTCGATCTCGGTCGCCGGCGCCACCCCCCCACCGTCGGCCGGCGGCGTCACCAGGCGCTCGGCCAGCTCGACGATGCGGGCGTGGTCGAGATGGCCGGCGGCGCCGACGACGATCTCCGGGCCGGCGTAGCGGGCGTGGTGGTAGGCCTCGATGTCGGGGATCGGGATCGAGGCGATCACCTCGGCCTCGCCCAGCACGCGCCGCCCCAGCGGGTGGGCGCCGAAGACGGCCTCGGCGAGGACGTCGTGGACGCGGTCCTGCGGCTCGTCCTCGTACATCGCGATCTCCTCCAGCACCACCTGGCGCTCGGAGTCGATGTCGGGGTAGGTCGGCGCCAGCAGCATCTCCGCCAGCAGGTCGAAGACCGCCTCGGTGTGCTCGTCGAGGAAGCGCGCGTGCAGGTGCGTCGTCTCCTTGCCGGTGGCGGCGTTGACCGAGGCCCCGAGCCCGTCGAAGAGCTCGGAGATCTCGATCGCCGAGTGGCGCGCCGTCCCCTTGAACAGCAGGTGCTCGAGGAAGTGCGAGACGCCGGCCTGCGCCGGCGTCTCGTTGCGCGACCCGGTGCGCACCCAGAGCCCGAGCGCCACGGACCGGACCGAGGGAACCTCCTCGGTCACGACCCGGACGCCCGAGCCGAGCTCGGTGAGCTGCGCGTCAGCCAACGCTAGCCGCGGCGCTCGCGCTCACGCCGCCGACCGCCCTCGCGGCCGCCACGGCCGCCGCGGTCGCCGCCGTTGCGCCGGCCACCGTCGCCGGAACCGACCGAGGCCAGTTCCTCCGGCGATTTGCCCGCGACCGAGGGGTCGTCGGAGAGCCGCAGGCCGATCCGGCCCCGCTCCTTGTCGACCTCGACCACGGTGACGTCGATCTCTTCGCCGGCTTTCAGCACGTCGTCGACGGAGTCGACCCGCTCGCCCGGCTTCACGTTGGAGATGTGCAGCAGGCCGTCGGTGCCCTTGACCAGCTCGACGAAGGCGCCGAAGGTGGTCGTCTTGACGACCTTGGCGGAGTCGTAGCGGTCGCCGATCTCGGCCTCCTTGGTCATCGAGTTGATGCGGGCGACGCAACCGTCGACGAGGTCGCCGGTCGGCGCGTAGATCCGCACCGTGCCGTCGTCCTCGACGTCGATCTCCGCTTCGAACTCCTCGCAGAGGGCGCGGATCGTTTCGCCGCCTTTGCCGATGACCGCCCCGATCTTCTCCGGGTCGATCTTGATCGACTCGATCGCCGGCGCGTGCTGGGAGAGCTTCTCCCGCGGCCCGTCGATCGCCTCGGCCATCTTGCCGAGGATGAACATCCGGCCCTTGTTGGCCTGCTCCAGCGCGTCCTCGCAGGATCTCGAAGGTGACGCCGGTGATCTTGATGTCCATCTGCAGGGCGGTGATCCCGTCCTTGGTGCCGGCGACCTTGAAGTCCATGTCGCCGAGGTGGTCCTCGACGCCGGCGATGTCGGTGAGGACGATGTAGTCCTCGCCCTCCTTGATCAGGCCCATGGCGACGCCGGCGACCGGTGCGGAGACCGGGACGCCCGCCGCCTGCAGCGCCATCGAGGAGGCGCAGACCGAGCCCATCGAGGAGGAGCCGTTGGACTCGAGCGTCTCGGAGACCGCCCGGATCACGTACGGGAACGACTCTTCGTCGGGGATCGTCGCGACCAGGGCCCGCTCCGCGAGCGCGCCGTGGCCGATGTCGCGCCGCTTCGGGCCGCGCATGAAGCCCGCCTCCCCGACCGAGAAGGGCGGGAAGTTGTAGTGGTGCCAGAAGCGCTTGGTCGTCTGCAGCCCGAGCGTGTCGATCCGCATGTCCATCCGCGTCGTCCCGAGGGCGACGTTGGAGAGGATCTGCGTCTCGCCGCGGGTGAAGAGGGCCGAGCCGTGCACGCGCGGGGAGATGTCCACCTCGCACTCGATCGGCCGGATCTCGTCCTGGGCGCGACCGTCAGGACGCTTCTTCTCGACCGCGATCGCCTTGCGGATCGTGTCCTTTTCGATCGAGCCGAAGGCGGCCTTGACTTCGGCGACCCGCTCGTCGTCGACCTCGCCGTCCTCGTGCGGGACGGCGTAGTGGCCGACGACCTCGTCCTTGACCTTGTCGATCGCCTCGTAGCGCTCGAGCTTGCCCTCGGTGGCGATCGCGTCGACCAGGGCCTGGCCGTGGGAGGAGCGGATCTCGCTGATCAGGCCCTCGTCGATCTTCGGAGCCTCGACCTCGATCTTCTCCTTGCCGGCCTTCTGCTGCAGCTCGTCCATCGCGGCGCAGAGCTTCTTGATCTCGCCGTGGGCGATGTCGAGGGCGTCGAGGATCTCGGCCTCGGTGACGCCGTCGGCGCCGGCCTCGACCATCAGGATCGCCTCGTCGGTGCCGGCGACGATCAGGTCGAGCTCCAGCTCCTCGTGACGGTCCTCGGGCGGATTGACGACGAAGTCGCCCTCGAGCTTGCCGATCCGCACGGCGCCGACGTGATGGGCGACCGGGACCGGGGAGATGGCCAGCGCCGCGGAGGCGCCGTTCATGGCGAGGATGTCGTAGGGGTGGACCTGGTCGACCGACATCGGGATCGCGACCAGCTGGGTCTCGTAGTGCCAGCCCTTGGGGAAGAGCGGGCGGATCGGCCGGTCGATCATGCGCGCGGTCAGCGTCGCCTTCTCGCCCGAACGCCCCTCGCGCCGGAAGAACGAGCCCGGGATCTTGCCCGCGGCATACATCCGCTCCTCGACGTCGACGGTGAGGGGAAGGAAGTCCACGTCGCGAAGGTTGCCGACGGTGGCGGTGCAGAGGACCATCGTTTCGCCCGACTGGACCACGACCGCGCCACCCGCCTGCTTCGCGAGTTTGCCCGTCTCGAAGGAAATCTGGCTGTCGCCGACATCCACCGAAACTCGGCTTACGTCAAACATGCTCATTTAGTTGTCCTACCTCCGGCCGCCCGGTTGGCGGCCATTCGCTTTCAGAACTCTCGTTCTCTAACTGTCTGAAGGGTACAGGCATCGAAAACCGCTGGAGTGGCGGCGACCCCGGCGCGGATGCCGGACTCGAAATCGCGGCGCACGCGGGCGGCGACGGCGTCGGAGCGGCGGTCGCGCTCGAATTGCTCCAGGTCGAGCCCGAAACGCTCCACCCGCTCCCACAGGTGGGGGTCGTCGACATGGCCGCGGTCGGCGTAGAGCGAGTCGACCATCTCGAAGAAGGCGCCCTGCAGGCCGGCCGCCTCGGCGGCCCCGTGCAGCGCCGGCGAGCGCGGGTGCTTGCTGCGCACGGGGAAGTGGCGGAAGACGGTCCTGCCGGGGCGCGCGGCGAGCTCGGCCCAGGCGCCGGCGCAGTGCGGGCAGCCGAGGTCGGCGTAGACGATCAGCCCCTCCTCCCCCTCGCCGCGGACGTGGTCGTCCGAGCCGACCGGCGGGATGCTCGCGCTGGTCAGGTCGTTCATGGGATGGGTCTCTGCCGCCGCCCCTCTACGTGGGGGTCAGAGCAGACTGCGCGCTATTGCGATGCCAGCGCGTCGAAGATGAGGTTGGCGCCGGGGAACTCACCCGGCGTCGGCGACTCGTAGGTCCAGGCGACCTTGCCGTCCTCGTCGACGAGGACGAGGGTGCGGTTGGCGAAGCCGAGGTCGAGGTAGGAGTCGTAGGCCCTGGCGACCTCGCCCTTGGGCTCGAAGTCGGCGAGCAGCGTGGTGTCGATCCCGAGCTTCTCCTGAAAGGCCTTGTGGGCGAAGGCGTGGTCGACGCTGATTCCCAACAGCTCCAGGCCCTTCTCGGCCAGCTCCGGCTTGACCTCCTGGTAGATCGAGAGCTGGTCGGAGCAGACCGGGCTGAAGTCCATCGGGTAGAAGACCAGCAGGACCTTGCGGCCCGAGTAGTCGGAGAGGGAGACGTCCTCGCCGTCCTGGTTTCGCAGGGTGAAGGCGGGAGCGGCCTCGCCGACCGCGATCATCGACGCAGGCCGAGCTCGGCGACGAGCGCGCGGTAGCGCTCGAGGTCGGTCTTTTCGAGGTAGCGCAGCATGCGGCGGCGCTTGCCGACCAGCATCAGCAGACCGCGGCGCGAGTGATGGTCTTTGCTGTGCTCGCGCAGATGACCGGTGAGTTCGTTGATCCGCTCGGTGAGCAGCGCGATCTGGACCTCGGCGGAGCCGGTGTCGCCGTCGGCGCGACGGTACTTGCCGATCAGCTCGCTCTTTTTCTCTTTGGTCAGGCTCATCTCGTAAAAACGCCGCGCACTCGAGTGCGACGGCCGCTGGAAGCTAGCACAGCGACGCCGGGGGCGAGCCCTCAGCGGAGCCGATCGAAGGCGTAGACGAGCATCCCGCTGACGTCGGCGGCGGAGCGGCGTGCGTCGTCACAGGAGAGGCCGTCGGTGTAGAGCTCGGTGGGGCGCAGGCGAGTCGGCCGACGTGGCAGGCCAGCGGTCTCACAGTCCTTGAACCTGTTCTTGAAGAAGGCCGCATGAAACGCGGTGACTTCCCACCCTCCGCGGCGGGTGGTCGGGTCAACCGGTCGCGCCCGCGCGGTGCCCTGGCGGGATTCGCCGGCCACCCGCAGCTTCAGCTCGCCGTCGCCCACCCAGTTGCCTTCCGGGCAGTTGACGAAGCTCTCGCCGGCGCCAGGGAAGCGGTCCTTCAACTCGCGCCGGACCGCCTCGGAGGCTGGTTGGAAGCCCCGAAGGCGTATTCGCCGGCCGGCGCCTGGGCGGGAAGGAGGAGGCCGAGGACGATGCCGGTGGCCAGGACCCCGATCGCGCGCCGCCCCCTCACGCGCTCATCCTACGGCCGCCGGCAACTGGACGCAGCGCCACCTCAGGCCGTGAAGCCCGCGCACACCCGCCGGGCGTCGTCGACGTCGCGGTGCATCTGGGCGACCAGCTCGTCGACCTCGGCGTAGCGCTTCTCGCCGCGCAGGCGCTCGACGAAGGCGACCCGCAGGGTCTTGCCGTAGAGGTCCTCCTCGTGGTCGATCAGGTAGGTCTCGATGAGGACGCCGCGGCCGCTCTCGAAGGTCGGCCGGATGCCGACGTTGACGGCGGCGGGGACGCCGTTGGCGAAGCCGGCGTAGACGCCGTGGCCGGGGATCGCGAGGCGGTCGTCGGGGACGATGTTGGCGGTCGGGAAGCCGAGGTGGCGCCCGCGCTGGTCGCCTTTGACGACTGTGCCCTCGACCATGAACGGCGCCCCCAGGCAGCGGCGTGCGCCCTCCATGTCGCCGGCGGCGACGAGGGCGCGGATCCGGGTCGAGGAAACGGTCTCGCCGTCGATCTCGACCAGCGGCTGCACGTGGGTCTCGAACTCCGGCCGCGCCGCCAGCATCGCGGGGTCGCCTTTGGCCTTGGCGCCGAAGCGGAAGTTCTCGCCGACCGAGACGCTGCGGGCGTGGAGGCGCTCGATCAGCACGTGCTCGATGAACTCCTCCGCGGTCTGGGTCGCGAACTCCTTGTCGAAGGCGATGATCACCAGCTCGCGCACGCCGAGGCCCTCGATCACGTCGCGCTTGATGTCGAAGGGCATGATCAGTTTCGGCAGCGCCGCCGGGTGCAGGATCTCCAGCGGGTGGGGATCGAAGGTGAGGACCGTGTCCGCGCCCTCGATCACCGCCTGGTGGCCGCGATGGACGCCGTCGAAGGTGCCGATCGCGACGTCGCGCGGGCGCGGCTCGGCCTCGGCCAGCGGCGTCACCTGGATGCTCATCGCAGCGCCTCCGCAACCGCCGGGACCAGCTCGCCGACCCGCTCGGGGCCGAGCTCCCGGCCGGCGTCCTCGACCGCGAAGGGGCCGACCCGGGTGCGGCGCAGGGCCGAGCAGTAGGCGTCGCCGAGCGTCTCGACCAGGGTGCGGACGTAGGTGCCGGCCGAGCAGACGATCTCGTAGTGGGCGTACTCGCCGTCGCTGGAGAGCAGCTCGGCGCTGTGGACCTGGACGTCGCGCAACGGCGTTTCCACCACCTCGCCGCGGTGGGCCTTCTTGTAGAGGCGCTCGCCGCCGACGCGGACGGCGGAGGTCATCGGCACCCGCTGGCGCACGGTCCCGGTCGGCAGCTCCAGCGATTCGGGCACGACCCCGGTCTCGGTCAGCTCGCCGTCGGGGTCGCCGGTGCTCGAGCGCCAGCCGAGCCGCGCCGTCGCCAGGTAGGTCTTCGGCAGCCCGACCAGGAACCGCTGCAGGCGCGTGGCGCGGCCCAGCAGGATCAGCAGCAGGCCGGTGGCGAAGGGGTCGAGGGTGCCGGCGTGGCCGGCCTTGCAGCCGCGCTCGCGGCGGACCCCGGCGACGACGTCGTGGGAGGTGACGCCCGCGGGCTTGTCGTAGAGCAGCACCGCGCCGCCGCTTGCCGCCGCCTCCATGCTCAGTCGAGCTGGGCGCTGACCTCGTCGCAGAGGAAGGCGACGAGGTCGTCGAGTTCGAGGTCGGTCGAGAAGCCCGCGGCGCGCTTGTGCCCCCCTCCCCCGTTCTTGCGGGCGATCGCCGAGACGTCGACGTCGCCCTCGCTGGAGCGCAGGCTGACCTTGCGGGCGGCGCGGCCGCGGTCGCCGAGGTCGCGGATCACCGCGGCGACCTTGGTCCCGTCGATCGAGCGCAGGTGGTCGATCACGCCCTCGGTCATCTCCTCCCCCGACCCGGTCGCCTCGTAGTCGGCGGCGGTTATGTAGGTGAGGACGAGGCGGTTGTCGCAATGGCGCTGGATCCCGTCGAGGGCGCGCGAGATCAACCGCAGCTTCTCCAGCGGCACGTGCTCGTAGAGCCGCCGGTAGGTGTCGTCGACGTCGACCCCCGCCTCGATCAGCTCCGCCGCGACCCGGTGGGTGTGGGCGTTGGTGTTCTCGTACATGAACTTGCCGGTGTCGGTGATCAGGCCGACGTAGAGCGCCGCGGCCATCTCGCGGGTGATCGTGACGTCGAGCATCCGCGCCAGGTCGTAGACGATCTCCGCCGTGCAGGAGGCGCCGACCTCGACCAGGTTGACGTCGCCGAAGCGGGTGTTGTCGTGGTGGTGGTCGATGTTGATGACGAAGTTGTCGCCGGCGGTGAGGAAGTCGACCGGCATGCGGTCGATGTTGCCGCAGTCGAGGAAGATCACGGTGCGGCAGGCCATGTCCGCCGGCGGCTCGTGGAAGACCTCCTCCAGCGGCAGGAAGCGGTACTCGATCGGCAGCGGGAACTCCTTGGCGGCGAGGAACATCACCGAGTCCTTGCCGAGCTGCCTCAGCAGGTGGTGCATCCCCAGCAGCGAGCCGAGGGCGTCGCCGTCGGGCCCCTCGTGGGCGGTGAGGAGGAAGCGGTCGCGTGTTCGCAGCTCGGCGCGGACGCGCTCGATGTCGGAGGTGGCGACGCCGGTGTCGTTCATCGCTCCTCCTCGACCCCGTCGGGCGGCTCCTCGTCCAGCAGCTGCGAGATCCGCACGCCCTTCTCGATCGTGTCGTCGTAGTGGAAGGTCAAGGTCGGGGTCCGCTTCATCCGGGTCTCGGCGGCGATCCGGGACTGGATCACCCCGTGCGAAGAACGCAGACCGCTCAGGGTAGCCTCCCGCTCCTCCTCGTCTCCGAGCACGCTCACGTACACCTTGGCGGTGCGCAGGTCTGGACTGGTCTCAACCGAGGTCACGGTGACGAAGCCGATGCGGGGGTCGCTCAAATCGCTGGAGATTGCGGCGCCCACGACCTCGCGGAGCACCTCGTTGATGCGCCGCATGCGAGCGCCGGCCATCTTAGTCGAGGGTCTGCTCGACCTGTTTCGTCTGGAAGAACTCGAGCACGTCGTCCTCCTTGACGTCGGCGTAGCCGTCGAGCACGATGCCGCACTCCTGTCCCTCCTCGACCTCCTGGACGTTGTCTTTGAAGCGGCGCAGGGAGCCGAGTTTGCCGGTCCAGATGACGGTGCCCTCGCGGATCAGGCGGACGCTGGCGGTGCGAACCGCTTTGCCCTCGGCGACGATGCAGCCGGCGATACGGCCGACTCTGGAGGCTTTGAAGGTCTGTTTGACCAGCGCCTCGCCGACCGTCTCCTCGACCTCGACCGCCTCCAGCAGGCCCTCCATCGCGTTGCGCAGGTCCTCGGTGATCTTGTAGATGACCGAGTAGGTGCGGACGTCGACGCCCTCGCGCTCGGCGGCGCGGCGGGCGTCGGAGAGCGGGCGCACGTTGAAGCCGATGATGATCGCGTCGGAGGCCGAGGCCAGCATCACGTCGGACTCGTTGATGCCGCCGGTCTGCGAGTGGATGATGTTGATCCCGACCCGCTCCTGCGGGACCTTGGCGATCTCGTCCTGCAGCGCCTCCAGCGAGCCGGCGACGTCTGCCTTGAGGACGATGTTGAGCTCCTTGATCTCGCCCTCCTGGACCCGGGCGAAGACCTCGTCGAGGCTGACCTTGCGCGCCTGGCGGCGGGCCAGCGCCTCGGTCTTGAGGCGGTTGGCGCGCTCCTGGGCGAGCTGGCGGGCGCGACGATCGTTGTCCACCGCCTGCACGAATTCGCCGGCGTCGGAGACGCCGTCGAAGCCGAGCACCTCGACCGGCATGCCGGGCCCGGCCGCCTCGACCCGCTCGCCGGTGAAGTCGTGCATCGCCCGCACCCGGCCCCACTGCGGACCGGCGACCAGCGAGTCGCCTACTTTCAGCGTGCCGCGCTGGACCAGCACGGTGACGACCGGGCCGCGGCCGGGGTCTAGCTGGGACTCGATCACGGTGCCCGAGGCCGGCGCGTCGGGGTTGGCGCCGAGTTCCTCCAGCTCGGTGACGAGCAGGATCATGTCGAGCAGGTTGTCGAGGCCGTCGTGGGTCTTGGCCGAGACCTCGCAGAAGACGGTGTCCCCTCCCCACTCCTCCGGCGAGATGCCCTCGGAGGCGAGCTCGGAGCGGACCTTTTCCGGATTGGCGCCCTCTTTGTCGATCTTGTTGACGGCGATCAGCATCGGCACCTCGGCGGCGCGGGCGTGGTCGATCGCCTCTTTGGTCTGCGGCATCACGCCGTCGTCGGCGGCGACGACGACCACGGCGACGTCGGTGACCTTGGCGCCGCGGGCGCGCATCGCCGTGAAGGCGGCGTGGCCCGGGGTGTCGAGGAAGGTGATCGTCTTGTCGTCGTGGTGGACCTGGTAGGCGCCGATGTGCTGGGTGATGCCGCCGGCCTCGCCCGCGGCGACCTCGGTCTCGCGGATCGCGTCGAGCAGCGAGGTCTTGCCGTGGTCGACGTGGCCCATGATCGTGACCACCGGCGGCCGATCGGCCAGGTCCTCGTCGGAGTCGTCGAACTCGCGGCTCCTCGGGCTCCTCCTCGGCCGCGGTGACGATCTCCAGCTTGCGGTCGTACTCGTCGGCGATGGCGCGGATCGACTCGTCGGTGAGCGTCTGCGTCAGCGTCGCCATCTCGCCCATCATCATCAGTTTTTTGATCACCTCGGCCGGGGCCAGGCCCAGCGACTCGGCGACCTCGCGCACGGTGGCACCGGAGTTGACCTTGGTCGCCTCCGGCTCGGCCGGAGTGGTCGGGCTGGCGGGCGGCTCCTCCAGCAGCGGCCGGCGGCGACGGCCACCGCGGCGGCGCGGCGGGCGCTGCGGCGGCGGGCCGCCCATCTGGTCGCGACGGGCGGCCTGGGAGTCGATCACGACGCGGCGTTTTTTCCCGGCGGCGCCGCCCTGCTGAGCGGCAGCCGGGCGCACCGGTTTGGCCGGGGCCTGTTTGGCGGGAGCCTGTTTGGCGACCGGGACGGGTTTGGCCCCGGCTTTCGGCGACGCGGGTTTCGCGGTGGCGGCCGGGGCCGGCGCGGTCTCCTGCTTCGGCGCCGCTTTCGCGGCCGGGGCTTTCTGCGCCGGCGCCTTGGGCTGAGCCTCGGCGCCGCCGTTCCCCTTGGCCGCGGCGATCGCCTTCAGGGCGTCGGCCTCCTCGACACTCGATGCCGCCGCTTTCGCCTCGACCCCGGCGGCCTTGAGCGCGGCCAGTAGCTCTTTCGAGCTGACGCCTTGCGCTTTCGCGATCTCGTGAACCCGCTTCTTAGCCACTAAGCCTGCTCCGCCTCCTCGGGCACGGACTGCGTCTCTTCTCGTTCGGCTTCCTCAGCTTCCTCAGCGCCCTGTTCCTCCGCCGCCTGCTCGACGGCCTCCTCCTCGATGTCCTCGGCGATCGCCTCCTCGACGATCTTCTCTTCGAGGGTCTCCTCGTCTTCGACGGCCCCCGTGGCCGCCTCCTCGGCGATCTCCTCCGCGACCTCCTCGGCCACCGCCTCCTCGAGGACCTCCTCCGCCGCGAACTCCTCGACGAAGTCGGCCGAGGCGCGGGCGACGATCTCGTCGACCTGGCCCTGGTCCGCGTCGGGGTCGGCGAGGATCGCGACCTCGGCCTCGGAGACGTTGGCGAGCACCACCACCTGGCTGGTGTCGAAGCGGGTCAGCGCCTGATGGGAAGGCAAGCCGCAGTAGGTCGATCCCGGCACCGCCGCGTTGGGGCAGCGGCGGCCGTTGGAGAGGACCGCCATGCAGCGGCCGTCGGACTGCTCCTCGCCCTCGTACTCGATCCCGGTTTCCTCGGAGGCGAACTCGGTCTCCGACTTGATGTCGACGCGCCAGCCGGTGAGGCGGGCGGCGAGGCGGGCGTTCTGGCCGTCGCGGCCGATCGCCAGCGAGAGCTGGTCGTCGGGCACGATCACCGTCGCCTGGCGCTCATCGTCGTCGACGATCACCTCGCGCACCCGTGCCGGCGAAAGCGCTTTGGCGACGAAGCGGGCGGGCTCGTCGTTGTGGGGAATGATGTCGATCTTCTCGCCGCGCAGCTCGGAGACGACCATCCGCACCCGCGAGCCGCGCGGGCCGACGCAGGCGCCGACCGGGTCGACCCCGTCGGCGTGGGAGACGACGGCGATCTTCGAGCGGTAGCCGGGCTCGCGGGCGACGCCGACGATCTCGACCAGCTTGTCGGCGATCTCCGGGACCTCGAGCTCGAACAGGCTCTTGATCAGCTCCGGGCTGCGCCGGGAGACGACGATCGCCGGCCCTTTGGTCGAGTCGGAGACGTCGGTGATCACGGCCTTGACCCGCATGCCGTGGTCGTAGCGCTCGTTGTAGACCTGCTCGGACTTGGGCAGCAGCGCCTCGACCCGCTCGCGCAGCTGCACCAGCGTGTAGCGCTTGTCGGACTGCTGGATGATGCCGGTGATCAGCTCGCCGACCCGGTCCTGGTACTCGTCGTACATCATCTGCCGCTCGGCCTCGCGGATCCGCTGCAGGATCACCTGCTTGGCGGTCTGGGCGGCGATGCGGCCGAAGTCTTCGGGGGTGACGTCGCGGGTCGTGATCTGGTCCTCATAAGGGGCGATCATCTCCGGGTCCAGCTCCGGCTCCTCGGGCTCGCGCATTTCGCCGGTCTCCGGGTCGACCTCGGGCTCCTCCTGCATCTCCGCCGCTTCGGCCAGCAGCTTCTCCTCCAGCTCCGGCGGCAGGATCAGTTCGAAGACGCGGAAATCGCCGGTCTCGTGGTCGAGGTCGACGCGCGCGTACTTGGCCGCCCCGGGGGTCTTCTTGTAGGCCGAAAGCAGGGCGTCCTCGAGGGCGTCCATCAACTTGTCGGCGGAGATTCCCTTCTCCTGCTCGAGCGCTTTGACTGCGTCGACGATCTCCTTGCTCACTGGGGCGACTCCTTGGTGTCG
Source organism: uncultured Solirubrobacterales bacterium (assembly GCA_963703585.1). GTDB lineage: Bacteria > Actinomycetota > Thermoleophilia > Solirubrobacterales > 70-9 > VAYN01. Next base: position 76,822 of record CAVPEX010000040.1, on the reverse strand, counting down.
GAAGCGGTGCTGGGGCGACGGTACTTCGGTCCCGGCGAGGAGACCTCGAGCGAGTAGTCGGCCAGCAGGTGGTTGAGGTGCCTGGTGACCCGTTCGCAGAGCGCCAGGTCAATGCCGCCCGGGTGGTCGATGAAGATGCGCAGCGACTCGCTGCCGGGTCGCTCCACGGCGACCAGGTCGAGCTCGGAATCGAGATCGGTTAGCTGCTGCTGAATGTTCTGCTGGAGCTCGGTCATGCCATGTTCGGGCGTAAAAAAAGTGGGCCAGGCCCACTTCTCGACGCCGATAGGGACAGAAAAGCTTGTGGCCAGTATAGCTCGGCGTGGATTGCAGGCAAAAGGGTTGGGTTGGTGGCCCTCCCCTTCACCTCGGGCGTGCGTGGGAGGGGTCCAAGCGGCGAAGGGGCAGCGTCCCTCCCAAGCTAGAAGACGGGTGGGTCCCACCTTTGAAGCATCAGCCGGGGGCCCGCCCTCAAAGCTGGCGGTTGGGCGAGCCTGCGCGGAGGTGGTCGATGCGGTCGAGGATCGCTTCGGCGATCTCGTCCTTGGCGGCGATCGGGACCTCGGTCTCGCCTGCGGCATCGATCAGGGTGACGGCGTTGCGCTCGCTCTCGAAGCCGATCTCGGGGTTGGAGACGTCGTTGAGGACGATCATGTCGACCTTCTTGCGGGTCAGCTTGCCGCGGGCGCGGGCGACCGCGTCGCCGCCGTGCTCGGCGGCGAAGCCGACGATCGTCTGCTCCTCGCCGCGGCGCGCCGCCAGCGAGGCGAGGATGTCCTCGGTCGGCTCCAGCCGCAGCTCGAGGCCGTCCCGGCGCTCGAGCTTGCCGCCGGCGACCTCGGCGGCGCGGAAGTCGGCGGGCGCCGCCGCCATCAGCAGCACCTGGGCCTCGGCGAACTCCGCGGCGGCGACCTCGGCCAGCTGTGCGGCGGTCTCGACGTCGATGCGGCGGACCCGGGCCGGCTCGGGCAGGGAGACGTTGGCGGCAAGCAGCGTCACCTCGGCCCCTCGCCGCGCCGCGGCGGCGGCGAGGGCGATGCCCATGCGGCCGCTGGAGCGGTTGCCGATGAAGCGGACCGGGTCGATCGGCTCACGCGTGCCGCCGGCGGTGACCAGCACCCGCAGCCCGTCCCAGGGCCGGTTGCCGGCCGGCAGCGCAGCCTCGAGGCGGGCCAGCAGGCGCTCCGGGTCGGGCAGGCGCCCGCGCCCGAACTCGCCGCGAGAGGCGAGCTTGCCCTCGTCGGGGTCGATCACCTCGACCCCGCGCTCGCGCAGCGTCGCCAGGTTGGCCTGCGTCGCCGCATCGGCATACATTCGGTCGTTCATCGCCGGCGCGACCAGGCGCGGCGCCGCGCAGGCGAGGAAAGAGGTGGTCAGCATCGAGTCCGCGGCGCCGGCGGCGAGCTTGGCCACGGTGTTGGCCGAGGCGGGCGCGACCAGGTAGGCGTCGCAGTTGGCCGCCAGCTCGAGATGGCCGATCGGGTCGTGCCCGGGCTGCTCCTCGCCGGGGAAGGCGCCCCGCATCGGGTCGCGCTCGAACTCGGAGATCAGCACCGGGGCGCCGACGATCCCCTCGAAGGAGGCGGCGCCGACGAAGCGGGTCGCCGTCTCGGTCATCAGCACCCGCACCCCGTGGCCGGCGAGCGTCGCCAGCCGAGCCAGCTCGAGCGCCTTGTAGGCGGCTATCCCGCCGCTGACGCCAAGCAGGACTCGTGCCATCCGTCTGCTCCTCGGGCTCGCGCCCGGATCGGGGGACTAGGTGCGGTACTCGTATTTGAGCTTGCCCTCGGCGAGCTCTTCGAGCGCCATCGAGAGGTAGTTCCGCTCGGCGTTGGTCTCGACCATCGGCGGTGGGTACTCGCCGAAGCCGCCCTCGCCCAGGTTGTGAAAGTAGCTGTTGATCTGTCGAGCACGCTTGGCCGATACGACGACTGCGGCGTAATGGGAATCGGCGTGCTCCAGAAGCTTGTCTACGCGTGGTTTGATCATCGGCCGCGGAGTCTAGATGATCACTCGCTCGGGGCCAGCCCGAGCTCGTCGCGCACGATTCGCTCCAGCTCGTCGGCGGCGCGCCCGAGCTCGTCGTTGACGACCCGGTAGGCGAACTCGTCCTGGGCCGCCATCTCCTGCGCCGCCACCTCGAGGCGGGCGTCGATCGCGTGCGGCGCGTCGGTGCCGCGGCCCTCCAGGCGCTTGCGCAGGACCGCCGGGCTCCGGCGGCGCGATGAAGACCTGGACCGACTCCCGCATCGCCGCCCGCACCTGGCGCGCCCCCTGCACCTCGATCTCCAGCACCACCGAGTGGCCGCCGGCGAGCCGGCGCTCGACCTCTGTCCTCAGCGTCCCGTAGAGGTTGCCGCTGTAGGTGGCGAACTCGAGGAAGTCCCCTTCGGCGATCCGCTGGTCGAATTCGTCGGCTGTGAGGAAGTGGTAGTCGCGGCCGTTTACCTCGCCCTCGCGCGGCTGCCGGGTCGTCGCCGAGACCGAGAGCTCAAGGTCCGGGACCCGCTGCAGCAGCTCCCTGATCAGGGTTCCCTTGCCGACCCCCGACGGGCCCGTGATGACGAAGACTTTGGCCATGCGGCCGGGGATATTGACCGGCGGGCCGGTCGGTTAACGATGCAGCTGGTTGACCAGCTCGGTGCGCTGTCGCTCGGAGAGGCCGCCGATCGTCTTCGACGGTGAGATCCGGCACTGGTTGAGGATCCGATTGGCCTTCACCCGGCCGTACTTGGGAACGGCGAGGAGCATGTCGAAGACCTTGGCGGTCATCACGTACTCGGGCGGATCCAGCAGGATCGTGTGGATGCCGGCCCGGTTCGCCTTCAGATCCTTCTTCAGCTTGGCGCGGGCGGTGCGGATGTCGTTGGCCCGCTTGAGCGCCTCCATCCTCTGGTCGAGGGACCTTTCCGGGGCCGCGAGCGAGGAGGACTTGACTGGGGTGGCGGGCATGTGGGCGGCGAGTATAGCCGCGGCTTGGGCGCCTGCAAGGGAGCCGGGGGCAATTGACCCCAAATTCACCTAGACCTCTAGTCGAGGTTGAGTACTGCTCAGACCCGGAGCGTCCCCGGGCGCGCCGTTTCGAGCTCGGCGGCGATCCGCGCACCCGCCCTTGGGTCGCGGAAGCTCTCGGTTCCGACGGCCACCAGAGAGGCCCCGGCGGCGAGGAATTCGGCCGCGTCGGCGCCGTCGCAGATCCCCCCCATGCCGATCGCCGGCACGCTCACGGCCGCCGCCACCGCGCGCAGCTGCTGCAACGCGATCGGCCGCACCGCCGGGCCCGAGAGGCCGCCGTGACCGGCCGCCAGGGCGGGCTCGCCGCTCGCCGGGTCGAAGGCGCTGGCCTTCAGCGTGTTGATCAGGGAGACCGCGTCGGCCCCGCCCTCCTCGGCGGCGATCGCGACCGCGGCCGGGTCGGCGACGTTCGGCGTCAGCTTCACGATCAGCGGCTTCGCGCTCAGCGGCCGCAGCGCCTGCAGCAGCGCCACCGTCTCGCTCGGCTGCTCGCCGACGATCAGGCCGGAGTGGACGTTGGGGCAGGAGATGTTGAGCTCGATCGCGGCGACCTCCTCGCGGGCGCCGACCGCCTCCACCAGCCGCGCGAACTCCTCGCGGCCGGTCGCCATCACCGAGACGACCAGCGGCACCGGCAGCTCCGCCAGCTGCGGCAGGTCCTCGGCCAGGAACCCCGCCAGGCCCTTGTTCGGCAGGCCGATCGAGTTGATCATCCCCGCCGGCGTCTCCCAGATCCGCCGCGGCGCGTTGCCCGCCCGCGGCTCCGGCGTGATCGTCTTCGAGACGAAGGCGGCGAAGGGGAAGTCCTCGAGCAGCTCGTCGCCGAAGACGCGGCGGGCGGCGATCGCGTCGTAGGTGCCGGAGGCGTTGAGCACCGGGTGGGCGAGCGGGATCCCGCAGAGATCAGGCATGGACCACCTCGGCGACCTCCTCGCCGCGGACGACCGGCCCGTCGACGCAGAGCCGCAGGTAGCCGCCGTCGGGCCTCGGCACGGCGCAGCCGAAGCAGGCGCCGAAGCCGCAGGCCATCGGGCTCTCCATCGCCAGCTCGCAGGGGACGCCGCGCTCGGCGCAGAGCGCGCGCACCGCCTCCAGCATCGCCGGCGGGCCGCAGGAGTAGACGACGGCCGAGCCGGCGTCGTCGCCGGCGAGCATCTGCGCCAGCAGGTCGGTGACGTAGCCGCGGTGGCCGCGGTGGCCGTCCTCGGAGGCGAGCCGGACCTCCGGGCAGAGGTCGCCGCCGGCGCCGCAGAAGAGCTCGAGGCCGCCCGAGTGCTCGCGGTTGCGGAAGCCGAGCAGGACCCGCAGCGGCACCCCCCGCTCGGCGAGGCGGCGACGCAGCAGCGCCAGCGGCGCGATGCCGATGCCGCCACCGACCAGGATCGCCCCGGCCGCCCCCGGGTTGGCCCGGCGCGGCTCGGCGAAGGCGTTGCCGAGCGGTCCGGTCACCCAGACGTCCTCCCCCGGCTCCAGCGCGCAGAGCCGGTCGGTGCCGGGTCCGACGCCCTCGACGAGGAAGTCGAGGCGGATACCGTCGGACGCCGGCCCGGTCTCGGCGACCGAGATCGCCCGCGGCAGGAACGGGCGGCCGCCGCGCTCGTCCCAACGCCGCGCCGCTGCCAGCATGTAGAACTGGCCCGGCAGCGGCTCGGGGCCCTCGAGGTCGCGCAGGGAGAAGACGCGGTAGCCGTCGGAGGCGCGGTTCTCGGCGACCTCGCAGAGCCGCCGCCCGAACGGCGTGCTCATCGCGGCTGGGTGGCCCGGGTGATGCCGTGGATCTCCTGCAGGCTGCGCACCTCGGCCTCCGTCTGGCGGCCGGCGGCGATCGCCCGCGCCGCCGCGGTGGCGCCGGTCATCGTCGTCACGCAGGGGATGCCGTGACGGACGGCGGCGGTGCGGATCTCGTAGCCGTCGGTGCGGGCGCCGGAGCCGGTCGGGGTGTTGATGACGAGGTCGCACTGGCGCTTGCGGATCAGGTCGACGACGTGCGGCGACCCCTCCCCCAGCTTGTTGATCCGGGTCACCGGCACGCCCATGCGGGCGATCGCCTGGGCGGTGCCGCCGGTCGCGATCACCTCGAAGCCGAGGTCGTGGAAGCGGGCCGCGAGCTGGGTCGCGGCGGGCTTGTCGGTGTCGGTGACGGTGATGAAGACCGAGCCCTTCTCCGGCAGCCTCACCCCCGCCGCCGCCTGCGCCTTGCCGAAGGCGGTCGGGAAGTCGGCGGCGACGCCCATCACCTCGCCGGTGCTCTTCATCTCCGGCCCCAGCACCGAGTCGGCGCCGGCGAAGCGGGCGAACGGCAGCACCGCCTCCTTGACGCTGACGTGGCCGTTGTCGGTCGACTCGGGGATCTCCTGGTCGGCCAGCCTCTCCCCCAGCATCAGCCGGCAGGCCATCTTCGCCAGCGGCACGCCGATCGCCTTGGAGACGAAGGGGACGGTGCGCGAGGCGCGCGGGTTGGCCTCGATCACGTAGAGCTCGCCGCCGGCGACGGCGAACTGGATGTTGAGCAGGCCGATCACGCCCAGCTCGAGGGCGATCCGCTCGGTGGTGGCGCGGATCTCCTCCAGCATCTCCTCGCCGAGGCTGAGCGGCGGGATCACGCAGGCGGAGTCGCCGGAGTGGACGCCGGCCTCCTCGACGTGCTGCATGATCCCCGCGACCCAGACCCGCTCGCCGTCGCCGAGCGCGTCGACGTCGACCTCGATCGCGTTCTCGAGGAAGCGGTCGAGCAGCAGCGGGTGCTCCTGGTCGGCCTTGACGTTGGCCTTCAGGTAGGCGCCGAGATCGGCGGTCGAGTAGCAGATCTCCATCGCCCTGCCGCCGAGCACGTAGGAGGGCCGGACCAGCAGCGGGAAGCCGACCTCGGCCGCGATCACCTCCGCCTCCTCGGCCGAGAGCGCGGTCCCGTAGGGCGGGTGCTTGATGCCGAGCCGGCGCAGCAGGGCGCCGAAGCGTCCCCGGTCCTCGGCCAGGTCGATCGCGTCGACCGGGGTCCCGAGCAGGGGGACGCCGGCCTCTTCGAGGCCGCGCGCGAGCTTCAGCGGCGTCTGCCCGCCGAACTGGACGATCACGCCCTCGGGCCGCTCCTGCTCGCAGACGGCGAGCACGTCCTCGGCGGTCAGCGGCTCGAAGTAGAGGCGGTCGGAGGTGTCGTAGTCGGTGGAGACGGTCTCCGGGTTGCAGTTGACCATCACCGCGTCGCGGCCGAGCTCGCGGGCGGTCATCGCCGCGTGCACGCAGCAGTAGTCGAACTCGATCCCCTGGCCGATCCGGTTGGGCCCGGCGCCGAGGATGACGACCGAGTCGCGCTCGCCGCGGCGAACCTCGGAGGCGGGGGCGGCGCCGCCGGGGCCGGGGCGCTCGTGGCCGGAGTAGTAGTAGGGCGTCGCCGCCTCGAACTCGGCGGCGCAGGTGTCGACCGCCTTGTAGGTGCGGGTGAGGCCCTCGGTGCCGTCGCCCTCCTGGGCCAGCGCCTCCAGCTCGCGCAGGAACCAGCGGTCGACCAGGCAGGCGCGGTGCACGGCCTCGACGCCGATGCCGCGACGGAAGGCCTCCAGCACCTGGTCGAAGCGCTCGGCGCAGGGGACGGCGAGCGCCTCCAGCAGCTCCTCGTCGGAGTCGGGGAGGTCGGCCGGCGAGTCGAGCTCGCGCGAGCGCATCGCCTTGGCGAAGGACTCGCGGAAGGTGCGCCCGATCGCCATCGCCTCGCCGACGCTCTGCATGTAGGTGGAGAGGCGGCCCTCGGAGCCGGGGAACTTCTCGAAGGCGAAGCGGGGGATCTTGGTGACGACGTAGTCGATCGTCGGCTCGAAGGAGGCGGGCGTCGCCTGGGTGATGTCGTTGGGGATCTCCTCCAGGGCGTAGCCGACCGCCAGCTTCGCCGCCATCTTCGCGATCGGGAAGCCGGTTGCCTTGGAGGCAAGCGCGGAGGAGCGGGAGACGCGCGGGTTCATCTCGATCACGACGATCTCGCCGCTGTCCGGGTTGACCGCGAACTGGACGTTGGAGCCGCCGGTTTCGACGCCGATCGCGCGGATCACCGCGATCGCCTGGTCGCGCAGGTCCTGGTAGAGCGGGTCGGGCAGGGTCTGGGCGGGCGCGACGGTGACCGAGTCGCCGGTGTGGACGCCCATCGGGTCGACGTTCTCGATCGAGCAGATGATCACGACGTTGTCGTTGCGGTCCCGCATCACCTCGAGCTCGAACTCGCCCCAGCCGATCACCGACTCCTCGACCAGGACCTGGTTGATCGGGCTCGCCGCCAGGCCCTCGGAGACGACCTGGCGCAGCTCCGTCTCGGTGCGGCCGACGCCACCGCCCTGGCCCCCCATCGTGTAGGCGGGACGGACGATCGCGGGCAGCGTGATCCGCCCCTCGGCCAGCGCCTCCTCGACCTCGCCGAGGGTCTCGACCGTGATCGACCAGGGGATCCGCAGCCCGGCCTCGGTCATCGTCCGGCGGAACTCCTCGCGGTCCTCGGCGCGGCGGATCGAGTCGGCGCTGGCGCCGATCAGCTCGACGCCGTAGCGCTCCAGGGTGCCGTCCTCCTGCAGCGCCATCGCCAGGTTCAGCGCCGTCTGCCCGCCCAGCGTCGGCAGCAGCGCGTCGGGGCGCTCCTTCTCGATGATCCTGGTCACCGGCCCGGGCAGCAGCGGCTCGATGTAGGTGGCGGTGGCGAACTCGGGGTCGGTCATGATCGTCGCCGGGTTGGAGTTGACGAGGACGACCTCGAAGCCCTCCTCCAGCAGCACCTTGCAGGCCTGCACGCCGGAGTAGTCGAACTCCGCCGCCTGCCCGATCACGATCGGGCCGGAGCCGATCAGGAGGATCTTGTGGATGTCGTCGCGGCGCGGCATCTCAGGCGGGCTCCCCGGCGAGGGCCAGGAACCTCTCGAACAGGTGGCGGGCGTCGTGCGGGCCGGGGCCGGCCTCGGGGTGGTACTGGACGGTGGCGCCGGCGACGTCGCGCAGGACCAGGCCCTCGACCGTGCGGTCGTAGAGGTTCAGCTGCGAGAGCTCGGCGACGCCGAAGTCGGTGTCCCAGCGGACCGGCTCGTCGCCCTCGATCCGCGGCTCTCCCCCCGGCCCCTCGACGGCGAAGCCGTGGTTCTGGGAGGTGATGTCGATCCGTCCCGTCTCCAGGTCCTTGACCGGGTGGTTGGCGCCGCGGTGGCCGAAGGGGAGCTTGTAGGTCTCGAGGCCGAGGGCGCGGCAGAGCAGCTGGTGGCCGAGGCAGATCCCGAAGACCGGCCGCTTGCCGACCAGCTCGCGCACGGTCTCGACGACGTAGCCGAGCGCCGCCGGGTCGCCGGGGCCGTTGGCGAGGAAGACGACGTCGGGGTCCTCCGCGAGGACCTGCTCGGGCGTGCTGGTGCAGGGCAGCAGCGTCAGCCTGCAGCCGCGCTCGCGCAGCTGGCGGACGATGCTCAGCTTGACGCCGGTGTCGATGCCGACCACGTGCGGGCCCTCGCCCTCGAAGCGGACCGGCTCGGGCGGGGTGACGGTGCGGGCGAGGTCGGCGCCGTCCATCGACGGCTCGGCGGCGATCGCGGCGCGCGCCTCCGACTCGTCGGTCGCGGCCGGGAAGATGCCGCCGCGCATGGCGCCGCGGTCGCGGATGTGGCGGACCAGGGCGCGGGTGTCGACGCCGCTGATCCCCGGCACGCCGCAGTCGCCGAGCCAGTCGAGCCAGCCGCCCTCGGCGCTGCCGGCGTCCTCGCCGTTCTTGGCGTCGCGCATGACGACGCCGCGGGCGTGGACGCGGTCGGACTCCATCGCCGCGGCACTGACCCCGTAGTTGCCGATCAGCGGGTAGGTGAAGACGATGATCTGCCCCGCGTAGGAGGGGTCGGTGACGGACTCCTGGTAGCCGGTCATCGCGGTGTTGAAGACGACCTCGCCGGTGACCGCGGCCCCGTGGCCGCAGGCGAGCCCGTCGAGCCGGGTCCCGTCCTCGAGCAGCAGGTAGGCGCTCACAACCCCCTCCCAGGTGTCGAGTTTCTTTCGGATAGCGACAGAAAGTCGACACCTCGCCTCATGCGGCGACCCCGAGGCTGAAGCTGCGCAGGCGGAAGGCGACCTGGCCGGCGGCGACCGTGACGAGTACGCGGCCGGTCAGCTTGTGGCCGGCGCACCAGGAGTTCTGCGAGCGGCTCTCGTAGCCGTCCTCCCCGACCGTCCACTCGGCGGCGAGGTCGCAGAGGGCGACGTTGGCCTCCGAGCCCGGTGCCAGGCTCGGCCGCTCGATCCCGAACGGAGCCGCGCCGCCCGCCATCCGCTCGACCAGCAGCGCCAGCTCGATCGTGCCGGGCAGGACCAGCTCGGTGTGGAGGGCGGCGAAGGCGCTCTCGAGGCCGGTGACGCCCATCGCCGCCTGCTCGAAGGGGACGTCCTTTTCCTCGGCCTGGTGCGGCGCGTGATCGGTGGCGACGCACTCGATCGTGCCGTCGAGGAGGCCGTCGATCAGCGCCTGGCGGTCGGACTCGCGGCGCAGCGGCGGGTTCATCTTGAAGCGCCAGCGGTCGAGGCTGCGCACCTGCTCGTCGGTGAGGCAGAGGTGGTGCGGGCGTGGCCTCGGCGCTGATCTGCACGCCGGCGGCCTTGGCGGCGGCGGACGACCTCGACCGACTCGGCCGCGGAGAGGTGCTGGACGTGGATCCGCGCCTCCTCGTAGCCGGCGAGGGCGGCGTCGCGGGCGATCATCGTCGACTCCGAGACGGAGGGGATCCCGGCGAGGCCGACCGCGGCCGAGACCGGGCCCTCGTGCATGACGCCGTCGCCGGAGAGCTCGGGGTCCTCCTCGTGCAGGGCGATCGTGCCGCCGCAGAGGCGCTGGTACTGGAGGGCGCGGCGCATGACCCGGGCGCTGCGGATCGGCAGGCCGTCGTCGGAGAAGCCGACGGCGCCGGCTTCGCGCAGCTCGACCATCTCGGTCAGCTCCTCGCCCTTCATGTCGCGGGTGACCGTGGCGAGGAAGCCGACCGGGACCGAGGCGCCGGCGCGCGCCTGCTCGCGCAGGGCGGAGATGTCGGCGGCGGTGGAGACCGGCGGCTCGGTGTTGGCCATCGCGAGGATGCCGCAGTAGCCGCCGGCGGCGGCGGCGCGGGTGCCGGTCTCGACGTCCTCTTTGTGCTCGTGGCCGGGGGTGCGGAGGTGGACGTGGGGATCGAAGAAGGCCGGGAAGGCGTGCAGCCCCTCCGCCTCGACCACCTCGGCGCCGTCGGCGTCGGCCTCGCCCGGAGCGGCCAGCGCGGCGATCTCGCCGCCGCGGACGACGACGTCGTGGACGGCGTCGATGCCGGCGACCGGGTCCAGCACCGTCGCCCGGCGCAGGACCAGGTTCGCGTCCTCGCCGGGACGGACGTCGAGCACGTCGGTGAAACTCACGCTGGCTGCCCGATCGGGGTCGGGTGGCCGACGCCCTCGCCCTCGCTGACCGGCGTCGGGCGCTCTCGCGCCCGGCCAGCAGCTCGTAGAGGATCGCCATCCGCACCACCAGCCCGCGCGGCGACCTGCTCGGTGATCAGCGACTGCGGCGAGTCGATCGCCTCGCCGGAGAGCTCGACGCCGCGGTTGATCGGGCCGGGGTGCATCAGCAGCTGGCGCGGGTCCGAGACGGCGGCGAATCGATCTGGTAGGTCGCCGCGTACTCGCGCAGCGAGGGGACGAAGCTCTCGCTTCATCCGCTCCTGCTGCATGCGCAGGGCGTAGACGACCTCGGCCTCGCCGAGCCGCTCGAGCGTCAGTAGGCGACATCGCAGCCGAGCTCCTCGATCCCGCGCGGGATCAGCGTCGGTGGCCCGCAGAGCGTGACCTCGGCTCCCATCCGCTGGAAGGCGATCAGGTTGGAGCGGGCGACGCGGCTGTGGAGGACGTCGCCGACGATCCAGATCTGCTTGCCCTCGAGCGAGCCGAGCCGGCGCCGCAGCGTGTAGATGTCGAGCAGCGCCTGGCTCGGGTGCTCGTGCTTGCCGTCGCCGGCGTTGACGACGGCGGCGTCGGTCCAGCGCGCGACAGGTCGGCGGCGCCGGCGTAGGGGTGGCGGATCACGATCGCCGCCGGGTCGTAGGCGGAGAGCGTCGCGACCGTGTCCTTCAGCGCTCTCGCCCTTGTCGACCGAGGAGCCGGCCGCCTTGACCGAGACGACATCGGCCGAGAGCCGCTTGGCCGCGAGCTCGAACGAGGAGCTGGAGGTCCGGGTGCTCGACTCGAAGAAGAGGGTGGCGATCGTCCGCCCGCGCAGGGTCGGGACCTTCTTGATGTCGCGCCTGCCGACCTCGGCGAAGCTCTCGGCGCGGTCGAGGATGCGCTCGATCTCCTCGCGGGACAGCTGCGCGACTCCGAGCAGGTGCTTCATTCCACTTCCTCCCTGTCGCCGGCTCGCGCCCCAACCTGCCGGGCAGTCGGCACGATCGCGACCTCGTCGCGGCCGTCGGTCTGCTCGAGCCTCACGTTGACGCGCTCGGTCGGCGCGGTCGGCAGGTTCTTGCCGACGTAGTCGGGGCGGATCGGCAGCTCGCGGTGGCCGCGGTCGCAGAGCACGGCGAGCTGGACGCGCGCGGGGCGCCCGTAGTCGAAGAGGGCGTCGATCGCGGCGCGCACCGTGCGACCGGTGAAGAGGACGTCGTCGACGAGCACGACGGTGCGCTCGCTGAGCGTCGAAGTCGAGGTGCGAGGCGTGGACGACCGGCTGGTCGCCGGCGGGCGACTTGGCGCCGACGTCGTCGCGGTAGAAGGAGATGTCGAGGTCGCCGATCGGCAGCTCGGCGCCGGTCAGCTCGCCGAGGAGCGGCGTGCAGGCGACGGGCGAGGATGGCGCCGCGAGTGTGGATCCCGACGATCGCGAGGCCCTCGGGCCCGGGGTTCTTCTCGGCGATCTCATGGGCGATCCGCCGCAGCGTTCGCCTCAGGTCGTCGTGCTCCAGCACGACCTTCTCGGTCACTCTCTTTGCTTCCTTCCTGGCCTCACGGGACCGGGTTAAAGGACGCCCTCAGCGTAGCAGCGGGGGCGGCGGGCCGCCGTTCACGGCTCCCTTCGGTACGAGCAGAGGTTTGCCGCGCTCCGGGAAGGGGATCTCGATTACGTCGAAGTCGCGCGGGGCGATCGCCGCCTCGAAGACCTCCTCGGCCTCCCCCAGCACCCTGCCGACGTGGTAGCGGGAAGAGATGTGGACCAGCGCCAGCAGCCTCACGTGCGCCTCGGCGGCGACCGCGGCGGCCTGGCCGACGGTCGAGTGGCCGGTTTCGGCGGCGCGCTGGACCTCCTCCTCGGCGAAGCTGGCGTCGTGGATCAGCAACTCGGCGTCGGCTGCGGCGGAGACGGTGGCCGGCGAGGGCGCGGTGTCGCCGGTGATCACGACCGTGCGGCCGGCGCGAGCCGGGCCCATCACCTGCTCGGGAGCGACCTTGCCGCCGGAGCCCTCGACCGACTCGCCGCGCTGGAGGGCGGCGAAGGCCGGGCCTTCGGGGACGCCCGCGGCGGCGGCGGCCTCGGGGTCGAAGCGGCCGGGCCGCTCCGCCTCGACCAGCGCGTAGCCGTTGGCGCGCACGCTGTGCGCGGCTTCGAAGGGGCGCACCTCGTAGCCGTCGTGCTCGACCGCCTGCCCCGGCTGCAGCTCGACCAGCTCGACGTCGAAGCCGAGCCGCCCGATCAGCGGCTTCATCACCGTGAAGAGGTCGCGCAGCCCCGGCGGCCCATAGACCGTCAGCGGCACCTCGCGGTCGGTGAGGTCGTACGTTTTCAGCAGCCCCGGCAGCCCCAGCGTGTGGTCGGCGTGGAAGTGCGTCAGGTAGATCTCGTCGAGCTGGACCAGCCCCAGCGAGCGCTGCATCTGCCGCTGCGTCCCTTCACCGCAGTCGAACAGCAGCCGCTCTCCCCCACGCGCGATCAGCACGGCCGCCGTCGAGCGCCGCGCCGAGGGCACCGACCCCCCGGTCCCGAGAAAAGTCACCGATAGATCCATCCAGGCGAGCCTACGCGACCATGCCGCCGGCACGCTCGCCACTAGACTGGCTGCACCAGCGCCCGTAGCTCAGCTGGATAGAGCGCCACCCTCCGGAGGTGGAAGTCGCAGGTTCGAATCCTGCCGGGCGCGTCTCTCCTGTTGACGTTGTTCGCCCAGAGGGCGAACAACGTCAAGGGAGGCGGGGGCTACGCGGTCTTGAACCGCGCGCGCCACTCGTCGCGGTCGAACTTCGCCGGCTTGGTCTCGGCGAGGAAGTGCTCGAGGGCGGCGACGAAGCGGGCCGGGGCCTCGAGCTGGGGCAGGTGGCCGACGTCGTCGAAGATCTCGAGGCGGCTGCCGGGGATCGACTGGTGGGCTTCCTCGGCGTGGCTGACCGGGATGATCGGGTCGCGGGAGCCCCAGACGATCAGGATCGGCAGCGCCTCGGCCAGGTAGAGGCGGTCGCCGGCGGCGACCCGCTGGCCGGAGGTGCCGACGACCGAGCGCAGGGTGGCGAGGAAGGCGGCGCGGCGCTCGGGGTCCTCGAGCGAGGCATAGCCGCGGGCGACCTCGGCGACGTCGGCATTGGGCCGCAGCCCGATCGCGCCGAGGCCGCGGCCGATCGCCGAGCCGACCTTGCGGCCGGGGCCGGCGGTGGCGGAGATGAAGAGGTGGGCGCCGGGCAGCGCCGCGGCGCGGAGGACGACGCTGACGTCGGGGCCGAGCCCGCCGCTGGAGACGAGCACCAGCCGTTCCACCATCTCCGGGAACTGGTAGGTGAACTGCATCGCGATGCCGCCGCCGAGCGAGTGGCCGACCAGGGTGGCGCGGTCGTGGCCGAGGGCGAGCAGCAGGTCCCGCAGGCCCGTGGCGAGGGCGCCCAGCGAGTAGTCGCCGCCGCCCGGCTCCGAGACGCCGTGGCCGGGCAGGTCGGGGGCGATCACGGTGTGGGTGCGGGCCAGCGGCTGCACGACCTCGCGCCAGTTCTCGGCGCAGCCGGCCATGCCGTGGATCAGCAGCAGCAGCGGCCCCTCGCCGGCCTCGACGTAGCTGACGCTGCGGCCGTGGACGACCGCGATCCTGGTCCGCGCTTCGCTGGGATTGAGCGGGGTCACCTTCTTTGCCACACCGCCAGGGTACGCTCGTTACCGGGCGTTCGGGCAGGATCGCGCCTGTGTGACGGATTCCAATACTGTCGCGCCTGTGAGCGAGGCCCCCCAGGACACGCGGCCGCCGCGCGGCGCGCTGATCGTCGTCGCCGTCGGCCTTCTCGCCTGCGTCGTCGCCGCCCTCGCCGCCACCGACAAGTCGAGCGGCGAAGCCGCGAGCCTGGAATGGGTGCAGACGAGGAAGGCGCCCGACTCCGAGCCCGTGCCGGTGCCGGGTGGGGGCGGGGAGCTGCAGCTGACCGACGTCGAAATCCGCTCCACCGGCACGAACGTCAGCGGCTACGCGCTCTTTCGCGTCTCCTCCACGCTGCAAATCTCGGCGGGATCCCCGGTCGGCGGCAGCCGCATCCTCTGCGCGGTCAAGACCCGCCAGAACACCGAAATCGCCCAGACCTCGGGTGACCTGAGGGCGACCTACCCGCGCTCCTCCGAAGACGGGATCTTCAGCCAGGAAGTCCCGGAAACGGTCCTGATCGACTTCAGCTCCCACGGCACCGAACTCGCCGTCCTCGAAGTCGCCGACATGCCCAACGAGTTCACCACCGTGCGCGGCGTCAAGCTCGAATGGCCCGAGTACGAAGTCGGCACGGAGCACCTCAAATACTTCCTCGCCTCCGGCAAGCCGAAGGCCGACGTCGCCCTGCCCTTCTTCACGATCTGGAAAGCGACCGCCGTCCCCGCGGCCGAGATCAGCTGCACCCTGACCACGAGCGCCGGCAAGGCGACGGTCGAAGCCGACGCCGCCCTGGCGAAGCGCTCGCCGCCGATCGACGAAGAGGCCGAAGAAGAAAAAGCGGCCGAAAAAGAGGAACGGGAAGAAGCAGCCGAAGACGGGGACGGCTAGGCCGAGGCGTCCGCCGGGGCGACCAGCAGCTCCGGCCCCTCCTCCATCCCTTTGCCGACCTTGTTCAGCTTCGGATTGGCGGGAGCACTCGACATCCGCCGGCCGTCGATCGGCCCGCACATCGCGACCGCGTCCTCGACGCCGAGGTCCGGACGCAGCCAGGCCGCCTCGGCCTCGGCCGAGGGCAGGATCGCCGGCATCCTGTCGTGGACCGGCGCGACGACCTCGTTCGGCGTCGTGGTGACGATCGTCGCGCTGTAGAGCCAGCCGCCCTCGACGCCACGGTCGGCGGGGTCCTCCCACTCCTTGCGGGTGCAGAGGCCGGCGAAGGCGAACGGCTCGCCGCCGTCGACGGTGAAGCGCCAGGGCTGGCGCGGCTGCTTGGGGTCCTCGGCCTTCATCCACTCGTAGAAGCCGTCGGCGACGATCAGGCAGCGGTGGCGGTACTTGCCGACCAAGGGCCCGTAGGCGCGGCTCGAGGTCAGGTTCTCGGCTTTGGCGTTGATCATCCGGTAGCCGACCTTGAGGTCCTTGGCCCAGCGCGGCACCAGGCCCCAGCGCATCAGCCGCGCCTCGCGCTCCCCGGCGGCCGCTTCGTCCGGGTCAGGTGAGGCACGGACGACGAGGATCTCCTGCGTCGGGGCGACGTTGAAACGGCCCATCCCGGGCGGGGATTTGGCTTTGCCGTCCTTCGCCTGCTCCTTGGCCGAGGGCGCCCCGTCGCCGCCGCGTTCCAGCGCCTTCTCCAGCTCGACCTGGAAGCGGTCGGCGATCTTCTTCGTGTCTTTGGTGGTGACCGTGAAGCGCCCGCACATGGCCGGTCAGACTAGAAGACGCAGCGCGCAGTCGAGCGGCCGACGGCGAGATCAGACGTCCGGCGCGACCAACTCAACGGTTGGAAAATACGCCCGGTAACGGGCCGGGTCACGGGTCAGGAGCCGAAAGCCGGCGACTGCCGCGTGTGCGCCGATGAAGAAGTCCGGGAGCGGCGAGCGACGCAGTCCGCCACGGCGGCGATAGTCGACGAACGCCTTGCCGACCAGGAAGGCCGCCGACCAAGGGGTGTGCTCGCGCATGAACTCGGCCTCGGGGAGCTCACGGTCGAGGGTCTCTTTCCGCGTGTAGCGATGCGAGACCTCGGCGTAGATCACCTCGTTGATCACCAGCGGACCCTCCGAGCCAACGGTCCGGAGTGCATCGCTCGACCAGGCTGCCCAGGTGCTGTCGTCCGAGAGAACGTCGATCAGGACGTTGGAGTCAACGAGGGTCGCCGTCACCCTCCTCCAAGCGTCCGGTTCCCCAGTCCCCTCCCCGGGTGAGGCGCATGATCTCCTCGGTGCTCATCGGGATGTCGCCGCCACTCGCCCGTTTCAGGTGTTCGACGATTTCCTCTCCGCGACTTCGTCCCCCGGGCAGCTTCCGCACCCGTGCCTCCCCGTTCTCCTCGATGAACTCAACCTCGGTTCCGGGAAGCAGGCCGAGGCGATCCCGGATCTGCTTCGGGATCGTGACCTGGCCTTTGCTGGTGATTCGCACGCGGTAAGAGTAGCACCGGTATTACTCTTACCTAGCCTCAGACCGCCGGTCTGACCTCGGGGTGATCGCGGTACCAGTCCAGGGTCCGGATCAGGCCGTCGCGCAGGGAGACCGCCGGTGCCCAGCCGGTCATCTCGCGCAGCTTCGCCGAGTCGACGTACTGGCGGTCGATCTCCCCCTCCGGGTTGCCGCTGCCGAGGAACTCGGGGTCGAGGCCGCCGCCCGAGACCGCAGAGATCGTCTCCAGGATCTCGGCCACCGAGTGGGGGCGCTCCCCGCCCGCGTTGAACGCCTCCCCGGCCCCGGGCCCGCCGGCGCCGACCGCGCCTTCGACCGCGAAGTAGGCGGCGACCGCGTCCTCGACGTAGAGCAGGTCGCGTTCGGGGCTGCCGTCGGAGCGGATCTGCGGCCGGCGGCCGTCGAGGACGGCGGCGATCGCTTCCGGGACCAGGCGCGAGAAGTTGAGGTCGCCGCCGCCGTAGATGTTGGCGAAGCGGGTGACCGCCACCGGCAGGCCGAAGGCGGGGCGGTAGCTGAGCGCGATCGCGTCGGCCGCCGCCTTGCTCGCCTCATACGGCGAGGCCGGCTGCAGCCGCATGTCCTCGCGGTAGGGCAGCTCCTCGCTGGGGCCGTATGCCTTGTCGGAGGAGGCGACGACGACCGCCGGCACGTCAACGCGGCGGCAGGCCTCGAGCAGGGTCCAGGTCCCGCGCACGTTGGTCTCGAAGGTCGCCGCCGGGTCCGCCATCGCCGGGCCGACCAGGGTCTGCGCGCCGAGGTGGAAGACCGAGTCGAACTCGCCCGCCTCGATCGTCGCGCCGACGGTGCCAGCGTCGCGCAGGTCGGCCTCGACCAGCTCGACCTCGGCCTCGATCCCCTGCAGCGCCAGGCCCGAGCGCCCCGGCTTGGCCAGGTCCAGTGCCGTAACTGCGTCGCCGCGCTCGAGCAGGCCCCGCGCCAGCCGCGAGGCGACGAAGCCGTGGGCGCCGGTGACGAGGACGCGCTTCATCGCCGGGCCCGCTCCGCCGCCGCCGTGTCCCAGATCCGCCAGGGAGCTTCGCCGCCGCTCCAGAGGTCGTTGAGGACGACCGCGTCCTTGTAGGTGTCCATGCAGTCCCAGAAGCCCTCGTGGCGGTAGGCCCGCAGCTCGCCGTCGGCAGCCAGGCGCGCCAGCGGCTCGCGCTCCAGCACGCTGTCGCGGTCCAGGTATTCCAGCACCCCCGGCTCGAAGCAGAGGAAGCCGCCGTTGATCCAGTCCTCGCTGCGCGGCTTCTCGACGAAGCCGCTGACGCTGTCGCCGTCGAGCTCGGCGACGCCCCACTGCAGGTCGGGCCGGACCACGGTCAGCGTCGCCAGCGCCCCGCCCTCGCGGTGGAACTCGAGCAGCGTCCCGAGGTCGACGTCGGCGACCCCGTCGGCGTAGGTGGTGCAGAAGGGTTCGTCGCCGAGCCGGTCCGCCAGCAGGGCGATGCGCCCGCCGGTCGGCGTGTCGAGGCCGGTGTCGACGCACTCGACCTCGACCCCGTCCGGCCAGCGCTCAGCCGCGGCGAACTCCTCGACCGCCTCGCCCAGGTACCCGGTGGCCAGCAGGAACCGCTCGAACCCCTGGGCGGCGTAGATCTGGACCACGTGCCAGAGGATCGGCCGCCCGCCGATCTCGACCAGCGCCTTCGGCACCGACTCGGTCCGCTCCCGCAGCCGCGTCCCGCGCCCGCCGCAGAGGATGACTACGGGAGGTTTCAGCCGCCCGCTACGGCTGGAAGGATCGTTATCTCGTCGCCGTCGTCGATGGCGGTGTCGAGCCCCTCCTGGAAGCGGATGTCCTCGCCGGAGACGTAGACGTTGACGAAGCGGCGCAGGTCACCGTCCTCGGTGATCCGCTCGCGCAGGTCGCCGTGGGCGGATCGAAGACCGCGTCGAGCACCTCGCCGACGGTCGAGCCGTCGACCTCGACCTCGGCCTCGCCGCCGGTGGCGGCGCGTAGCTGGGCGGGATCTTCACGGTCACTGCCATCAGCGGTTTATCTCCGGCGTTCGAACTCGGCCTCGAAGCTCGTCGAGGGTCGGATCGATCTCGTGCATCTGGAACGCTATCGCGGGTCGCGTCGAGGGTCTTCAGCCCCTCGCCGGTGATGTAGACGACGACCCGCTCGCCGGCCGCGAGCTCGCCGCGCTCGGCCAGCTTGCGGAGGACGCCGACGGTGACGCCGCCGGCGGTCTCGGTGAAGATCGCCGGTCGTCTCGCGCCAGCAGCTTGATCGCCGTCGCGGATCTCCTCGTCGGTGACCGCGTCGATGCGCGCCGCCGGTCTGCGCCGCGCGCTGCTCGAGCGCGTAGGGGCCGTCGGCGGGGTCGCCGATCGCCAGGCTCTTGGCGATCGTGTCCGGCTTCTGCGGCTTGCAGACGTCCCAGCCCTCGGCGAAGGCCGTCGCCACCGGGGAGCAGCCCTCCGCCTGGGCGCCGTTGAAGACGGGCAGTTCGCCCTCGACGAGGCCGAGGTCGAGCCACTCCTGGAAGCCGCGGCCGAGCTTGGTGAAGAGCGAGCCCGAGGCGATCGGCGAGACGACGCGGTCGGGCAGCGTCCAGCCGAGCTGCTCGACGGTCTCGTAGGCGAGCGTCTTCGAGCCCTCGGCGTAGTAGGGGCGCAGGTTGACGTTGACGAAGGCCCAGGGGCGCGTCTGCGGCCAGCTCCGTGCAGAGCCGGTTGACGTCGTCGTAGTTGCCGTTGACGCCGATCAGGTTGGTGCCGTAGATCGCCGGTCGCGAGCAGCTTCTGCTCCTCGAGGTTCGACGGGCACGAAGACGTAGGAGTCCAGGCCGGCAGCCGCGGCGTGGGCGGCGACCGCGTTGGCGAGGTTCCCGGTCGAGGCGCAGGCGACGGTCTCGAAGCCGAGCTCCTGGGCCTTGGCGACGGCGACCGCGACAACCCGGTCCTTGAACGAGTGGGTCGGGTTGGCGGCGTCGTTCTTGATCCAGACCTCGCCCAGGCCGAGCTGCTCGGCGAGGCGGTCGGCCTTGACCAACGGCGTCAGCCCCGGCTCGAGCGGGTCGTGCGGGCGTCCCGTGAACGGAAGGAAGTCGGCGTATCGCCAGATGCCGTTCGAGCCGGCCTGGATCTTGCGCCTTCGCCGATTCGGCGTCGAGCCCGGAGCTATAGTCGTAGGAGACCTCGAGCGGCCCGAAGCAGTTCTCGCAGACGTAGCTGGCGTCGAGCTCGTAGGTCGTGCCGCATTCCTTGCACTTCAGGTTCTCAACTGACATTCGATCCTCTTTTCGATCCTCAACGAAAAAACCTCCGCCTTCTGGAGGAGGCAGAGGTCCGGATCGGACGTCCCCCACATCTTCCAGGTCTTGAGCTGCGACCTGCTGGACTTGGCACCTCCCTCCGAACCGTGGTCTCGAAGTGGTTGCCGGGGCTTCACTGGGCCAGTCCCTCCACCCCTCTAGATGTGGCGCTTATGTGGCAAGAACCTTACCAGCCGCAGCGCGGACGTTTGCAGGGACGCCTGACGGCTAACCTAGGTCCACGATGAGCCCCCTGCGCGACGAGACGATTGGCCCGGCCGATGCCGAACCTTCCGAAGCCGAGGCTACGGCGCGCAAGTCGCCGCGGCGAGCTCGTCGGGCCCCCCGCCGCGCCTGAGCCCCAGACCCCGCACGTCGAGCAGATCGATGCCGCCGGCCTGCGCTGGGTCAACATCGAGCGCCCCGGGGCGCTGGAGCGGACCTGGCTCGAAGAGAACTACGACTTCCACGCGCTCGACATCGAGGACGTCCTCTCGCGCAACCAGCGACCGAAGATCGACATCTACGACGACTACCTCTTCATCGTCCTCCACCTGCCGGTCTTCGACCGCGCCGCCGGCCGCCTCGGCACCGGCGAGCTCGACCTGTTCGTCGGCCCCGACTACCTGATCACGATCCCCAACCAGCCGCTGCAGCCGATCGAGTACCTGTTCGAGCGCTGCCGCGGCGAAGGAGGAGCTGCGCGAGCAGCTCTTCTCCCGCGGCTCCGGCTACCTGCTCTACCGGATCGTCGACGACAGCTTCGACTACTGCTTCCCGATGCTGCGCAAGATCGGCAACAAGCTCGACGCGCTCGAGGACGACATCTTCGAGGGCCGCTCCGAGGAGATCGTGCGCGACATCTCCAACGTCAAGCAGGAGATCATCAACTTCCGCAAGGTGATCCGGCCGCAGCGGCCGGTGCTGCGCGACCTCGAGAAGGTCAAGCAGCGCTACCTCGCCCCCGACATCGACCTCGAGATCTACTTCGACGACATCGTCGACGCCCACGAGCGGATCTGGGACATGCTCGAGAACTACAAGGAGGTCGCCGAGGCGCTCGAGGAGACCAACGAGTCGGTGATCTCCCACCGCGTCAACGACATCCTCCGCGTGCTGACCTCGATCAGCGTCATCGTCCTGCCGCTGACCCTGATCGCGAGCATCTGGGGGATGAACTGTCACGTCCCCGGCGAGGGCGACACGACCGCGTTCTGGGTCGTGCTCGGCGCGATGCTCGTGATCCTGTCGGCATGGTCGCCTACTTCCGCCGCCGCGGCTGGCTATAACGCCGCCTCCTCTGCTCCCGCCGGTCGCCAGAGAACCAGATATGGATGGCGACCGGCTCCCGCGTCCGGGGGCGGCTGCGTCTCAATAGGATTGACCGCCCGTGGCAAATTTCCGCATCTGGGCGCCCTGGCGCCTCACCTACGTGAAGGACGCGTCCAAGGACATCGAGGAGGAGTGCATCTTCTGCGCCAAGCCGGCGGCGGAAGACGACGAGGCAAGCCTGATCGTCCACCGCGGCGAGCGCTGCTTCCTCATCCTCAACCTCTTCCCGTACACGAACGGGCACCTGATGGTCGCCCCTTACGAGCACATCGGCCGCCTGCAGGAGATCCCACCCGAGACGCTGGCGGAGATGATGGCGATGGCGCAGCGGGCGATGGACAGGCTCGAGGACGTCTACAGCCCGCACGGCTTCAACGTCGGCCTCAACCAGGGCCGGATCGCCGGCGCCGGGGTCGAGCACCACATCCACGTCCACGTGGTGCCGCGCTGGGCGGGCGACAACAACTTCATGCCGGTCGTCGCCGACACCAAAGTGATGCCGCAGACGATCGAGCAGAGCTACGAAGCGCTGAAGGGAGCATTCGCGTGAGCGAGGCCGCGCCGCTGGCGCCGCCGGGCATCTTCAAGGCCTACGACATCCGCGGCCTGCACGGCACCGAGATGGATGAGACGACGGCGCACGCGATCGGCCGCGCCTTCGCCCGGGTGCTGGCGCGGCTGCGTGGCAAGCAGACCGGCGAGCTGCGGGTCGGGCTGGGCCGCGACATGCGGCTGACCGCGCCGGCGATGGCGGCGGAGCTGCGCGACGGCCTGATCTTCGAGGGCGCCACCGTGCTCGATGCCGGCATGGTCGCGACCGAGATGCTCTACCACCTGGTCGGCTCGCGCCAGCTCGACGGCGGCGCGATGGTCACCGCCTCCCACAACCCCAAGGCCTACACCGGGGTGAAGCTGGTGCGCGAGGGGGCGCTGCCGCTCTCCGGCGACGCCGGCATCGGCGACGTGCGGGCCGAGATCGAGGCCGGCCTCGGGCACGCCCCGGGCGGCGGCTCGCTGGAGGAGGTCGACGTCTGGGACGAATACCGGGCGCACGCGCTCTCCTTCATCGACGCGGCGGCCGTGAAGCCGATGAAGCTGGTGGTCGACGGCGGCAACGGCATGGCCGGGCCGATGGTCGGCCCGATCCTGGAGAAGCTGCCGCTCGACCTCGAGGAGATGTACTTCGAGCCCGACGGCGAGTTCCCCGACCACGAGCCGAACCCGCTGCTGCCGGAGAACCGGGCGCTGATCATGGAGCGCGTGCGGGCCGCCGGCGCCGACCTCGGGATCGCCTGGGACGGCGACGCCGACCGCTGCTTCTTCATCGACGGCAGCGGCGAGTTCTGCGACGGCGACTTCATCTGCGCCCTGCTGGCGCGCTCGGTGCTGCGCAAGAACCCCGGCGCGACGATCCTCTACGACCCCCGCTCCAGCCGCGCCGTGCCGGACCTGGTCGCCGCCGAGGGCGGCCGCTCGGACCTCTCCCGCGTCGGCCACGCCTTCTTCAAGGCGCGGATGCGCGAGGAGGGCGCCGCCTTCGGCGGCGAGGTCTCCGGTCACTACTACTTCCGCGACTTCTGGAACGCCGACTCGGGGACGATCCCGGCGCTGCTGGTGCTGGAGCTGCTCTCGCTCGACGGCCGCAACCTCGGCCAGCTGATGGAGGAGTTCCGCTCCCGCTACTTCATCTCCGGCGAGATCAACTCCGAGGTCGCCGACCAGGAGGCGAAGATGGCGGAGATCGCCGAGCGCTACTCCGATGGCGAGATCACCCGCCTCGACGGCGTCTCCGTCGACTACCCCGAGTGGCATTTCAACGTCCGCCCCTCCAACACCGAGCCGTTGCTGCGCCTCAACCTCGAGTCGCTGGTCTCGCGCGAGGACATGGAGGCCAGGCGCGACCAGGTCCTGGGGCTGATCCGGGCGTGAGCGGGACCCCCGAGCAGGCGCTGGAGCAGGCCGCGCTGGCGGGCATCCACCGGCTCGCGATCCCCACCCCCTTCGCCGTCGGCAGGGTCAACTGCTACCTGATCGAGGACGAGCCGCTGACGCTCGTCGACACCGGCCCCAACTCGGGCAAGGCGCTGGACGAGCTCAGCGTCCGCTTCGGCGAGCGGGGCCACTCGATCGACGACCTCGAACTGATCGTCGTCACCCACCAGCACATCGACCACCTCGGCCTGGTCGAGATCCTGGTCGAGCACTCCGGCGCCGAGGTGGCGGCGCTGGGTGCGGCCAAGCAGCGACTGGCGGACTTCGACGAGGACGCCGAGCGGGAGGACGCCTTCGCGGTCGAGGTGATGCTGCGCAACGGCATCCCCGAGGACGTCACCGTCGCCCTGCGCACGGTATCCCGCGGCTTCCGCGGCTGGGGCTCCCACGTCGGCGTCACCAAGCCGCTCGAGGACGGCCAGCTCCTCCCCTTCCACGACCGCACCCTGGAGGCCCTGCACCGGCCGGGCCACAGCCCCTCCGACACCGTCTTCTGGGACGCCGAGCGCCGCATCCTGATCGCCGCCGACCACCTGATCGCCCACATCTCCTCGAACCCGCTGATCAGCCGCCCGCTCGACGGCTCCGACCGGCGACCGCAGGCGCTGGTCACCTACATCGAGTCGCTGAAGAAGACGCGCGAAATGCCGGCGGAGATCGTCCTCCCCGGCCACGGCGAGCCGATCACCGACCACGTCGAGTTGATCGACGCCCGCTTCGCCGCCCACGACCGCCGCAAGGAGAAGATCTTCAAGCTGATCGAGGAGCGCCCCCGCAGCGGCTACGAGCTGGCCCAGGCGATCTGGGGAAACGTCGCCGTCACCCAGGCCTACCTCACCCTCTCCGAGGTGATCGGCCACGCCGACATCCTCGTCAACGAAGGCCGGGTGCGCGAAGCCGACGACGGGAACGCGATCCGGTATGAGACAGCGGCGTGAGCGCCGCGGCCGCACCGTCCGCGTCGCCGCCGCCGCGCTGGCGGGCGTAGTCGGCTACGACCTGCTGCAGCGCCGCCGCGCGGTGCTGCGCAACCTCCCCCTCGTCGGGCACTTCCGCTACCTGCTCGAGGGGTTCGGCCCGGAGCTGCGCCGGTACATCGTCACCTCCAACAACGAGGAGCGCCCGTTCTCGCGCGACCAGCGGCGCTGGATCGCCGCCTCCTCGGAGGGCGAAGCGAACCTCTTCGGCTTCGGCACCGACGACGAGACGGGGGCGATCGAGGCGAAGCTCTCCCAGGGCGCCAAGCCCGGCCTCGGCGGGCTGCTGCCGGCGGTCAAGGTGACGCCGGAGATCGCCGAGTGCCGCGGCGTGCCGGCCCACCGCGACTGCGTCAGCCCGCCCGCCCACTCGGCCTTCGGCGACGTCGACGGCCTGATCGAGTTCGTCGAGGAGATCGCCGCCGCGACCGGCCTGCCGGTCGGGATCAAGTCGGCGGTCGGCGAGATCGGATTCTGGGAGACGCTGAGCACCCGCATGGAGGCGACGGGCGGCGGCCCCGACTTCCTCACGATCGACGGCGGCGAGGGCGGCACCGGCGCCGCGCCGCTCGCCTTCACCGACCACGTGGCGCTGCCGTTCAAGCTCGCCTTCGCCCAGGTCTACCGCAGCTTCGCCCGTGCCGGGCTGACCGAGCGGGTCACCTTCATCGGCTCCGGGCGACTCGGCTTCCCGGACGCGGCGCTGTTCGCCTTCGGCCTCGGCTGCGACATGGTCAACGTCGGCCGCGAGGCGATGATGGCGATCGGCTGCATCCAGGCCCAGCGCTGCCACACCGGCCGCTGCCCGACCGGCGTCGCCACCCAGTCCCGCTGGCTGATGCGCGGCCTCGACCCGGAGCTGAAGTCGAGCCGGGCGGCCAACTACCTGGTGGCGCTGCGGGCCGAGCTGCTGGCGCTGGCCCGCTCCTGCGGGGTCTCTCACCCGGCCCTGGTCACGGCCGATCACATCGAGATCGTCTCCGAGCGCTACGGGGTGACGCCGCTGCGCGAGGTGTTCGGATACGAGCCCGATTGGCCGCTTCCCACCGGCGCTCCCTGAGCCTCGCGGCCGAATCGCCGCTTGCAAAGCTCGTCCGCCGACTTGCGTCGCCGATACCAGACCAGTAGTTTTTCCGGCTGCCCCGGATGCCAAATTTTGTGGTTTTTCGGTTAATCCTCGACTTTCGTGACCTCTGGCCGGCTTGAAGGAGATCGGCTCTCGATGTCGAGGGTGCGATAGGAGCAGGGAGCAACGGCGGCTTGCTCGAACGAGGGATGTGTCCAAGCACCCTTCGAGGAGGTCGCCGCCGATGCCCGCCCTGCCATCTTCGCTCACCGCGATCCTGTCCCTGCTCCGCCCCGCCTTCAGCGCCCCGACCTTCCAGATCTTCGGGGCGCTGGTCCACGGCTTCCTCGGCCGCGTCGGCGAGCGCACGGTCACCGGGATGTGGCAGGCGGCGCGACTCGCCGGCCGCCTGCACCACTCCCGCGCCCACGACTTCTTCGCCCGCGCCGCCTGGTGCCCCGACCGCCTCGGCCTGCTCGTGCTCGACTTCCTGATCGAGCGCTTCGTCGGTCCCGACGCGCCGATCACGCTCGCCGTCGACGGCTCCGTGTTCCGCCGCTCGGGCCGCAAGGTGCACGGGACGAGCTGGCACCACGACTCATCCACCGCCCCCGGCGGCGGCTTCAAGTTCGGCAACTGCTTCGTCGTCGTCGGCCTGGTGGTGCGGATCGCCGCGCTGGGCGAGCGCGCCTGGTGTCTGCCGGTGCTGTTTCGGCTCTGGCTGCCCACGCCGAAGCCCACCGAGGCGAACCCGAATCCCGGCCGGCGGCCCTCCCAGCAGGACCTGGCCGCGGCGCTCGTGGGGCTGGTCGCAGAGCGCTTTCCGCAGCGGCGGATCGACGTCCTCGGCGACTCCGCCTTCGCCTGCAGGGCGATGGCACCGAGCGCGGATCGCATCACCCTGACCTCGAGGCTGCGATCCAACGCGGTGATCCACGCCCCCAAGCCGCCGCCGACCGGCCGCCGCGGGCGGCCGCGGGCGAAGGGGGCGCGGCTCGGCACCCCCGCTGAGATCGCAGCCGCGGGCCGCACCCGGCGAGTGGCAGCGCCTCCAGGTCCCCGGCCGGGGCGAGATCTGCGCGCTCGTCGTGGAGGGCCTCTGGCACTCGGTGCTGGGCCCACGGGCGGTGCGGGTTGTGATCGTGCGCGAGCCCACCGACGCCGAGGGCTACCGGGTCGCGCTGATCTCGACCGACGTCGAGGCGGGAGTGGCCGAGATCGTCGCCCGCTACGCCGATCGCTGGTCGATCGAGGTCGCCTTCCAGGACGCCAAGCAGACGGTCGGGGTCGGCGAGGCGCGCAACCGGGTGCGGCGGGCGGTCGAGCGCACCGTTCCCTTCGGCCTCATCTGCCAGAGCCTCGCCATCGCCTGGTACGCGCTTCACGCCGACCCCGCCGCGGATGTCGATCGCCGCCGGCGAGAGGCGCCCTGGTACTCCCAGAAGCGCGACCCCTCGATGCTCGACATCCTCGCCGCCCTGCGCCGCGAGCTGATCCGGGCTGAATTTCGACAAGGAGCGGGGCGGGCGCCCTCACCGCGACAAATATCGGCCCGCCCACCGTCACGCCCGCGAGCGGCGGCGTAGGTCACGAAAGTCGAGAGCCTTCAAATGGCTCTAAAAAAGGGATTGCTACACCTTCAATCTTGAGACGAGACCTATCCCTGATTGCCGTACCGAGAAGCCGAGAAATATGCCGAAAACGCGGGCTCAGACGCTGAACATGGGCAACTGGCTCGAGCGCTTCCTTCGCGGGCTGGCAGAGGAATGCGAAAGAGTCGCTGGGAAGGTCCGCGAGCTGGAAGAGCTCGGCCTCCGGGTGAGCGCTCCAGCTCGTCGTGCGGCGCGGCAAGGGCTCGTCGTCCCGCTACCTCCTCGCCGGACAGTCCCACGGAGGTCGACCACGGGAGTGGACCGACGAGAGGATCGAGGAGCAACTCGAAGACCTCTGCCGCGGCCGGACGTCTTGGCCGAGCGTGGAGGAATTTCGCCGCGCAGACAGGATGGCGCTCTATGAAGCCGTTCGTCGCTACGGCGGTCGCAGGCTTTGGGCGCAGAGGCTCGGGCTCAGCTGAGCCCGCCCGGCACCCGACCCATCGCATCGACAATCTGCGGGAGAGGGCGGGCATGTCGAAGGCCGAGCTCGCCCGCGCGATCGGTAAGGCGCCGTCGAGCATGCGCCGGTTCTTCACGGCCGACGTGAATCCCGAGCTGAAGACCGTCGCGGCTGTCGCCGACGTTCTTGGAGCCAGGATCGAGGTCGTGGCTACGGATCAGAGGAAGCCCGTTGTCGGGGCAGCGGCTCAATCTGGCCGGAGCGCGCGCTCCAGGGCTGGATCCATCGGCTCCGGCCAGACGGCCCGCGAGGACTTCGTTCAGCTCACCGCGCCGCGCCTCGCCCGCCGGCCCGTGGGCCTGGACGATCGCGACCCGCTCTCCCGACGGCAGGATCGCCTCCAGCCCGATCCCCATCACAGCCAGCATGCGGAATGCCGTCTCGGTCGTCGGGTTCGCCATCTCCGCGGTGAGCATGCGGCGAACGCTGGATGCCTCGAGGCCGGTTCTCTCCGCCAGCTCCTTCTTTGCGATGCCCTGCTCCTCGCGCTCTCTCTCAAGAGTTGAGAGGAGCAGGTTGCGCGCCGCGAGGGCCCGAACCCGGGCCTCGTAGTCGGGACGCTCGCGCTCGGAGACGAACTCTCGGACGATCGCCTCGTGTGCAGTCGATGCCTCTGCCATGCGGCGCAGGTTAGCGTCTGCGTTGCATTTATGCAACGACGCCTGGGGTGACTGCCTGGCCCGAGGCTCTTACTGGAAGGTGCCCGCCTGGGACCAATGGAAGATCGAGTGGCTGCTCGATGACAGCGACGGGTCGAGGTCGGTCCCGGGCCATGCATTTCTGAGGAGCGTCCCCCCGAACGTCGCAAAGCAACTGCTCAACATCCTCGACTCGGTTCGCCTGACCGGCCCAGATGCGTGGAGCGACATGACCATGCACCGGCCGATGAAGGGTCCGCTCAGGAATCTCCACGAGATCAGAGACAGGCACGGGCAGCGGCTGTACCGGCTCTTCGTTCGGTGGTTGCGGGACGAAAGGGTCGTCGTAGTCATCGACGGTCGCGAGAAGGCCAACCGGACGGCGCTCTCGGATGCCGAGTACGAGGCGGTGGCGAAACTCGCCGCCGGCCTCGGTCGAAGCCCGCGGCCCTTCGCCAGGGTTGAGGACATCGCTCGGACCACCCTCGACCCCGAGAGCCAAATCTGAGCCCCTGTCGCTCCTCCCTGCAAAAACACCGCCGTTTGCGGCACCTCTTCGCGCGCCGACATGCCCAGCGGTCATACTCTCCGCCCAGCCAACCAGCCTGGAGAGCGCTTTCTTGGAGAGTTCAGCCCCCCGCGCGCCGCGTCGACGCGAGCGCCCGAAACGCCGTCCCGAACGTCAGCAGATCATGCTGCGGCGCGGGCTCGCGCTGGGCGGCGGCCTGGTCGTCCTGATCCTGATCGTGCTCGGGGTCAAGGGCTGCCTCGACGCCCGCGCCCACCGCGAGCTGAGCGACTACGCCCGCAACGTCAGCCAGATCGTCGACGAGACCGAACAGACGAGCAAGGCCTTCTTCGGCCGCCTCGAAGACCCCGGCGACCTCTCCGTCACCGACTTCGTCAACGAGATCAAGGCCGACCGCAGCGCCATGGACAACTACGCCGCGCGGGTCGACGGGCTCGGTGCCCCCGGCGACATGGGCGACGCCCAGAGCGCGCTGGAGCTGGTCTACCAGCTGCGGGCCGGCGCGATGGAAACGATCGCCAACAAGATGAGCACGGCGCTCGGGGACGCCGGCGCCGAGAAGGCGACGGCCGCGATCGCCAACCAGATGCAGAAGTTCCTCGCCTCCGACGTCCTCTACGAAACGGTCGTGCGGCCGGACGTCGACGGCGTCCTCGCCGCCAACGGCATCGACGGCTCCGACGTTCCCAAGAGCACCTTCCTGCCCGACGAGAGCTGGCTGGAAGAAAGCACCGTCAGCGACTCCCTGGCGGCGCTCGGCGGCGGCGGCTCCGAAGCCGGCGGCCCGGGCGTCCACGGGCTCGGCCTGGTCGGGGTCAGCGTCAACGGCACCGAACTGATCGAAGGCGGCGAATCGGCGGTGGCGGTCGAAGAAACCGCCGAAGTCGAAGTCCAGGTCCAAAACCAGGGCGAATCGGCGGAGAACGGCGTCAACGTCTCGGTCTCGGTCGACGGCGGCAACACCCTCGAAGGGGACGTCAGCACGATCGAAGCCGGCGAAATCGCCACGGTGACGATCCCGCTGACGCCGACGCCGAGCGGCACGGTGACCCTGGAAGTCGAAGTCGAGACGGTCCCGGGCGAGCAGGTCTCCGAAAACAACGAGGCCAGCTACACGGTCTCCTTCGGCTAGGCGGCGCCGGTGCGGATCGCCTACCTCGGCCCGGCGGGAACCTTCACCGAGGACGCGCTCGGCGAGGCGGCCTCGGCGCTGGACTTCGAGCCGCTGCGGACGGCGACGATCCGCGACGCGATCCTCGCCGTCGAGCGGGGCGAGGCCGACCGCGCCCTGGTCCCGGTCGAGAACTCGATCGAGGGCTCCGTCCGCGTCACCCTCGACACGCTCGCCTTCGACGTCGAGGCGGTGACGATCGTCGGCGAGTACGACTACCGCGTGCGGGTCCACCTGATCGCCCGCGCCGGGGTGCGGATGGAGGAGGTCGAGGCGGTCCTCTCCCATCCCCAGCCGCTGGCCCAGTGCGCCCGCTTCCTGCGCGAGCAGCTGCCGGAGATCGAACTTCGCAGCGTCAGCAGCACCGCGGCGGCGGTGCGGATGGTGAGCGAGTCGGCGCGGCCCTGGGCGGCGCTCGGGGCGCGGGCGGCGGCCACCCTCTACGGCTGCGAGCTGCTGAGGGAGGGGGTCGAGGACTCCTCCGACAACGTCACCCGCTTCGTCTGGATCGCGCCGGCCGGAACCGAGCCGAGCGGCGAGGGCCCGTGGAAGACCTCGCTCGTCTTCTCCGAGCTCGGCGAGGACCACCCGGGGGCGCTCGTCGACGCGCTCGCCGAGTTCTCGAGCCGCGGGATCAACCTGACCAGGATCGAGTCGCGGCCGCTGCGCCAGGGCCTCGGCCGCTACATGTTCTTCTGCGATCTCGAGGGCGCGGAGACCGACGCGCCCGTCGCCGAGGCGATCGCCGCGCTCCGCTCCAAGGCCGAGTCCGTGCGCGTTCTCGGCTCCTATCCCACGGGATAGCGCCGCGCATCCCTACAATCCTGAGCACCATGGCCAGGGTGCTGGTTCTCAATGCGACGTATGAGCCGATCAACGTTTGCACGCTGAGACGCGCCGCTGTGCTGCTGCTGAAGGAAAAGGCCGAGCTCTTGGAGCAGCGCGAAGGCGCCGCCCTGCACTCCGAGCACATGACGCTGGAGCGGCCCGACGTGATCCGCCTCGTCAGCTACGTGAAGATCCCCCGCGAGGCGCACCGCCGCAAGATCACCCGCCGCGCCGTCCTCGCCCGGGACTCCTGGACCTGCCAGTACTGCGGCTCGACCAAGTCCGGCCTCACCGTCGACCACGTCATCCCCCGCAGCCGCGGCGGCAAATCGGTCTGGGAGAACATCGTCGCCGCCTGCGCCAGCTGCAACCGCCGCAAGGGCAACCGCCTCCCCCGCGAGATCCAGATGCACCCCAAGAACTCGCCCAAGGCCCCGCCGCCGACGGTCTTCATCCAGGTAGCCAGCCCGAAGATCCCGGAAGCCTGGCAGCAGTACCTGCCGCAGGCGGCTTGAGGATCTCGTCGCCGCTGTCTTAAAGCGGACACCACACTCAGCCGCCAGACGCTGACCTACGCTTACGGCGTGGCCGCGGACGTGCAGGGAGGCCGTCTGGTCCTGCGACGCCCGCGGGCTACGCTGGCGATCGCTCTCGCGGTCATCGTCAGCCTCGGGATCGTCGGCATCGGGGTCGAGGGAAAGCTGCGGCCGACCTCGGTCGGCGTGCCCGGGACCGAGTCGGCGGAGGGGGAGTCGTTGTTGCGGGATCACTTCGGCGACTCGGCTCCCTTCGCGATCCTCCTGCGCGGGCCAGGTCCCGCCCTCGATCGTCAGGGGCCGCAGCTGGTGCGGGCGCTGAGGAGGGATCCGAGGGTCACCACGCTCTCGCCATGGGACCGGGGGGAGCTCGACCGCCTGCGCCCGTCGCCCCGCAAGGCGCTGATCCTCGTCGACTTCCACGTGAACGCAGAGGACGCGGTGAAGGACAGCGTTCCCGGGCTGAACCGGACGCTCGAGGCCGCGATCCACTCGCCGGTCACCGCCACGCAGACCAGCTTTGCGACGCTCTCGCGGGCGATCCAGGACGAATCGGTGCGCTCGACGCGCATCGCCGAGCTGATCGCGGTACCGATCCTGTTGCTGGTCCTCCTGCTCGTCTTCCGCTCTCCGGTCGCCGCGGCGATTCCGCTCGTCTTCGGTGCCGCGGCGGTGCTCGCGTCGCGCGGCCTGCTCGCCATCGCCGCCTCCCATTTCGAGGTCGACGGCTTCGCTCTCACCACCGCGACGATGATGGGGCTCGCGCTGGGGGTCGACTACGCGCTGCTCATGGTCTCCCGCTTCCGCGAGGAGCTCTCCTCGGGCAGCTCGCCGCTGGACGCCGCCGGCCGCACCCGTGCCACCGCCGGCCGCACCACCGCCTTTGCCGGCTCGACCCTGCTGCTGGCGATGGTGGTGATCCTCTGGGCGATGCCGGGGACGCTGTTCCTCTCGCTTGCCGGCACCGCGATCCTCGTCACCGTCATCAGCGTCGTCATCGCCACCTTTATCGCCCCGCCGCTCTTGCTCCTGCTCGGACCGAACCTCGACCGCCGGCGGATCGGCTCCGGCAACGACGGCACCCGGCTGATGGCGACCGTCAGCGCCGCTCTCGCCCGCCCGCGCCTCGCCGCGGGCCTGATCGGCGGCGCCCTCGTCCTCCTCGCCCTGCCGGTGCTGGCGCTGAAGACCGGCCCGCCGAGCGCCTCCCAGCTTCCCGAGTCCAACGGCGCTCGCGAGGACGCGGAGACGGTCGACCGCGCCATCGGCGCCGGCTGGGACGCCCCCTTCGTCCTCGTCGCCGCCACCGAGCGCGGGCCGATCACCAGCGACAGCCGCCTCGCCGCCCTCCAGCGCCTGCAGCGGCAGATCGCCGACGACCCGGGCGTCCAGGCGGTGATCGGCCCCGGCCAGGTCAAGCGCCGGGTCGCCCCACTCCGCACCAGCGGCAACGAGCTCCTGGAAGACGAAGGCGACGCCAGCCCGACCAGGCTGACCAAGCTCGGCGACCGGCTCGAACGCGCCGCGGGCGGGGTCGGCCAGCTCCGCCGCGGCATCGCCCGCGCCGCCGCGGGCGCCGGCCTGATCGCGACCGGCTCCGGCCGCGCCGGCGAAGGCGCCGCCGACATCGCCGGCGGGCTCGAACGCGCCGTCGCCGGCGCCGAGCGAAGCGATGGAAGCGCTCGCCGAGCTCGACGACGGCTCCGGCCGCCTCGCCGAGGGCCAGCGCCGCGCCCTGCTCGCCGCCCGCTCGGTGCTGGACGAACTCAACGCCCTGCTGCCGGTGCTGCGCCAGGGCGGCGTCGCCCGTGCCCGCCGCCTGCGCGACGAGCTCAACGCCGCCGCCGCCTCCGACCCCGACCTCGCGGGCGAGGCGCGGCAGGCCGAAGTGCTCCTGCAGTCTCTGGTCCTCGCCCGCAACCAGGCCAAGCGCGCCCACGCGCTCTCCACCCGCCTGCACGCCGGCCAGAAGAAGCTCTCCGAGGGCGGGGCGGAACTCCACCAGGGCGCCGGCGAGCTCGCCGCGGGCGCCGAGCCGCTCCCGGCCGGCCTCGAGCAGCTCCGCCAGGGCTCCACCGAGCTCGCCGGCGGCCTCGAACGCCTCACCGGCGGCGCCGACGCTCTCTCGCGCAACCTCTCCCAGGGCTACCACGACTCGCGCCCGCTCCAGGGTGGCCTGGTCCGCGCCGGCGTCAGGGTCACCGACAACGCCGACGACCTCTCCCGCCAGACCGAGCGCCTGCGCCGCTCCTCCCCCCGCATCTTCGACTCCGGCTACTTCGTCCTCTCCGCCCTCGACGGCGCCCCGCCCGCGCAGCGCGACCGCGCCGCCCGCGTCATCGACCTCGCCCACGGCGGCGGCGGCGCGCAGATGCTCGTCATCCCCCGCGACACCTTCAACACCCCCGGCTCCGCCGCGCTCAACGACCGCCTCAGGGAGGACGCCGACGGCCTCGCCGCCTCGAGCGGCCTGCGCACCGGCGTCACCGGCGGCCCCGCCCAGCTCGCCGACTACAGCGACGCGATCTCCTCCCGCGTCCCGCTCGTCATCGTCGCCATCTCCATCGTCACCTTCCTCGTCCTCCTCGTCGTCCTCCGCGCCCTCGCCCTCGCCGCGATCGCGGTCGCCCTCAACCTGCTCACGGTCGCCGTCGCCTTCGGCGTCCTCACCCTCCTCTTCGACGTCCCCGCCGGCTGGCCGCTCGGCGGCCACACCTACGTCGACTCGATCGGCGCCGCCGGCATCTTCGGCATCGTCTTCGGCCTCTCGATCGACTACGCGGTGTTCCTGCTCAGCCGCATGCGCGAGAGCAGGGAAGGCGGGGCGACGAACGAGGAGGCGATCGCCTTCGGCCTCGAGCGCACGGCCCGGGTCATCACCGGCGCCGCCGCGATCATGGTCGCCGTCTTCGTCGCCTTCGCCGCGGCGCCGATCGCCACCGTCAGCCAGCTCGGCACCGGCCTCGCCGTCGCCGTCGTCCTCGACGCCACCGTCGTGCGGATCGTCCTGCTGCCGGCGCTGATGCTGCTGGTGGGCGAGCGGGTCTGGTGGCTACCGCGCCCGCTCGAGCGAGTGCTGCCGAAGCTCGGTCTGCACGCCGGTTAGGCGTGTTGTGAGAACGTATACGTACCGAGGGGAGATGGAGTAGATGCGCAAAGGGAGGCAGGGAATCTGGGCGGGGCTGCTGGCCGCGGCCGTCATCGCGGTGCCGCTCGCCGGCGCCGCCGAAGCGCCGGGGACCATCGACGAATACGTCGAACGGGCGGAGCCGATCTGCAAGACCAACGTGCTCGCCAACAAGCGGATCTTCAAGGGAGCCAAGCAGGAGGTGAAGGAAGGCAGGCTGAAGCTCGCGTCCAGGCACTTCGCCCGCGCCGCCAGCGCCTTCGGGAAGACGATCCGCCAGCTCGCCGCCGTCCCCCGGCCGCCCGAATACGAGGCCAGGCTCGGCACCTGGCTGGACATCCTCGGCGACGAGAAGGCGATCGTCGAAAAGATCGGCCGCGCCCTCGCCGCCGAACAGAAGCACAGGGCGGAATCGTTCTCGGTCGAGCTGAACCGCAACTCCAACAAGGCCAACAACACCGTCCTCGCCTTCGGCTTCGACTACTGCCGCATCGAGCCGTCGCGGTTCGGGTGAGGCCGCGGCCGAGTTGAGACCGGCGAGGCTCCTGGCGGCGGCGGTGGCGCTCCTGCTGATCGCGGGGGCGCCCGCCTGGGCGGTGCAGAACCAGGACGGCGACCTCGTCGCCACCTTCGACGGCGGCCTGCGCCCGACCAGGCTGCCGCGCGACGCGCTCGCCCCGGTCGCTGTGCGGGTCGCCGGCAACGTCAGGAGCGCCTCCGGCGAGACCGACCGGCTGCCGCAGCTGCGGCGGATCACGGTCGGGATCAACCGCGGCGGGCGGCTCTTCGACCGCGGCCTCCCCGTCTGCCGCGCCGAGTCGATCGCGCCCGCCTCCGAAAGGGACGCCCGCCGGATCTGCCGCGGCGCCATCGTCGGCAGCGGCCACGTCACCGTCCAGGTCCGCATCCCCTCGCAGCTGCCCTTCCCGGTCAGGGCCAAGATCCTCGCCTTCAACGGCCCCCGTGCCGGCGGCGGCAAGCTGATCCTCGCCCAGGCCTACGCCCGCCAGCCCCCCGGCGCCTTCATCCTCACCTTCCACGTCGACCGCCGCCGCGGCACTTTCGGGACCGTCCTCGCCACCACGCTCCCGCCGGAGACGCGCGAATGGGCCTACATCACCCACTTCGACATGACCCTCCACCGCACCTACACCTACCGCGGCACCCGCCGCTCCTACGTCTCCGCCGCCTGCGAAGCCCCCGCCGGCTTCGACAGCGCCCTCTTCCCCTTCGCCCGCGCCACCTACGGCTTCGACAACGGCCAGCAGCTGACCATGTCCCAAGCCGCCACCTGCCGCGTCGCCCGTGGCTGACCCGGCGCTGATGCATATGTGACGAGCTCGGGGAACCGGCGGGGAGGGGGAGCATGACCGAGGGGGGTGGGAATCTCGCTCTTCGCGGCGCGGTGATCGCGGTGGCGGTCGTCGTCGGCCTGGTCGCCTGGCCGGCGACGCGCGGGGACGACGACTCCTCGGCCCCGGCGCCGGAAACCGAACGCGTCGTCTCCGAATCCGAGCTGGTCGACGCGGCCGCGGCCCTTGCGCAGCCCGTCTACTGGGCCGGCCCGGTCTCGGGACCGAGCTCGAACTGGTGCCGGCCGCTGCGGATCGCGCTATCCAGCGAACTCGGAGATGCCGACCGGCCGCCGCCAGGTGACGCTGCGCCCTGCTTCCACGAAGCCCGCCCGGTGCAGGTTCCGAACCGCCGCCAGGCCACCGTTCCCGGGTTCGTCGCAGGCCTCGGCCAGCACCGTGTGGCAGCCGGCCTTGGCGGCGTCCTCGAGGCGGCGCGCCAGGAGCGCGCTGTGGCAGCCGCGGCCACGGGCCTGCTCGGCGGTGGCGTCGAGGCCCAGGATCGCGATCCCGTCGACGAGCAGCATCGAGCCGCAGGCGACCTCGAGGCCGTCCAACTGGGCGACATAGCAGTGCCAGTTCGGCAGTTCCGGCAGGTCGCAGAAGAGGAACCCGACGCTGTCGGGAAGCCCCAGGCTCTCAGCGGCGAGGTAGCTCATCCCTTCCGTCTCGCGCGGCGCAAGCTTGTGAACCTCGACGCCCGGCGCGTCCCGCCAGCTCGGGCGCGACGCCCCGCGAACATACTTCCGCACGACTCCGCCCTGCTCGTAGCCCTGCCCCGCGAGCCACGCCTCCGCCCGCTCGGTGTCGGGGCGGTCTGACGCCACCGGAACGACGTAGTCGACTTCCCACTCTCTCGTCCACTCGATCGCCTCGCGGAGGTGCCCGTCCCCGAGCGCCCCCGGCTCCGCCGCGCCCTGAATCACGTTCAGGCCGGCGATCTCGGGTAGATCGGCGAACACCGTCGCCAGCAGCGGCCCGAACCATTGCATCTGGACGCCCGCCTCGATCACCGCATCTATCGGCGCGGCCCTCCAGATGTCGGCGCGGAAGCGGCACTCGGCCCGCTCCAATCCTGCAACGTCACAAACCATTGGCGCCTCCCAGTGGTCGGACTTTTCCCAGAGCCCCAGACTATAGACAGAAGTCCCTGCGTATCAAGGGAGCGCCTGAGTGGTCGCAGCACTTTTCCGGATCTGCCACCCAAACCTTCCGGATTTGTCCTATGCGCTTTCCGGAAATGCCAACTCTTGATTCCGGAACCGCCCCGCATGGGCGCCGGCTGTCGGTCTTGCTGTGATCGAGCGCAATGCTCGACCCCTTGTCGTCGAAGCCCTGAAAGACACCCGTGTCGCGATGGTGATGGGCGCTCGCCAGGTGGGAAAGAGCACGCTTTGTGAGACGATCGCCACCGAAGACCACCCAGCTGTCGTCGTCAGTCTCGACGACCAGGCGGTACGACAAGCTGCCCTCTCGGATCCGCGCGGCTTTCTCGCCGGCTTCGGCACTCCCGTCCTTCTTGACGAGGTTCAGCGCGCACCCGAGTTGATCCTGGCGATCGAGCAAGCGGTCGATCGCGACACCCGGCCAGGACAGTTCCTGCTGACCGGCTCCGCCAACATCCTGAGCTCACGCAAGGTGCACGAGGCGCTGACCGGAAGGATCGAGCTCGTTCATCTGCCGGGTCTCGCGCAGACGGAGATCGAGGGCACTCGTGCCAACCTCGTGGACACCCTCTTTGGAGGCTCGCCCCCCCGTGTCGTGGGCGCACCGATCGGGCGGGGCCTTCGCCTCGCGCGTCGCCGCGGGTGGCTATCCCGAGGCGCGCCTGCGCGAGGGGCGCCGGTGCGAGCGCTGGTTCGCCGGCTACCTCACCACGACGCTCGAGCGCGACCTGAGAGCCATCGCAGACCTCCAGAAGGAGAGCGAGATGCCGCGGCTGCTTGCGGCCCTGGCAAGCCGCTCAGCCAACCTGCTGCGCTACTCCAACCTCGCTGGCGAGCTTCGGCTCGACGAGAAGACGGTCAAAGGTTACGTCGGCCTGCTGGAGGCGATCTTCCTCGTCTGCGTCGTTCCCGCCTGGAGACCGGGATTCCTTCAACGCGTGTTGCACGCACCCAAGGTCTACATCAGCGATGGCGGCCTGCTGGCGCACCTGCTTGGCGCCGACGAGCAGCGGATCGCCAATGACGACAGGGTTACGGGGCCGGCGCTGGAGACCTTCGTCGCAATGGAGATCGTCAAGCACGCGAGCTGGAGCGCAGCCGCCCCGCGCGTCTACCACTTTCGCGATCGGCGCGGCGCTGAGGTGGACCTCGTGCCCGAGGATCGCTCGGGCCGGGTCGCGGCGATCGAGGTCAAGGCCAAGGTGTCGTCGGCAGGCGCCGACAGGAGAGGCTTGGAGATGCTGAGGGATGCGGCGGGAGATCGGTTCCTCGCGGGCGCCGTCGTCCATCCCGGCGAGCGGACGCTCCCGTCGGGCGACCGCCTCTGGGCGGTTCCGATCGGCGCCCTGTGGGCCCCCTCCTGAGCGTCGCCACGACGCGAGCGCTGCTAACTCGGAATATCTATCCGGCTAACTCGGAAATGCCGACCGGGTAGCGCCAGGTGACGCTGTGGCTGGCCTCGACGAAGCCGGTCCGGTGGAGGTTGCGCGCCGCCGCCGAGGGCCCGTTGCCCGGGGCGTCGCAGGCCTCCGCCATCACCGTGTGACAGCCCGCCGCCGCGGCGTCCTCGAGGCGGCGTGCCAGCAGCGCGCCGTTGCAGCCGCTGGCCGCGGGCGTGCTCGGCCGTGGCGTCGACCCCGAGCGTCGCGATGCCGTCGGCGATCAGCATCGAGCCGCAGGCGACCTCGACGCCGTCCAGGAGGGCGACGTAGCAATGCCAGCCCTCCAGTTCCGGCAGGTCGCAGAAGAGGAACCCGACCATGTCGGGCAGCCCCAGGCATTCGACCGCGAGGTAGCTCATCCCTTCCGTCTCGCGCGGCGCAAGCTTGCGGACCTCGATCTCCGGCGGGTCCTGCCAGCCCGGCGGAGAGGCCGGCCGGATGTACTTGCGCACGATCCCGCTCTGCTCGTAGCCGTTCGCGGCGAGCCACGCCTCCGCCGGCCCCGTTTCCGGGCGCTTCGAGGCCACGGGAACGATGTAGTCGACCTCCCACTCCCGCGTCCAGTCGATCGCCTCGACCAGGTGTCCGCCCGCAACCGCCCCCGGTTCCGCCGCGCCCTGGACCGCGTTCATCGCGGCGACGTCCGGAAGGTCCGCGAAGACGGTGACCAGGACCGGCCCGAACTGCCGCATCTGCACGCCGGCCTCGAGGACTGCGTCTGTCGGCGCGGTCCTCCAGATATCGCCGCGAAAGCGGAGCTCGGCCCGCTCCAACAGAGCAACGTCACATCCCATCGCGCCTCCCAGACTCGTCTCGAGGCCTTCCCGAGCCCTTGACTATAGACAGAAGTACCTGTCCATCAAGAGAGCGCTCGAGCGCTCTGCCGGAAGACCTCGGGCGAGGGGATCCCGATCACCTCGCCCCGGAACCGCTTGGTCGTCCCGTAGACGACCCAGGTGGTGTCGATTTCGCCGATCTCGAGCTCCAGCCGCAGCTCGTCCGGTGAGCGACCGAGAGGCCCCGGGGCCTTATTCCGAAGTTACCCCGAATAACGGCCCGCTGATCGACCCCGATCCCACTCGCCATGCGGGATTCGGGGTCTTCTTAGGCGGTCAAGTGTAGCCAAGAGTATGGCCGTCGTCCCGTCCGATGGATGGTGAATAATGCCTCTATGAAGGGAAAGTCAGGCGCGATGCACGTGGCCAAGATCGAGCGCCGCCACGGCGACCGCGTCTACACCTCGCACCTGATCCGCCGCTCGATCCGCGAGGGCAAGCGCGTGCGCCACGAGACGATCGCCAACGTCTCGAAGCTGCCGCCGGAGGCGATCGAGGCGCTGCGGGCGGCGCTCGCCGGCGAGGCGCTCGTGGGCGCCGGGGAGGTCTCGATCGCCGCTTCGCTGCCCGCCGGCCACGTCTGCGCGGTGCTGGGCGCCGCGCGTCGCCTCGGCCTCGCCCGCCTGCTCGACCGCTCCCCGTCGAAGCAGCGCGAGCTCTGCCTGGCGATGATCTGCCAACGAGTCCTTCGGCCCGCCTCCAAGCTCGCCACCGCGCGCTCGCTTCGCCAGTCGACGCTCGCCGCCGAGCTGGGGGTGGAGGGCGCCGATCAGGACGACCTCTACGCGGCGATGGACTGGCTGGGGGAGCGCCAGGAGAAGATCGAGGAGCGCCTCGCCGCCCGCCACCTCGCCGATGGCACCCACGCCCTCTACGACCTCAGCTCCTCCTACTTCGAGGGAAGGACGTGCCCGCTCGCCTCGCGCGGCTACTCGCGCGACGGGCGGCGCGGCACGCTGCAGGTCACCTACGGGCTGCTCTGCGATCCCGCGGGCCGCCCGATCGCGATCGAGGCCTTCGCGGGCTCCACCCGCGACGCCGCGACGCTGCCGGCCCAGATCGAGAAGCTCAAGCGGCGCTTCGGGCTCGCCGAGGCGGTCCTCGTCTGCGACCGCGGGATGGCGACCAAGGCCAACCTGGAGGCGCTGGGCGAGACCGAGGGGGCGTCGTGGATCACGGCGCTGAAGGCGCCGCAGGTGAAGAAGCTGGTCAAGGACGGCGACCTGCAGCTCAGCCTCTTCGACGAGACCAACCTCGCCGAGATCTCCTCCGAGGCCTTCCCCGGGGAGCGGCTGGTGGTCTGCCGCAACCCGCTCCTCGCGCAGGAGCGCGCGCGCAAGCGCTCCGAGCTGCTCGCCGCCACCGAGCGCGGGCTGCGGCGAGATCCGCGAGCGGGTGGAGGCGGGGACGCTGCGGGGGGCGGCCGAGATCGGCCTCGCGGCCGGCCCGGCCTTGAAGCGCTACCGCGTCAAGAAGCACTTCGAGGTGACGATCGCCGACGCTTCCTTCGCCTACGCGCGCAAAGGCGAGCAGATCGCCGCCGAGGCGGCGCTCGACGGGATCTACGTGCTGCGCACCTCGGTCGCCGAGGAGCGCCTCGACGCCCCCGGCGTGGTCCGCTCCTACAAGCAGCTGAAGTGGGCCGAGCGCGCCTTCCGCACCCTGAAGGGGCCGCTGGAGGTGCGCCCGATCCACCACCGGTTGGAGGACCGGGTCCGCGCCCATCTCTTCCTCTGCATGCTCTCCTACTACCTGGAGTGGCATTTGCGCGAGGCCTGGGCGGAGCTCACCTTCCGCGACGAGTGCCCGCCCGAGCAGGCCGACCCGGTCGCCAAGGCGAAGCGCTCGGGCGCCGCTACCGCGAAGGCGCGCCGCAAGCGCACCGCCCGCGGCGAGGCGCCCCACTCCTTCGAGAGCCTGGTCGCCGAGCTCTCGCTGCGGACCCTCAACACGGTCCGCGTCGGCGAGTCCACGGCAACCTTCGAGCGGCTTTCCGAGCCCAACCCGGTGCAGGCCCGGGCCCTGGAGCTGGTCGAGTCGATCCCCAAGCAGGCGTAGACACGAGCGAGACAGGCGCCGCGGCGCCGATTCTCATCTCTCAAGCCAGATCCGGGCCGGCGGCTGGGGGTAACTTCGGGCTAGCGGACGACCGAGACCGCGCCGTTGGCGATGTTGTAGACGGCGGCGGCGACGCGCAGGTTCCCCGCCGCGATTTCCGGGCCGACGATCGGGCCGCGGGCGGCTAGCTGGCCCGCCTGGGCGATCGCGTTGGCGGGGACGCAGCGGGGGAGGTTGCGCTCATCCGCCGGCAGCGACTCGACGATCGGGACCAGGGGATCGATCACCTCACCGATCGCGCCGTACTTCGAGGGCGGGTAGGTCTTGCCGTTGCTGACCACCTCGATCGCCGACTTGATCGCGCCGCAGTCGCTGTGGCCGAGCACCATCACCAGCTTCACCCCCAGCACCGCGACCGCGTACTCGGTGCTCCCCAGGGTGCCGGTGTCGATGCTGTTGCCGGCGATCCGCGAGACGAAGAGGTTGCCGCGTTCGACGTCGAAGACCAGCTCCGGCGAGACCCGCGAGTCGGCGCAGGTGACGATCGCCGCGAACGGCTTCTGTTCGGCGGCGCGGCGCTCCCCCACCGGCGAGTAGTCGCGCAGCTGCAGCTTTTCGTGGCGGTAGCGCCAGTTGCCCGCCTGCAGCAGGCGCAGCGCCTCGGTCGGGGTCTTCGGGTGCGGCGCCCGGCCGCCGCTGGGCTTCAGCGCCTCGGCCGCCCCCGCCGCGCCCAGCGCCGCGGCGCCGGCGACCCCGCCGACCCTGGCGAGGAAGCGCCTGCGCGACGAGCGACCCGGATCCGTCACACGACGCAGCCTATGCGCCTTCGCGGCCGGCTACCGGGACTTCGAGACAGGGCCGCAGAGGGCGTGGATCTGGATCTCCGCGCGCTCGTCGTCGCCGACCATCCGCCCGGTCCGCACCCGCACGACGACCCGGC
Source organism: uncultured Solirubrobacterales bacterium (assembly GCA_963703585.1). Taxonomy (GTDB): domain Bacteria; phylum Actinomycetota; class Thermoleophilia; order Solirubrobacterales; family 70-9; genus VAYN01. The sequence goes on along the minus strand of CAVPEX010000040.1, from coordinate 34,922 downwards.
CCCCCTTGTTCCTGCGCGTCACCCGCAGGCTCTTCAGCTCCGCCTCGGTGGGGGGCGAGTCCCGGTAGAAGCCGACGCCATGCTCCGAGCTGGCGAGCCGCTCCCCCTTGGCGCAGCCGTGCGCGAAGGTCTTGGTCTGGCCGGCATGAAGGGCGTGGGTGAAGGTGCGCTGTCGCAACCGGCTGGTCGAGCCGGTTGCGGCGGAAGCACTCGCCGCCTTCGGGATGCAGCCGACCAGCGGCTGGAAGCTGGTCGGCGCTTCGCCTTCCCAGACGGAGAAGAAGTTGGCGGAGGGGATGCCGGTGAGGCCGATGTTGAAAGGAGGAATGAAAGCGGTGACGATCAGCACCCGCCCGGGCTTCGAGGCGACGTAGTCGCGGCCGGCGGGGACCTTGGAGGCCGCGCAGTCGACCCGCCACAGCACGGTCCCGGGTTCGATCACTCCCTGGCTCTGGTTGGTGAAGCCCAGCGTGGCGGCCGGGACCACGACCACGGCGTGTTCGGGATCGAGGTGCAGTTGGCCAGGCCGGCGCACTCGCTCGTTTCCGGTTCGGCCGCCTGGGCGGCGGCGACCGCGCGGGGGAGCGTCTTCACGGTGGCGAAGCCTACATCGCGGTTCCCGCTGCCGGAAGGGCGCGCCCTACCTGAACCGGAAGCTGGTCAGGTCCTGGCTGAAGGTCGGGTTGAAGATGACCTGGTCGAGGTCGACGGCGCTGGAGACGAAGGTCGGGATCGTGCTGGTGCCGTAGGGGACCCACGGCGCCTGTTCCATGAATTCGCGGTCGAGCGCCGCGTATTCGGCTTCCTGCTCGGGGCCCAGCGGCTGTTCGGCGAGCCGCTCGATCTTGGCGCTGAGGGCGGGGTCGGCGAAGCGGGCGAGGTTGGTGGCTTCGGTCGGCGAGATGCTCGCTTCGTCGAGCAGCGGCTGGAAGAAGTCGTTGGGGTGCGGGTAGTCCTGGAACCAGCTCGCCCAGCCGGCGTCGAGGTCCGGGGTCGAGGAGTTGCCGATGATCGGGAAGTAGTTGTCGGCGTTGACGACCTTCAGCTTGGCCTCGAAGCCGAGCCGCGAGAGAACGTCCTGGAGGTATTCGCCGGCTTCGTCGTTGGGGCTTTCGTTGTCGGTCCAGAGCGTGATCGCGCGGTCGGCCGGGTCGGCTTCGGCGACCAGCGCCCTGGCCTTGGCGAGGTCGTGCGGGTAGAGTTCGAACTTCTCGTAGCCGGGCATCCCCGGCGGCAGGATCTGCTGGGTTCCGCGCAGCTGCCCGGCGTAGATCCGTTCCAGCGCCCGCGCATCGACCGCGTGGTTGACCGCCTGGCGCACGCGCACGTCGTCGAACGGCGGCTGCGTCGTGTTGAGCCAGAAGAAGTAGGTGCTGACGGTCGGCTCGACCCGGAACTGGCTGCCCTCGAACTCTTCCTCGACCGTGGCGTAGCGGTCGGCCGGCGGCGGGTTGCCCATCCAGTCGAAGCGGCCCTGTTCGACGTCGCTGACCTGGGTCGAGGCGTTGCGGACGACGCTGACCTCGATCCGGTCGACGTGCCCGCCCGGCAGGTCCGCCAGCAGCCCGGCGTTGCCGCGCGCCCACTCCGGGTTGCGCTCGTAGTCCCAGCCGCGACCGGGCTGGGAGCGGGAGATGACGTAGGGGCCGGTGGCCGGCGGCGGCTCCGCGGTCAGGTCCTCGACCGGCGTCCCGGCCGGGACCGGGGCGGCGAAGGGCAGCGCCAGCTCGTTGACGAACGGGCCGCGCGGCGCGACCAGGTCGATCGTGATCCTGCCGCCGGCGTCGTCGGTCTCGATCCCGGCGATCCCGCCCCGCTTCGTCTTCGCGAACTCTTCGGCGCCGACGATGTCGGTGTAGAAGGTGGAGCCGCTGGAATTGAGTCTGAACATCCGCTCCAGCGCGTAGGCGAAGTCCGAGGCCCTGACCGGCGTGCCGTCGGAGTACTTCAGGCCCTGGCGCAGGAAGAGGGTGTAGCGGCGGCCGTCGGCGCTGATCTCCGGCATCGCCCTGGCCAGGCCCGGCACCACCTCGCTCCCCGCCTTGCCGTCGGCGTGGGCGTAGGTCAGCAGCGGGACGTAGGTGTTGTAGATCGCCGTCCAGCTTTCGGCCGAGTGGGCGAGGGCCGGGTCGAGGTGGTCGGGGAAGGAGGCGTAGGTCGCCTTCAGCGTGCCGCCCTCGGCGCCCGAACCGCCGGAGCCGGCGTCGTTGCCGGAGCCCCCGCAGGCGGAGAGCACCAGCGCGGCGCCGATCGCGAAGGCGACGATCGCGGCGAGCATCAGTCCCGCCGAGCTGGAGAGCGCCTTCCGCATCACCGAGCGGATCGACGGCCGCCGCCGGAACTTGAGCCTTGGCACGTTTACACCAGCGAACCCGCCATACGGTCTGACAGGAAAATAAGCCCTCAGGCAGCCGCCGCCTCCAAGCTGACGCTGTGGCCAAGCGCTTCGAGCTGAGTCACGAGGCGCTTGGTGATTCGCTCGGGATCGCGCTTGCGGAAGTACTCGCCGCCGAGCTCGCGGTAGAGCTCCCCGGTGGAGAGCATGTGCCAGACCGCGACGATGATCGAATGCTTGACCGCGCCGAGGGCCTTCTTGTGGCCCCGGCGAGGCCGCAGGCGCTGGTACTGGGCGGCGAGGTAGACGTCCTTGGAGCGGACCGCGGCCAGCGCGGCCTCCTCGAGCGCCCAATCGAGCCACTTCGAGCCCTTGCGGGTCCGCCCCGAGCGGCGACGGCCGGCGGATTGGTCGTTGCCGGGGCACTGCCCCGCCCAGGAGGCCAGGTGCTTGGCCGAGGGGAAGCGCGACATATCGGTTCCGATCTCGGCGACGATCACCTCGGCGGTGCGCCGCTGAACTCCCGGGATCGAGCGCAAGAGCTCAACGGCTGACTCGAAAGGGGCGATCTGCTCCTCGATCGCCTCGCCGAGGCCGGCGATCTGCTCGTCGAGGAAGTCGATGTGGGCGAGGATCGCCCCGACCCAGACCGAGTGCAGGTGATCGAAGCGGCCCTCCAGCGCCTCCCGCAACTCCGGGATCTTCGCCCGCAGGCGTCCCTTGGCGAGGTCGGCCAGAACCTCGGGGTCGGTGGTGCCTTCGATCAGCGCCGCCAGCATCGCCCGTCCCGGACTTTCCGAGGATGTCGGTGGCGACGCAGTCGAGCTTGATCCCGGTGTCCTCCAGCGCCTTGTGCAGGCGGTTGGCCTCGCGGGCTCGCTCCTGGATCTGGGTCTTGCGATAGCGGGTCAGGTTGCGCAGGGCGCGGATCGGCTTGGGCGGCACGAAGCTGGCGCGCAGCAGCCCCGCCTCGGCGAGCTGGCAGATCCAGGCGGCGTCGGCGACGTCGGTCTTGCGGCCGGGCACCTGCTTGACGTGGCGGGCGTTGACCAGCACGCACTCGAACTCGTCCTCGAGGATCGCCCAGACCGGCTTCCAGTAGACCCCGGTGGCCTCCATCGTCACCTGGGTGACGTCGTGTGAGGCGAGCCAGTCGCGCAGGGTCAGCAGGCCGGTGACCGTGGTCGGGAACTCGGCGAGGTGCTCCTCGCGCCCGCCGCCCTCCTTCGGGGTGCGCGCGCAGGCGGTCACCTGCGCCTTGTGGACATCGAGACCCGCTGGGCGCTCGACGATCGTCTCCATCTCAACCTCCTTGAGCGCGATCGACAGGGATCGTCGCCCAGGGGCCTCCGAGAACTGACGAGTCTGACAGTCGTGCTCATGGCAACAGTCCGGAGATCCGGGGAGACCCACACGCCAAACTAGCCTCGGGCTCAACGGCACCAAGAAGAAATCGGCGTCGCGGACGACACCGTCAAGGATCGCCGATTTTCATCAGCCCGTGTGGGCCCGCGGCGCGGGCAGGGGAACTAGCCTCGGAACCCCCGACGAGAGGACCGCGATGAAGTTCAGGAGACTGGCTGACAAAGCGAAGCAGACGATCGACAAGCGCGGTGGCGTCGACGCCCTCAAAGAGGACGCCAAGGAGCTGAAGGAGGTCGCCACCGGCAAAGGCAGCCTGAAGGAGAAGGCGAAGGGCGCGGCGGCGGCGATCAAGGAGCCCGGCGCCCCGGCCAAGGCCGACGAGGCGGATGGCCCGCCCGCCTGAGCGCGCCTGCGCGGGCGAGAGCGCCGGGATCTTCGTGCCCGACCCGCTGCTGTTCAAGGGCGGCACCGCCCCTCGCAAGTCCATCTTCGGCTCGACCGGGCGCTTCTCCCAGGACATCGATCTCGACGCCACCCACAAGAACGGCTTCGAGGAGGAGATCGAGGCCGCCTTCCAGCCCGTCAAGCCCTACTTCGGCATCGAGTTCTCCCTTCCCCGCTTCCGCTACTCGAGCGATGAGAACTTCAGCGGCACCGTCGAGTACCGCCGCGCCAACGGTGAGGGGGCCTTCGAGCTGCAGATCTCATACCACCCGTTACGGGAGCGACGGGACTCGAACCCGCGACCTCCGGCGTGACAGGCCGGCGCTCTAACCAACTGAGCTACGCCCCCGAGGGACTCTCGGATGGGGCCATGGGAGCGGCCCGGAGTGCAAAATCTACTTGATGCCGAATCGCTACGCGCGGATCGAAGTGGTCGCGGGGGACCTGACGCGGGAGGGGACGGACGCGATCGTCAATGCGGCCAACGTGCGGCTTGTTCATGGCGGCGGCGTCGCCGGGGCGATCTCGCGGGCCGCGGGGCCGGGGCTGCAGCGGGCCTGTGACGAGCTGATCGCTCGCTGGGGGCCGCTGGAGGTCGGGGAGGCGGTGATCACCGACTCCTTCGGGCTGCCCTGTCGCAAGGTGGTCCACGCGGTGGGGCCCGTGTACGGGCAGCATGGGGGCGCCGAGGCGGAGCTACTCGCCGCTGCTTACCGCAATGCCGTCGGGCTGGCGGCGGAGCATGGGCTGCGCTCGCTCTCCTTCCCGGCCATCTCCTGCGGGATCTACGGCTATCCGGTCGAGGAGGCGGCGCCGATCGCGGTGGGGGCGGTCCGCGAGGCCTGCGAGGGCACCGGGATCGAGCTGGTCCGCTTCTGCTTCATCGGCGAGGGGGACCGGGCGGTCTTCGCGGCGGCGCTGGCGTAGTCGGCCCATCCGGCGCTCCGCCCGCTCGGGCTACGCGGCCTGCCGGCGGCGCGGCGCAGCTCGGCGATCGCCTCCGCGGTGGAGACCGGGGAGCGGTAGGACTGGCGGGAGGTCATCGCGTCGAAGGTGTCGGCGACGGCGATGATGCGGGCGTGGATCGAGATCTCCTCGCCGGCGAGGCCGTTGGGGGTAGCCGCTGCCGTCGATGTGCTCGTGGTGGTCGGCGAGGTAGGGGAGGTAGGGGAGGCGACGTCGGCGCGCGGGAGGCCGAGCCGGAAGGAGATCGCCCGGGCGCAGCGGGCGACGGCGCCGCAGTGCTTCGCGGTCAGCGGCTCGCGCCGGTGCAGCGCGCCCATCAGCTCACCCAGCGCCACGACCGGAGTCGTCGCGAGGACCGGCGGCAGGGTGGTGTTCCCAGGGGCGGACCCGGGAGCTTTCCTCTCGCCGGCTGGCTCAGCCGACCTTGAAGACCCTCTTCGCCGGGGCCGGGTCGGCGTTGCCGGCGGCGTCGACCGCTTTCACCACCAGCACGTGCTGGCCCGGCTTCAGCTTCTTCGCCTTGAACTTCGCCGTGCAGACCGTGAAGGGCTTGCGGTCGAGCTTGCACTGGAAGCTCGAGCCGGCCTCGCTGGCGCTGAGGGCGAGCTTGCCGACCGGCTCGAACCCCCAAGATTCGCCCCGGTGGACGTTCGTCCGAGGAGGTGTGGTCGCCATTCGGACCGCAATGCGGTCCGAATGGCGACCACACCGAGAGTTAGAGGGGCCCCCGAGCGAGCCTGGGGCTGCTTCGCCGCGATCGCCGCCGTGCCCCGCCGAGGGCGCTAGACGTCGGCCAGCTCGGGGCGGCGCAGCTCCGGCACCGTCTGCGGCGCCTCGGCGGTGGCGATCGCTTCGAGGATCTCGCGCAGCTCTTCGATGTGGTCGCGCCCGTAGCGCTCGATCCAGCGCTTTTCGATCTCGGCGAAGGCGCCGAAGCCGAAGGCCTGGGCTTCGCGGCCGCGATCGGTGAGGCGGATCAGCTTGGCGCGGCGGTCGGCCGGGTCGGGCACCCGTTCGACGTAGCCGCGCTCGACCAGGTCGTCGACGATCTCTCCGACCGACTGCTTCGCCATCGCCGCCAGCGAGGCCAGCTCGGTCAGGCGTAGGCCATCGGCGCGAACGAAGCGGAAGACGCAGCCGTGGGTCGGCCGCACGTCGGCGAACTCGGAGTCCGCCAGCCCGGTCCGGACCTCGGCCAGCATCGCCTCTTTGACGACCTCGAGCAGGCCGGTGAGGGGGATGCGCGTGGGGGCGTTTTTGGGGCCGCTCGGGCTGTTCCGCCGCCGCGCCTTCACCGGCGTGCAGCTGGCCGCCTTCGCGGTCTCCGGCTCGATGTTCGCGCTGTTCCTCTACCTGACGCTCTACCTGCAGAGCTTCCTCGGCCTCTCGCCGGTGGAGGCGGGCGTCCGCTACCTGCCGATCACGGTCGCCTCGTTCATCGCCGCGCCGCCGGCGGGGATGGCGCTGGCCAAGGTGCAGGCCCGGTACCTGATGAGCGCCGGGCTGGCGCTGACCGGCGTCGGCCTGCTGCTGGCGGGCGGGCTCAGCCTCGACTCGGAATGGACGGCGCCGCTGGCCGGGTTCGTGGTCAGCGGGATCGGCGTCGGCCTGCTCAACCCGGTCATCGCCGACGTCCCCCTCAGCGTCGTCCCCAAGGAGCAGAGCGGGATGGCGGCGGGGATCAACGACACCTTCCGCCAGGTCGGGATCGCCGTCGGCATCGCCGCCTGGGGGGCGATCTTCCTCGGCGTCGGCGCCGCCAAGACGGAGGAGGTGGCCGGCGGCGCGGTCAGCGGCGAGCAGGCGCGCGGCCTGGTCGAGGCGACCTCCTCCGGGACCCTGACGCAGGCGCTCGCCTCGGTGCCCGAGGGGGCGCAGGCCGCCACCCGCAACGCCGCCGAACAGGGGTTCATCCACGGCCTCAACCAGGTGATCCTGCTCGGCGCGCTCCTCTCCTTCGCCGGCGCCGTGCTGGCGCTGTGGCTGGTCCGCGAGGGCGAGATCGAGCGCGAGTCCCTGACCGAGCCGGCGCTCGAGCCCGAGCCCGAGCCGGCGCGCGCCCAGGTCGCATCAGCGTGGCAGAGCTTTCCCGTACATAGGCCGGGACGTGACTATCCGGTCTGGTCCGCCAAAGTCCGCGCGCCGAGCAAGGTCGCCGACCCATCTCGGGCGCGTCAGTACGCCCACAGGAGCACCAGAGGCCTGGTGGCTCGCGAATCGCCCCCTGCGACGTCCCCGGGGCCGCGAGGACGGCTTCGCGGAGTAAACCGGATAGTCATGAGGCCGGGAAAGCTCTGCCACGCCGGCTTGCGCTTAGGCTGCCGGCATGCGACTTGTGACGTTCGATGCCGGGGACGGCGCCCGGGCCGGGGTGCTCGAGGGCGACAAGGTGGTCGACGCCTGGGCGCTGCTCGGCGAGCCGCACCGGGGGAGCCTGCGCGAGCTGATCGCCGCGGGCCGGGTCGAGGAGCTGCGCGGCCGCCTCGGCGACAGCGGCTCGCCCTCGCACCCGCGGGCGGCGGTGGCGCTGCTGCCGCCGATCCCGGACCCGGACAAGATCGTCTGCATCGGCCTCAACTACGGCAAGCACGCGGCCGAGGTCGGGGCGGAGCCTCCGTCGAGCCCGACGATCTTCGCCAAGTACCGCAACGCCCTGGCCCCGGCGGGCGCGACCGTGAAGCTGCCCGCCAACAGCAGCAAGGTCGACTTCGAGGCCGAGGTCGCCTTCGTCGTCGGCCGCCGCGCCAAGGACGTCGCCGTCGCCGACGCGCTCGACCACGTCGCCGGCTACACCCTCCTCAACGACCTCTCCGCCCGCGACCTGCAGGGCGCGACGCCGCAGTGGATGCCGGGTAAGGTCTTCGACGGCGCCGCCCCCTGCGGCCCGGCACTGGTCACCCCCGAGGAGGCCGGCCCGCCCGACGCGATCGAGATCTCGCTGACGCTGAACGGCGAGCGGATGCAGGGCGACTCCACCGCCGACCTGATCTTCGGCGTCGCCGAGCTGGTCGCCGAGCTCTCGGCGCTGATGACGCTCGAGCCGGGGGACATCGTCGCCACCGGCACCCCCTCCGGCGTCGGCATGGGACGCAAGCCGCGCGTCTGGCTCGCCCCCGGCGACGAGCTCGTGATCGAGTCGCCCACTCTGGGCCGGCTCGAGACGACGATCGCGGCAGCCTGACTCCTTCCGGTGTTCCTTATCCGGGCATAAACCGGAAAAGGCGCACCGCTGTGGTCAGCGCCCCGGTCCGGGGTCGATCTCGTAGGCCTTCGCCGGGAGGGAAGCCGAGGCCGGCCGGCTTGCCTCGACGGTCCGCCCGGCCGCCCCGCTCGCCTTGGTCCCGGCCCACCGCATGCGGTACGGCGTCAGCGCCATCAGCGCCTCCCAGGTTTCGGTGTCGACCACGCCGTTCTCGGGCAGGCCGTGCTCTTCCTGGAACTCGCGCACGGCGGCGCGGGTGAGCTTGCCGTAGATCCCCGTCACCGGCAGTTCGTGCCCGGCGGCGATCAGGTGCTCCTGCGCCCAGACCACCATGTCGCCCTTGCTGCCGCGCTTCAGCAGCGGGTGGACGACGCCCAGCCGGTATCCCGTCACCGGACGCGCGGCGCTGTCGGCGCCGAGCGCGCCCCACTCCCTGCCGCCCGTCTCCTGCCAGTCCCACCAGCTCGGCGCCAGCCCGCCGTAGCTGGCGGCGAAGCGGCGGAAGAGCTTGAGCGAGGCGGTGCCGGGGGCTTCGTAGGTCTGCCCGAGCGGGTAGACCGGGTGGCCCCAGATGCGGTTGTAGAGGTAGGTGTGCTCGAAGATCTCGCGCACCGAGGTACCGATCGTCTTCCAGTACATCTGCGGCAGGTTGAAGGTGGCGCCGCCGGGGCCGAGGAAGACCGAGTAGGGGTAGGCGGGGTGGTAGTCGACGTAGGGGAAGCCGGCGAGGCCGATCGGGTAGTCCTCGCCGACGGCGGCCCGCAGCATGCGCACGTAGCGGTCGGCGGCGGCGTACTTGCCCTCGTAGTCGCCCTCGGCATCGATCACGAAGCAGTCGGCGCCGCGCCTGATCGTGGCGATCGCGGCCCGCGCCTCGGCCACGGGCGCGTCGCCGTAGACGAACTGCCAGGCGCAGACGTCGATCCCGGCCGCGTGCAGGCCCGTGACCAGCGAGCGGCTGAACTGGCTCCAGGTGCCGCCGCCGTCGGCCGACTTGACGTAGACGGTGCCGATGTCGAAGCGCTTGGCGCGGGCGACCATCGCCGGGATGCTGCCGCCGTCGGAGGCCGAGACGTACCAGATCCACATCCCCTGGCGATCGAACGGCGTGTCGGTGAGGACCGGCGCTTCTTCGACCCCGCCTCCGGTCTGGCCGGCGCCGCCGGTCTCGGCCGCGACCGGCGCAGCCGCGGGCGCGAGCACGGCGAAGGCGCCGATGACCGCCAGCAACGCCAGCAGCGGGCGTCGCCTCTGGATTCGTCTGGGACTCACTTCCACTCCGAACACGGTGGGGAACAGGGTGCTGCGCGGCCGGGACCGACCCTTAACATGACAGCCTCGCGTACCCGCCCCTCGGCACCCGCCCATCGCCTCCTCCCGCAAGATCCCGTGCGCCGTCGCCCTCGCGGCGGCCGCCCTGCTCCTCGGTGCGAGCGGCGCCTCCGGGGCGAATGCCCAGAGCCAGCGGCTCCTCCACGCCGACCTCTCCCAGGCCGGCCGCGAGCTGATCTTCACCATGCGGACCGCCAACCCGGTCCCGCTCGCGAAGCTGCAGGCGCGGCCGGACACGAGGCGCGCCGGCTCCCGCTACCTCTGCCTGGAGCTCAGCCGCGCCGACCGCGACGGCGCCCGCCGGCTCTGCTTCGGCGGCCGTCGCGCCCACCGCCGGGTCGGCTTCGAGGAGGTCAACGCCAAGGGCCTGCCGATCGAAACGGGCTCCCTGCGAGCGACCGTGAAGCGGCCGAACCCGCACAGGCTGGTGATGGCGCTGGTGCCCGGCGACGCCGGCTTCCTCCCCCACCGCTACCGCTGGCGCGCGATCGAGAGCCGCGGCTGCAAGCGCCGGACGCGCTGCGCCGAGTCCCTCCCCGCGACCGGCGCCTACGCCTTCCGCCTGCGCCCGGTGCGCGCGGTCGGCTGCACCGGCGGCACCCCCGGGCTCGTCACCAACGGCCCGCGCGACCGCGACGTCGTCGCCCTCACCTTCGACGACGGCCCCAGCGAGTACACGCCCGAGTTCCTGCGGGTCCTGCGCGAGAAGGGGGTCCACGCCACCTTCTTCGAGCTCGGCCTGCAGATGACGGGGCGCGAAGCGACGATGCGCCAGATCCTCGCCGAAGGGCACGAGATCGGCGACCACACGATGAGCCACGACGAATACCCCGGCTACTCGCAGATCGCCGGCGCCGCCTCGCTGATCGCCGGCTACACGCACTTCAAGCCCTGCCTCTTCCGCCCGCCCGGCGGCGGCGTCGACTCCAGCGTCATCGCCACCGCCGGCGGCCTCGGCATGCGCACGGTCAACTGGGACGTCGACCCGCGCGACTGGGCCAACCGAGGCAGTGGCGCGATCTACGCCAACATCACCGCCAACGCCCGCCCCGGCTCGATCATCCTCATGCACGACGGCGGCGGCCCCCGCGGCGAGACCCTGGCGGCGCTGCCCGACGTGATCGACGCCCTGCGCGACCGCGGCTACCGCTTCGCCACCGTCAGCGAGCTGCTCGGCTACCGCCTGATCTACCGCCCCTACGGCTGAGGCCACTCCAGAATCCCGATGCAACCGATCGCGGGTCCCCTTCGTAGGGAAGGGCCATGCGAATCGCAATCATCGGAACCGGCGTCGCCGGGCTGGTCGCCGCGCACGGACTCCACCGCCGGCATGAGATCACCGTCTACGAGGCGGGCGCCCGCCTCGGCGGCCACACCAACACCGTCCGCGTCGAGGCCGAGGACGGGACCCACCACGTCGACACCGGCTTCATCGTCTTCAACGACCGCAACTACCCGCGCTTCGAAGCGCTGCTGGAGGAGCTGGGCGTCCCCAGCCAGCCCTCGCACATGAGCTTCTCCGTCGCCGACGGGCACGGCGGCTTCGAGTATGCGGGGACGCCGCGCGGGCTCTTCGCCCGTCCTTCCCACCTGCTCAGCCCCGTCTTCCTCGGGATGCTGCGCGACTGGCGCCGCTTCAGCCGCGAGGCGCGGGCGCTGATCGGGATGAACGGGACCGCGCCCTCGCTCGGCCACTGGCTCGAGCAGCAGGGCTTCTCGCGCCACTTCATCGAGCGGCTGATCGTCCCCCAGGCGGCCGCCGTCTGGTCGGCCGACCCGGAGCAGATGTGGAGCTTCCCGGCCAGCTTCATGGCCGAGTTCTTCGACAACCACGGCATGTACAGCCTGCGCAACCGGCCGCGCTGGCGGACGGTCGCCGGCGGCTCGGCGCGCTACGTGGAGGCGATCTCGGCGCCGTGGCGGGACCGGGTGCGGCTGCAGGCGCCGGTGCGGCGGCTCGAGCGGCTGCGGGACGGCGTGCGAATCGAGGCCGACGGCTGCGAGAGCGAGCGCTTCGACCGCGTCGTCATCGCCGCCCACTCCGACCAGGCGCTGGCGCTGCTCGGCGACCCCAGCCCGGCCGAGCGCGAGATCCTCGGCGCGATCCCCTACCAGCCGAACGAAGCCGTGCTCCACACCGACGCCGCGCTGATGCCGCGCCGCCGCGCCGCCTGGTCGAGCTGGAACTTCCACCTCGCCGAGGGACCGCCCCGCGGCAGCACCGTCACCTACTGGATGAACAACCTGCAGCGGCTGCGCTCGCGCCAGGACTACTTCGTCACCCTCAACCGCGGCGAGGAAATCGACCCGGCGAAGGCGGTCCGCCGCATCGCCTACGACCACCCCGTCTACACCAGGGAGGGCGTCGCCGCCCAGGCCCGCCAGGCCGAGATCAGCGGCGTGCGCCGGACCCACTACTGCGGCGCCTACTGGGGCTGGGGCTTCGACGAGGGCGGGGTCGTGAGCGGGCTGCGGGCCTGCGGGGAGATCCCGGGTGCGACGCCGGCTCCGGCGCGCCCGCCCCGCGTCGAGCTGCCGGAGGCGCTGGCCGCATGAAGGCGATCGACCCCAGCGGTGCGCCTTTTACTCCGCCAGCCGCGGAAGAGGCGCACCGCTGCGCCTCGGCCGTCTACGAGGGCTGGGTCCGCCACCGGCGCTTCGAGCCAGTCGAGCACTCCTTCCGCTACCGGCTCTTCCTCATGTACCTGGACCTCGCCGAGCTGCCGCAGCTCCTCGACCCCTACCCGCTCTGGTCCGCCCGCCGGCCGGCCCCCGCCCGCTTCCGCCGGCCCGACTTCATCGGCGACCCGGCCCGGCCGCTGGACGAGTGCGTCCGCGACGCCGTCGCGAGAGAGACCGGCGCCCGCCCCGCCGGTCCGGTCCGCCTCCTCACCGGCCTGCGCTACCTCGGCCACTCCTTCAACCCGGTCACCTTCTACTACTGCTTTGACAACGGAGGCGAGCGGGTGCAAGCTGTCGTCGCCGATGTCGAGAACATCCCCTGGGGAGAGCGGCACGCCTACGTCCTGTCCCGCGGCGAGCGCGAGGGCGCGGTGCTGAGCGACGAGCTCGACAAGGCGCTGCACGTGTCCCCGCTGATGGGGATGGACCAGACCTACGGCTTCCGCGCGAGCGAGCCGGGGGAGCGGCTCGCGGTCCACATCGAGTCGCGGCCGCGCGGCCCCGGGGCGGGCCGGAACGCGGCCGCCGAGGGACCGGCCCCGGTGGCCGCCGCGGGACCGCCCCCCGCCCCCAAGTCCTTCGACGCCACCCTCTCCCTGCGCCGCCGCGAGCTCAGCCGTGCCCGTCTCGCCGGCCTCCTGCTCCGCTACCCGGCGATGTCGCTGCAGTTGGTGGCGAGGATCTACGCGCAGTCGCTGCGGCTGAAGCTGAAGGGCGCCCGCTACTTCCCCCATCCCGAGGGGAGCCGACCGAGAGGGTTCCTCTCACCGTGAGCGCCGCGGCAGCCACGGCGCGGCGCGGCGGCGCCGCCCTCTCCCGCGCCGCCGTCTCGACCGTCCTCGGCCGCCTGCGCAGCGGCCAGATCGAGGTGATCGAGCCCGACCGCCGCCGCACCTTCGGCCCCGACGGCGCCGACCTGCGGGCGACGGTGAGGATCAACGACCCCGCCGCCTGGCGCGGGCCGCTGCGCGGCAGCGTCGGCCTCGGCGAGACCTACGTCGACGGCCTCTGGGAGACCGACGACCTGGTCACGCTGATCCGCATCGCCGCCCGCGAGCTGCGCGAGCTGGACGGCCTGCGCGGCGCCGTCGCCCGCCCGCGCGGGCTGCTGCACCGCGTCCGCGGCGCCGTCCCCGAGAACACCCGCGGCCGCGCCCGCCAGCACATCTCCGCCCACTACGACCTCGGCAACGACCTCTTCGCCGCCTTCCTCGACGAGCGGATGATGTACAGCTGCGCCTACTTCCCGCGCGAGGACGCCAGCCTCGAGGAGGCCCAGCTGGCCAAGCTCGACCGCATCTGCGAGCGCCTCCGGCTCGGCCCCGACCACCACCTGCTGGAGATCGGCACCGGCTGGGGCGGGATGGCGATCCACGCCGCCCGCACGACCGGCTGCCGGGTGACGACGACGACGATCTCGCGCGCCCAGCACCAGCTGGCGACGGAGCGCGTGCGCGAGGCCGGCCTGGAGGACCGGGTCACGGTGCTGCTGGAGGACTACCGCGACCTGCGCGGCCGCTACGACCGGCTGGTCTCGGTGGAGATGATCGAGGCGGTCGGCTGGCAGTACTTCGACGAGTACTTCCGCCGCTGCGACCAGCTGCTCACGGACGACGGTGCGATGCTGCTGCAGGCGATCACCATCGACGACGGCATCTACGAGATCGAGAAGGCGGCGAAGAGCTTCGCCAACACCCACGTCTTCCCCGGCGGCTGCCTGCCTTCGAAAGGGCTGATCGAGAGCTGCGTGGAGCGGGTCACCAGCATGCGCCAGGTCTGGGTCGACGACATCACCGCCCACTACCCGCCGACCCTGGCCGCCTGGCGCGAGCGCTTCTTCGCCGCCTGGGAGCGGCTGCGGCCGCACGGTTACGACGAGCGCTTCCGCCGCCTCTGGGACTTCTACCTCAGCTCCTCGGAGGCAGGCTTCCGCGAGCGGCGGATCGGCGACGTCCAGGCCCTCTTCGCCAAGCCGGGGTGGCGTTGAAGGAGCCGCTGCTGCTGATCCACGGCCTCGGCGGCTCGCGCAGCGTCTGGGAGCCGGTGCTGGACCTGGTCTCCCCCGAGCGCGAGGTGTTCGCCCTCGACATGCCGGGCTTCGGCCAGGCCGAGCCGCTGCCGGAAGGGATCGAGCCGACGCCGCGGGACCTGGCCCGGGCGCTGCACGAGCAGTGCCTCGAACTCGGCGTCGACCGCCCGCACGTCGCCGGCAACTCACTCGGCGGCTGGGTCGCGCTGGAGATGGGACGCGCCGGCTGGGCGGCCTCGGTGACGGCGCTCTCCCCGGCCGGGCTCTGGCGCAAGCCGCTGGGGGGACGCCCGCGCGAAATGCGATTCTGGGCCGTGCGCCTGCGCCCGGCGGTCTGGCTGGCGCTGCGCGTGCCAACGGTCCGCCGCTGGATGCTCTCGACCTTCGCCGCGCACCCGGAGCGGATCCCGGCCGAGACCGGCCGCGAGCTCGTCCTCGGCTGGATCGACGCCGACGGCTACGACGGCGCCAACCACGCCATGCGCACATACGTCTTCGACCCGCGCGGCTACCCCGAGCTGCCGGTGACCCTCGCCTGGGGCGAACGGGACCGGCTGCTGAGGCCGCCGCGGCCCGAGCGCCGCCCCGCCGGGACCCGCTACGTCGTCGTGCCCGGCGTCGGCCACACGCCGACCTGGGACGACCCCGAGCTGGTCGCCAGCGTCCTGCTCGAGGGAAGCGCCGTCTCCGCCCCGGTCGCCTGAAGCCGGCCGCCGCGGTCTGGAAGAGTGCAGGCTGCGAGCTAACGAGGAGGGAACGTGATCGTCGAGAGGACCGAGAACCCGATGTGGCTGTCCAACGCCTACCTGGTCGCCGACCCGGAGCGCAAGACCGGCGTCCTGATCGACGGTAACGACGACCTCGGGCCGCTGCTGGAGAAGGCGGCGGCGAACGGGATCGAGATCACCCACATCCTCGTCACCCACCCCCATGGCGACCACGTCGCCGGCCTCGCCGAGGCGCGCGAGAAGCTCGGCAACCCGCCGCTGGTCGCCCACGAGGCGACCGCCGCCGAGCTCGACGACGAGGTGGCGATCACCCTCGGCGACGGCGAGAAGCTCGACGCCGGCGGGATCGAGATCGAAGCCCTCTTCACCCCCGGCCACGCCGCCGGCCACCTCGCCTTCCTCGTCGACGGCACCGACCTCTTCACCGCCGACGTCCTCTTCAAGGGCACCGTCGGCGGCACGATGGCGCCGGGCGCCAGCGGCTTCGACGACCTCCAGGCCTCGGTGATGCGGCTGATGGAGCTGCCGCCGGAGACCGTCGTCCACCCCGGCCACAAGGAGCCGACGACGATCGGCGAGGAGTGGGAGCGCAACCCCTTCGTGCGGATCTGGCGCGGCCTCGACGCCACCGGCGACGAGGAGGTCACGGTCTGGGGACGGCCGGCGACGATGAAGCTCTGGGCGCCCGACTACGACGGCGGCAACAAGGCCTGGATCGTCTTCGGCGACTCCGGCGAAGAAGCGATCGTCGGCGGCTCCCAGGTCGAGCGCGGCTAACGCGGGGATGCAGCAAGCGTCGCTATTCGACGCTCGCTGCAACCCGACGCGACGAGGCCCCGCCGAAGCGGGGCCTCGTGTGGGGATGCGGATGAGATGGAGCGGGGTTAGCGGATGACGGCTTCCATCAGGATCCAGCAGCCGCTGGCGTCGGTGGCGCCCTGGAAGGGGCCGCCGGTGCGCAGGGCGGGGGAGAAGCTGAGGGTGTTGTGGCCGCCGGAGGAGCAGCGGATCATCGAGCTGATGTTTCCGCGCAGCGCCAGCTGCTGACCCTTCTTCACCGGGATGTTGACTTTGAACGACTCGACCTTGTAGCTGTCGCTTTCGTAGTTGGCTTCGGACTGGCCGGCGTAGGACAGCTTCGGGCCGGTGTAGGTGACCTTGGCCTTGGTGTCGCCCAGCGTGGTCGAGGCCGAGTGCTTGACCGTCGCGACCTGCGGGCGGAAGCTGCCCGGGCCGCCGGCGATCACGCGGATGCGCTTGATCGTGCCGGTCTTCGGCGCGAACTCGCCGCCGTCGGGGCGACCGTAGGCTTCGTTCTGGACCATCGTGCAGGCGCCGCCGCCCAGGCAGCTCATGCCCGGCTGCGAGTTGGACGGCTGCACGGTCGGGTTCAGCTTCGAGCCGAACTTGACCGGGCTGGCGGCGATGCCGCTGGCGGGCACGATCATCATCGCGACGCTGGCGAGAGCGGCGACGATGCCGGCGCGACGGGCGAACCTGGGGGCGGTGATGCTCTTCACTTGGTGTTCCTCCTGGGTGAGTTGGTGTGCGGTTTACTTCCGTGCACCAACCTTCGCCTGGGAGCGCCGCCGCTCCTAGAGACCCCAGGGGTGAACCTCCTCACCCCTACCACGTCCGAACTGCATCAAATTCTGGCCCTCCTAGGGCCAGAATTTGATGCAGTTCGGCCTCTCAGTCGGCGAGGACGCGGAAGGCGTAGCGGTTGCCCAGCTTGCGGCTGAACGTGGCTCCGGCCAGGCCCCGGGCGTCGACCGCCCGCGCGTAGACGACGTAGCGGCCGGCGGGCAGGCTCCGCTTCAGCCGGAAGCTCCACTTCGCCTTGCCCTTGGCGGCCAGCCAGCGCTGCGGGCAGCGGTTGGCCCGCTTGACCCTCACCTGCCTGAACCGCGACCCGCGGTTCTTGAGCACGAGGCAGCTGAGAGCGCCGCGGGCGGAGGCCTTGGCACCACCGCGAACGAGCTTCACCAGGGCGATCTGCACCCTGCTCAGCGCGTCGCCGTCCGGATCGCTCGCGGTGCCCGAGAAGCCCGTCAGCTTCCCGGCCGCGACCTTCCTCGGAACCTTCTTCATCCGCACCCGCGGCGCCCGGTTCGCCGCCGCCAGCACCTCGGGCCGCGGGTCGCCGTAGCGGGTGACGACGATGTTGGTCTGGTTGTTGCCTTCGAAGCTCATGCCGACGGTCACCAGGCGGTCTTCGGGATCGAGCGCCGAGTTGGCGACGAGCTCGCCGAACGGCGCCGTCTGCGGGCGCAGCACCACGCCGCCGGTCCCGAAGGTCGGGTCCAGCGCGCCGTTCGCGTCGAGCCGCAGCGCCGCCGGCGCCTGCATGCCGGTGGCCGCGTCGTAGTGGCCGGCGAGGGTCGGCTTTCCGCCCGCCCCGAGGGAGATCGAGCGCAGCGAGTCCTCGCCGGGTGCGAGCTGGTGCGTGAAGATCCCACCGCTCGCGAAGCTGCCGTCGAGCTCCCCGTTCGGCAGGTACTGGACCACGGCGACCTTCGAGTCGAGGGACATCCCGATTTCGTCGTAGCCGTAGCCGACGGCGACGATTCTGCCGTCGGGACGCAGGACGAAGTCGGTGACGCGCCCGTGCGCGGTCGCCGACCCACCGGTCGGGATCGGCGTCTCGGCGAATCCGTCGCCGCCGCCGAACGACGGGTCCGGCGCACCGGCCGGGGTCAGCTGCGCGAGCGTGAACCCCTGGCCCGCCCCGGCACCGTTCTCGTCGGCGATCAGGACCCGGCCGTCGGCGAGCAGCGCCACCGCGACTCCGGAATCCGATTTCGCTTTGGTGGTGACGATCAGCGAGCCGGCGGCCGCGAAGCTCGGATCCGGCGTGCCGTTCGGCTGCAGGACGACGACCGCCGCCCGCTTCGTCTTTTTCGATGCCGGCCCGACCGGTCGCGGCGATGCGGCCGTCAGGCCCGACCGTCACCGCCTCCGCCTCGCCGAATTCGGTGCCGACGGGGACGATTTCGACCCCGTCGCCGCCGCCGAAGCTGGGGTCCGACGAGCCGTCGGGCAAAAAGCGGGCGACCATCAGGTCGAAGTTGGCGGCGCCCTGCGCCGCGCCGGCGACCACGATCTTGCCGTCGGGCTGGAGCGTCACCGCACGAGCCTCTGCGCCTCCCGGAACACCGGTCACGACCTTGCCGCTCGCCCCGAAGGACGTGTCCAGCGCGCCATTCTCGAGCAGCCGCACGAGCAGGAGGTTCCCGGCCTCTTCGCCGCCGGCGATGACGATCTTGCCGTCGGGCTGGGTGGCGATCCCCCTCATCGAGGTCGAGTCTTCGGAGGGCAGGAGTTTGACCACACCGCCGTTTCCGAAGCTCGGGTCGAGCTGGCCCGGTGCGGCGCTCGCGGCTGGAGCCGCGGCCAGCGCCGCGACGATGCTCAGAGCAAGAAAGACACGGCGCCCCAGGTCTGCCATGCAAAGACCGTAGACCATCGCCGGCGACCCGTCACCCGGCCTGGACGCACCTCAGAGCTCGCGCCGGGAGACGACGCCGGCCTGCAGCGCCCGCTCGACCAGGGCCACCCGCTTCTGGTTCTGCGGCAGGTCGCCGACGCCGAGCTTCTCGAAGAGGGCGCGCATGTGGGTCTTGACCGCGTCGACGCTGAGGTGCAGCTCGGCGCCGATCTCCTGGTTGGTCGCCGGCGTCGCGAAGCTGGAGCCGTCCTTGTAAGGGCGGCAGAGGGCGAGCAGGACCTTGCGCTGGGCCGGGGAGATCGTCGCCGCGGCCGGGGCCTCGGTCGCGACCACGGTCGCTTCGGCCGCGGTCCCCTCGCCGGGGCGCCGGTAGAGGACGGCGGTGCGGCCGAAGCGGATCGTGTCGCCGTCGCGCAGGTGGCGGCGCCCGTGCACCCGCTCCTCGTTGACGAAGGAGCCGTTGCGCGAGAGGCCGTCGTCGACCAGGGTGCACTCGTCCCGCACCACCTCGATCTGGGCGTGCAGGCCGGAGACCTCCTCGTCCCACTCCAGCCGCACGTCGGCGGAGGGGCTGCGCCCGACCCAGAGCTCGCTCGCCCCCGGCTCGACGGCGACGATCGCCTGCCGGTCGGCGCCGTCGCGGAAGACGAGGAAGGGACGGCCGGCCCGTTCGGCCTCGATCTGGGCCTTCAGCTCGGGGGCGCTTGCAGCGCGCGGTAGGTTCACGGGACGGATCCTAGGAGCCACGCCCGCGCGCCACACGTGCGGAAGCCGCGCTAATTCGCCAGAAAACATCCCTGGTCTTTAGCCCCCCGGGACATTTTGGACGCATGTTGGGTTGGTGGTTTCGGTCAACTACCCCAAACTGTGTAGATGACCGCTTCCGACATCCAGGAATTCTTCTTCGACTGGTATCCCGTCTTCGGAGTCATCTTCATGGCGGGCCTGCTGCTCGTCTTCCTCCGCCTGCTGCGGAGCACGATGGGCTCGACCAAGCCGGAGACGGTCAAGGCGAGCGAGACCGAGCCGGTCCTCTGGGAGGAAGTGCAGGGCGTCGACGCCGCCAAGGACGAGCTGATGGACGTCGCCGAGTGGCTGCGCGAACCGGACCGCTTCGCCGCCCTCGGCGCCCAGCCGCCGCGCGGCGTCCTCCTCTTCGGCCCTCCCGGCACCGGCAAGACGATGCTGGCCCGCGCCGTCGCCGCCCAGGCCGGCGTCGACTTCTTCGCCGCCTCCGGCTCGAGCTTCGTCGAGATGTTCGTCGGCCGCGGCGCCGCCCGCATCCGCCGCCTCTTCAAGGAGGCGCGCAAGTCCGGCCGCGCGGTGATCTTCATCGACGAGCTCGACGCGATCGGCGGCGCCCGCAGCAGCGGTGGCGGCGACGGCGGCACCAGCGAGCGCGAGCAGGCGCTGAACCAGCTGCTGGTCGAGCTCGACGGCTTCGAGAAGGACCCCGGCACGGTGATCGTGATCGCCGCCTCCAACTACGTCGACAAGCTCGACAAGGCGCTGCTGCGGCCGGGCCGCTTCGACCGTCAGGTGCTGGTCTCCCCGCCCGACCGCCACGGCCGCGAGGCGATCCTGCGCTCCCACGCCAAGGGCAAGCCGCTGGCCGACGACCTCGACCTCACCGACGTCGCCCGCAAGACCACCGGCATGACCGGCGCCCAGCTCGCCAACGCGCTCAACGAGGCGGCGATCATCGCCGGCCGCGCCGGCCGCCGGTCGGTCGGCCGCGAAGACCTCGACGAGGCGCTGCTGCGCCAGTCGGTCGGCTCCCAGCAGGCGCGCAGCCTGACCGCCAAGGAGCGGCGGATCGTCGCCTACCACGAGGCCGGCCACGCGCTCTGCCGGCGGCTGCTCGGGCTCGACCCGCCGGAGATCCTCAGCATCGTCCCGCGCGGGCCGGCGCTCGGCTTCGTCGGCCACTCGCCGCAGGAGGACACCTATCTCAAGTCCCGCGACGAGCTGCTGGACGAGATGGTGACGCTGCTCGGCGGCCGCGCCGCCGAGGAAGAGGTGATGGGCGAGTCCTACTCGGGCGCCGTCGACGACCTCAACCGCGTCCACCTGGTCTCCAAGCAGATGGTTTCCGAATTCGGGATGGGGGTCGCGCTGGACCACGACGGGCCGCCGCCGATCGCCCTGCCGACCGGCGACTACTCGGTCTCCGACGCCACCCGCCGCGACGTCGACCTCGCCGCGATGACGCTGGCCCGCGAAGCGCACCGCCGGGCGCGGGCGCTGCTCGCCGCCAACCGCGAGTGCCTCGACGCGCTCGCCGCCAACGCGCTCGAGCGGGAGACGCTGACGCGCGAGGAACTGGACGAGATCTTCGCTGCGCACGAGCTGCACGGCCTCGTCCAGCCGCAAGGCAGCGGCGCCGCGCTCGTCGCGATGGCCCGCGAGCCGCACGAGTAGGCAGTAGCCGCGGCCGGCCCGGGTACCATCCGGCCGGCCGATGAGAGCGAAGACGCCCACTACTTCCCCCCGGGACGCTCGATGGCTCGCCGCGTCCACGGCGAGCGCTCGGTCGGATTGCTCTACGGGCAGCGGGCGCTGCTGATCGGCGCCCTGGAGCCACTCACCTACACCGGCACGATGCTGAGCACCAAGGCCGGCGACCGGCCCTTCGAGCGGCTGGCCCGCACCGCCAAGATCCAGGAGACCGTCCTGCTCGGCACCCGCGAGGAAGCCGACGAGGCGCTCGCCGCGGTGCACCGCATCCACACCCGGATCGAGGGGACGCTGCCCGAGGCGCCATCCTGCTCGAGGACTGCCTCACCCTCGAGCACATCCACTGCTACTTCGACGAAGTGGCGACGATGCGGGTGGTGTGCTCCGGCGCGCGCAGGCAGAAGGTGAATCGATGAAGCGCGGAGCCATAGCCATCGCAGCGAGCGACCGCGAGGAATGGGCCTTCAGCCTGGCGATCCCGATCGGGATCGTCGTCGCGATCGCCGTCCTCCTCAGCTTCTAGAGCGGCTTCAGCTGGGTCGGGCTCGCCGAAGCGCGGTAGCTATCCGGAGGGGTCCCTAGGGTCACGCCGATGCTCAGGGATCCGCGAACCTCCATCGCGCTCGCACTCCTGGCACTGCTCCTGCTCCTGCCGGCGGGTGCCGCTGCGGCCGAGCGGACCGTCTCGGTCAGCGCCACCGCCACGGCGCAGGTTCCCAACGACACCGCCGGCCTCGGCTTCTCGGTCACGGCGGAACGACGCGGCCGCGGCGCCGCGCTGCGCGCGGTCTCGGGCCGCCTGCGAAGCGTGATCGCCGCCGTGCAGGAGACCCCCGGCGTCGGCGACGGCGACGTCGAGACCGGGCCCATCCAGGTGCGCAAGACCTTCCGCGGCGAGCGGCCCGTCTACCGCGCCTCGGAGGGAATCTCCGTCACCCTGCACCAGCCCGACCTGGCGGGAGACCTCGTCGGCAGGGCGATTGCCGCCGGCGCGACCGGCGTCAGAGGCCCCCGGTACTTCGTCGGCGACACCGAGGCCGCCTACGGGAAAGCGCTCGCCGCCGCCTTCGACAAGGCACAGGCGAAGGCCGCGACCCTCGCCGCCAGGGCCGGAGCGATCCTCGGGCCGGCACTCAGCATCGAGGAGGGCGGACAGCCCGAGATCTTCGAGGCGCCGCAGGCCAAGGGCAGCCCCACCCCGACGTCCGGCTCCTCGCCGCCTCCGACCAAGCCGGGGACGTCGACTGTCGCAGCCACGGTCGGCGTGATCTTCGCCCTGCTCTAGCGCCGACGGCTGCCAGTGCAACCGCGCGACCGGCCCTCGGCGAGGCCGAGGTGTGAGGATATGGGACCCGTGAGCGCGCCGATCTCCGTCCCCGCCCGTTTCAACGGCCCCGAAAGCAGCGGCAACGGCGGCTACAGCAGCGGGCTCCTCGCCGCCCGCCTCGGCGAGGGCGCGGTCGAGGTGAGCCTGCGCGCGCCGGTGCCGCTGGACGAGCCGCTCGAGCTGGTCGACGGAGAGGGCGGCGCGCTGCGGCTGCTGAGCGACGAGACCCTGGTCGCCGAGGCGCGACCGGCGCCCGACTTCGAGCTCGAGGTCCCGGCCCCCGTCGACGTCGAGGAGGCGCGGCGGGCGGCGGAGCGCTACCGCGCCCCCGGCGACGGGATCTTCAGCCGGTGCTTCGTCTGCGGCCGCGCCCGCGAGGACAGCTTCGGCGTCTTCGCCGGCAAGGTCGAGGGCCGCGACCTCGTCGCCACCCCGTGGACCCCGCCGGAGTGGACCGCGGGGCCCGACGGCGAGGTCGCGCCCGAGTACGTCTGGGCCGCGCTCGACTGCCCCACCTACTTCGCCGTCCACCTCGAGGGCGAGCTGACGATGAGCATGCTGGTCCGCCAGACCGCAGAGGTGCGGGGGCCGATCCGCCCCGGCGAGGAGCACGTCGTCATCGCCTGGCCGATCGAGCGCGACGGCCGCAAGCGCCGCGCCGGCGCGGCCGTCCTCTCCGCCGCCGGCGAGACCCTCGCCAGCGCCGAGGTGCTGCTGGTCGAGGCGCGCCCGCCCGCCGGCGACGGCGACGGCTGACCGCGTTACGGTTGGCGGCATGCCGACGGAGCAGGGAACCGTCGCCCTCGCCTGGAGCGGCGGCAAGGACTCGGCGCTGGCGCTGCGGGCGCTGCGCGAGGAGCTGGCGATCGAGCCGGCGGCGCTGCTGACGACCTTCACCGCCGACTACGACCGGGTCAGCATGCACGGGGTGCGGCGCCAGCTCGCCCTCGCCCAGATCCGCGCCACCGGCCTGCCGGCGGTGGAGATCGACATCCCCGCCGAGTGCCCCAACGAGGTCTACGAGGAGCGGATGGCGGCGGCATTCGCGCGGCCGCCGCTGGACGAGGTCGGCGCGATCGCCTTCGCCGACCTCTTCCTCGAGGACATCCGCGCCTACCGCGAGGCCCGCCTCGCCGCCGCCGGCCGCGAGGCCCTGTTCCCGGTCTGGGGACGCGACACCGCCGCCCTCGCGCGCGAGCTCGTCGCCGCCGGCTTCGAGGCGGTGCTCGTCTGCGTGGACTGCTCCCAGCTCGCGATCCGGGACGGCTTCGCCTTCCAGGACCTCCTCCCGGCGATGGGCGGTACTGGGCTCGAACCAGTGACCCGTTCCTTGTAAGAGGCCCAGGCGATGGCGGCCAGCTGTGGCGCGAACCAGCATTCCCTCGACTCGCGACCGACCGTCTGCCAACATTCACGGCATGGAGCACGCCCACGTCAGGCTCAGCGGCGATCGCGCTGGCGAGTACGTCGTCACCGAGGAGCGCCCCGACGGTTCGCTCACGTTGGTGCCCGATACCTCGTTCGAGGCGATCCGCAAGCGCCTCGGCACCGAGCCGGGAACCTTGGCTGACTTCGAGGCCGAGTATGGCGCCGTGCAGCCCCCCGACGGCGAGGGGTAGCCGATGAGCGACAAGCGGCCGGCTCGCGCCCCGGCGCTGTTCGACGACGCGGCCTTCGCCGAGGATCTGGAGCGCGCCGCAGACGCGGGCCGAGAGGTGGCGCTCGCAGCCCGCAGCAGCTTCGAGGAAAGCGGCGTTCCCCTGAAGGAACTCCGCGCCTGCGATGAGGAGGGACCGAATGGCACCGCGCTCGTGCACTGCGTCAAGGTCCGCCTTCCCCTCCCCGACGGCAAATTCGGGATGGTCTTCCGAATCGAGTTGCGTGACGGAAAGTCGGTCCTCGCCTTCGCCGCGTTCGGCCTCCGCCACCACCCGCAGGACTCCCACGCGCCGACCGTCTACGACATCGCCCATCGACGGCTGCACGAATAGCGTCGCGGTAGGGGAGTGGGCGGTACTGGGCTCGAACCAGTGACCCCTTCCTTGTAAGGGAAGTGCTCTCCCAACTGAGCTAACCGCCCCGGGAGCTCATTATTGCTCGTCGGGACTGCGATGATGCTCGCCTCCCGGATGGTCTCGCTCCCCCAGAAGCACTTCATCGCGATCCTGATCGGCGTCTGCATCCTCAGCGCCGGCATCGGCTCCGGCCTGGCGCTGCTGGCGCAGGAGGGGCCGGCCGGGGCGGCCGGCAAGCGCGGACCGGCCGGGCCGCGCGGTCCGCAGGGCCCCGAAGGGCCCTCCGGGGCGGCGGAGATCGGCGACCTCGAAGCCGAAGTCGACGAGCTCTGGAGCCGGGTCGAAGAAGCGGAAGGCCTCGAAGAACGGGTCGAAGAGCTGGAAGCGGAAGTCGCCGGCTCCGAACGCGGCCTCAGCCGCGAACAGCTCTGCGAAGAATTTGGCATCGACTGTTGAACCAGGCCCCCTGCCGCTCCGTATGCCGGCGCAGTGAAGACGGCTGGAGGAGACCGGCGCGCGCCCTGGGCCTTCGCGATCGCGATGGTTGCGGTGGCGCTGGCGCTGACGGCGTTGCAGGGCGGGCTGGCCGCGGCGGAACCCGCCGCCCTGGCGAGCCGGGCGAAGTCCGTCGGCATCGACGGCTTCGCCTTCCGCCCTGGGACGCTGACGGTCTCCCGCGGCACCACCGTCTCCTTCGTCAACTCCGACCGCACCGCCCACACGGCGACCCGCGCCGGCAGCTTCGACACCGGCAGGATCAAGCCGGGCCGCTCGGCCAGCGTGCGCTTCAACCGCAGGGGGACCTTCGCCTACCACTGCACGATCCACCCCTTCATGAAGGGCAAGATCGTCGTTCAGTAGCCTCGCCGGGACATGGATGTCCCCACCCTGTGGCGCGCCGCGCTGGTCCAGCTGCTCGCGGTCGCCGTCCTCTCGCTCGCCCTCGGCCTGGCGCTTCCCCACGACTTCTTCGAGGACTGGGGCTGGTTCGCCGGACCCGCCAGCTGGATGCTCTGCGCCGCCTTCACCGCGCGGGTGCTGGGCCTGCCGCTGGTGCCGACCCTGATCGGGGCCGTGCTCGCCGGCCTGCCGAGCCTGCTCGCGGTCCTGCTCGACCTGCACTGGGCCGGCGCCGTGCTCGCGGTCGGCCTCTTCGCGCTCTGGTGCGCGCGGCTGCGGCAAGACCGGCCGGCCCTCCCTGGCTAACGAGGGCCGGCCGGCGAGGTGGCGCGGCTTAGGCCGACTTGCTGATCGAAATTGCCGGGATCGCTCGCGTCGTCGCGACAGCCTTCATGCGTTCACCCCCTCCATGAGCTTGGATGCCCTGCCCGATTGCGGACCGGGGCGTAACTGGAGGAAGTTCCAATGGTGGAACCAGTTCCAGCAAAAACCCGGCTATATGCTCAAAAAACCCTCTACGATGCCTGTAGTCCTATTGCTCAGAAGGGGAGGATCAAATGGCGCCGCCGGTTAAACAGCAGCGAGCTACTGACAAGACGATCACCGCCGTCGTCTCGCACCCCCTGCGCAACCGCTGCCTGACGATCCTCACCGAACGGACCGCCAGCCCGAGCGAGATCGCCCGCGAGCTCGGCCAGGAGGTCAGCAACGTCGCCTACCACGTCGACCGCCTGGCGGAGATGGGCCACGTCGAGCTCGTCAAGACCCGCCCGGTCCGCGGCGCCGTCCAGCACTTCTACAAAGCGGTCCAGCGACCCCTGCTCGACGTCGAGGCCCACGCGAAGCTGAGCGTCGACCAGCGCCTCGAGATCGCCCGCTACGTCGCCCAGCTCTCCTTCGCCGACCTATCGACCTCGATCGAAGCGAAGACCTTCAGCGAACGCACCGACCTCCACGTCACCAGGCTGCCGATGCAGGTCGACGAGGAGGGCTGGCAGAAATTGCAGGCCATCTATGTCGACGCCCTCGAGCAGGCCTTCGAGGTCGAGGCCGAAAGCGCCGAACGCATGAGCGCCGACCCCGACGCGGTCAGCATCCCCACCCGCGTCGTCAGCTTCGTCTTCGAGATGCCCTCGAAGACCGAGCAGTAGCCGTCGCCCCGCACAATGGGGGGCACCCCGAATCCAAAGCCCCGATATTTACGCCCCGCGTCGCAGGTCAGCCATACCGAATTCATCTCCTACCGCGGCGACGTGACCAAGAACTACACGATCAGCATCAAGAAGGGGAAGGGACGGGTCTGGGTCGCCGACCTCCACGTCAACTACTCCTACGAGGAAGTCGTCCCCACCGGCCCCGGCGAGCTCGACCAGTCCTTCTACATCTGCCAGGGCGACGACGCCTTCAGGTTCATCCTCCAGCTCGCGCCTCCCGGGGCGCGATCGCGCCCCGGATAGGATCCCCCGCGATGGGTCGCCATGTGATCGTCCTCGGGGCCGGGTTCGGCGGATTGGAGCTGAGCACGAGGCTCTCGGAGGCGAGCGCCGGCGAGATCGAGGTGACGCTGATCGACAAGGGCGAGGGGTTCTCCTTCGGCTTCTCCAAGCTCGAGCTGATGTTCGGGCGGGCGACGCTGGACGAGGTCCGGGCTCCCTACGCGGGGATCGCCAAGCCCGGGGTGCGGGTGCTGCGGGAGACCGTCACCGCGATCGACCCCGAGGGGCTGCGGGTGACGACGGATGCCGGGGTGCACGCGGGCGATGCGCTGGTCATCGCCCTCGGCGCCGACTACGACATCGACGCGACGCCCGGGCTCGCCGAGGCCGGCAACGAGTTCTACTCCTTCGCCGGCGCCGAGCGACTCGGCGGGATCCTGCCGACGTTCTCGCGCGGGCACGCGGTGATCGGCGTCTGCGGGGCGCCGTTCAAGTGCCCGCCGGCGCCGAGCGAGTGCGCCCTGCTGCTCGACGACGATCTGCGCTCGCGCGGGGTGCGCGAGGCCTGCCGGATCTCCTTCGTGATCCCGTTCTCGACGCCGGTGCCGCCCTCGCCGGAGACCTCGGCCGCGCTGGAAGCCGAGTTCGCCAAGCGCGGGATCGAGCTGATCGGCGGCCGCCGGGTCGCCGCCCTGGACCCCGACCGCAGCGTCGCCATCCTCGACGACGGGACCGAGCTCGCCTTCGACCTCTTCCTCGGCGTGCCGAAGCACCGGGCGCCCGAGGTCGTGATCGCCAGCGGCCTCGCCGAGGACGGCTACGTGCCGGTCGACTTCGCGACGCTGGAGACCCGCTTCCCCGGCGTCTACGCGGTCGGCGACGTCGCCACCGCGGGGGTGCCGAAGGCCGGCGTCTTCGCCGAGGGCGCAGCCCGAATCGTCGCCCAATCCCTGCTCGCCAGGTTCCAGGGCGGCGAGCCGCCCGGCCGCCATCTGGGCCAGGGCACCTGCTACATCGAGTTCGGCGACGGCCGAGTCGGCGGCGTGGAAATCGACTTCCTCTCCGGCCCCGAGCGGACCGGAGTCTTCCGCGAGCCCTCAGCCGACCTGGTCGCCGAGAAGGAAGAGTTCGGCGCCGTCCGCCGCGCCCGCTGGTTCGGGTCCTGAGAGCAACGGCTCGGGTCCCCAGGCAGGCCCCCGAGGCTCAGGCGGCGGCTTGGCGGCCCATCGCGCCAGCGGAATGGGCGATCCCCTGAGCGTGCGCGATCGCGGCGCAAAGATCATCGGCGCGGGGTCGTTCGCGAACCGAACGACGGAGGTCCCGAGCAAGCCTCACCCGCCCCAGCCCCTCCAGTTGTCCAGGCAGCTCATCGCGAGCGAGAGGGAAGACGTCGTTCGACAGCAGCACCCAGCGTGCCACGAGGGTGAGTGCTCCACGCGTCTGCTCCAACGCGGCGCCGTAGTCACCGCTCCCAGCGATCTGCCCGGCGAAGTCCAGCGCGCTGCAGGCCCGTCGCAGCTTGCGCTCGGGGTCAGGCCATGCATCCCCCTCGGCCACGAACGCCGCCGCTTCCCGCATCACCCCCAAGTCGAACACAATGCAGCCGTACCAGACAGACCAGTGAGAGAAGTCGTCCCGATCTCTCAGCTTCGCCCAGAAGCGATCCACTTCGTCGGCGTACAGGTCGATCTCCTCGGGCATGTCGGCAACCTGCAGAGACGACGCTCCAACCACGTGATAGTCGATGTCGCGAGCTCGACGCCCGCGAGCAGTCGAGCCGGAGAGTACGACCGCCTCAGCGCCAGCCGCCTGCGCCCGCTCGCACACCACATCGGTGATGGCGGCGAGATCGCGCGACAGATTGCGCTCCGCCCGCCCGCGGTCGAGGCTCAATCGCTCGGCCCACACATCCCGATCACCAAGCGCCATCCGACCGAGCTCCCCCCGCCGCGAAGCCAGTTGCCGCCACGCGTTCGCCATCGTCCTCATTCCAACTCAGTCTCCGCGATCTTGACCTCGGTCTCAATCTCGCTCAGGACATCATCAATGGAAAGCTTGCCAAGCCTCAGGATCCTCGCCCTCATAGAACATCGTTGCGCTCCTCGTTGAAGAGCTGATGCAAGTCAGAGAGGTCTCTTGCCGCAATCCATCTCGTAGAGCGAGGCTGCTCCAGATTGAATGGACGAGGGTCGTCCGCGCGGCAAGCGGGTTCGGGGAGGCGATGTGACGCGATGCGACTAGGAAGCCGAGCCAAGCTCAGTGTGCGCCCACTCGATGGCAACCGCCGCCCACCGCAGAGCGTGTTGGGGAGCAACTGCACCCGGATCCCCAAGGCCATAGCGAATAGCCGCCGCATAGGGAGTGAGGCGATCGGCTTCAGCGAGATCCGTAGGCAACTCAAGCCCAGCGTCTTCGCAGAGGTGCATGAGAAGCCCGAGATCGTGGGTGAAGGGAAATCCCAAGTCGCGACCGGCGATGGCCGCCTTCAGCGCCTTCTCCACAGCCTGTTGCGCGTGGAAGCCGACCGGTGAATCGGAAACCCGCTCGGCCTTGTCAAGGGCCTCGGCGGAGGCGAGATCCTCACGCGCAAGCGCGAGCAGGTCGCCAGGCAGATCCGGCTTTTCGCTCATCCGGCGAGAACGCGACCCTGAGAGAGAGCTGCGTGGACGAGGCCACCGCGCACCTCCCGCCAACGATCGGCGTAGTCCCGGCTGACGACGATCACGTCGGCCGGCAGCCGCAGATCCCGCAGAGTCCGGTGCAGACGCACCGACTCCTCGGCCTCGTTGGAAACTTCAGGCTCGACGACGAGGAAGTCGACATCGCTATGCGGACCTCCTTCCCCTCGGGCGTGCGAACCGAACAGGATCACCTGCGCATCGGGGGCAGCGGCAGCCAAGCGGCGTCCCGCCTCGGCAATCAAGGTCTCGTCAACGACTCTCATCGTTTGAAAATGGTAGTCGTCCTCATGGATCGTCCCTGGCACGAACCTGGGCGGGAGGTGTCCGCCCAACGAGGTCGTCCCCTCAACGTCGAAACCAGCTTCAGCCTTCGGAGCCAGCTCATCGACTAGGTCGTTCGTTATCAGCTTGCCACTCGCGGTCCTGCCGTACTCCGGCTCGAGGACACGGGTGCCGCCGTCCGCTGACACAAGGACGACCGAAAGGCCTTCATCCGCAGCGCGCTCGATGTCGTGGCCGGCCGAGGGAGTGTCGGCGTCGACAAACGCAGCGCGCTCCGGATAGGACGAGTGGCCTTCGATCGCGAGATCGATTGCTTCGTCCATCATCTCGGCGGCGGGAGAGCGATTGCTGTCGGCGGTCATTGCCATCTTTTCGGAACGAGTAGCAACAGAAGGTTTTGTCTGCAACGATAGTCGGTGTGAACGGACTTCCGAAGCTGGTGGTGTTGAAGAAAACATCCATCGCGTGCCCATCCCAGTGGGAGGGGACTCTAGAGGAGGGGCGGGCGGTCTACGCGCGCTACCGTCACGGCCGGCTGAGCGTCGGGGTCGGCGACGACATCGATGAGGCAGTCCGCAACGGAATGCCCGATCGAGCCCTCTATGCGGACTACGTCGGCGATGGACTCGACGGGTTCATGAGCCTTGAGGAACTGGAAACCCATCTCCATGGGCTGCTGGAGTTTCCGGCCGACCTCGTCGTCGAGAACGAGCGGCAGCTGAGTTGAGATCTCCGAGGTTTGACGCCGAGATATACCCAGATGTTGATGATCTCTCTTCGAGACGTCAGACATCGCAAGCGAAGCGGCAGCTGACCGATTGGCCGGGAGTCGGCGATGTCGATCTCGGAAGCTAGGCACGACCTGCAGAGTCGACTGGCCTCCTTCCTCTGGAGCCAGTGGGCGCAGATGGGTGTCCTGGCAGCCGCCGAGGGCAGCGATCGCTGGGCGGCGGATCCCGAGGCGCTCCTCCTGCTGAGCTTCGAGGTCGGGCGCGAAGAGCCCCGCCTCTTCGACGAGGTGCTGGATTGGCTGGTGGTGAACGAGCGACTGGTCAGCATCCAGCGCCTGCGCAACCTGGCCCGCGACGAGGCCGATCGCGCCCTGGTCGAGGCCGTCGTGGGATGGCTCGGCGAGCACCGGCGGCGAGCGCGTCTGGAGGCACGGGCACGGGCAGGAGGACCGACCGACACGGAGCCCTTCTTCCGCAACTCGCAGCTGCCGGTCGCCGATCCCGACCCGGCGTTCCTCGCGCAGGGGTTCGTGAAGGCGAAGTCCGGGCCCTCCGGGAAGTCCCAGGCTCCCAACGTCCTGCTCCCGATCAACTTCGCCTTCCGCCTCCGCCTGCTGTTGGGCATCGGCGCCCGGGCAGAGGCCATGCGAGTCCTCCTGACCATCGAGGCGCCGCGGGTCAACGCCCAGGCGATCGCCGCCTCCACCGCGTACACGAAGCGAAACGCCCAGGAGGCAGTGGCTTCACTCGGCGCCGCCGGCGCCCTGAACGCCTTTGAGGTCGGCAACGAACAGCGCTTCTCCGCTCCCCGGGACCGCTGGGCGCGGTTCCTCGAGGTCGACCAACTCCCCCGGCACGAGGACTGGCCCCAGCTCTTCGCCGCCTACCGCAAGGTCCTCCGCTGGCTCGCCGACCCGGCCCACGACGGACTGAGTGACTACATGCTCTCCAGCGAGGCGCGAACCCTCGCGGAAGAAGTCCGCCCCGATCTGCAATTCGCCGGAATCGCGATCAACGATGGCGCCCAGGACGACTCGCCCTACCTGGAGAGCTTCACCCGGCAGCTGCGCGAGCGCGGACCGATCTAGTCCCGCGCTAACGCACGTTCTCCGGTGCTACTTCTCCTTGGGAGAAGTCTCCTGGTGGCCTCCTTCGGCCTGGAGACCCTGCACCTCAAGGCCCTCACTCGCGAGCAATTCCTGATCGAGCTGGCGAACATCCGCCATCGTCGTGCCCTCGGGCAGAAGGTATCCGGCCGGCAGGCTCATTGGTTCCATCCCGCTACCCTCCTCACGAGTTCATAGACCTCCAGATGCAGCCACGGAGGCTTTCCGGTCTTTCCAGCATCGCGTAGATCTCTGCAACGACCTCATGCGTATTCGCGAGGACGGTTCGCCCGCCTGCCGCACGATGTCATTCGCGTCGCCCTGCGACCGAGATGAGACCTGTCTCTAAGGCTGGATCACAGATGCGCCGAGCAGGGTCGAAGTGTCGCTTGCCACCTGGTCGCCTGCTGCGTCGCGAGCGGTGACGGTTACCTTGCCGGCGCGGAGATCTCTATCGAGGAAGACGATGAAGAACTTGAAGGACCGGGGGAAGTCGAATCGTTCGATCAGATCGGCGGGGACCGATCGGAGTTCGACCGGGAACGTCCGGCCGTCGACCTCGAATTCCACCGACGCGACGTTCTCGCTGACCCGACCGCTTGCGAATTGGTAGCTGCGACCAGGGGCGGAATTGCCGCCGACGCCCTCGAACAGCAATCCGTCGTCCGCGGGAGGGAGCCCGCATCCGGCTTGGAAGAGGTTTCCGGCCTCCGGGAACTCGAGCTGGAAGCAGCGGGTGTCATCCGTCGGGGATTGACCGCCCGTTTCTGGTGGCGTCCGATAGGTGATGAATTCGTAGTGACCTCCGAGCGGCCCGGGACCGCGCAGGAGAACGTACGCTGGCTGACCCTCCCCACTCGTGCCCATCATCGCGTGGCGGTGCAGGGACTCCAGGGCCGGGGGCCCGCCGGGCTCCCCGAGCCCGAGCCGGTCGCCGACCCACGTGGTGAAGGCCTTGCCAGGCGAAGTCAGAAGCGAGCAGCTGACGAGAACGACCAGGCCCACTGCGGCCACGGTTGCCAGGCGCGGCCAGAACCGCCGGGTGCGATCGTCCCGGCCGGCGCGAGCCGCTTGGACCCGCGCCGGGACTGCCGCGAGAGCGCGGCTTTTAGCGAGCTCGGGCTCCGGCGGCTGAAGCGCGCCGAGGCGGTCGATCAGGGTGATCTCATCCATCGTGTGCCTCCATATCCCTTCGCATCTGATCCAGGCCACGCCGCAGCCGCGAGCCAACGGTCCCGCGGCGAAGACCGAGCATGCGGGCTATCTCGTTCGTTCCGTAGCCAGCGACATGGCGCAGGACGACAATCGCTCTCTGGTCCGGCGGCAGCTCCCCCAGCGCTTCCACCAAGCGAGGGTCGCTACCGCCATCGGGGGCCGGCGGCGCGACGAGACGCGTGACCTGCTCCTGCCGCCCCCGAGCACGAACCGAGTCGAGAGCGCGATTCGCGACGATTCGATGCAGCCACGGTCCAAAGGCCCTGCGGGTGTCGAACCGACCGATGGTCCCGAGCATCGAGACCATCGCCTCCTGGGTCACGTCTTCCGCGAGATAGGGGTCGCCAAGGATCGCGAAGGCGATCCGATGCGCCGCTTCCCAGTGCCGGTCGACGAGTTCCTCAGTCGCCGCGGTAGAGCCATTCCTCACGGCACGGATCAACTCGGCGTCCGAGCGCCGCGCCCCGCGGGGACTCCGCGCCGCCACGACTCCCGGGTTCAGTTCCCCTGACTCGGCCATCTACTCCTTATACGTCTGGGGGCGGTCAAATGCTCCCTTTGCCCAGCGAAACGGCGGGGCGCCCCCCCGGGCGCCCCGCCGGCAGCGACCGCACAGACGGCGCTCAGCAGCCAGTATTGCTGGCTGCGAACTCGTCGAGCGGGATTTCGAGGCTGATGGAACCGCTTGACAGAGTCGTCCGCACCGGCGCGAGGGTCGCCGTGTAGACGTTGGAGTTGACGGGGATCGACGCCGGACCTATCCCGCCAGGTGCGTCCACCGTGAGGGATTCGACGCCGTCCGGCATGACGCCGAGCACGTTCCAGCCGGCGCAGCCGTCCGGAGAGGCACTGAGGTCCGGGGACGCCGTGTACACCTGGCCGGTTGCCGCGAGGCCCAGATCAGCGCAGTTGCTGAGACCCAGGTCCGCGTTTAGGACGCACAGGCTTTCTGCCGAGCCCGCAACCACTATCGCTTCGCCCGACGGGGAGTCGGCGACGGCGAGTTCGGAGGGAACGGTCTCGGGCCCGCCGAAATCGGCGAGGCTTTCGAGCCATTCCTCGGACCCGTCCGGAAGGGAGGTCCGGGCAGCGGAGCCTGGGTCGAGAACCGAAAAGGTCTCAGACGCGGAGGCCGCTTCCGTCGCGCCACTTCGACTCGCGCTCGTTGCCGCAATGAGAGCCACCAGGGCGAGTACACCAACGGCGCTGATGAGCCACTTCTTACTGAGATTGGATACAGCCATTGAATTACCTCGTTTCCTCGGCCGCGATCTCTAGACGCGGCTGGTCAGGACTACAGTTGCGAAGGACCTGCGCAGGCCTAGTGCGCGCCCGCGCCGGTAATGGTTCGTGCTCCGCTCGCCCAGTGCGCACGGTGATCGCGCCGGGCGTGCGCACGACGATTTCCGTGCGCTGGCGAAATCGCTGTACGTGCCCGGTGGCGACGATCTCTTGCCCGACGTAGTGCGGCCAGGTGGTAAACCAGGCCCGCAGCAGAACCACGGCGACATCGCGCCGCTCGGCATCGAAGAACAGACGGATGACCGCGCCGTCATCCTCCGCGACGGCGACGGTTCCGGCGACTGCGCACACCTTGTCGACGCAGGTGGACGCGGCGTGCCAGTCGATGGGGTCCTGTGCACGCGCCGCGGGCGCCTGGCTGAAGCACATGAGCAGGATCGCAGACGCGATCAGCGGCCGCCGGGAACTGTCCTTCATCGCGCGCACTCCCGGCGCGCTCATACCACGTCGCGGCGCGAAGTGCGCACCGACGGAAGACCGTCGCGGCGAATCAGGCTCTGATCCCTCCGAACGCCGCTTCGTAACCGTTCATGCCGGCGTGCGATGCCCTGCCGCTCCGGAAGTTCGCACGAAACCGGCTGCGAGTGACGCTCGCGCGACGGTCGCTTGCGCGCGACGTCGGATCTGGTCATGACGATGGCGCCAGGAGAAGAAGAAGAAGAAGAAGAAGAAGAAGAAGTTTTTTTTTTTTTTTTTTTTTTTTTTTTTTTTTTTTTTTTTTTTTTTTTTTTTTTTTTTTTTTTTTTTTTTTTTTTTTTTTTTTTTTTTTTTTTTTTTTTTTTTTTTTTTTTTTTTTTTTTTTTTTTTTTTTTTTTTTTTTTTTTTTTTTTTTTTTTTTTTTTTTTTTTTTTTTTTTTTTTTTTTTTTTTTTTTTTTTTTTTTTTTTTTTTTTTTTTTTTTTTTTTTTTTTTTTTTTTTTTTTTTTTTTTTTTTTTTTTT